>NC_002967.9:1421600-2132400 GCF_000008185.1 Treponema denticola ATCC 35405
TCCTTGTCTGCAAGAATTACTGATAAATTCTCGGTATTGCCGGTTTTTACCCAGCCCTTGACTGCTTCGGGAATCAGATTTTTTAGAACTGCTGAATCGTAATTTTTGGCTGTTTCAGCCTTTATAATGGCATTAAGTTCATTTAAAAGACCTTGTCTGAATGAAATAAGAGTATTTCTGCCGGCTTGGTCTATTGAAGATTCGGCAGCTTTTTGGAATCTGAGAGCTTCAGCTTCAGCTTTTTTTACGCTTTCCTGAGCTTCAGCTTCGGCTTTTTCGATAATATTTTTTGCTTTTTCCTCTGCTGCTCTGATAATTTCAGCTGCTTTTTCATCGGCAGCGGCAACTCCGTCTTTTTTTATCTTATCAACAAGCTCTTGCAATTGAACTTCCATATATGTCTCCTTAACAAAGTTATGCTTTCAACATTGTAACAGAAAAACTAATTATTAGCAAGATAGGACTTGACAATTTTTTTAAATTTATTATAATTATAAATGAACATATGAGCATTTGTTCATATGAATAGGTGATAGAATATGATAGAAGATGATGAAATAGGTGTTTCGAATGAAGAAACTGTGGCTCATGCAAGGGCTAAGATGCCCGATGAGCAGACAATGAGCGACTTGGGAGATTTTTTTAAAAACTTCGGAGATTCTACGAGGATTAAGATTGTTTCCGCTCTTATTTCCGGGGAGCTCTGTGTAGCCGACCTTGCAGAAGTTTTGGAAATGTCGGCTTCGGCCGTTTCTCACCAGCTTAGAATTTTAAGGCAGGCTAAGATAGTAAAAAGCCGCCGAAACGGAAAACAGGTTTATTATACAATAGATGACAACCATGTCGGAATTCTATATTCCGTCGGTTTGGAACACATTAGGGAGGGCAGGTAAATGGATTATAAAAAAGAAAACGAACACAAGCATGAGCACAGTCATGAAGAACATCATGATCATCACGAACACGGTCATCACGAGCATAAGCACGATGAACATCATGAACATGAACACCATGGACACGGCCATCACGATCATCACGATCATCACGAACATAGCCACGATGAACATTGCGGCTGTGGGCATGACCATGAAGAAAAAGATTGCCGTATGCGTGGACACGATCACCATGGGCACAGTCATGATGAACATCACGACCACTGTACCTGCGGCCATGACCACCACGAACATGACCACAGCGGACACGATCATCACGGGCATAGTCATGATGACCATCATGAACATTGCGCTTGCGGACACGATCATTCAGGCTGTGGCTGTGAACATCATCACGGCTCCTCAAAAGAGATGGTAGTACAATTCGGTATTTCGGCCTTGTTTTTTGCCGGAGGTATTTTTACCCGTATTTTTTTTGCGGAAGCCGGAATACAAATTAAGAATTTTTATGCAGCTTTTTCGACGGTTTTATTTGTTATAGCGTGGCTGATAGCAGGCTACAAGGTTTTGTTGACTTCGGTAAAAAATATTTTAAAAGGTCAAGTTTTTGATGAAAATTTTTTGATGTCTGTTGCAACAATCGGTGCCTTTATTTTAGGTGACTGGACCGAGGGTGCAGCGGTTATGCTCTTTTACAATTTAGGCGAGGTGGTACAGCACTCGGCCGTCGAAAAATCGAGGCGTTCAATCATAGATCTTATGGACCTCCGACCCGATTTTGCCCGCCTTTATGATTCCGATTCTAAAGAAAAACTTGTAGATCCTGCAAGCGTAAAAATCGGTTCCTTGGTTCTTGTAAAAGCCGGTGAAAAAATCCCCTTGGACGGTGTCATTTATGAAGGAAGTGCCGAACTTGATACCTCATCTATGACGGGAGAAAGCCTTCCGCGTACTGCAGAAAAAGGCAGCCCCGTACTTGCAGGTTTTGTAAACTTAACGGGAGTTATAACGGTAAAGACAACAGCTTCTTTAGAAAATACCGCTGCCTCAAAGATGCTTGAGCTAATTGAGTCCGCACAAAACAGAAAGGCTAGGGTAGAACGCTTTATTACATCCTTTGCGAAGATTTACACTCCGATAGTTACGATAGGAGCGGTTCTTCTTTCGGTTTTACCGCCTCTTTTAAGTGCGCTTATTTTTTCAACGCCTATTAACGGCTGGGAAAGTTTTGCTCCGTGGATTTCACGCGGCCTTGTATTTTTGGTAATTTCCTGTCCTTGTGCCTTTGTTATTTCGGTTCCGCTGGGGTATTTCGGCGGAATAGGAGGAGCTGCAAAACGGGGTATACTGATTAAAGGTGCCGATTACATAGATGCCCTTTCAAAGGCCGATGCCGTTGTCTTCGACAAAACGGGAACTCTTACCAAGGGTGTTCTAAAGGTTATGACCTTAATGCCTGCGGAAAATGTAGAAAAATATGAATTTTTAAAATTGACCGCTCTTGCCGAATTCAATTCTCATCATCCTATAGCTAAAGCCGTTCAAGATTGTGCCCTAATTAACTTGTCCGAAGAGGTAACAAAGACTTTTCCAAATGCCGAGCTTACAGACTATTACGAAAAGGCTGGAAAAGGTATCTCGGTAAATTACAAGGGAAAGAGCCTTTTAGCCGGAAAAAATTCCTTTATAAGCGAAAACATAGGAAAGGAAATTCCTTTATATGGAGATGAGATAGGCGGAACTCAAGTTTATGCCGCTTATGACGGTGAGTACATAGGCTGCTTGATTTTAACCGATACGCTTAAAAATGAAGCTAGGGAAGCTATATCCGATTTAAATAAATTGGGGCTTTCAAGGGTAGAAATACTTACCGGCGATAATGAAAAATCGGCCAAAAAGATTGCAGAAGATTTGGGCATAAAAAATTACACCTCAATGCTTTTACCCCATGAAAAGGTTTCAAGGTTTGAGGAAATTTCCGATGAAGTAAAAGCAAAGAATAAGAAGGCTTCTGTTATCTTTGTAGGAGACGGTATAAACGATGCTCCCGTATTGGCACGCTCGGATGCAGGTATAGCTATGGGCGGTATAGGAAGTGATGCTGCCATTGAGGCGGCTGATGTTGTTCTTATGAACGATAATCCCCGTCTTGTTGCTGCGGCCGTAAAACATGCAAGGTTTACCCGAAAAATAGTTTGGCAAAATATAGCCTTGGCCTTCGGTATAAAAATCGGCTTTTTAACCTTGGGCGCTCTCGGTCTTGCAAACCTTTGGGCTGCTGTTTTTGCCGATGTCGGAGTTGCCTTATTGGCCGTATTTAATTCTTTAAGAGCAAAAAGATAGCTCAATATTGATAAATTACAAAATTAAGAAAAACCGGCTCAGCTTTTTACTTGGCTAAGGGCCGGTTTTTCTTACTATAAAAGATATACATCATCAAAAGATAGTCATCGGGTGTTATCATTTCCATTTCCGTGTAAATAATCCAATCGCTCATGTATTCTATTCATAATAAATCAAATTTTTAAGCTTGAAGAATTTAAAGAAAAGGTTTAAAATTGATATAATAAATAAAGGAGAAAGTTTTATGGAAAAAGTTAATGTAATTGTTCCCCCTCCGCCAAAAAAGATTTTAGTTTTTGATCTATTTACCAATCTTGGTTGGATTGCCGGTAATTTTTTTACTTCTATTTTTGTCGGAAGTTCATCTAATTTGAAGGCTGTTGTGAGCTCAAAGGTCTTTATAATAGGTATGCTGATTGCCGTTTTAAGTCCCGTCGTAAAACAAAAACTTTTTTTCCCTGCAATTATAAACTGGGAAGAAAATCCGGAAAAGGCGAAAAGAAATATATTAAGATATGAAACCTTTTTGTTGGTAGTGCCGCTGCTGTTTACCATTACTGTTCCTCTCATATCTTTGGAAGTTGGAATTATTGGGGAAACAGGTATGTTCTTATCCTCTCTTTTTAGTACCATAGGTAATATATTCTTGTTGGGTACTATATTTTCTTCAAGTACTATTAGAGCTTTTGAAAAATGGGTTTCCTTTATTCCTGTTGAAGAAAAGTATCTATCGTTTTCAATGATAAAAAAAGTTACTATTGCAAGTATTACTTGTATTATAGCCGTTATTCTTCTTGTACTTGCACCTATCGTACGTTTTGAAAATCAAAATATTTATGAAAGACTTATAAATTCCGTTTTACCTTTGTTCATTTACGGTTTAATTTTATCGGTGCTAAGTTTAGGGATTATAATAAAATCTATCGAAGTTAGAATTTTTTTGATTCAAAGAATAATAAAGGATCTGGCTGATGGAAATTATAAGAGGGAACCTGTCGCAAGCTGGAACAGGGATGAGATAGCTCTTTTACTGGTGGATATCGGTAAGCTTTTGACTTTTAACAAAACTTTTATAAAGGAGCTTAATGAAAGTGTAGGCCTTTCAGGAGATACGGCCGAATTTCTTTTGTCAAATATGGATAAAACATCCGAGTCAGTCAGAAAAATAACCGACAATATTTCTTCAGCTAGAAATCATATCCAAGATCAATCTTCAGGTGTTGTAAAGATGCAGGGGACCTTAAATCAAATGGCCTCAGGTATAGAAAAATTAGGAAAGAATATTGAAAGTCAGTCTGCAGCCGTTACGGAATCCGTTTCAACGATAGAAGAAATGGTTTCCAATATTCAGTCCGTAACAAAAACCGTAAAAGAAAATGTCGACTCCATCGAAAAACTAAACGCTTCTGCCGAATCAGGCAATCAAGCCGTTTCGACCGCACACACTATAGCAAAAAATATTACCGATGATTCGGATGGACTTTTGGAGGCTTCTAATGTTATTCAGCATATTGCAAGTCAAACAAACCTTCTTGCAATGAATGCGGCTATTGAGGCTGCTCATGCGGGAGAGTCGGGAAAGGGCTTTGCCGTAGTTGCTGACGAAATCAGAAAACTGGCTGAAGAATCAAGTACTCAAGGAAAAACGATTACGACCGTATTAAATAATCTCAAAACTAAGATTGAAGAGCTTAATTCTGCCGCCGAGACTACGGAAGTGCAATTTGCCGAAATAATGAAAATTCTTTCGACGGTAAATGACGGAAGCAGCTCTATAATGCATGCTATGACAGAGCAAAGCTCCGGAAGCAGTCAAGTTTTGGATGCCATAAAAGAAATAAGCGATATAACTTATGATGTAAAAAGCGGTTCCTTGGAAATACTTAAAGGAAATACTGAGGTCAGCAAAGAAATTTCAAAACTGGTAGAAATTTCTAAACTGATAAACCAAGGTATGGATGGTATAGGAAACGATACCGGACAAATAAATGAAATTATAACTCAGGTAAGCGGAATAAGCGAAAAGAATGAAGAGGCTGTCACTAAGGTTATGAAGTACCTGTCTCAACTAAGTTTTTAAGCTTGCCAAATCTATACCAAATAAACTTTTGACCGCCCTCTTAAAGTTTTCGGGAAGGGGGGCGGTAATCTCCTTTGGTAAGTCGTCTAAAAACGGTTCCGAAAATATTAACTTATAGGCATGTAAAAAATATGTAGTTTTTTTTGATAAATCTTCAGAAAATGCTTTTTTTTGTTTTGAGCCGTATTTTTTATCGTTTAAAAGGGGAGTGCCGAACTGAGAGCATTGTATTCTTATTTGGTGCTTCCTTCCGGTTATAAGATTAAAAAGCACAAGACTTAAATTTTCTTCTTTTGAAAAATCAAGAATTCTTATAAGACAAAGACATTCTTTTCCGTCGATTATGCTTTTAAATTCGCTTAAAGAAGGGCGCCCCTCAGTTATTCCGATGTAAAATTTACCTATCTTTCCTTCCTGCAGGGCCCTTGAAAATCCCTGTGCTCCTTTTAAACTTTGAGAAAAGGCCAGAATTCCGCTTGTATCCTTATCCAGTCTATGCAGGGCTCCTACTTTAAAGGAAAGACTTTTTTCTTTTGACGGAAAATATTTTAAAACAGCCTCACAAAGACTTTTTTCTCCATGTACAAGCTCTCCGGATCTTTTGTTTATAAAGAGTAAATCATCGGTTTTTAATAGAACGTCAGGTTTTGAAATTGAATAATTTGTTTGATCTTCTGATGCGGGTGCAGTTAAGCCGAATAGGCTCAAATCCATTGAAATTTCATCGCCTTTTTGGGTTAAGTAGGCTCCGTTTTCTTTTTTACCGTTGACCCTTATCTTCCCTCTGCGTATTGCCGAATATACGCCGGAAAGGGGCATCTTTCCTAAAAATTTTCGTATTACACGGTCCAGTCTCCTGCCTGAATCATCTTCGCCTATATAAAAAATCTTATTTTCTTTACTCATTTATACATTATATACCATTTACAGACTTGACAAAAGAGCTATTTTGTAGAGAATTAAAGATATGTTGGAAGCGATGTATAAAATGCAGTGGATTATGTTTTTTTCTAATCCGATTTTTTTGTCCGCTATAACAAGCTGGATGATGAGTCAGATTATAAAGACTATTTTTGCATTATTTAATGCCTCAATAAAGACCCCTATAGATTTTTTTGAGCTGGTGTTTTGGCGTACCGGCGGAATGCCTTCAAGTCACTCCGCTCTTGTAGCATCTTTAACCGTCAGCATAGGTATAAGGCAGGGGTTTGATTCGGATCTTTTTATTTTTGCCTGTTTTATGGCACTTATAGTTATAAGGGATGCTGTAGGCGTAAGAAGGTCCAGCGGTTTGCAGGCTAAGGCTCTAAATGACCTCGGTGCAAAGTTTGCCGAAAAGAATGAAGGGTATCATTTTAGAGCAGTAAGGGAAATCCAAGGACACAAGCCCGTTGAAGCTGTTGCCGGCATTATTCTTGGTATAATCACATCAATATTATTTGCTTATTTTGGATAAGAGCTATGAATCAACCTAAAAAATACATCTTCTGTTTTGATA
This sequence comes from Treponema denticola ATCC 35405, assembly GCF_000008185.1. Lineage (NCBI taxonomy): Bacteria > Pseudomonadati > Spirochaetota > Spirochaetia > Treponematales > Treponemataceae > Treponema > Treponema denticola. Next base: position 1,428,415 of record NC_002967.9, read on the forward strand.
TTATTGCAGGTTTTTTATTGATTTTCTCTTTTTTCTTGTTAATATTTGTTCCGATGAGCTCAATGTCTACATTGTGGAAGGACTACCGTGTCCTTTTTTTACCCATGGAAGTAGATGAACCTGCAATTTTACAGGCAGCCGAAGAACACGGTATTACGGGGATAATTTCTTCTCAAACCATAGAAAACCGTTTTTCGGATTTGGAAGAACAAGGTTATACCGGCTATCCCTTTACCGATAAGGAGCGTTACACTCAGTGGTTCATAAATGATCAGGAAAATATAAGATATATGTATATTCCATCCGATAAGCATATAACTAAGGACTTTTTTAGATTTTTAAAGAAAAATACCGGGTATTTTTTTATAGAAAACGATACTTCTTTTTCGGCCTTTCAGTTTTTTATTGCTTTAATATTTTTTGCAGTATCTTTTTTTTATACAAGCCGTAAAAAAAATTATTTTTCTGCCGCCTTTCCCTTTGTTATTTACGCAGCCTTTCAGAGGGGAATTTTAGCTCTTTCTTCCTCAATTCTAATAATGTATACTCTTGCATTTTGGATGGAAGCCATAGGTTCTTCTTTAAAATTTACAAGAGAACAGCTTGTGTCCAGAATCAAAAAAAATCCTCTTTTAGTTTTTTTCCCCTTTGTTGCTTTGATAATTGCAAAATTCAACAGTAATATTTCGCTTGTTCTTTTTGTCTTTGCAATATCGGCTTCAGCCTCTTTTACATACATCATTGAAAGGTTTAGTTTTTTTGTTGAAGAGAAGATGGATACGCAAAAAATTCATAAAACAATACGGGCCTATGTGATGAATCCGCAATCTATCGCAAAATTTTGGCATACAAGGCATTTGTTCGCCGTCTCTTCTTGTGCCCTTTTTTCTATTGCTTTTTCAGCCTTGTTTTTATATTTCAGTTTTAATAAAACCATAAAGGCATATCAAAATACCCTATATCTGCCTATGCCGGAGGCCTCTGTAGGAATTCCAGGCTTTTCAAAAAAGGCCTTTGATGAATTAAAAAAAATAAGGACAGGAGATGACCTTCCTGATCTTGGAAACCTTATTTCGGATACATGGAATGCAAAGGTTATTCCCTTTACCCGTCTGGGTCTTTCTCCTCAAGAAAATGACAGGGTCAGTTTTAACGATTTTTCCGTAGATGAAAACGGTGTAGTTACGGAACAAGATGGCCTTGTATTCAATTTTGATGATGAGTTTATAAAAAGCGTTATTTCTTTTAGGACCAGCCCTTCTATCGAAGACCTGCTTTACAGTCAGGGAAGGTTTATTACGGCTTCTTATGCACCTAAGAAATTTCCGCTTAACCGTTATAATAGTGCAGCATTGCTTGTTGCCCTTGTTTCGGCTATAATGCCGTTAATGATTATATTATTGAGAGTGTTAGAAAAATGACGGAATTTTTAAGATTTAAACGGGGTAAAGAGGTTTTAGAATACCCTAAGCTTCCTGCCTCGTTTGAGGGCAATGCTTTTTTACCTCAAAAGGCTTTTATACCTATAGCTTTTGATTCTAAAAAGCGCCCGGAAACCCTTGTTATGAAAGGAGAGACCGTAAAAGAAGGTCAAATTATAGCCCGTACTGAAGAACCTTTTTCGGTCGGCATATACTCTTCTATTCCCGGAATTTTATATGATTTTATTGACTTTACCCTTCCGGACGGAAAGCATATTCATGCTGCAGCCGTAAAACTCGAAGGGGCTTTTGATATTTTAGGCCGCCCATCTGCCGATTATCCGTGGAGGACTTCTTCTAATTCCGAAATTGTTCGAGCAATAGGTTATTCCGGAATTTTAAATACGGCTGATTTTTCAACAGTGCCCCTTATTTATCAGGTAAGAAATGCTTTAAAAAAGGAAGAGGCCGATATCTATATAAACCTTTTCGATAAGGACCCTTCTTCAGGTATTGATTCAATCTTGTTTGATCATTTTTTTGAAGATGTTGCAGAGGGTCTTGGTATAATGGCGAAAATCCTCAATGCTGCTTCTGTAACCTGTATTCATAAGTTGGCAAAAAAAGATCTTTACAAGTTAGAGCAAATTTCACAAACTTGTGAGCCTTTTTGTAAGGTAAAATTTATAAATGCATCGAATGATTATCCCTTTGTTCAAAAAAATTATTTTGCAAATAAGGAAAATTCTCTTTTAATAGATATTCCTACTGCTATGTATACATATGAGGTTGTAAGAACAAATAATCCTATAACCTCTGTTTATGTTCTTGTAACGGGTAAGGCTATCAATGAACCCAAGGTCTTAAAGGTTAAGATAGGGACACCTATAGGAAATCTTATAGAAGAGTGCGGAGGCTTTAAAACCGTGCCGGCACAAATTATATTGAACGGGCTTATCGGCGGGATATCCGCCGATACTTTGGATATACCTGTAACGAGTACCTTAAAATCGATTCATATTCCGGGGAAGGATAGTATAAAAAAACACTCTATAGAAGAGTGCATAAATTGCGGTTTATGTTTTAATTCTTGTCCTCTATATTTGGAACCTAAAAAAATAGTCGAATCCATTGAAGCTGAGGACTTAAACGAGGACATTTTAAAACAAATAAAGATTTGCAGCGGTTGTGCTTGTTGTTCTTCCTGCTGCCCTTCAAGGATTCCCCTGTGTTCCATTATTTTAGAGATGTCAAAAAAAATTAAAAAAGGAAATCTTTTATGAAATCTTATTCTAACTTGTCTTTGACGGCAGCTCCATTTGTGTATACACGCCTTCCCATTTTTAAAATTAATATTGTCGTTTTATCTCTTTTAGGTATCCAAATTTTGATTTTGGCGCTGAGTGCCGACCTTTATGCTCTGTTAAATATTGTCATTGCCGTTATGGGCGTATTATTTGTAGAAAATTTACTTAGATACTTAGCTTCTTCAAAATTCGGTTTATCCCTCGAAATGATAATTTCAGGTCTGCTGATAGGTTTCTTTATGCCTACGGGTATAGGATTTGTTTTTGTTTTTATTTTAAGTGCTTTTTCGGTATTTATTGTAAAAACCGTGTTCGGCGGAACAGGGCGAAATTGGCTGAACCCTGTTGCTTTTGCAGTCTGTGCTGCATATATTTCCCGGCCGGAGGCCTTTCCGCCGCTGATTTCAGATTTTTCACTCTTAGCTGAAAAAGGCAGTTTTTTTGCCGTGATGGAGGCAAACGGCCTTTTAAAACTTAAAACGGATTTTACCATTACCTCTGCTCTTAATTCCATTTTACTACACGGGGTAGGCGTAACCCTTCCTGAAGGCTATATAAGCCTCTTTTTAAATTCTACATCATCAATACCTGCTTTCCGTTACAATATAGTTACATTGGTGTCGTCGATAATACTGTTTTCTATCAGGGCTGTGGATTATATTCTTCCTGCGTTTTTTTTGGCAACCTATGCTGTTTTAGTTTGGATTTTCGGAATGGCCCCTGTTTCAAATATTTATTTTACGGGAGACATACTGTCGGCTGTTTTAACGGGCGGCATTTTATTTGCAGCCTTTTTTGTTATGACGGAGCCTGCATCTTCTCCCAAAACCAAATATGGAAAGGCTATGATCGGTTTTTTTACAGGAGTTTTTGCCTTTTTTATATGTGCCCATGGAGCATCGCCTGCAGGAATATTCTTTGCCATAATCCTTGGCAATATAATTTCTCCTCTTATCGAAAGACTTGAGATAAAAATACAGGCTAAAAAAAGGAGTCTTTATGAATAATTCGAATGTAGAAAAAATAAAAAAACACCTCCTCCTTTTTGCTTTTTTTATTGCATCGGGACTTATATTATGGGGAAGCGGTTATATAATTTCAGGACTTAAAAACGATGCCTATTTACAGGATGCAGACTATATTTTAAAAAACTCTCCGCTTTGTTCGAAACATCAAGGTGTAGAATTTATAAAGGCCTTAAATCCTTCTTCGCTAAATATGAATTTTTGTAATGCGGTTTTTGAAGTCAAGATGAAGGAGAAAAAAGGCTATGCCGCTTTTATAAATATGAGCGGAAAATATGGAATATATCAAGGAATGTTTCTCTACTTTAAAGAGGAAAGACAATGCTTTTTTTGCGGTTTGGGGGGAGGAATTGCCGATAAACCGGCGATATATTACGGCATAATCCCTTTGAGTATAAGTATTTCCGAGCAAAAATTAGCCTCCGCCTTTGAACGGCTTGAGATAAACAATAAGGAGAAAAAATAAATGGCTGCAAATAAGAAGTTGATCGTCTTTCTTTTCGGTTTATGCCCCATAATTCCTGCTGCTTCAAATTTTGCATACGGAATTGTCTTAACCGTTTCATTGTGGGTTATCTTTTTTTTGGGGATTTTAGGAAATTATGTAGGGAAGCTGATAGATATTAACCGTTTTAACTATGTGTTTGTAAGTATATTTATGATTACCGGTACGGCTTTGGTCAATGCCTTGCTGGAAGGTATATTACCTATAATACACGGCCCCCTTCAAGTATATACGTATATATTAACCTTTTCCTACATTATTTTTTTGGGCCTAAAACAATATTATGAAGACTCTGAATCATTGGATTTACCTATATGGTATTCCGTTTTGATTTTGAGTTTATCTGCTTTAAGGGAATTTTTTGCTTTCGGCTCGCTTTCTTTTCCTGTTTCATCGGGTTTTTTATCGCTTCGGCTGCCTTATTTTTCAAATCATCCTCTATTCCGTTTTTTAGGGACCACTGCCGGAGCCTTTATTATCCTCGGGCTTATAATATGGATTTATTTTTCCGTTACAAAAGAATTGCCGACTGTTAAGATGGGAGAGGAAGAATGAGTCTGATTATATTTTATACTTTTGTATCTTCGATTGTTTTTGTATATGGAATAGGTTTGGAATGCCTCTATATCTATCTTGAAAACCCAAAAAAAGTATACGCATTTTTTATTAAAAATGTCATAGTAGTTTTGATATCGGTTAGTCTGGTTTGGGCTTTATGCCGTTATATTTTAAACCCTCTCGGTGCCGGTTTTCTTCTCCCTGTTTTGACTATAAGTTTTTTAGAGGCATTGAATTTGATTTTTAAGCTTGTATGGCCTAAGTTTAACGGTTTAAAACCTGAAGAAAAGATTTTTAGCTGGGGACTCGTATTTTTTTGCCTTTATCAGTCCTCTACATATCGAGAATGTCTTGCTTTGATTTTTTCGGGTTTTTTTAGTCTTTTTGTGTTTTTGTTTGTTCTAAATGCAATAAAGCAAAAAACAGCGGATAAAGAATCTTTTACCGAATGGAAAAAAGCGTCTCTATTTTTGATAAGCATGGGGCTGATGTTATCGGCTTTTTATCTTACTGATCTATCGCCCTTTTTTTAATTTTTAACCGTTTTTGAAAAGCATTACAGGATTGACAAGGCTTTGTTTATAATTTATAATTGAACCATTGTAAAAATGTAAAGGGGTTTTTGTGGAAAAGAACAGTAAAAAAAAACTGGAGATATGTTTTGCCGTTCATGCAGACTATAACGTAATTGATGAGTTTTCAAAAGAAGATTATACTCAAGACTACAAAGATTTTTTTTCAAGCTTATATGCTTCTCCTTCTATTCCCTTTACTCTTGTCTTTAGCGGTAGATTTTTAGAATGGATACAGCGTAAAAACCCCTCCTTTTTTGATGTTATTTACGAAATGCACAATAGAAAACAAGTCGAGATTTTGGGAAATGCTTTTTATGAGCCGTTTATCTCGATGATTCCTTCATCCGACCTCATAGGGCAGATAGAGTACATGACGGATACTTTGCGTAAACATTCTTATAAGAGGCCCCGCGGTATGTATCTGCCCTATTTTGCATGGAATCCCAATATCCTTCCCAATTTACAAAAATGCGGAATGGAGTATTGCCTTCTTGATTTCCGCTTTTTTATTAAGGCCGGCTTAAATGCTTTTGCTCCGGTTTGTATGGAAGACGGCGGAAAAATATTATTCGGTATTCCTTCTACTTATGAATTTGAAAATACCGATTTGCAGCCGGCAGCCTTTTATGACTTATTATGTAATTATGCAAGTGTGGTTACCGAAACAAGCGTTGTCGTCTTCTTATCCGGAGAAACAGCAGTTCGATTTTTAGATAAATCAAAGGGCAAAAAATCGTGGATGGAGGAATTTCTTGAACGTATTTCATCTCCCGACTCCGTTATTTCGCTCACTCATACCGGACAAATAATTAAAAATAAAAGAATATATCAAAAAGGCTTTATATCCTCAAATGCAATATTTTCAAATCAACTTGTAAACAGCTCCGTAAAACAGCTTCTAGCCAATAAACCCAATGTCTATGCCATGTATGCAAAGATGATCTATGTCCATAGTCTTGTAAACCAGGTGCGTGGTGATAAGGCCCGCAAAAATAATTCCTCATTGGATTTGTGGAAGGCTGAAAGCGGAATACTTTTTAATTTGGATTGTAAAAATAAAAAATATAACAGAGATTTAAGGCAGTACTGCTACAGAAATCTGCTTTTAGCCGAAAAGCAGACTCGAATCCCCGGTGTTTTTGCAGATTCTTTAACCAGTTTGGATTTTGATTTGGATGGCATTAAGGAGTTTATATCCCAGCGGGAACATCTTAATATGTATATTCACGCTCTGGGTGGAAAGATTTTTGAGATGGATGTATTTTCCGCCTATAAAAACTATGCAGATATCTGCTCCGAAGAGACCGGATTATTTGTAGACCATCTTATATCTTCGGATGAGCTTGAAACAATTAGAAATGGGGACTTTAAGTCTGCTGTTGCCAAGCCGGTTTTTTGCGAAAATCTTTATCAGGATGTAAAATTCGACAGGGTTAAATTTGAGCTTCTAATGAAAACCGAAGGAAGCTTCCGCAGTTTTAATCAATTGGTATCCTTACGCAAACAATACAGCTTCAATGATCATGGCGTCCAAGTTCAATATATTTTAAAAAATGAAAGTCCCTTTAATCTTTCGGCTTATTTTATGGTGGAAATAGACCTGTCCGTAAGCCCTATTGAAAAAAAACTTGCAAGCGTTTCAGTTTATGCAGATGATCAAAAATATGAGGCTTCTCAAGAAAAAAATACCTTTTCAAAGGTTTCTTGGGTTCAGATAACGGAACCTGAAGGGAAGACTGTCTTTACCATAGAATCTAATGAGGCTGCAGAGTGTATTATTCTTCCCATATACGAGAAAATCTCTGAGGCAAAAAATCCTATTATGGGAATAAGAAATCTGTTTTTTTGGAAGGTCGATTTAAATTCCGGATTTGAAACGGAAAAGCTTCTTTTCTTTAAGGTAGATGCAAAAAAAGCGGGAAAAGAAAAATAAAGCCCTCTATCCCTCTTGACCGCAAGGCTTTACTTACGTAAACTGTAAGTATGGGACGCGTTTTGGCTTATATGCTTTATATATTGGCATTGGCAATAGAAATACTCAGAGTTCTCTTGTTTACTTATATTGAAAAGGCTCAGCCTTGGCCCTTAAGTATTGTTGATTGGATTGCCTTCGTTTTTTTATGTATGCCGGCCGTGTTTTTCTTTTTATTATTACATCAAGAAAAAGATTTTCACCAGCTTTTAAGGATTATTGCCGGTATTAAATTTTTATCCATTATTGCGGCATGGTTTTTTTTGATAAAAACTGCGCGTTTTGTAAGCCTTACGGATTGGACTGCCGATGCGTTTATTTTACAGACACGAGTAACAAGGTTGTTTTTGTATATTGATACTTTGATATTAATTTTATGCTTAAAAAGGGAGAGGTCTTTATGCAAATAATTCCTATTGCCAGCGGAAAGGGCGGTGTGGGTAAAAGTCTTATAGCTGCAAATCTTGCAATTGCATTGGGGCAGGCCGGTAAGAGGGTAGCCTTGGCCGACCTTGATTTGGGAGCTTCAAACCTGCACTTAGTTTTAGGTGTTCAAGGACGCAAAAACGGCATAGGCACTTTTTTAACAAAGGCAGCCGAATTTAAAGATATAATAATCGATACGGATTATGAAAATGTCAGGTTTGTTCCGGGAGATTCCGAAATTCCCGGTTTTGCCGCTTTAAAAATATATCAGCGTAACTCTTTGGTAAAAGAGCTTTTAAAACTCGAAGCCGACTTTTTGATTTTGGACTTAGGTGCCGGAACTCATTTGGGCATCTTAGACTTTTTTTTACTGTCCCCTCAAGGAATAATAATAACCTCTCCTTCGGTAACCTCAACTCTTGATGCCTATGTTTTTTTAAAGAATATTGTGTTTAGGATGATGTGCTCTTCATTTCCTGCAAAGTCTAAGGGCGGTATATTTTTTGAAAAATTAAAAAATGATGTTCCCGGAATGCAGCGTCTTTATATCCCGACAATAACGCAAGAGTTGATGACTCTTGACCCTGACAATACCAAAAAGTTTTTAAGCAAATTTTCTCATTTTAAGCCCCGCATTATAATGAACATGATGGATGATCCAAAGGATGCTGAAAAGGCTATGAAGATACGCCGTTCTACAAAGCAGTATTTAAATGTTGATCTGGAGCATCTGGGGGTAATATATACGGATGCGGTTCAGGATAAAGCTCTTGCTTCAAGGCTTCCGGTAATCAGGTATAAACCTCAGTCTATGATTTCTCAGGCTATATACCGCATAGCCGATAAACTTATTCAGTCTGAAGCCGAAAATTATAGTGGAGAAGATTTTCAAGAATTCTCCGATTATTCCTTTGTGTCGGCTGAAGCCGAAGCTGAAACGGACTTTAAGTCTAAGATGGAGTATTTGGATGATTTGATAGGAGGAGAGGTCTTGTCTTCGGGCGAAATGAGCGAAATTATAAAATCCCAGCAATTTGAAATAAATGTGCTTAGGAATGAAAATTTACTTTTAAAAACAAAAATAGCAAAGGCTCTTAAGCAGGGCTTTAAAGTATAGGAAAAAAGTTTATGGAAAAGGCATGGACATTAAAGAAAAATAACAGCGGAAAGTGGTTTTTAACCTTTACAGCCTTAATTGAGTCTGAAAATTGCCCCTCAGCCGATGAGATTCATCTTGAGGCAAAAAGAAAAGGAATAAAAAGCTCATCTCTGGTAAGTAAAAAAACTATTGAGGACTATTTAAAAAAACATACCGGCTCCGGCATAGAACCCGTTTCACTGCCGCTTGAGCTTGATCCCAACTTTGATGCAAGAATTACGACAAATAACGACAAAACGGCGGCCTATCTCTATGTAAGAAAGGCTGCCGATTCCGCTAACGAAGTGGACATGTCTACTATAAACAGACTTCTCCAGAGAAGTAATATTGCAAATATCGATACGGAAAAAGTAAAAGAAGGTTTAAGCGATTTTATAAATTCTTCAGAGATGGAATTCTCGATGCAGATTGCTGAAGGTTCTCCCCCAAAAAGAGGGCCCGATAAAAAACTTATTACTCATTTTGAGCAAATACCTGACCATGAGGTACAGCGTTTGGCAGACCGTTTAAAGAGGCCCGACTTACGTACCCCTGATGTGGAAAACCCCACGACAGACAAAGATTATCCTCTTTCCGAAGCTGAAACCCTTACGGTTGTCGAAAAAGGCGACCTTATTTATGAGGTTGAAGATGCAGGATTGGGAGAGGCCGGTGTTGATGTATACGGTCAGTCTATTCCCGGGCTTCCGGGCAATGACCCTTTTTTCTTGGATTTACGAAACATAGTACAAAACCATTCAGAGTTGCGTGCAGGAGAAACCGGCCTTCTTTTAATAGCAAATACCGAAAGAGGTTTAAAGATTCGCATAGTTCCATATAGGGATGCAAAGGTAAGAGCGGTAATAAGCCGCGATAAGATGGAAGTTTCTCTTATTTTGCAGTCGGGACTGGGTGCAGGAGAAAGACTTTCGGTAATAGGCGTAAAAACCGCATTAAACGAAGTCAACCTTCTCGACTCAATTTCGGACGCAAAAATAAACGAAATTATAGAATCTGCAAGAAAGGTAAACGATGAATGCGAGTTTGTAATATTAAGCGGAACTCCTCCGATTGCTCCCGGCTCTTATAGGCTTGAATGGTCGATTAAATTTAATGAAGAGCTTAGTACGGCAACTGTAGAAAAGGATGCTCTGATTTTGACAGCCCGTCTTTTACCTAAGGGAGAAAAGGGTAAAAATGTTTTTGGTGAGTTGATTGACCCTAAAAATGCCGAGCCAACGGATTTGCCTGCTAATGATGAAACAATAAAAGTTACCGAAGAAAAGCACGTTATTAAGTTTTTTGCTGCAGAATCGGGAGAGCTTTCTTTTTTTAACAATGCCCTTGTAATATCTTCGCTTAAAACCATTCAAAGCGATATAGATACCAAATTCGGCGATATAAGTTTTCCCGGCAACCTGATTATTACCGGAGATATTAAAGATGACGTAAAGGTAAAATCAAAGGGAAAATTGACAATTACCGGAACTGTAGAAAAAGCTCTGATTTATTCTGAGGATTCTCTTACCTTAAACGGCGGTATAAACGGAAAGGGAAGGGGAACCGTTTGGGCTAAGGATAAAACCGATTTACAATATGCGGAAAATGCCAGAGTTTTTTCGGGCGGCGATATAAGTATAGCTTCTTACTGTTTTAAGTGTTTGGTAAAAACAAACGGTACCGTTCATTTGACAGGCAACCCCGGTGTACTGCTCGGCGGAAGCATCCATGCTGCAAAGGGTGTTTCGGTTCATGACTTGGGGGCCGAAAAAACCATAAGGACAATTATCTCGTTCGGACAGGATTACTTGATAAAAGATGAAATTGAAGTCCGTGAAAAAGAAATAGAAGATAATAATGCCGAGCTTGCAAAAATCGAAAAAGACTTGCAGGCAAATCCCCCTGATGTCGATGCCTTAAGACAGAAAAAGGTTAAGCTTTTAAAAAGAAACAGTGCTCTTACGGTCCGCATATTTAATCTAAAAGAAAATTTTGAATTTCACATTCCTTCAAAAATAAAGGTTACAGGTTCGGTTTATCCGGGCGTTGTTCTTGAAAGCCACGGACGCTATTTTGAAGTTATGGAAACTCATCATAACGTATTTTTTGAGTTCGATGAAAAAAACGGGCAAATTATATGTTCGCCTATTAAAGAAGTTGAAGTTGAATTAGAATAATTAAGAGGTTTAAAATGCTTTTAGCTATACAATATCCTTCATGGCTCCATCCCGAAATTATTCCGGGGCTGCCGTTTTTACGTTGGTACGGCCTTATGTATCTTGTTGCCTTTGGAATAGCTTATTTTTTATTTTCTTATCAGGTAAAGCATGGCGAATTTGAACGATATTCCGGCTGTCAAAAGGCTATGACACAAGATGATATTTCAGACCTTTTTATCTGGGGAATTTTAGGGCTTATTTTGGGCGCGAGAATTTTCGGAACCCTGGTCTATAATCCTGAAACCTACTTAAAAGCTCCTTGGCTTATTTTTTGGCCATTTGCAAGGGATGGAGCCGGGAATCTAACCTTTACGGGCTTTCAAGGTATGTCCTATCACGGAGGCTTTATAGGAGGTTTTTTAGGGGTCATCCTCTGGACAAAAAAATCTAAATTTAAATTTGCGGCAGTTGCAGACCTTATGGCTGTTTCAATTCCTCTAGGCTACACATTCGGACGTCTCGGTAACTTTGCAAACGGTGAGCTTTACGGCCGCATAACGACGAGTAAGATAGGAATGATTTTTCCTCAAACTCCAATTTCTGACCGATTTTATCTGGCCGAAAGTTGGGTCAGGGATTTTGCAGAACAAGCAGGTTTGCTTGTACAGGATGGAGCCTCTATGATAAATCTGCCCCGCCACCCGAGCCAGCTCTATGAGGCCTTTTTTGAAGGGATTATTCTTTGGCTTATCTTATGGCTGCTTCGCAAGAAAAAGCCCTTTGACGGCTTTTTGGTTTGTGTTTATACATTGGGCTACGGCTTTTTTAGATTTTTTATCGAATATTTCCGCCAGCCGGATGCCAATAAGGGCTACCCAATATCCTTTGGGACAGGGGCCGCCAATATTTATGTTTATGAATCGTGGAAAAACATATCTACCGGGCAAATTCTATGTAGTTTGATGATCTTAGCCTCTCTTGCTGCGATGTTAATTCTTTATTTGCAAGAAAAAAAGTTAAAAGAAAAAAAAGGAAATATAGATGGATAAAAAAAAGGACTCTAACTTTTGTATTGAAGAACTCGGCTTTTACCGTATTGCGGTTTCATCGCCTAAAATTTCTCTTGCAGACATAGAAGAAAATGTGAATATTCATCTTCAAGAGATAAAAAAAGCCGAAAAAGATGGTGCAAACCTTATTCTTTTTCCTCGGCTTTCAATTACGGGGGCTTCCTTAGGTTCCGTTTTTAAACAGTCTCTTTTAATCGAAAAAGCCCTTGACGCGGTAAAGATATTAGCCGAAAAAACTAAGCAGTTTTCTATTGTGTCTGTTATCGGTCTTCCTTTTTTATATAGGCAAAATCTTTATACTTGTTCGGCCGTAATCGAAAACGGAAAACTTATAGCTCTTGTTCCGCATCTTCCTTACGGATTTTTAAGTTCCTATTTTTGCGATTTTGAAGATGCTCCGTGCCTGATTCCGCTTTGCGGAGAAAATATTCCCTTTGGAAAGGAATTTAAATTTATTGTAAGCTATAAGGATTCTTGCGGTTTTAACACAGGCTTTTCATTTTCATTTGATTCTTCTTCTTGTGCCGATCTTATTTTAAATCCTCTTGCAGAGCCTTCAAAGCCTCTTGGTTCTTCTGCTATGCGGCAAGGGTATAAGGCTCTTTCAGCCGCAAAAAAATCGGCCATTGCTTTTGCAAACTGCGGAATGGGGGAGTCGGTTTCGGATTATGTTTTTGCAGGCGAATGCGGTATTTTTGAAAACGGAAAAGAACTTGAGTTTACATCATTTGCAAAAGTTTCTTACATAGCTTCCGACATTGATACGGAATTTTTAAATATACAAAAATTAAGCTCAAGGCTTTCGAAAACTTCTGATTCCGATTGGGAAATTGTAATCGAAAAAGAACGCTCCAATACCAAGAAGACCTTAAACTATCATGTACAAAAAAATCCTTTTTTACCTGATTGCGATGAACTTCATAAAAAGTTTATCTATAAGAATTTCTTTTCGGAGCTTATTTTCTTTCAAAGCTCTGCCCTTGCAAGGCGGCTTCAGTTTATAGGCTGTTCAAAATGCCTTGTAGGTATTTCCGGAGGCTTGGATTCTTCTTTGGCCCTCCTTGCAAGTGCCTATGCCCTTAAACTTTTAAATATTGATTTAAAAAATCTTTATGCCGTTACCATGCCGGGTTTCGGCACGACCGAAAAAACAAAGAACAATGCTTCGGCTCTTGCAAAGACCTTGGGCTGTACGCTTTTGGAAATCCCTATTGAAAAGGCTATGATGCAGCACTTTTCCGACATAGGTCAGGATATCGATAATCATGATATTGCTTATGAAAATGCCCAAGCCCGTGAAAGAACTCAAATTTTGATGGATAAGGCAAACCAAATCGGCGGTATAATGGTGGGCTCGGGAGACCTCTCTGAGTCGGCCTTGGGATGGATGACCTACGGAGGGGATCAGATGTCGATGTACGAGGTCAACTCTTCAATTCCAAAGACTCTTCTAAAAGATTGTATACTTGCCTTTGCCGAAAATAAGATTTTTTTTGAAGATGAAAAGAAAAACAACGCATTTTTTGAGCTTCTATCAAATATAATAAATACGCCTGTAAGTCCGGAACTTCTTCCGCCTGAAAATGGAGAAATTTCTCAAAAAACCGAGGATATAATAGGGCCATATGAACTTCATGATTTTTTTATTTATCATGCAATAGGAAACGGTTTTTCGCCTAAAAAGGTTTATTTTCTTGCTTGTGAAGCCTTTAAGAATTCCTCTTATTCCAAGGACGATATTTTAAAATGGCTGAATCTTTTTTATAAAAGATTTTTCTCCCAGCAGTTTAAAAGATCATGCAGTCCCGAAGGAGCTTCGGTTACCGGTTTTTCGCTTTCTCCCCGAGGTGAATGGCTTATGCCGTCCGAAATATCTGCAAAAATATGGCTGACAGAGCTTGAATTTTTGCTTAAAATAATGTAACATAACCTGCATGTTGACGGCGTTTTTGAACTGGATAGGTAACTATATAACTTATTTTCCTCTTGTGGCTTTTATCGGTCTGCTGCTCGGAGGCTTTAATATACCTATTTCGGAAGATATTCTTGTTGCAATGTCGGCTATTTTTTCTCAAGGCGAAAAGGCTTCCATTCCGAATTTTTTGGCAGCTCTGTATGCAGGGGCTTTTATAAGCGACTGTATGGTATATGGTTGGGGGAGGTTGATTGCTAAGGGATCGATATCGACGGGGCTTTTTTCAAAAATTATAACAAAGGAAAATACTTACCGCCTTTTAAAAGCCCTTCAAAAACACGGCATTTTTACATTTATAATTTGCCGCTTTATCCCCTTCGGAGTCCGCAATGTGGTATCGATGACGAGCGGCTTCGTAAAATATCCGTTCTATAAATTTTTTATCTATGATTTAATAGCTGCAATATGTAATATTACCGTATTGTACAGTCTGGTTTACTTTTTTGGCAGGAAAGGCGGCGATTTTATGAAGATATTCGGAATTGTAATGTTTGTTCTTTTCTTGGCTGCCGGTGCCTATCTTGTAACTTCGGGAAAGCTCTTCCAATTTGCCGATAAAAAACTCGACCAAGAGAAAAAATAACACCTTTTTTACTTTGATTTAGCTTATTTTTTCTATGTGAATCTTTACTTGATATAAAATCTATCGGATTGGCATTGCAAAATATATTGGGTTGATATTCAAAAATCTATCGGATTGGCATTGCAAAATATATAGGATTGGTATATAATTTATTTACTAGGAATTTTATATGATAAAGGTTCAAAATTATATACCCCGTGCTGTAGATGATAAAATAGATTTATATTTGACTCTTTTTGGAGCTGTCTGCATCGAAGGGCCTAAATGGTGTGGTAAAACATGGTCATCAGCCTATCACAGTAAAAGCTCTTTTTACCTAGGTTCACCTCAAGGCTCTTTTCAAAATCGAAAAATGGCCGAGATGACACCCGATATTGTCCTTTTGGGTGAAACACCCCGTCTTATAGATGAATGGCAGGATGTTCCTCTTTTATGGGATGCTGTACGTTTTGAAGTGGATAAGAGGGGCAAAAAAGGTCAATTTATACTTACCGGTTCCGCCACACCTAATCATAAAGGGATTTTGCACAGCGGTGCGGGGCGGATAGGCAGATTGAGGATGAGGCCTATGTCTTTGTATGAGTCAAAGGATTCTACAGGGGAGGTTTCGCTAAAGGCTATTTGTGAGGGCTCATCTTGTTCTTCTCCGATAAAAGAAGTCAGCCTGCTTGATATTATAAATTTAATAATCAGAGGCGGTTGGCCTGCAAATGTAGGTTATAGTGCTAAAAATTCATCAAAAACGGCAGCAGAATATCTCCATGCTATTTTGTCAGATGATGTGTTTAGGATTGACGGTATAAAAAGAGATGCATCAAAAATGAAGCTCCTTCTTAAATCCCTTGCCCGCAATGAAAGCAGTACGGCATCGAACCGCACCCTTAAAAACGATATCAGCTCAATAGATTACGAAGATATTGATATAGAAACTACTGCAACTTATCTTAATATCTTTGATCGCCTTTTTTTAACCGATAATCAATTACCTTTCTCTCATAATATTAGGTCTTCCGTACGTATCAAACAAATGGAAAAAAGGCATCTTGCAGACCCGTCTTTGGCTTGTGCCTTACTTGGGGCCGGAGAAAAAACTCTTTTATCCGATTTATCAACATTGGGCTTCTTGTTTGAGGCTCTATGCGAAAGAGACCTAAAAGTGTATGCCGATACTTTTGATGCATCGGTTTATCATTATCAAGATTATAAAAATCGGGAAATAGATGCCGTTATAGAAATGAAGGACGGTTCTTGGGCCGCATTTGAAATTAAACTTGGAGCAAATCAAATAGATGAGGCTGCCGCAAATCTTATTAAGATAAGGGACAGTTTAAAAGCTGAAGGGGCCGGCTATCCTAAGTTTATGGGTGTTATATGCGGCTTAGCAAATGCTGCTTACTGCCGTAAAGACGGGGTGTTTGTAATTCCGATAACTTCGTTAAAGTGGTAAAAGGTCTTTCCGATTTAAACACTCGCTTCCAATTTTGAAGCCGCCTCTGCCCAGCTTTCCGAAAGTTCTTCAGCCCTTGCCCTTAACTCTTCTATTTTTTTCTGAACCGCCTTGCTTTTTTCGCCGTTGGAGTAGACTTCGGGCTCTGCTAGGAGGGCTTCATTTTCCGCTATTTCCGTTTCGCATTTTTCTATTTCGTTTAAAAGCCTTTCTTCTTCTTTTTCTAGTTTTCTTCTTTCCGAGCGGAGGCGTTTTTGTTCCTCGTAGGATAGGTTGGCAGAGGCCTTTGAAGGATTTGTGTTATCGGTTTTTCTTATAGCCCCGTTTTTATCTTCGGCCTCTTCTTGTTCGATTCGATAAAGATAATAATCGTATGTTCCCGGAAAATTTCTGATTCTTGAGGGATTTAAGCCCTCTTCATCAGCCTTGAGTTCCAATACCCTTGTTGCAAGGTCTTGTATAAAGCCCTTATCGTGTGATACAAAGACTATGGTTCCGTCAAATCGTTTTAGGGCATCCAAGAGCACATCCTTTGAATGCAGGTCTAAATGGTTTGTGGGCTCATCCAAGATTAAAAGATTCAAGGGCTTTAAAAGAAGAAGGAGGAGGGCAAGTCTCGATTTTTCTCCTCCCGATAAGACCGAAAGGCTTTTATAAATGTCATCTCCTCGGAATAAAAAGGCTGCAAGCATATCGTAAAGCTTAGGAACAAGATCGGTCGGAGCCGAGCGTTCGAGAAGGTCTATTATGCTTTCGCTCCCCGTAATGGTCTCGGATTCATCTTGCGAAAAATAGCCCATTTTAACTCCGGCACCTTCTTTTAAGCTCCCTGTAAAGTTTTTATCCTCTCCTGCAAGAATACGCAGGAGGGTTGATTTTCCTGCTCCGTTTTTTCCTGCCAAAACAAGGCGTTCGCCCTTTTCGACGGTTAAATCCAAATTTTCGATTACCCTATGAAGGCCGCCGGTTTGGCTGTGGGTCGGGCTTACAGCCGGGCCGGAGGCCCTGCTATACGCCTTGCTTATTCCTTCTGCCTGAAGGACTATCTTTCCCGAATGGGGTGCCGGAGGAAAACTAAAGCGGATTTTTTTTAGATGTTCGGGAAGCTCTATTCTTTCCATTTTTTCGAGCCGCCTTATTCTGTCCTGCACCAAGGCTGCGCGGCTTTCCGTATATCTGAATTTACGGATAAAGTCTTCGGTTTTGGCTATTTCTTCCTGCTGCTGCTCATATGCCTTTATAAGGCCTTCAACTTCGATAGTTCTTATCCTCTCATAATCGCTGTAGGTTCCCTTATATTTTTTTAAGGTTCCCTTAAAAAGCTCATAAGTTTCGGTTACAGTTTGATCCAAAAAGTAGCGGTCATGGCTTACAAGCAAAAAGCCTCCCTTAAATTTTTTAAGCCAAAGCTCAAGCCAAGATCGGGCTTCGATATCGAGATAGTTTGTGGGTTCGTCAAGAACAATTATGTCGGCATTTTGTAAAAGAACCTTTGCAAGGGCTATACGCATTTGCCAGCCGCCCGAAAATTCTTCCGTGTTCTTATTAAAATCCGCTGAAGAAAAGCCCAAGCCTCGTAAGGTTTCGTCAATAAGCCCCTTTTTTGAATTCCAGCCGGAATTATCAAGCCTTGTCTGCAAGGCATGATAATCGTTTGCCAAGGTGAGTAGTTTTTGCTCATCTTTTTCGGTTTTCATCTTTTCGCCGACCTCATCCATGGCCTTGATAATATCGTAGCCGTAGGCAAAGGCTGTTTCGGCCTCTTCCGCCAAGGTCTTGCCCTTGTGGACGATTCCCGATTGGGGAAGGTAGGCTATTGACGTATCTTTTTCTGTGGCTATATCCCCTGAATCAGCCTTTATTTGACCGGCAACAATCTTCATTAAGGTAGACTTGCCGCAGCCGTTTGCTCCCGTAAGAGCTGCCTTTGTTCCGGCTGTTAAGATGAGGGTTATATCCTTTAGAATATCTCTGTCCCCAAAGGCAAGAGAAATCTTTGAAAGCTGTATAAAGGGCATGGCTCTATTTTGCTGCAAAGAACAAGATTACCGGATCTAAACTCCGGCGTGTTACAATATTATCCTGTATACTTGAAGACTCTACAGCTTCAAGGCGGAGCCCCTTGGAGGAAATACTGTACATAAATACAACCGGCTCAGGGCTTTTTTCAAATTTAAAACTTAAAACACCTTCATAGTCGGATAAAAGTTTTTTGTCCAAAAAATGTTTTAAGCTTACTTTTCCTGAAGATCCTGCTCCTGAAGGTATAATGGAGGGGGAAAGAAGGTTATAACCGCTCCAAATAAATTGACCGTCAGGCAGTATTTTCAAAGACCCGAAATTCTCCGATGTAAATTCGGTTGAAGTTTTGGCTATCTTTTGTATGACTGCCTCTCTTCTTTTTATTTCGTTATTGATAATATTTTCCGGTGTGGCATTTAGGGTGATAAAATTTTCCTGCCTGAGTTTTCCGTTAGTATCGGAGAATTCGAGAGTGATGATATCCTTACCCCTTATCTGCATCGAAAGGTTGGTGCCCTCAAAGAGGTATTTGTTTCCGATTTTGACAACCTTCGTGTATGGAAAAGAAAGCCTTGTGTTTTGAAGTTCGACTCTTGCAATGCCTGACCGTAAACCGGGGAAAAAGCCCCAAGTAAGGCTCATTTTATCGAGATCAACCTGCCTGTTGTTTATCATTTTTCTGTAATGTTCGGGATACCAAAATTCGTTTAGAACCGCCTCAAGCTCTGCATCTTTTTCTTGGGCTAAATTTGTGCCTTCGGAGGATTCGTTTTCTCTTTCATCATAGATGCTTAGATTATATGAAAAGCACCAACCTCTTACGCCGTCCTCGGTTATAACCTCATACCACTGGCCGTCCATAGGCTTTCCGCCCTTTAAAACCGGAACGCCTTCTCCAAACCAAAGAATTTTTACAGGTTGTCCTAATTTTAATCGGTAAACCTGATTTGAGGTATTGTCGGGGTTTGACCGCATCGGAAGACCGTCCAACTTAACCCTTGCATAAGCGTGTTTATGTTCGCTTAACCTTGCCTGAAACCTGGCGGCATCTTTTTTTGATTCAAAAAAGGTTATCTTCCAAAGAGGAATCTCGACTCTTAACGATGTTTTTTCGTTGAGGCCTACAATGTAAACCTTTTCAATATTCGATTTTACATAAACCGGAATTATATCTCCTGCAGTAAGGTTATATTCGGGAATTGACCAGTTTACTACACCGTACCCCAGCTTTTTTGAACATGAGCTCAAAAAAAGAGCTGACGATGCTGCAATCACTGCGATAAAAATAAACAGCTTTCGTTTTTGAAAAAAATTATTCATGCAAATACCTCAAAATATTTCTTAAAATATTTTTTTATAGAACATAGTTGACTCCGGCCTTCCACATATCGAGGCAGAGTTTTGTGCGTTCTTTTTCTTCTTCAGAATCCCTTTCTCTTATAACTACATTATTTTCGGGATGTGGCATGAGGCCAAGCACATTTCCCTTAGTATTGCATATGCCGGCTATATCGGCAAGAGATCCGTTAGGATTAAAAGGATACTCTCCGTTTGCGGGAATGCTTTTTTCGGCATCTTTTCCTCCGTAAACCAGAGCAATCTGTCCTTTTTCGAACAAGTCATCGAGAGTTTTTTGAGAGTCGGTCAAAAACCGTCCTTCACCGTGGGCTATGGGGCAGTGTATATTGCCCTTTAGGTCCTTTGTCCAGATACAGTTTGATTTTTGAGGAATCATAGTTGTAAAGCGGCACTCAAATCTGCCTTGTTTATTATAGGTTAGGGTAGCCTGTCTGTTTTTATAGCCGTCCTTATCTAAAATTACCTTTCCGTCTTTTTCCTTTCCGGGAAGGATGCCTGATTTTACCAAAACCTGAAAACCGTTACAAATACCTATGACCGGCTTTCCTGCCGCTACGAATTCGCTTACCTCGTCAAAAAAGTAATTGCTTAAATCGAGGGCAAAGAGTTTGCCTGCCCCAAGAGCATCTGCATAAGAAAAACCGCCCGGAATTACAAGAATTTCATAATCCTTCCAATTTTTTTCTTTTGCTTTAAGTTTGTTTATATGTACAATCTCGGGTTCTGCTCCGGCAAGTTCTAAGGCTCTTGCCGCATCTCCGTCTCTATTGGTGCCTGTTGCGTGTAATACTAGGGCTCTGGGTTTCATCATCATTCTTCCTCACTGTGTTCGCATAAGAACAAATTTTTGATTTGATAAAAATTTGAAGAGTCCAAAGGAGATTTTACCATGTCTTCTGCCGTTAATTCAATATCGAATGAAAAGTTAGTCGGATCAAAGCCTTCTTTTTCAGCTTTAAGGACAAAAATAAACTTTTCCTTATCTCCTGCATTTTTTGCAGGAATTGCTTTGGGACAAAAGGTATAAGCTCCGGGTGTCTTTTCCGATATTGTATAAGGATTATCCCAAAGAATGCTCATCTGGGATACCAGCTCTCCGTTCATTTTAAGGCTTATCGTAGCATCTTCCATCGGTCTAAAATTGCTTCCGTTTAAAATATTGCCTGTTATGGCAGGAAAATTAAAAACGGGTGTGTTTTCGGTTTCGAATATGGGTTCATGGTCATGAGGCCTTTTTGTAGAAAGAACCCTGTGCATACCTTCAATTACCAAACTTGTAATATCGGCCATAATCTGTACTTTTTCCGTTTTTTCGAATTTTAAAAAGTGAGCGAGGCCTCTCCCCGATTTTATATAGCGGGGTTTAACCCGGTTGAGTACATAGCACATGGTGTCAACTCTGCATTGCATACAACTGCATGTAAGCCAGCTTTCTTTTTTTTCTTCGGCTTCATCAAATAGTTTGTTGACTTCGGTATATACCAAGTCTTCCATAACGTTATGAATGATCATAATACTCTCCTTAGGTTAATCGGCATATCGGTGCCAACCTATTTTACCCTATATTTAAAAAATCGGCAAGGTTGTTTGCTTAAGATTTATGACTTTTTTATAAATTTTATCCGAAACGGCTATCCTTATTTTTCTTAAAGAAGGTACAAGAGTTTTTATAAATTCTTTTGAGAAAACGGTGGAGCTTTCACTGAATATCTTTTTTTCATCTTCTATAAAGAGATCGGATTCAAAAGAAATACGTTCAGGTATATCTATAATAATGTCTTCACTGCCTATTTTGCTCCCCGTTTTATTTGAAAAATATTCAGCCAAGGTTTCTTCTGCTGCTCGGCGTTTATGCAGGTCCTCTAAGCTGCGGTGTCTGGGATTATCGCTTTGAAAGGCTTCCTCGGCTATTATGCGATATATTTTACCAAGTCTTAAGTCTTCTGCTAATTTTTTTTCGGGGTAATTGCTTTTTTCTAAAAGTCTGAAAATGCCATCATCATCTTGGTGGTACAGGTCTTGAGGTGAGAATTCCGACCTTTCCAGTCCTGTAAATATGGCTTTTTTCATCATAGCCGTTGCAATCCGCACATCTTTGTGCCAGTAAACCGATTTATACATAAGATATTTTGAAAACAGGATACTTTCAACGCTTAAGATTGCCTTAGATTCTATTTTTATTCCGTTTTTTTTATCGGGGAGAAGCTGTGAAAGGATAAAATCGGTATCTTGAATCCCGTAAGGAACCCCGCAATAAAAAGCATCTCTGTTTAGGTAGTCTAATTTATCGGGGTCTAAGACGCCTGAAAGAAGTTTTTGAAAAAAAACGGTTTCCGAGTCCTCCTTGCCTTTACCTGTTATTATAGCGGCCGTCTGCTCAGGGACTGCTCCTGTTTTGGCTGTTACAGAACGCAAAGGCTCTTTTAAGATAAGCTCTCCGGTAAGTTCTTCATGCTCTTTTAACTTTAATTCTTTGAGGGAGTGAGTAAACGGAAAGTGGCCGAGGTCATGGAGTAGGGCGGCCGCTAAAAAGGACATAGAGCCTTCTTTTGAAACCCAAGAATCCGCCCCCTTTTTTAACAAAATATTGAGCATTTTTAGGGCTATGTTGTAAACTCCGATACTGTGGACGGCTCTTGTATGGCCGGCACCGGGATAAACAAGCTCTGTCGGGCCCAGCTGTTTTATATTATATAGACGCATAAAAGAGTCTGTCTTTGTTACGGCATATAATTCATCATTCATCCATATATGTTTCCATATCGGATCTCGAATAGGCTTTGAAAAATCGCTTAATTCTATCATAAGGTAATTGATATTCTAACATAAATTTGGTATAATGTCGATAACAGAGGTTTTATATTTGAATACCCCTGTAGAAACGGATTGAATTTGCCGATACTCACTATGTGTATTTATTTTTTGTAGAAAATGTTGTTTTTTGTTTGACAAATAATGTTTTTTACAATATAATACAACACAGAGTTTGAAACGAAACAAAAGGAGTTATAAATGAAACATGGCGGTTTAGTTTTTGCGGGCATTGCTTTAATGTTGTTGTTCGCTTTTGCACCTTTAACGGCGCAGCAAGGTTCGATTAATTATCAAACTTATATGGTCGATACATTTGATAATCCTGACGGCCAAGATTGGGCTTATCAGGCTGTTGGAAGTAAATTTATTACTGAAGGCTATCCCAAGGTTCAATATCTTAACGGAATGCCTCATGCAGTAAAGGTAATGCATGATGATGCTGAAAATGCTAAATTTCTTGGGCTTGAGTTTAAATTTAACCGAAAAGGTGATAACTGGGTAGATGTTGTTCCCACCAAAGATGGTAAACCCTATGAAATTCCCTTTAAAGGGAATATTCACCGATTGGATATGTGGGTTTGGGGTGCCGGATATTACTATAACATAGAAATTCTTGTTCGGGACTGTGAAGGAAGAACTCATGCTCTTCCCTTAGGTTATGTTAACTTTAAAGGCTGGAAAAATATGCATGTGACTGTTCCTACAAACATACCTCAGGCATCCAGATATATTGGAAATAAAAATAAGATGACTTTTGTAGCTTTTAGAATCAGAACGGCACCTTTTGAAAGAGTTGATTCATTTAAGATATTTTTTGATGAATTTAAAGCCCTGACAGATGTCTATGTTGATTCTTATGACGGCTACGAATTGGCTGATCAATCTTTTGACGGTGAAAAAACCGAATAGGCTCAGCGTGGAGGTTAGATAATGAAAAAGAGTATAGCTATAATTTTGTTTTTGGTAGGTTTTGTTGCATTTTCTTTTGCCCAGCAAAATAATAATGATTTTTCTACAATAGATGCTGCCGATCCTAATAAAGTCGGTGTTGATACTGCAGAGCAGAGAATTAAAGAAGTTTCTATTGAAAAATTTGAAACCGAAGGTACTTGGTACGCAATGATGTCTGCCGATGAAGGTGTAGTACGTGCCAGACTTTTTAACGGTAATCCCTTGAACAAAAAACCGATTCCTGCAGAAGAAGGACTTGAGCTTGCAGATGAGAAAGTTCTGGGTGTAAAAGTTTCTTTTTACCGACGCGGATATAACTCGTTTGAAGTTCATGCAACAAAGGCTCTCCCCGTAGAAGGAATCGCAAAAACTGCAAGTGTTTGGGTTGTAGGCCGAAGTTATCCCCACACAATGAAATTAATAGTAGAAGACTTTTGGGGAAAGAGATTTGAACTTTATGTTGGAAAACTCAATCATTCCGGTTGGAAGCTTATGACTGTCGCTATTCCCCCGCAGAACGCTGCCGGAAAGACGGGTATCATCCAAAAGGATTATCACTATGGTACAAGCATGGGGCTTAAAATCGTAGGATTCCGTGTTGAATGTGATCCGGAAGAGGCTTATGGCCATTATTACATCTACTTTGATGATCTTCGCGTTGTAAGCGACTTATATGAAGTTGATATGCGAGATCAGGACGATATGTCTGATAACTGGTAAAATTATCCTGATAATTTTATCTTGAAACTTTAAGTTTTATCATAAGAAGGTTAAAAACTCCTATGGATGTTTTTAACCTTTTTTTATTACTCAGGGCTGTAAATCGATAAAAGAGCTTTAATCTAAATTTTCTTGTAAAGTTTAAACCTTCCTCTTTTGCCTTCAGAACTTGTCAGTCCTGCCTTGCTTAAAAACCAGCTTGTATAAGAGGCATAGCTTTTTGCTCCGATATTTTTTATGTCTTGATTTGTAAATTCTTCAGGAAGAAGATCTAAGACCTTTTTGCATATAGCTTTCATATTCTTATGGTCTTCGGTGCTGTGGATTTCGATAAGTTTTTTATTTATAACTCCGGGGCGGTAAGCTCTTCTTTTTTTAGGCCCTGTATCGGCTTTTATAACCTCGCAGTTTATATATACAAGTTTAAAACTCAAGTTTTTATTATCTATCAGATGATAAAGGCCGGAAAGTTCTCTAAAAATTTGAAAAAAGGAGCCGTGCTTGGGGCTTTTTCGCCTATGTCTTGTTGAACCGTCTTGATTTATGATCTGTATATAGGCATCGACAGCTATGGGGTAGATTATTAAAACTTTGTGCGAAGGTAAAAATTTTTCTAGCTTTACTCTTAGAGCGCTTAGATTTGAAGTCTGTATTTCGATTACTTGTCCCCCATCGCAAAGAATATCGCAGATGCTTCCTAAAAGCGGCTGTTCTTTTTTTCCGTTTTTTGGGCAAAAGTGTTCTTTTAGACTTTTGTGCAAATCACTTTCATTGTAGGTATTTATCATTTGATGTAAGTGGTTTTCAGTTTTTAAACATAGTCTAAAAGTTCTTCGGCATCAAGCTGTTCGACAACATAAATAATTTGGACTATTCCGCGGTTTTCGATAGTACGTTTACTTTGTACCTGATACACTATCATCTTATTCGTAGGAAGTCTTTGAGGCAGTTC
This sequence comes from Treponema denticola ATCC 35405, assembly GCF_000008185.1. Lineage (NCBI taxonomy): Bacteria > Pseudomonadati > Spirochaetota > Spirochaetia > Treponematales > Treponemataceae > Treponema > Treponema denticola. The sequence goes on from NC_002967.9 coordinate 1,453,394, forward strand.
ATTTCCATTGATGTCTAAAAAGGCTCCTACAGATATGGGGCCTCCTATTTCTTGTTTTTCTCCGTCAGGGTAAACGATATAATATTCATACAGGGTCATAGGAGGAGTTTACACTCTTTTTAAGTCCTTGTCAATTTACTTAAAAATCTTACTTTTTTTTCCGTTATCTTATTTACATTTTTTTTTGAAAGGGGTAGTATTTACGGATATGAATAAATTGGCTGAATTCCTTCCCGCTTTTATGCACTTTTCACGGCTTGAAAATACAAATCTTATTTTACTTTTAGGCATAATATTGCTTTTAGGTGCTCTTGGAGGAACTGTTTTTAAAAAACTAAAAATTCCTCAGGTTGTAGGTTATATTGTAATCGGCATAATAATAGGGCAGTCCGGTTTTCAGATTTTATCGGCTCAAATAATTACTGCATTGGATCCCTTATCGAGTATCGCTTTAGCTCTTATCGGCTTTTTAATAGGAGGGGAGTTAAAAACCAAGGTAATTAAAAAATACGGAACCCAGTTTGTCGGTATCTTGATTTTTGAGTCCATAGTTCCTTTTATAACTGTCTCTATCGTAATTTCCCTTGTTGCATATTTTGTTACAAAGAATTTTGCCGCTTCCTTTTCTATAGGCTTAATCTTGGGCTCCATATCCTCTGCGACGGCTCCTGCGGCAACTACCGATGTTTTACGCGAAAACAGAACAAAAGGCCCTTTAACAACTACTGTTCTAGGTATTGTTGCAATGGATGATGCCGTTGCCCTTGTGTTATATGCCCTTGCTTCTTCAATAGCTGCTTCTCTTTTGGGAGCTCAAACGGCAAGTTTCGGAAAACAAATCCTTTTACTTCTTTATAATATTTTCGGATCTATCTGTTTGGGAAGCCTGATAGGCTTTTTGTTGAGTTTGATTATCAGAAATATGATGACGGATTCAGGCAGAATTTTGGGCTTTTCATTGGGCTGCCTCCTCCTTTCTACCGGTATTGCTTATCTTCTTGCTCTGGATACTATCTTAGCTGCAATGGCCTTAGGCTTTTTTATGGTTAATTTTGCTCCTGCAAAAACCCGTTCCACATTTACCCTGGTAGAAAATTTTACCCCTCCTATTTATGTACTTTTTTTCGTTTTGGTCGGGGCAAAATTGAACATTTGGAATGTAACGCCCTTTATCGGTCTTCTGGCTCTTTTATATGTTATTTTGCGCACCGTTGGAAAGACAATAGGCGCTATTTTAGGTTCCATGCTTACAAAGGCTCCGGAAACCGTAAAGAAATACTTGCCGTTTTGTCTGTTAAGCCAGGCCGGTGTTGCCATCGGCCTTTCAATTTCGGCAGGTCAGGATTTTTCGGATACCATAGGGCCTACAATCCTGCTTATAGTTACGGCCACAACCTTTATAGTTCAACTGGTCGGACCTATTTTTGTAAAATACGGGGTAAAAAAATCGGGAGAATGCGGGCTTGATGTTACCGAAGAGGATTTGATTACTACATTATCTCTTGGGGATGTTATGTTGAACGGCAAGGTTATATGTTCTCCCGAATCTCCTGCCATCATTTCTGAAAATATGCCCTTAAATGAGATAATAGATTCTTTTAGTCATAGTCCTAACCTAAATTATGCTGTCAAAGGTGATGACGGAAGGCTTACCGGTATAATAAGTTTGGAACATTTAAAAGAAACCTTGACAATGACTGCTATCTATGACTGTGTTTTTGCCATGGACATAATGCAGCCTGCCGATATTGTCTGCTCTCAAAAAACAGGTTTAAAAGATCTATATGAACTTTATACCGAAAAAGACACCTACGCTATTCCTATAATCGGAGATAATGGCGAGCCTTTAGGTATGGCTGAAAAAGATGCTGTAGATCATTTTTTACACGGAAAAATAATAGAACTGCATAAAAATGCCTATGGTTTGGACTAAATGTAGACATTTTGTTTTAAATAGCTGTAACCTATTGAAAATCTTTGTTTTTTGTTGTATTATCACGGAATATTGAAGTTTTCCGGCATTGGAATCTGTTTCGGCGATCTTTTGCAGGCAGCTGGTCATTTTTTTAAGATGAGCTTTTTTATAAAAAATATAAAAAAGCAAAGGTTTCTTATGCTCTTTTGAAAAAAAAGAGCTTTTTTATGTGCAAAACCTTTTCAAGCTGACTGTAGAAGAGTATAAGGATCATATTGATATGGCGGGGCAGAGTTTTGTTATAGTAAAGAAAATTTAGATTACATTAAGGAATTTTAATTATGGAAAAAAGGGTTTATTTAGGGCTTACTGCGGATATTATTCACCCGGGTATCATTAACATAATAAACGAAGGTGCAAAACATGGGCAGCTGATAATCGGTTTATTGACAGACAGTGCAATCGTTTCCCATAAAAGGCTTCCATATCTCACGTATGAACAGCGTAAACAGGTAGTCGAAAATATTAAGGGTGTAAGCAAAGTTGTTCCTCAGGAAGATTGGTCTTATATTCCGAACTTAAAAAAACTTAAGCCCGATTTTATTATTCACGGCGATGATTGGAAAAGCGGTTCTTTAAGTAAGATTCGGGATGAGGTTATCGAAGTGATGAAAGAATGGGGCGGCGAGGTTATTGAAGTCCCGTACACCAAGGGGATTAATTCAAGCGCTCTTGCCTCGAACATGCACAGTATAGGTACTACCCCCGAAATCAGGATGAAAACCTTACGGCGGCTTATTGAAGCTAAACCGATAGTCCGCATAATGGAAGCCCATTCAGGTCTTTCGGGGCTCATCATAGAAAATCTTGAAGTGCAAAAAGATGACGGTGTTCACCGCTATGACGGAATGTGGTCTTCCAGCTTGACAGACTCCACCAGTAAGGGAAAACCAGATATAGAAGCTGTTGACCTTACAACCCGTTTGCAAGGTTTAACCGATATTCTTGAATGCACTACCAAGCCTATTATTTTTGATGGGGACACCGGGGGAAAGACCGAACACTTTGTTTTTACTGTCCGAACTCTTGAACGCAACGGCGTTTCTGCCATCATAATCGAAGATAAGGTTGGTTTAAAGAAGAACAGCCTTTTCGGCACGGAAGCAAAGCAGGAATTGGCAGATGTCGAAGATTTTTGTCATAAAATTTCCGAGGGAAAAAAGGCACAAGTTACAAAGGACTTTATGATAATAGCCCGTCTTGAATCTCTTATAGCAGGTCATTCGGTTGATGAAGCCTTGGAGCGTGCCTTTGCCTATGTAAAAGCCGGCGCCGATGGCGTTATGATTCACAGCAAAGAAAAACATGGAAACGATATAAAAGAATTTTGCGAACGCTTTAGAAAGGAATATGAAAAGGTGCCGATAGTTTTGGTACCCACAACATATAATCAATTTACCGAAAAGGAATTGGCTTCTTGGGGGGCAAATATAATTATCTATGCCAACCACATGTTGCGAGCTTCATATCCTGCAATGCTTAAAGCAGCTCAGACAATTTTAGAGGCCGAGCGTTCTTTAGAGGTAAATGACATGTGCCTTTCGATTAAACAAATTTTGGAACTTATTCCGGGGACTAAATAAATGATAAGACCTCAGTTTTTTTATGAGCTGTTAAAAGAAAACGGAACCGACTTTTTTACCGGTGTTCCCGATTCCCTTTTAAAAAGCTTTTGTGCTTATATTACCGATAATGTAGAAGGTAAAAATCATATTATCGCAGCAAATGAAGGTTGTGCCGTAGGACTTGCCGCAGGACATTATTTTGCAACAGGAAGGGTTCCTCTTGTTTATATGCAGAATTCCGGTTTAGGGAACACGGTCAATCCCTTGCTTTCGCTTGCAGACAGAGAAGTATATTCAGTTCCTCTGCTGCTGGTAATCGGCTGGCGCGGGGAACCTAATGTGCATGATGAGCCTCAGCATATAAAGCAGGGCAGGGTTACTTGTTCCCTCCTTGATGCAATGGAAATTCCCTATTGTATTCTTTCGGATGAAGAAGCTGAGGCAAGAGCTCAGCTTGAAAAGGCTTACTCTCATATAAAAGCTTCAAGTTCTCCTTACGCAGTTGTAGTGCGTAAAGGAATTTTTGATTCTTATAAGTTAAAAACAAATGAAGCTGTTCCTGCCGAGATGAGCCGCGAGGAAGCAATCGAAAAAATAATATTAAATGCTCCTTCAAATGCTTGTTTTGTATCTACCACAGGAATGGCTTCGCGGGAACTTTATGAGCTCCGTGATAAACACGGCCAAGGTCATGCCAAAGATTTTTTAACTGTCGGCTCTATGGGTCATGCTTCACAAATTGCTCTAGGTATTGCTTTGAGTAAACCCGGTAAAAAGATATTTTGCATAGATGGAGACGGAGCTGCTATTATGCACTTGGGGGGGCTGACAGCAATAGGTTCACAAAGGCCAAAAAATATGGTGCACATCATTTTAAATAACGGTGCACATGATTCGGTTGGAGGACAGCCCACTGTCGGAAGAAAAATAAATCTTTGCAGTATCGCTTTTGCCTGCGGTTACACTAAGGTGGTATCGGTTAAAACCATTAAAGAACTTGAAACTCAGCTAAAAGATTTATCTTCAGCTGAAGGATCTTTTCTTATCGAAGTGTTGGTGTCAAAGGGAGCAAGAGCGGATTTAGGAAGACCTAAATCATCGCCTATCGAAAACAAAAGAGCATTTATGGAATTTTTGGAGGAGAAACATGATTAAACAAGCTGTAATTTTAGCGGGCGGTTTAGGTTCGCGCTTAAAAGATAAAACCAAAACTATGCCGAAAGGCTTTTTGGAGATAGGCGGCACTGCAATTGTGGAGCAATCCGTACAAAAGCTTCTTGCTCACGGAATTGAAAAAATCGTAATCGGAACGGGACATTGCAATGAGTACTATGATAACCTCGCAAAAAAATATCCAGCGATTATCACGGTAAAGAATGAAAACTATGCAAATACCGGCAGCATGGGTACCCTTGAAGTTTGTGCTTCCTTTGTGAACGAGTCTTTTTTACTTTTAGAATCCGATCTCATTTATGATTCAGCCGGTTTATTTTCTCTTATAAACGATGAGCGTAAAAATCTAATATTGGCAAGCGGAGCTACCAAATCAGGTGATGAGGTGTATCTTGAGGCTGATGAAAAGAATTGTCTTACAGGTCTTTCTAAAAATAGGGATGCTTTAAAAAATATTTTTGGAGAGCTTGTCGGTATTACCAAATTAACCAAGAGCACATTGGATAAGATGTGTGCTTATGCAAAAATACATCACAGTGATTTACCTAAGATGGAATATGAGCATGCACTTTTGGAAGCGGCAAAAACGATACCTGTCGCAATAAAAAGAATAGAATATTTTGTTTGGCGCGAAATAGATAACGAAGACCATTTAGAGATGGCTGTAAAAAATATTTATCCTCATATTGTTGAAAACGAGAAGCTGCGTGCGGTACGCCGTGAGGTTTTACTTAATCCCGGTCCTGCAACCACTACGGACAGCGTAAAATATGCACAAGTTTCTGCCGATATTTGCCCGCGTGAAAAAGCATTCGGTGACTTAATGCAATGGCTTTGTGATGAATTAAAACTTTTTGCTCTCGCTTCCGAAACCAATCCCGATGAATATGAAACCGTGATGTTCGGCTGTTCCGGTACCGGTGCCGATGAGGTTATGGTTTCTTCATGCGTGCCTGATACGGGAAGGCTTTTGGTAATAGACAATGGGTCATATGGTGCCCGCATGGCCAAAATTGCCGATATTTATAAAATTCCTATGGATATTTTTAAAAGCTCGACATATGAACCCTTGGATTTACAAAAATTGGAAGCTGAATTTGCAACAAAAAAATATACTCACCTTGCCTGTGTTTATCATGAAACTACTACAGGACTTTTAAACCCATTACATATCATTTGTCCTATGGCTAAAAAATACGGCATGGTTACGATTGTGGATGCGGTAAGCGCGTATTGCGGAATGCCCATGGATCTAAAAAGCCTCGGTATCGATTTTATGGCCTCTACCAGCAATAAAAACATTCAAGGAATGGCCGGTGTCGGTTTTGTGATTTGCAATAAGGCAGAGCTTGAAAAAACAAAAGATTATCCAATGCGGAACTATTATTTAAATCTTTATGACCAATATGCCTATTTTGCAAAAACGCATCAGACGCGTTTTACGCCGCCCGTACAAACCATGTATGCCTTGCGTCAGGCCGTGCTTGAAACAAAACAGGAAACGGTGCAAAAACGCTATGAACGCTATACCGCATGTTGGAATATCTTAGTCGCAGCCATTAAAAAGCTCGGTCTTAAAATGCTGGTAAAAGAAGAACACCAGAGTCATTTTATTACGGCAATTTTAGAGCCTGAAACTCCTAAATACAGCTTTGAAGCCTTGCATGATTTTGCTGCAGAACACAGCTTTACAATTTATCCGGGAAAACTTGGTAATATCGATACATTCCGCATTGCCAATATCGGCGATATCCAACCTGAAGAAATGCGCCGCTTTACGGTGAAACTTAAAGAATATATGAATGGAATTGGGGTAGGGGTGTAATTATATGCCAACATGTGAGGAATCTTGGGATTTAATTATAGAACCAAAGCGTAAGCTTTTGGATATACCAATCCGTGAAGTAATAAGATATAGGGATCTGATAGCTCTTTTTATAAAGAGAGATTTTGTTACACAGTATAAGCAGACAATTTTGGGGCCATTGTGGTTTATTATAAACCCGCTTATCTCGACTGTAATGTATGCCTTTGTATTCGGTAATCTGGCAAAACTAAGTACTGACGGCGTTCCTCATATTTTATTTTATTATGCCGGAACAATGTTGTGGACTTTTTTTGCAGGTTGTTTTACCGATGCAACAAATATTTTTGTCAACAATAAGGACTTATTCGGAAAAGTTTATTTCCCGCGTTTAACCGTTCCTATAAGCAATATTGCGAGTAATGTTACAAGAATATTGGTGCAATTTTTGTGTTTAATGGGCTTTTTTGTTTATTATTTTGTAACTTCCGATGTTTTAAGACCTTCTTTCTTCACCTTCTTTTTTCCTTTTCTTTTGATTTGGATTGCAGCTGTTGCAACGGGTATGGGGATGGTTATCTCAGCTTTAACAACTAAGTATAAGGATTTGAGACTCCTCGTAAATTTTGCCTTAAATCTTGCAATGTATGCTACGGCTGTAGTTTATCCGGTATCTCAAATTCCTCAACGATTCCATTGGGTTTTATATGCTAATCCCATGAATGCTCCTATTGAACTTTTTAGGGTTTGGTTTTATGGAGCCGGAGGAATTCCTTCCCAGGCAATTATTTCAAGTATTTTGCTGACCTTTTTATTTTTATTTTTAGGGCTTATTATGTTTAATCAAAATGAGCGTAATTTTATTGATGTGGTGTAGAGATTGAAATGTCAAATACGGTTATAAAAATAGAGCATCTTTCAAAAATGTACAAGCTTGGGGTTATCAATAACGGAGCTCTTTTTAGGGATATTCAAAGCTGGTGGGCATTAAAACGAGGAAAGGAAGACCCTCACGGGAAAATAGGGGCTGATAAGTATGAAGGCTCTGATACCGAATTTTGGGCTTTAAAAGACTTAACTTTTGATATTAAGCAGGGAGACAGGGTTGGTATAATCGGCAAAAACGGAGCCGGTAAATCGACTCTTTTAAAAGCGCTTTCCCGTATAACTACTCCTACTGAAGGGACTGTAAAAATAAGAGGAAAGGTTTCAAGCTTACTGGAAGTAGGTACGGGTTTTCATGGTGAACTTACGGGAAGAGAAAATATCTATCTTAACGGAGCAATCCTCGGTATGAAAAAACGGGAGATTGACCGTAAACTTGATGAGATTATAGACTTTTCCGGTATTGAAAAGCACATAGATACGCCGGTAAAAAGGTATTCAAGCGGGATGTATGTTCGTCTTGCCTTTGCGGTTGCCGCTCATTTGGATAGCGATATTCTGATAGCTGATGAAGTGCTGGCTGTGGGTGATGCAGAGTTTCAAAAGAAGGCAATTGGAAAAATGAGCGAACTTTCGACAGGACAGGGAAGAACGGTTCTTTTTGTCAGCCATAATATGGCAGCGGTAAAATCACTTTGTAATAAGGGAGTTATTCTTGAGAAAGGTAGGTTGAAATTCACAAGTGATAATATTGATGACTCCATTAGCTATTATATGGGAACTGGTGATAGAGGAGAGATAAGCCGTCCTACTATTTGGATAAATCATGGCGATATATATCATCCTAATTTTATACCAAAGCGTCTTGAAGTTGTAGACATGAGTGGCAAACAATTTGATCGTCCTATAAATTATGAAGAAGGTTTTAAAATAAGAATCACTTTCGATATTAATGAGCTTGATGAAATGTTTGATTTCGGTTTGTATATATATTTTCAAAATATGCGTCTTATGATTATAACAGGAGTATATAATATAGCAAAACTTCAAAAAAAGGATAATGTTTCTGAATTTACTATCCCGCCCAAATTTTTTATACCAAATAATTCATATCTTGTATCGATTTTTAGTTCTATTAGAAATTGTAATTGGATTATAGACCCTGATGATTATATTGCTTCTGTTTTAATACCAATTACTGATACTGATTTTACAATAAAAGGTATGCTTATATAATTTTTTAATACTTATTGGGAGAAAATATGGTTATTCGTAAAAATGCAAAGGAACTATTTTTACAAAATAATAGATTTGATCTGATTTTTAAATATATATATATTAAAAATAAAGATAAGAAGACTCCTTTTTTCAAAAACCTTTATTTAAATCATATAAAAGCTTTTAATAATTTTTACGAAGAGGAACCAAGTGATGGCGTTGAAAAAAGTACTCCAGAGGATTTTGTATTAAGTTTTGATGCTCTATATAATTCTATTAAAGAGAAAGGGTTTGATAAATCTCTCGGCATTATTCCCATTGGGACTAATGGCGAAATCTCAGATGGAGCTCATAGATTAGCATGTGCGTGCCTGCTAGATACTGATATTTTTATTGAAAATGACGGAAGGAAAGATGAATATGATTATAAATTCTTTTTAGAACGTGGCTTAGACAGGAAGTATGCCGATTATGCTGCCATAGAGTATGTAAAAATGCAGCCCAATGCATATATAGTTAATTTACATTCGGTAATAAGTGAAGAATTTGATCCCGATGTGGAAAATATTCTAAAAGAGTACGGAAATATTTATTATAAAAAATCAATCGCACTGAATTATAATGGTTACGTTAATTTGAAAAAAATGTCTTATGGATCTTTCTGGCAAAGAGAGTCATGGATTGGGGATTCCTCTAATAGTTATTTAGGTGCCCAATCTCATGCACATGAATCAATGGGAAATGGAGGTAATTTACGTGCATACGTTTTTGTATGTGAGCAATTTGATTGTTTGAATGAAATAAAAAAAAGAGTTAGAGGTTTATTCAATATAGGGAACTATTCTATACATATTAATGACTATAGAGAGGAAGCTTTAGCACTCGCTCAATTTTTTTTTAATGATAATTCAATTCAAATAATGAATCTTAGACCTTTTGGGTTCGAGGATTCTGATTATGATTCATATTTGATGGAATTTAAAAATAGAATTACGGAAGAAGATTTAGATATAAACGATTTTTCCATTGTAGGTTCATCTCCGTTAAATATCTTGGGGATAAGAAAATCCGCAGATATAGATTTCCTTTACAGTGGAACTAAAAAATTTAACGGTGAAGATGAGAATATATCAAGTCATGATTCCGAACTGAGATATTATCCTGCGTCAAAGTATGATATTATTTATAACAGCTCGTATTATTTTTATTATGAAGGATTTAAAATCCTTTCATTAGAAGCTCTTTATTCTTTAAAAAAGAAACGTAATGAAAAGCCCAAAGATATTGTTGATTGTAAAACTATAAGGAAGCTCTTGCATAAATCTGATAAATTAGTAAATAGTAAAAGGTCTATATTAATCCTGTTTACTGTACTAAAAAAATATATAAAAAAAATTATAAAATATGTTTTAAGAATAATAAAATGAATATTTGCCTATAAATATAATACGGAGAGTATTTAATGGAACCCGAATTAACAATTATTATGTCAAATTATAATCAAAGTAAATATATCAAAAGTGCCATAGATTCCGTATTATCACAAAAAACAAATTTTAACTGGCAGCTACTTATTACCGATGATAATTCAACAAAGGATAATAGCATTGAAATTATCAAGGAATATGTTCACCGGTATCCGGATAAAATAAAGGCTCTGTTTAATAAAAAAAATGGAGGTTATTTAGAAAATGTCTTACGTGCTAAAAAAATTACAAAAACTCCCTATTTTTGTCTGTTAGATGCCGATGACTATTGGTTGGATGATCTTTTTTTGCAGCGTTCATATGATTTTTTGCAGAAACATTTGGAATATGTTATTTATTATGAAAATGTAAAATGTTTATTGCCTGATGGAACTTGTTATCCATTCATTAATTCGAATATTGTGAATTCGTCATATACGATTGAAGATCTTTTTGCAGGTCGCATATATATTACACAGACTACGGGACAATTCTATCGTAATGTCCTTTTTAAAAATGGGATACCTGAAATAATTGAAACTGCTATCGGTACAGTCTCTGAGCATTCTTTTGAAGGTGATACGGATCGTTTCATTTTACATCTAAAATATGGAAAGGCTTACTTTAACAATATCATGTGTGGTGTTTATAGAATATTACCTAATGCGGGAATATGGTCAAGATTAACTCAGTTTAAAAAAAATCTCTTAGCGGCTCAGTCTTATTATGATTATTTCCGATATTTCGAGTATACACATGCCGACTATTTTATACATCATTCATTGTTTTATGTCAAAGAATGCTTTGAAGAATTAAAAAAAGCGATAGATAAGAATGAATTTACACAAACAATTATACAGTCTGACATAATACAATTATTTGATATAATCGTTGAAGATGAAAAATATTTCAAAGAAGCCGCTGCGGATAACGGCAAAATATATAAAAAGAAATCTATAGCAATAAAAAAAATAATCAAGTTTTTATTGCCATACGGTTTTGTACGGCTGATTCAAAAAATAAGGAAACATTAATATGAATTTTTCTCCCTCACCGATAATTATAGGAACGTCAAGTTTTGCACAATCAGGAGGTTCCGCTATTACAAATATTTTGGAAGAATTTTTTTGTTTTTCGGTTCTTAAGGGCGGAGCGGAATTTGAATGTAAATTCTTTACGGAAAATATATTTGCTTTAGAGACCGCTTTGAAAATCGGTAACGGTATAGATAAGGCTGCAAAAGTTTTTTTATATAATGCATATCAAGCTTCACGAGATAGTGATTATAAAAATAATTTCGGTCCCGAATTTTTAAACTATACAATCGAATATATCGATTCCGTTACGGAAAATTATCTAGGTGCCGTTCATAAAGATTATGATTATACCTTTCTTGATCCGGCTGAACATGCTATATTCTCAAAAGCACAAAGACTTTATAATTATAAATACGGTAAACGCATCTATGAAGCCTATGAACCATATCAGTGGAAACCTTCATATATTCCATTCGGAAAAGTGTATTACGGTAATTTTCCCAATGATTTTTATGATAAAACGCATGAGTACATCGAAAAAGTATTTGCACCGCTTTATGAAAAAAACAAAAGGTATGTACTTGCAGATGCCCTATATAGTGCGAGTATAAGCACGCCGCAAGAATTAATGTACTATAAAAATTCAAAGGCCCTAATCGCCAATAGGGATCCTCGCGACTTATATGTAATGAATAAAGAAATATACGGTGAATGGTATATGCCGACTTGGAATGTCGATCGCTGGATAGAATATTATCGGTATAAAAGACAATGTATAAAACCGCAAAAAGAAAATAATGCCGGAAATATTTTGCATCTTCAATTTGAAAGTTTAATTTATAATTATGAAGGAAGTTTAGCAAAAATTAAAAAATTTTTAGACTTAAAAGATTCGGAACATATAAAAAAAGGGCAGATCTTTATTCCGGAAAAATCAAAAACAAATACGCAGTTGTTTAGAAAATATCCGAAATATGCAAAAGATATTGAAAAAATAGAGAAGAAATTGCCTGAATTTTGTTATCCTTACTCCGAAACACAAATACGTCATTTTCTTCCTGAGGAAATAAAAGGTGAGAATAGAGAAACACTGGAAGATATACGCAAAACCGTTTGTATTTTTCAAAAAACGGGAAAGCTGCCGTTTTCAAATAAACAAGGCGCTTTTTTGTTCTCAAAATTAGGAGAACTAATATAAAATTTTAAAGACAGAAAAACGATATTTTCAAAGATAAAAGGCATAATAAAGCTGATATTGTTTTTTCCTTATTATCTTGCGGATTTTTATAAGCAACTTAAGTTTCTTAATGAATATCAAACCAAAAACAAAGATAAGGTTGTGGAATTTAAATAATATAAGTTATAAACATGAATAATACGATAACAGTAATAATCCCTACCTATAATAAAGCCGATTTTATTTCTCAGACAATCGAAAGCGTTTTGCAACAAACGTATAAAAATTTTGAAATTGTTATAATTGATGATTGTTCAAGCGATAACACAGAGGGTGTGGTGCAAAAATACCTATCTGGCAAGATACGATATTTTAAACATAAAACAAATTGGGGACCAGGTGTAACTTTTAATGATGGAATAGAAAAGGCGCAGAGTGAATATGTTACGCTTATTGCAAGCGATGATATTCTTCTTCCTGCTCATTTGGAACTTGTAATAAATGAATTTAAAAAAGATAAAAAAATAGAAACTGTTTTTTCAAAGTTACAGGTAATAGACGAAAACAATAATTATTTAAATAAAATCCAAGAACCTCCTTATATTGATAAATACAAATTGTTAAACACTCTTTTTTATATTGAAAACAGAATTCCCTCGCCGGGAATAGCTTTTAAAAAAAGTTTATTTAATAAAACCAAAATGTTTAATCCGAACCTTATTCTGATGCATGATTATGATTTGAATATACGTTGTATGATGTATGGAGAAATTGCAGTTTTGCCTGAACCTACAGTTTTGTATCGGCGTTTTTCAGATAATTGCAATCTCAGCGGCGATAATAATTGGTATGCTTATTGTCACACTGCTGAAAATAACATTATATTGGACAACTATTTAAATTTAACATATACCGATATGATAAAAACTTTTCCTGATTTGGAAAGCTGTTTGGAAAAAGATATAAAATTCAACTTTATTTCCAAAACATGTAAGAACGAACAAAAACGCTTAAGCGAATGGGCGTTCGAAAAACTAATTGAATATCTTAATACTCACCCCGATTTTTTTTGCAATAATGATCTTAATTTTCAATATAAGGATTATATAGATTTATATAAAGCTCATGCCGAAAAAAATATTATTAAATTAACTCATAAGCAAAAATTATTTAAGATGATGAAAGATACTGCAAAAATGCCATTTGGAGTAAAGTAATTTATTATTTAAAATATGAATATTATTAAACTGCCTAAAATTACCGATACAAGAGGTTCTCTCTCCTATTTGGAAAGTAATCGGCATGTTCCTTTTATAATCGCATCTGTAAAATTATTACCTGTTAAAATTGAGACGGAAAAATATCTTTTTCGGAATAATAATGCGGATTTTCTATTGCTTCCATTATGTGGAATATTTAAATTAGCTGAAAAAAATGCCGAGACCGAATATATTGCTGATGAAGCTGACAAAGGCATACACGTAAGCAAAAAAGATTTTTCAATTTCCGGCTTTACGGAAAATACTGTTATATTAATTTTATGTTCAAAACCGGATTTTAATGTACGACTAGAGCTTTAAGATGATTTATTCGACTGCCGATTCTAAAATAATCGATTTGATATCACAAAATAATATAACGCACCTCAATCATAAAAGTGTTGTGCCGTTTGAGGTAAAGCGTATCTATTATCTTTACGGTGTCCCCGAGAACCAGGAACGGGGAGCTCATGCGCATAAAGAACTATTTCAACTTCTTCTTGCCGCTTCAGGATCTTTTAATGTTGAACTTGATGACGGAAAAAATAAGAAAAAAATCTTTTTAAATAGTACGTCAAAGGGGTTATTGATAGTTCCCGGTATTTGGAGGAACCTTACGAATTTTTCTTTCGGTTCGGTAGCATTAGTGCTGGCTTCTGAATATTATACTGAAACCGATTATATCAGAAACTATGATGAATTTTTAAAATATCGAAAAATAAATGAATTAGGGATATGACAAAAGTGTTCAGAATAGAATCGTATGAAAAAAAATACGAACAGCTTTGGGATGATTTTGTTTTAAATAAATCGATTAACGGAACTTTTTTACAAAGCCGAAGTTTTTTAAATTATCATCCTGAAGATAGATTTGAAGATTGTTCTCTTTTAATTTTTAATCAAAAGGATAACTTGGCTGCTGTAATTCCTGCTTGCAAGGATCCTAAGGATCCGACTTGTTTTTTTTCTCACAAAGGTTCTACCTATGGCGGCATAATTATAGATAAAAAGCATTATTCCGGTAATGGTCTTTTGGAAATAATTGAAGTTTTTGAACAGTATTTAATGGAGAATAGATATACTTCCGTCTATTTAAAAATAACACCGGATATTTTATCTATTGAAAGTCCTGCACTTTTGGAATATCTTTTGTATTATAAAAAATATCAACAATATTCCGAACTGAATACATATATTGATCTGGAAAATTATGATGAGCATATCGTATCCAATTTTAGTCAAGGGAAAAGAACGAACATAACAAATTGCTTGAAAATAGGTGCGGTTTGTAGACAGATACATACTAGTGATGAAATACAAGCACTATATACCATACTTGCACATACTTTGAGAAAATATAATACAAAGCCGGTACATAGTTTTAATGAGTTTATGGAATTAAAAAATGTCCATATTTCTGATAATATTTCTTTTTTCGGAGAGTATATTCAAAATGATTTAGTTGCGGGCGCTGTGCTTTTTTATTTTCCAAAAACAAAAACGATACATACTCAATATTTATGTTCTAAGGAAGAATTTGCAAAATTAAGCCCAATGAGTTTTATGTATTATTCTATGATAGTTGAAGCAAAAAAAATAAATTATAAAAGAATTTCTTGGGGTGTTTCAACTGAAGATTTTGGCCATTATCTTAATCAGGGTTTATTAAAAAATAAAGAATCATACGGCAGTACTTATTCAATAAATAAAATCTTTTATAAAATGTTAACGCCGAAGGTATAATATGCACGATATAGAAAAATATGGAAAAGATTACAAAACAAAAAATCAAATATCGAGGTAAGTATGTATATCCCTTTTTTATCATTGCAAAAAATAACTGAAAGCTTTGAACCGTATCTCTCGCAAAAAATAAATGAGGTTGTAAAAAAAGGCTGGTATATTCACGGAGAGGAATGTAAAGCATTTGAAAAAGAGTTTGCAGAATTTTGCGGAGTTAAGTATTGCATTGGTGTAGGAAACGGTCTTGAAGCTTTAAAATTGATTCTCCGTGCTTACAAGTTGCTTGGTGTTTTTCAAGAAGGTGATGAAATTATTGTTCCGTCAAACACTTTTATAGCTACTATTCTTGCAGTGAGTGCCGAAAATTTGACGCCTGTTTTTGTTGAACCGGATATAAATGATTATTTAATTGACGTAGAAAAAATAGAAGATAAGATAAGTTCAAAAACAAAGGCTATTATGCCGGTGCATTTATACGGCAGACTTTGTAATATGGAGGCTATTACTGCCTTTGCAAAGCAGCACAACTTAAGAGTGATTGAAGATGCGGCTCAAGCACACGGCGCAAAACAAACCGAAAAACGAAGCGGAGCTTTCGGCGATGCCGCAGGTTTTAGTTTTTATCCGGGTAAAAATTTGGGCTGTTTAGGCGACGGCGGCTGCGTTACAACTGATTACGACGAACTTGCAGATGTCGTACGAAAGCTGGCAAATTACGGGTCAAGTATAAAATACGTGCACGAATATAAGGGAGAAAATTCCCGTCTTGACGAAATACAGGCCGCCGTGCTCTCGGTAAAACTGCAAAGACTTGATGCGGACAATAATCGCCGCCGTCAAATCGCAGCGATGTATAATGCCGGAATAAAAAATAAAGCTGTTATTTTACCTAAACTGCACCAAAAAGAAGAACACGTGTGGCATATCTATTGCGTTCGAGTTCAAAACAGAAAAGCCTTCATTAATTATTTAAAAGATTGTGGAATAGAGACGGTTATTCATTATCCGACTCCGCCCCATAAACAAAAAGCATATAAAGAGTTTTCTCATCTTTACTTACCGATAAGTGAAAAAATACATGCAGAAGTGGTTAGTCTTCCGATGAGCCCTTTATTAACCGATGAGGAAGTTAATTACGTAATTGAAAAAGTAAACGAATGGAAAAACTGAAACTTCTTTTTATTACTTACACACATTCGAACGGAGGCGGAGCCGAAAAGGTTTTAACAACGCTTGTTAATAATTTGGATGCGGAAAGATACGATATTTCTATTTTTGAAATAGTAAAGTATGATGTTAAATGTGAACCTGTAAATTCAAATATTAAATTACTCCCACCGCTTTACCATTGTAATGATCGAGATTATAAAATTAAGGTATTAGACTATATCCTTGAACAAAAACCGGAAATTATTAGAGCTCTGAATAATTTTGATGCATACGATGTTATAATTACATGGAATTATCAATTACCATCATTTATGCTTCCTGCTTTTCCCGAAAAAAAAACGATAGCCTGGTTTCACGGAGCTATTGATGATTTGGATATTTCAGATAATTCAACTGCTGTCAAAAGTAGGTACAACCTGCAGAAAAACGCTTGGGGCTTTGCTGATAAGGTCGTTACGATTTCACATAAATCGCTGCAGTCTCTGGAAACTGTTTTCCCTGAATATATGCACAAAGCGCAAATAATTTATAATGCGTTCGATGTAAAAAATTCAAAAATAAAAGCAACCGAAAGAGTTGAAGATATTTATGAAAACTGTTATTTACCGATTATAGTTTGCGCAGGACGATTAGATAAAAATAAAAATTTTTCTCTTCTTGTAAAAACCGTTGCAAAATTGAAAACCGATAATATTAAATGTGCTTTGTTTATCATCGGTGACGGAGAAGAAAGAGAACCGCTTGTACGCTTAGTGGCTGAATCGGGTATAACTGATTCAGTCTTTTTTTTAGGCTATAAGCAAAACCCCTTACCTTATATCAGCCGGGCACAATTGTTATGTGTGTCATCACTGGCAGAAGGTTTTCCTACTGTTGTTTTGGAATCTATGGCTTTAGGCAAGCCCTTTGTAACAACACCCGTCGCAGGGGCTTCTGAAGAACTGGCTGACGGCGGAAAATGCGGCTTGGTTGCCGACTGGAATGTTGACGATTATGCTGAAATGGTAAAGATGTTATTAACCGATAAGACTCTTTATGATAGAATGTCGGAAAATTGTATTAAAAAAATACAAGAATTTTCCATAGAAAATACTGTGAAGCAGTTTGATATTCTTATTGCCTCTTTACCTGAGAAAAAGGATATACAAATTTCTTGTCTTTCAAAACAAGAAGCCTTTAAAAAAGTAAAAGCTGTATATGTGTGGCACCCCGATGAAATAATAAAAAGGATAAAGTTTTCAATTACAAGATTTGCCTCCCGTAAAACTCTTTATCATTTTATGCTTTTAGGTTATCATATTTTGAATTTGTTCCGCTACATACTTTGTACTCCGATAAGAATATGTACAGCAAAAAAAGTGTTATTACGAAAGGATTCCTTATGAAATACAAGGCATTACCTTTTAGTATTTTAACATCAACAGGTTTCGGCGGAACGGGAAGTTCTGCCGGAACAAATATTTTGGAAGAATTTTCTTCTGTAACTAGTTTTGGTAATGATTTTGAATGTACTTTTCTGCATGAAACTGATGGGCTTTTTGATTTGGAAAAAGCTTTTACGGAAGGTCATCGTTTAAAAACTGATTTAGCGATAAAACGTTTTTTAACTTTAGCTGAAAACTTACAGAATGAATACTATTATAAAAAATATTTTGACAATTTATTTTATTCTTCTGCAGAAGGATTTATTAAATCAATCATTGATTGTAAATGGAACGGATGGTGGCACCGCTCGCTGGAAACAAAAAAAATATCTGCAAAAGAATATTGGCGTTGTTTTTTTGCTCAACTATTTTTTGAAAAACTATACGAAAAAAAACATTTTAGCAGTTATGAGCCTGACAGCTGGACTCCTTCTTATCACCCTGTATCACCATATTACTACGGTTTTAAAAAAGATGACTTT
Source organism: Treponema denticola ATCC 35405 (assembly GCF_000008185.1). Lineage (NCBI taxonomy): Bacteria > Pseudomonadati > Spirochaetota > Spirochaetia > Treponematales > Treponemataceae > Treponema > Treponema denticola. Next base: position 1,471,772 of record NC_002967.9, read on the forward strand.
TATGAAAAAGCAAAACAATATATAGCAAATGTATTTTCAAATCTTCCTGTTTCAACAAAATATGTAGTGTTTGACCAGTTGTTGCCGGCATACAGCATCGGTAACTATAGCCGGTATTTTGATTACATAAAAATACTGGTAATAGATAAAGACCCTCGTGATTTGTATTCGGTAAATAAAAGTGAATGGGGAGTGGGTTTTATTCCTTCAGATGTTGATGAATTTATAAACTGGTATCGTGCTACTCGTTTTGAACGGTATAAAATAAACACCGAATGGAAAGATAGAGCGTTATTTCTTCCCTTTGAATCTCTTATATATGATTATGATGCTTCACTTGAAAAGATAAAAACATTTACGGGATTAACAACAGAGGAACATGCATGGAAAAAGAAATATTTTGATCCTGAAAAGTCAATTGTAAACACTCAAGTTTATAAAAGATATCCGGCGCTTAAAGAAGATATAAAAAAAATAGAAAATGAATTAAAGGAATTTTGTTTTCCTTTTGAAAACTATCCTCCGATATCGATACCTGAGTTCCCTGATACGCACATTTTTATTGAGGATATTCAAAAAGCTTCTGAATATGTGCAATATCATGGAAAATTACCGCAAGAATATACAAAAAAAACATTTTCTCTTATTGTCAATGCTACCCATTTTATATCAACGATAAAAAGTTTTAAAGTGCGCAAAACCAAAAAGTTAAAATGTAAAGGCGTTATTAAAGTGTGCATATATTTACCGCTTTTTCCGTTTGAATTTATATTTTTTACTTTTTGTTTTTTTTATTCTCGAAGAGGTAATATATGAAATTTTCGATTATAATGCCTGTTTATAACACCGAAAAATATGTTGAAGTTGCTATTTTGTCCGTTTTAAATCAGTCCTATACCGATTATGAGCTCATTTGTGTTAATGACGGTTCAACCGATGGTTCGGCACAAATCTTGTCTGCATTTGCGGATAAAATAAAAATAATCCATAATTACTCTAATAAAGGACATCATTGTGTACGCAAAGTTGGAGTACAAAATGCTTCGGGTGATTATATTTTATTTTTAGATTCGGATGATTGGTTGGAATGTGACACATTAAAAATATTAGCAAAAGAGCTGACTAATAGTAGACCCGATTATATAGAATTCGGCTATTATATGGTTTATGCTAATGGGCAAAAAAAAATATGGCATTTTTCAAAAGAAGATAAGACAAAAGAAATTACTGATGTGTTATTATCAAAAGCTAATCATACATTGTGGAATAAGTGTTATAGTGCAAATATTATAAAACCAATTTACGATTCTTTACCGGATTTTTATGCTGTATTTAGCGAAGATTATTATCAGATGGTAATAATCGAATGTCATATTAAAACACGAAAAATTATTAATATTCCCCTCTATAATTATCGAATGACAACGGGGATAAGCAATATTCCATATTATGATAACCTTGAAAAGGTAAAAAATATCGACATAAGTTTGAATAATATAACTCAAAACCTTTTTTGTTTTTTTGAAAAAGAAAATTGTTCGGACTATATGCAGTATGTTCGGCGTTATCTTAACACAATCTATTTGGAAATTTTGGAACGTACAGCTTCGCCTGAAGTTATCAATATTATACAAAATCGGTTTGGTGCTGACGGTATGATACCTTTATTGATGCAGGAGATAAATGCATTGCATACAAAAATCGTCAAAAATGAACAGGAGTATCGTCCTTTGCATATTTTTGCAGTGTTGCTGAAAAAGCCGTTTAACGGTCTAAAGCGTTTGTTGGGAAGATGAGTATGTACGATTATTTATTTTCGATTTGTATTCCTGTTTATAATACGGAACAATATTTGCCGCGTGCATTGGATTCTATAGTAAATCAAACCTTTGATACAAAAAAAATAGAAACGGTTATTGTCAACGACGGTTCACCTTGTTCAGAGGAGTGTGATCAAATAATAGCGGAATATTCAAGCCGCTTATCAATACAATATATCGTGAAAAATATAAATGAAGGACTTTTTTTAGCCCGCAAAACTGCTGTTGAGAAAGCGGCTGGGAAATATATTTTATTTTTGGATGCAGATGATTCATTAGAAGTGCATAGTTTACGAATTCTGTCTGATAGTCTTATCGATGAACCGGATTATGTACAGTTTAGGATATATAATGTACTGGGTTGTGAAAAATCGCTTTACCATTCAGTTTTAGAAGATGAAACGCATAAAACTTTAGCAGATGTTTTGCAGAATAAAGCTATACATAATCTTGTTAATAAGTGCTATAACGCGCAACTTTTAAAACGAATTTACGATACAATTTCCAATTCTTATGCAGTTTATGCGGAAGACTACTATCAATCAGTGATTATAGAATATTTTTCGAACAAGAAAAAATTTATTGATATTCCGCTTTATAATTATTTTCGATATATTGGTATTACATCAAATAATACTTTTAGTAACCGAGAGAAACTCATACGCATCATTGAAAGTTTTCAAAATATTGAAAAAAATCTTGTTTCATTTTTTGAAAAAAATAATGAACAACAATATGTACAATATGTAAAAGATTATATTAGGGAACTATATATTAATTTTGCGTATTGGACTAATTCACTACATAGTATTATGTTCGTAATAAGACAATTGCCTAATGAATATCATGCTATTAGATTAACGATATTCAAGAGATTCCTTATGCATAATATTAAACAGCTTATCAAGAATATCTTACCGTATGGATTTGTGTGTTTAATAGTTGCACGGAAGAATAAAGTATGTATTTCTAGTAACTGATAAGTCTAGATGTATTTTTAATAAAATGAATAACCAAAAAAAAACAAAGCTCCTTTTTATTACCTACACTCATTCAAACGGCGGAGGTGCCGAAAAGGTTTTAACAACTCTTGTTAATAATTTGGATACTAAAAAATATGAAATAGCTATACAGGAAATAGTCGGTTTTTATGTAAAACAAGAGCCTATTAGCAGTAATATTAAATTGCTTACGCCGCTTATAAATGGTACGCATGAGTCACGTTTTAATAAACACTTTACTCAGTATTGTATTGAAAAATATCCCGTTTTAATACGTGCAATAAAGAGTTTTGATGAGTATGACGTCATTGTTACATGGAATTACCAAATACCTTCATTTATGATTCAAGCATTTCCTGATAAGAAGACGATAAGTTGGTTTCATACTGATATTTACGATTTGTCTCCGAAACTCATGTCTTTGAATGATAAATATAATTTAAAACTGCAAGATAGTGCATGGAACTATGCTGATAGGATAGTTACAATATCGAATAAATCATTACAATCATTAAAAGATATATTCCCTCAATATTTGAATAAAACAAAAATAATTTATAATGCGTTTGATATAGAAAATACAAAAGTACAGGCATCAAAGGTAAACATCAATGAATGTATGCGGTACACTTATCCGATTTTGGCTTGCGTAGGGCGATTAGAAAAGCGTAAAAATTTCTCTCTTGTTATACAAGCTGCCGCAAAATTACAAAAAGAAAATATATGTTGTCATGTGCTTATTATAGGAGACGGAGAAGAAAAAGGAAACTTAATACGTTTAGTAAATGAGTTGCGTATGACGGAAGTTGTATCTTTTTTAGGATATAAACAAAATCCTTTGCCGTATATTCAAATTGCAGACATGCTTTGCATCTCATCTTTTGCCGAAGGTTTCCCCACCGTTGTTTTGGAAGCTATGACTTTAGAAAAACCATTTGTAACTACACCTGTTGCGGGTGCGTCCGAAGAATTGGCCGATAATGGAAATTGCGGCTTAGTAGCGGATTGGGATGTCGATGATTATGCGGAAAAGATAAAAACTTTGCTAACCGATAAAGATCTTTACGATAGGATGTCAAAAAATTGTATTAAAAAAATCAAAGAATTTTCTATAGAAAACACGGTTATTCGGTTTGATGAACTTGTTTCTTCTTTACCTGAAAAAGGTAATTCTGGATTTCGGCGTATTGATAAAGCAACAGCTGTAAAAAAGATTCGTAGAGCCTATATCTGGTGTCCTAATTTTGCTATACAGAGATTGCGATTTTCGATAAGTACCTTTTTTATGAAACCATCTATAAGGAATTTTGCTTTGACCGGATACTATTTTCTAAGGTTGTTATTTTATATTCCTACATTACCGATCCGTTTTTTTACACAACCGGCTATATTGCAGCGGTCGGAAAATCATTTTAAGGACGAAAAATGCCTAAAATAATAACATGTACGGGTTATGGTACTACAGGAAGCTCTGCGGTAACGAATATTATTGAAGAATTCGAAAGTGTAAAAAGTTTAAGTGCGGAATTTGAATGTTCATTTTTACATGAACCGGATGGAATACGTGATTTGGAAAGTGCCTTACATGAAGGTCATCGTTTAAAGTCCGATCTTGCAATAAAGCGTTTTCTTAGACTTGCGGATGTGTTGAATAAGCAGCGCTCATTCAAAAAATATTTCAACGGCAATTTTCTACGGCATTCCAAATCTTTTATCGATTCAATTTGTATTGCTCAATGGCAAGGAAATTGGCACCGAGGAACAGATACGATTAAACTTTCAAAAGAAGATTTACTGTATTATAATTTAGCAAAACAGGTTTTCTTAAATGAATATTCATATTCACGTTACTCGCTCTTTGAACCGAACTCATGGCATCCTGCCTATCATATGCGAAATAAGTCTTACTATGCGCATTTTACCGATTTGTTTTATCTTAAAGCACAAGAATATATAGGTAAATTAATTGCAGAAATAGAAGTTCACGTAGACGGCGAAAAAATTTTAATTGATCAGTTTTTCCCTGCCTATGATATATCGGCATATTTAAATTATGCACCGGATACCAAAGTTATCATTGTTGACAGGGATCCTCGCGACATGTATGTATTAAATAAAAGTTCGTGGGGTGAATCGTATATTCCAACTGATGATGTTGATACCTTTATACGCTGGTATCGCGGTATCCGTTTTTCACAACAGCAAGAAGTACAAAATAAAAATGTTCTATTGCTCCATTTTGAGGACCTTATTTTTAATTATGAAACTTCTCTGGACGAAATCAAATGCTTTCTTAATTTTACCGATAAAGATCATATAAAAAAACTAAAATGTTTTAATCCCGCTCAATCGATTAAAAATACCTATAAATTTAAAAATTATCCTCAATGGAAAGATGATGTTTTAAAAATAGAATATGAATTGTCTGAGTATTGCTATCATTTCCCTGATGACTTTATCGATAGCAAGGAAATCAATGTAGACACAAATAAACCGATAGAGGATTGTATAAAATCGGCAGATGCTGTTCAAAGTAAAAAAAACTTACCGCTTAAATATAACCACAAGTTGCCTGTATTTTTATTTGGTATAACAAATTTTGGAGAAGCATTCGAAAGTTTGGCGCATCGCAATACACTAAAAACAAAAATAAAGGGTCTTATTAAATGTGGAGTGTTTTTGTGTAGTTTTTTATTTGAGTATATGTATTCTGTATTTATATATTGTAAATACAAAAAAAGATAAAAATGAAATTCACTATTGTTATTCCCATATTTAACAGAGTACAGTACATCCCCGAAACTCTTGACAGTGTTATAAGGCAAACTTATACCGATCTGGAAATCATATGCGTTGACGATTGTTCTTCAGATAGAAGCCCAGTTCTTTTGCAAGACTATGCAAAAACTGATTTGCGTATTAAAGTACTGACTCACGCCAAAAATAAAGGGCTTTATTTGGCGCGTAAAACAGGCGTCCTGAATGCATCAGGTGATTATATTTTATTTTTAGATTGCGACGATGTATTGGATCTTCATGCCGTCGAAGTTATTTATAATGCACTTTGTAAAAATTCCGTTGAAGTTCTTGAGTATGGATATCACTCTATTCACGCAAATGAAAACACTGTGCCCGATTCTGCCATAACGGTAGATAAACTTTTTAGCTCACTTGTGTATGATCGGTACCCCCGTGCAGGTACTGTTTGGAATAAAGCATATAAAACAGAATTGTTGAAAAATGCTTTTAGTAAAATGTCAGACTTTCATGCCGTGATGGGTGAGGATTTTTATGAATCTGTGATTATTGCATACTATGCAAAAAGTTATTCGTCGATAGACGATGTTCTTGTTATTTACAATGATGAAAGCGGTATATCAAATACACGTAAAAACCTTGCAAGTATACAAAAAGACTTGGATTCGGTTGTGGCTATTTTAAATGGTTTTAGATTTTTTTTTGAATCGTATGCCTCTGAACATAAAGAGGCTGTTTTAAATATAGAAAGCTATTACATCCGGTATGTATATTATAACCTTATTTTACTGAAGACGAACAAAACGGATAGAAAAATGGCAGTTGATTTGCTTAAAGATTATTTCAGTGCCGAGGCTGCTGCACCGTATTTTAATAAAACAAAACCGGCGGTAACACGTGATGCCGTAATGTATAAAATAAGAGCCGTAATAAAAAGATACATTTCTAAAAAATTGCGTGAAATGATAAAAAAGATAATCAGGAGGTATGATAAAAAGCCGCAGCAAAAATAAAGCTGCCCATTTTTACATTAGGCATTATGATTCTTTTGTTATACATCGATCCGGGTACGGGTAGTATACTTTTTTCCATTGTGATAGGTCTTATTACAACGTTGTATTTTGTAGCGAAAACCGCTTTTATCAAACTAAAAGTCGCTGTATATAAAGATAAGGCAAAAGGTTCCGGTAATAAAAATACCATTGTAATTTATTCTGAAGGTAAACGTTATTGGAATGTGTTTTTGCCTATATGTAATGAGTTTGAAGAACATCAAAAAGAACTTGTTTTTTATACATCTTCGGAAGATGATCCGGTATTTGAACAACATTATACCTATGTAAAGCCCGAATATATCGGCAAAGGCAACAAAGCTTTTGCTCGTCTTAATATGCTTGAAGCTGATATTTGTTTGATGACGACACCGGGATTGGACGTATATCAGCTGAAACGCTCAAAGCATGTCAGGCATTATAGCCATATTCTTCATGCGCTTGATGATGCAACAAGTTACCGGCTTTTTGGTCTTGATTATTTTGATTCAGTGCTTTTATCGGGTGAGTATCAGGTAAAAGGAATTCGTGAACTGGAAAGCCTACGTAATCTTCCTCCAAAAAACTTGCGTGTAGTCGGCTGTCCTTATCTTGACGTATTAAGCGAAAAAATAAAAAATTTGCCTGAAAAAAGTTCCGATTTTACAGTTTTAATTGCGCCTTCTTGGGGCGCAAGCGGCATCTTATCAAAATACGGCGAACAATTAATTACTCCGCTTGTAGAAACCGGTTGGAATATTATTATCCGCCCGCATCCTCAAAGCAAGACTTCGGAACCCGATATGCTTAAAAGATTGGAGGGAAAATATAAAGATGTCGCGAATTTTGTTTGGGATTATAATTCTGAAAACATCGATTCACTTTCAAAAGCTGATATTATGATTTCCGATTTTTCCAGTGTTATTTTTGATTATTGTTTTCTTTTTGATAAGCCGTTCTTATACTGTAACAACGAATTCGATCATCGCCCTTATGATTCAGGCGATTTAAAAGAGACTCCGTGGAAGTTTTCCGTCTTAAAGGAAATAGGTGTGGAGCTTAACTCTAATAGCTTTGATCATATAAAAGAGATTATCTCCGAAGCTTGTAAAAGTGAAACGCTTAAAGAAAATAGACTGAAAGCTAAAGATACTGCATGGCAAAACAGAGGTTGTGCGGGAAAAGCGGTTTACGATTTTTTAACGGAGATAAAAACAATATGATAAATTTTTTGTATACGATTTTAATTTACCCGGTCTACTTGTTTGTCGAATTTGTCTTTTTTGTGGTGAACATCATTACAAACGGCAATATCGGTATTTCGATTGTACTGTTAAGCCTCGGCATCAATATAATATGTCTTCCGATGTATAATGTAGCCGAACAATGGCAAGAAAAAGAGCGCGCCATTCAAAAAAAGATGAAAGCTAAAATTACCGATATAAAGGCGGTATTTAAAGGCGATGAACGATATTTAATGCTTTCTACATATTACCGTCAAAACAATTATCATCCGCTCTACGCTTTGCGCAGTATGTTCGCGCTCTTTATTCAGATTCCTTTTTTTATTGCGGCGTATAAGCTTTTGTCCGATTCACCGATTATGGCTAAAAGCTCGTTTTTATTTTTTACCGATTTAGGTTCTCCCGATAAACTGCTTAGCTTAGGAAATATTTCGGTAAATATTCTGCCTATTATAATGACGCTTATAAATATATCCGCTTCAGCCGTATATACAAAAGGGCTTGAATTGAAAGACAAATTAACGCTTTACATTACGGCTCTTATTTTTTTACTTTTGCTTTATAACTCGCCGTCGGGCTTGGTTTTTTATTGGACGCTTAACAATCTGTTTTCTTTATTAAAAAATATTTTTTATAAAGTAAAATTAAGTAGCAAAACATGGTATATAATTACCGTAATTGCCATGATAATTGTAACGAGCATTACAACCGTAATGACGATCAGTGAAACTAAAAGACCTGCGGCTCTTTCAGGTCTTTTAACTGCTGGCATAGTAGTAATACCGTTAATTAAAAAGCTGTTTTGTTTTTTTGAAAAAAGGCGATCAGCATCTGTTTTTAACAACGATAAAAAATGTTTTTATATCTTTTTATCCGCAGCAATTGCGCTGTGTGTTCTTATTGGATTGGTTATTCCGTCGGCAACGATAGCAAGTTCGGCGCAAGAATTTTCAAATTTTGGCAACTTTAAACATCCTTTAAATGTTCTGTATTATCCGTTTATTCAAAGTTTGGGCTGTTTGTTTTGGCTGCTGTGCATATATAAACTTTTTTCAAAAAATGTACAGAAATATTTTGCATATACGGCGATACTGTTGCTCACGGCGGCACTTATAGATGCATTCATTTTTACGGGTAATTACGGTGATATCAGTAATATTTTAATTTTTGACGATGCAACGCGACTAAGACATTCTATGCGGTATTTTGCCGTAAATATGGCGGCAATAATTGCAGGATTTGCCGTAGTAATCGCCTTAATATATTCAAAATTCTCAAAATTATTGCCTTCACTTCTTAATATTGTAGTTTTAACTTTTTTGGTTATAACAGGTTTTTCTTGCATTTCAATTCAAAAATCTTACCGGCGTATGCTGGCTGGCGAAATCAATGAAAAACAGGTAAACAAAGTATATAGGGTCTCGAAAACCGGAAAAAATATTTTTATTTTGATGCTTGACAGGTCTATGAATTTTTTTATCGACCCAGTATTCGAACATAATGATCTGGTAAAAAAAGAATATACGGGATTTACCGTTTTTGAAAACAGCATAGCTTTCGGCATAAGTACCAATATGAGTACGCCGTCTCTTTTCGGCGGCTATGAATATACGCCGGAAAATATAAATAAACGCTCTAATGAATTGCTTGTCGATAAACATAATGAAGCCTTAAGCGTGCTGCCGCGGCTGTTCAGCGAACATAATTGGTTGGTAAGCTTTACGGACCCCTCATGGCTAAACTATTCATGGATACCCGATTTATCCGTATTTGCAAAATATGATATGCGTGCTCAAAATATCGATGGGGCTGGAAAGTACAGCAGAGATTTTTTGGCACGGATAGACAAACAGACAAACAGACAAACAGACAAAGAGACAAAGAGACAAAGAGACAAAGAGACAAATCCTGTTGTACGCAACATGCTCTATTTTTCCTTTTTTAGGATATTGCCTTCAAAAGTAAGAAAAGTATTTTATAATAGCGGTGCTTATACGGCACCTGATGTATCCAATCATATTAAAATGTTATTTATAGATGCATATTCTTCCCTTGAGAATTTATATAAAGAAGTTGAATTTGTACCTGAGGGAGACTGTCTTAATATTATTGTAAACAATACAACGCATGAGCCGCCGAAGGACAGCGATATACAATTTATACGGCGGGAAGAACTTATTCCTCTTGCAAAAAAATATTGTCTTAACGAATACACAGCTGAACATTTTTATGCAAATTATTTAGCACATGAATCCTGTGCTGAGTTTTTCCGTTTTTTAAAAGATAATGATTGTTGGGATAATTCTAGGATAATCATCGCAGGCGATCATGGAAGATCTTCAATACGTACAATTGATATGAGTTTTTTAAACGGCTTTGACGATACCGGTATTTCTCCTGAAAGTCTGATTCCTTTAATTATGATGAAAGATTTTAACACAGATGGCCCCTTACAAAAGGATTATACCTTTATGACCTTAGCCGATATTCCGATTTTAGCAACAGAAGGACTTGCTCCCGAATTGCAAAAAAATCCGTTCAGTGGTTTACCGTTTAAATCTTCTCAAGATAAAATCCTTATAAAAGCTATGCACGGCGGTGATTGGCAGGCTGGCCATCAATTAAAATTGACACAGTTTAAAACTACGGCAACGGATTGGATTTATGTAAAAGAAAATGTGTATAATCCGAAATGTTGGAGTAAAAAAGCTTTTATAAATGAATAGTAAAAAAGGAATTCAAAAATTATGAACAATATGTTGCTTTCAATTGTTATTCCTGCATATAATGCAGAACGTTTTTTGCATAATTTGCTTTCCTTTTTGGTCGAGCAAGTGTTTGAGTGCAAGAAACACAGTATTGAAGTTATCATTGTTAATGACGGCTCTCAAGATTCTACAAAAAAAATTGCTGAAGATTTTTCAAATAAGTATCCTTTTATAACTGTTATTAATCAAGAAAATAAAGGGGAGTGTGGAGCACGGAATACAGGTATAAAATGTGCAAAAGGTAAATATCTGTATTTTTTAGATAGTGATGATACTATTCCTGTCGGAACTCTTGCCTTCTTTCAACAGTTGTTATTAGGAAGTAACGATATAGATGTTTTTAATTTTGGTTATGAAGTAGAAAGAAATGGTCAAGTTTGTAAAATTGTTTCATCCGCTCAACTGGATAAACGACACTTTAATGACAATAGTATAAAAAAGAACTTTCTTTCAAAAAAGATGCCTTGTTGTATTTGCAGTTCAATTTACAAAAAAGATTTTATCTATGACAATGATCTGTTTTTTCCGGTTGGTATAAAAATAGGCGGTGATTTAGTTTTTATGGTTAACGCTTTTACAAAATCAAATAGTGCATATTATTCTAAACGTATCTGTTTTATTTATCAGATACGTGATGATTCTGTAATGCAAGGGTATAAAAGTTATAATATGGATAGAATAAAATCTTTTGAAATTGTTCGTGATACGATAATTGATAACGCTGAATATTATTCGTTGGTAAAAAAAGAAGCAAATTTTTTTATTGCGAATCTATATCTGGCGAATTTGGTTGCTTATTTGAAGTCAAATGTAAAAGATAAAGAAATAAATAAAATTTTTATTCAAAATAAGTTTTTTTTATATAAAAGCATAAAAGGTAGATTTATTAATAGGATGGCAATACTCGTTGCTCGTTGTGTACCGCTTCGTTTATTATTAAAAATATTTAAGTAATTGTTGTATAACTTTGTTTTTTAAGAGAGAGTAATGAAAATCTTACACATAATTACTAACACTGAACTCGGCGGGGCTCAAACCGTATGTATTTCTTTGGCCAATATGGCATCTGATGAAGGAAACATAGTAGCTGTAGCTTCAATGAATGGCGGATATCTATGGGATAATTTAAGTTCTTCGGTTATTCAATTTAAGATTAAAAATATGATAAAGCCTATTAGATTGTTACCGGATTTGAAATGCTATTTTGAGCTAAAAAAGGTAATTAATGAATTTGCCCCCGATATTATTCATCTACATTCAAGTAAGGCCGGAACCTTAGGCCGTCTTGCGGGCTTTAAATATAGAAAAAAAATAATTTATACTGTGCACGGTTTTGATTCCATCCGTCTCCATCATAGAATTTTTTTACCGCTTGAACGTTTTTTACAAAGATTCTGCGGTGCAATAGTTGCAGTTTCTAAATATGACGAAAAAAAATTATATAAAGAAAAAATTACTAAAAATATCAAGACAATTTACAATGGTATAAGTTTAAATTCTGTTGATTCTCCGAAACCTTTTGACTCATCTTCATATAAAAAAGTTATTATGACAATAGCCCGTATTTCCAGGCAAAAACGATTTGAAAGTTTTTTATCTATTGCTTCAGATCCTGTAATGAAAGATTACCTCTTTGTCTGGGTCGGCGGTTCTGCCGAAAAATCGATGGATGAGATAAAAAAGGACTATTCTATCCCTTCCAATGTTTTATTGCTTGGAGACTATCCAAATGCGTCAAGCCTTTTGCCGTATTGTGATCTTTTTGTCTTATTTAGCAACTATGAGGGGCTCCCGATGACTATTATAGAAGCCATGGCTTATAAAAAGGCTATAGTTGCATCAAATGTAGGCGGAATTTCTGAGTTAGTTGATGTTACAAATGGTGCTCTAATTGAAACCGATGACGGTGCCGTTGAGGCAATAGGTGCTATCTTGCAAGATGACGAAAAAAAGGCTAAAATGGGAAAAGCTTCATTTGAAAAATTTTCAAAGTTTTTTACTTTGGATATTATGTGGAAAAATTATCGTAGTTTATACAAAGAGATAGCAGAGGATTAAAACAAATGCACATAGCAATAATAGGCGGTTCCGGTTTTATAGGAACAAGACTAACAAAGAGACTTTTAGCGTCCGGACATACAATTAAAATTCTTGATAAACAGGATAGTAAATACTATCCCAACTTGAGAGCCTTTGCTGATGTAAGGGATATAGATTCTTTAAAAAAAGAATTATCCTCTAGCCTTGACTGCGTTATCAACTTGGCGGCTGAACATCGCGATGATGTTGAACCTAAAAGCTTATATGATGAAGTAAATGTTGACGGTGCAGAAAATGTATGCAAGGTCTGTTCGGAATTGGGAATAAAAAAAATTATTTTTACAAGCTCTGTTGCGGTATACGGTTTTGCACCTTTAAATACGAACGAAACAGGTAAAATAAATTATTTTAATGATTATGGCAGAACAAAATGGCTTGCTGAAGGAAAATACCGTGCGTGGATTGAAAACGATAACGAAAATTCGCTTACGATAATAAGACCTACTGTTGTATTCGGAGAGCAAAATAGGGGCAATGTTTATAATCTATTAAGACAAATCAGTTCAGGCTTTTTCCCATTTGTCGGAAACGGTAAAAATAAAAAATCAATGGCCTATGTTGAAAATGTAGCTGCCTTTATCGAATTTTCTTTAAATAACGGACAAGGTGAACACTTATTTAATTATCTAGATAAACCCGACTTTGATATGAATTCTCTTGCCAATGAAGTTTATAAAATCTTAGGAAATAAGAATCATAAAATTTTTCATTGGCCCTATTGGCTGGGCTATTGCGGCGGTCTTTGCTTTGACTTACTTGCTAAAATATCGAGAAAAAAATTAGCAATCAGTTCAATCAGGGTAAAAAAATTCTGTGCCGATACTCTTTTTGATACGATCAATATACCTAAAACCGATTTTAAGGCTCCCGTATCTTTAAGCGAGGGCTTATACAATACTATAAAATATGAATTCATTGATAAGATTCAAGATCATGTTTTTCATACTGAGTAGAAACTTATTATAAATTTTTATATCATCAATTTTGGATAGAGGTTTTTATGAAGGCAATAATTTTAGCAGGAGGGGCCGGAACCCGTTTATATCCGCTTACAAAGGCTGTTTCAAAACAAATTTTACCAATGTATGATAAGCCCATGATTTATTATCCCTTGTCGGTTATGATGCTTGCCGGTATACGTGAAGTTTTAATTATATCTACACCGCGGGATATAGGACTTTTTAAGGAACTTTTCAGTGATGGAAATTGGTTGGGTATGAGGTTTGAGTATGCCGTTCAAGATAAACCTCGAGGCCTTGCTGATGCCTTCATAGTGGGTGAAAAGTTCATCGGTGCTGATTCTTGTGCTTTGGTCTTGGGTGATAATATTTTTTATGGAAGAGGTTTCAGCAGCACTTTGGCAGATGCAGTTTCCTCCATAAAAGATAATGGAGGAGCCTTGATTTTCGGTTATTATGTTAAGGATCCGAGAGCTTACGGAGTTGTTGATTTTGATGATAAAGGAAATGTTTTGAGTATTGAGGAGAAGCCTCAAAATCCAAAATCAAATTATGCAATCCCAGGCTTATATTTTTATGATAATGAAGTAATTCAAATTGCAAAATCGATTAAACCTTCGGCCAGAGGCGAGATTGAAATTACATCCGTAAATAATGCTTATCTGGCTATGGGCAAATTAAGAGTTGAAAAGCTGGGGCGCGGCATGGCTTGGCTTGACACGGGAACTTATGACGGTCTTTTAGAAGCCTCAAATTTTATAGCAACAATTCAGAAGAGGCAGGGAATGTATGTTTCCTGTATAGAAGAAATAGCTTATTTACAAAAATGGATTTCAAAGACTCAGCTTTTAAATTTATCTTCTTCCTATAATAATGAATATGGAGATTATCTAAAATATATTGCGGAAAATTGTTAAGTTAAGGAGCTATTCTAAATGCGAAGTTTACAAAATATACTGGTAACCGGCGGTGCGGGCTTTATAGGTTCTAATTTTATCAGAACCTTATTAAAAAAAGAAGACGCATTTACGGGTCGTATTATAAATCTTGATGCTCTTACTTATGCAGGTAATGCCGCAAGCCTTGCCGATATGGAATCCGAATTCGGCGGAAGCCGATACTTTTTTATTCATGGAAATATCTGCGATAAAGAAATTATAAATAGTATTTTTACGGAATATAATATAGACACGGTTGTTCATTTTGCAGCTGAAAGTCATGTTGACCGCTCTATTTTGGGTCCTGAGGTTTTTTTAAAGACAAATGTTTTGGGAACCTTTAACCTTTTGGAGACTGCAAAGCAATTTTGGAAAAAACCTGACGGAACAATGCGTGATGATGTTCTTTTTCACCATATCAGTACGGATGAGGTTTACGGTTCTTTGGGCACTGAAGGCTATTTTAAAGAAACTACAGCCTATGACCCTCGTTCTCCTTATTCTGCAAGCAAGGCATCAAGCGATCACTTGGTAAAAGCTTACTTCCATACCTATGGGCTGCCTGCTACTATTTCAAACTGTTCCAATAATTACGGGCCGTTTCAATTCCCTGAAAAATTGATTCCCCTTATGATTTTAAATATGCTTGAAGGTAAAAATCTTCCAGTTTACGGTGACGGTAAGCAGATTAGAGACTGGATACATGTTGAAGACCACAATGAAGCTGTAAGGCTTATACTAAAAAACGGGAGAGCGGGGAAGACCTATAATATAGGCGGCGAAAATGAATGGGAAAATATAAAGCTTTTAAATAAGCTCATTCAAATCGTTTGCAAAAAGACAGGTCTTGAGGAAGAAAATGTAAGAAAAACTATTACACATGTAACCGATAGGCTTGGACATGACCGCCGCTATGCTATTGACTGTACCAAGATAAAAAATGAACTTAATTGGAAGCGTAACTTTGATTTTGAAACCGGACTTGAAAATACTGTTGACTGGTATTTAAATAATAAGAAATGGATAGAAAATGTCCGTTCCGGTGAGTACCGAAATTGGATAGAAAAAAATTATAAAGAGAGATAGGTGTTGCCGTAGTCAACATGACTTAGTCAATATTGACTTGACTCTTGCCCAATCTAAAAAAATATTGTAAAATAAAAACTATGAGTGATTTAATACAACCGAAAGTTTTAAAAGGATTTAGAGATTTCCTTCCGGCAGATGAGATTGAAAGAGCTCTTCTTATGGAAAGACTGGTAAAGGTTTTTAGGGATTACGGCTTTGTGCCTATAGACACCCCTGCCTTAGAATATTCCGAGATTCTATTGAGAAAGAGCGGAGGAGAGACCGAAAAGCAGGTTTTCCGGTTTAGCGACAATGGCGGACGGGATGTTGCTATGCGTTTTGACTTAACCGTTCCCTTAGCTCGATTTGTTGCAGAACATAAGTCCGAGATATATTTCCCGTTTAAGCGTTACCATTTGGGAAAGGTTTGGCGCGGTGAAAAGCCTCAGGCCGGACGGTATCGGGAATTTTTGCAATGTGATTTTGATACATTGGGTTCCGATTCGGCTGCCGTTGATTTTGAAATTTTGCGTCTTATTAAAAAAGCTTTAAACGAATTAGGTGTTTCCAATTTTAAAATACACGTTTCCCATAGGGGTATATTTAACCGTTTTTTAAAGTCTTTAAACCTATCGGAAGACAGCGAAGAGGTTTTGCGTATTGTAGATAAACTTGCTAAGATAGGGGAGGACGAGGTTTTAAAGCTCCTTACCGATATAAGCTCCGAAGAAAGTGCCAAAAAAATATTGGCTTATATTTCCGGTGTAAGCAAGGAGTTAAAAAGCGAAGACTTTGAAAAGACTCTTTCCCACTTGGAAAACCTCGCAGGCGGCCCCGACGAAGATACAAAACGCATGAGAGATATCTATGCCTTGGTAAAGGCTGTAGGTATTGAAGATTCAATTGTTTTTGATCCTTCAATTACACGAGGTCTGGATTATTACACCGGTGTTGTATTTGAGACCTTTTTAAACGATTTACCATCGATAGGCTCTGTTTGCTCAGGCGGAAGGTACGATAACCTTACGGCTCTTTATATGAAGGAGTGTATTACCGGAGTGGGTGCTTCCATAGGGCTTGACAGGCTTTTAGCTGCCCTTGAACTCTTGGGCCATCAAAAAACAAAGGCCAGCTTTACCGACCTCCTTATTTTTTCTTTACCTGAAGATGATCTGGTTCTTTCGTATAAGATAGTAAATTTTTTTGAAGCCGAAAAAATAAATGCTGAAGTATATCCTGAACCTAAAAAGATGAATCATCAGTACACCTATGCCGAAAAAAAAGACATAAGGTGGGGGCTTTTCTTAGATAAAGATTCTTGTGTGGAAGAATTCGATAAGGCCCCTCAAAGGTTTAAGATAAAATTAAAAGATATGACTAATAGAACAGAGGATGAAACGCCTCTTAGCGAGGCCGTAAAAAAGATAAGAGCTTCAAAAAATTAAACCTCTTTTTTCCGGCTTATTTCGTATAATAGAATGCCTGCTGCGACGGAAACATTTAGGCTGTCAAGTTTTCCCTTTGTCGGAATTGACACTATTTCGTCGCAGGTTTCTTCTACAAGGCGGCTCATTCCCCTTCCTTCATTTCCCATAATAAGGACTGTCTTTTTTGGGAACGTAAGATTGGGTAGGGCCTTGCCTCCTGCATCTGCCCCGTAAATCCAAAAGCCTTCCTTTTTTAGCCTTTCTACGGTTCTTACCAAATTGGTTACTTCCACGAATGGAACCCAGGCTAAAGCTCCTGCGCTTACCTTGCTTATAATCTCAAAGCCTCCCGCACTTTTGTTTTCCGGAACTATTATTCCGTCTATTCCGAACTGGTCCGCACTTCGTATAATGGAACCCGTATTGTGAGGATCAGTAACGGAGTCGAGGATTACCACAAAAGCCGAGCCTTTTTCTGCAAGTTTTGCAAAAAACTCATCTACACTCATTCCTTTTTTTTGATTTTCAGCCTCAGTTACAAGAACAATACCCCTGTGATCCCTTAACTGTTCCGGCAAGGTTTTAGTAAGGGAATCAAGAAATTGATTGTCTTTTTTTTCAATCTTTAGATTCAATTTACGAGCCGCTTCCAAAATTTTTTTTACCCTTGGTCCTTCTTTAGAGTAAAAAATTTCAAGGCTCGGCTTCCGGTTCTTTTCTTTTTCTATTTTAAGTTTTTCCGCTCTTAAAATCTCGTCTATAGCATGAAAACCAGTAATTATTTTTTTCATAAATTTCTAGTCCAATTTGTATGTTCTTCCGTATTTTACCGTTTTTACATCATTATAACCGTTTTCGTTTAAGTATTGGGTAAAATAAGTTTGAGCCTTAGGCTCTCCGTGAACCAAGAATATCGTTTTAAGTTTAGGATTCTTCAAGGAGTCCAGCCACTCTCTGGACTCAAAATAGTCGGCATGAGCACTGAAGGCGTTTATCTGCAAAATTTCAGCCCGTACCTGATGCCATTCACCGAAAATTTTTACTTCTTGTTCTTTGTTTTGGAGTCTACGGCCGAGAGTATCTTCTGCCATAAAACCTACCAGCAGCACCTTTGTCGATGGCTTTTCGATATTGTTTGCAAGATGGTGGGTAATTCGTCCGAATTCGCACATTCCGTCCGCACTTATTATAACCATGGGACCGTCAATATTGTTCAATTCCTTGGACTCGGCTACGCTGGTTATAAATTTGAGCGAGTTAAAGCCGAAAGGATTTTTATGATGAATTAAAAAGGCCTCATGTGTTTGTGCATCATAGCATTCGGGATGTACCTGAAATATACTCGTTGCGTTTACGGCCATGGGAGAATCTACATAAATCGGAATATCGGGAATTATTCTTTTATCGACTAAGAGGTGAAAATAATAGACGATTTCCTGAGTCCTTTCAACGGCAAAGGCGGGAATAATCATCTTTCCCTTATTTTGTACAATTTCCTGTGTTTTTTCGGCAAGAAGTTTTAAAGCATTATCGGTTTCCTCGTGGCGCCGGTTTCCGTATGTGCTTTCAATAACTATATAATCTACAGGAGGAATAATGTCAGGATCGCGGATAATAGCCTTATTTTTTCGGCCTAGGTCTCCTGTAAAGGCTATTTTTACCTCTTTCCCATCCGAGTCTTTGGCGGTAATTACAGCCATCGCTGAACCTAAAATATGCCCTGCATCATAGAATTCCAGTTGAACATTGGGGCCTATCCATGCAGGCCTATGATATGAAATTGTTACAAACTGGTTGACTGTTTGAATTACATCGGCTTCATCAAAAAGAGGCACCCATTTAAAGGTTTCTCCTTTTTTTGCAGCTTGTTTGGATAAATACTCCCTATCTCTGGCTTGAATTCGTGCAGAATCCATCATAACAAGGTTTGCTATATCTCTGGTGGCAGGGGTTGCATATATGTTGCCTGTAAATCCATGCTTTCCCAGCAAGGGTAATAAACCGCAATGATCATAATGACCATGGGTTAAAATGACGGCTTCCAGCTCAGGAGCCGGAACATTAAAATCCCTGTTTTTCTTGTCCGCTTCTGCTCTTTTTCCTTGAAAAGCTCCGCAGTCTATCAAATATTTATGCCCGTCAACTTCAAGAATGTGTTTAGATCCGGTAACTTCTTCTGCAGCACCTAGCGAGTAAAATTTAATTGCCATAGCTTAAGCATACATCATAATCGGCGAAAAATCAAGTCCTATTTTTTAGCTATTGTTATAGATGGTCTAGAGGTTTATTGCCATATGTGGTAGCTGTGTATGTACTTTATAAAACTGAGATTTCCTAAAATAAACAAGGCAAGGCCTATACCCAGGAGGGTATAAGATGATGTATATAAGAGAACCGCATAACCTATTAAGGCCCCTGTCAGCGAAAGGGCTGCAAATAAATACTCTTTTATGTTTTTTGTGATATAGACAAAAAAGTAATTTACACAGGCTAAAAGTGCAGCTATTAAAAACAGGTATATATATGAATGGCCTGCCTTAATATCCGAAAGAAAGTATCTGCTTATATAAAAATTATTTATAGGCATTGATAAGCATATTAAAAAAGATATAAAAAAAATAAAAAAGAAGACTGACGATATCTTTCTAGTTATTATTTTGTTGGCAAAGATGCCTGCCATAAAGATGGACATAATTCCGGCTAATCTGAAAAAATATACCAATCGGGATAGATTTGCTATACTATCCAGCACTATATTGGAAAAGCTATATAGAGGAAAAACAAGCCTTATACTTTCAAAGCTTATGCATAAGGTAAACATGGCAAAAAAGGATATTTCGATTGCATGAGTCTTTTTAAATGTAAAATAGACGAAGATTAAAAAGCCAAGCGATAAAAACGGAAAGGCCAAGATACTTATTAATACCGCATAGCCGTTATAATTATTTCTTAAAAGGCTGAGTATAAATTCAGTAATTCCCGAGCTTTCTGCAGATTTTGTGCCCGTTACCAAGGAATTATCAAGGTTTCCGTTAAGTACAATACCTACAAAGGATATTAAGGATAATATAAGAATTAAAGCTGCAATACATATGGCGACTAGGCGCGCTCTGTTTCTTCCTGCAATTGTCATATTAGAGCAGTATACCAGTAAAAAAAATATTTGTAAAGGCAATTATTCAAAAATACTTGATATATTGGTATTTTTATGGTAAAATAAGCCTTATGAACTTTGTTTTTATTTTAGTTTTACCCTTAGTTTTTTTACTCTATGCCTCATTTTCAAAGGAACAAGGCGGTAAGTTTGCAGCCTTTTTATTCGGTATTTTGGGTGGAATAGTGTCATTGATAATTGTTTCTTTTTTTCCTTTTTCCAGTCTGCAAATTTCATCTTATTTGAGTTCCCATTTATGCCGCTTTTTCTTCCAGTACTTTTTCTTAAACGCTCTCTTCGGATTGGCTTTTTTCTTTTTGATTTCATGGTCTCTTTCTGAAGAAACTTTAAGCAATAGCTTGTCGGCTCTTTTCGGTATTTTTAGTGCCGTCTTTGCCTATCTATTTTACAGGAATATCAATACGCCCGATTCAACCGAGCTTAGTTTATTCCTCCTTATAATAACAGGCACAATCCTTATTTTTGATTTTGTTTACTATGTTTTGTCGGCGAATTTAACGATTTCCATGGATTTTATGGTTTATGCGATAGCCTTTATTTCTTTTATCATTTTTAGCCTTTTAGGCTCATATGCTCTTGCAAGTTGGTATTTATCCAAATCTTTAAATATGCATACTTTTGTTTCTTGCGGTATGTTTTTGGTGGGAGTTGTTTTAAATATTGTCCGGAATCGGTTGTAAGTTTTTCATTTTATGAATCTCGATTTTTTGTCTTTATCGGATAAACATAATTCGGTTGTTGTGCTGGGCGCTACGGCTACGGGAAAAACTTCCTATGCCGTAGGCCTTGCAAAAGAGCTTGGCGGAGAAATCATTTCTGCGGATTCAAGGCAGGTTTATAAGGGCCTTGACCTAGGTACCGGAAAAGACTTAAAAGAATACGGCGATGTGCCCCATCACCTAATCGATATTTGCACCTTGGAAAGGGAATACAATGTTTTTGATTTTCAAAATGATGCTTACAAGGCCTTTGAAGATATAAAGAGGAGAAAAAAGCTGCCCATTTTTGCAGGAGGAACGGGGCTGTATCTTGATTCTCTTATAAGGGAATACGAACTTATTCCTGTTCCAAAAAATGAAGAACTGAGGGCTTCTTTGGCCGGTAAGGATTTGACGGAACTGCAAAAGTTTTTTTTTGAATACAATGTTCCGATGCATAATAAGACCGACCTTGAAAATATGGATCGGCTTATGCGGGCTATTGAAATTGCGGAATATAAAAAGACCCATCCCGATGCAGCCGAAATCTTAAACGCCAACCGTCCCGACATCCGCCCCCTTATAATAGGCCTTAAATACCCGCGGGAGATTTTAAGGGAAAGAATAAGGCTTAGACTCCTAGAGCGTATAAAAGACGGAATGATAGAAGAAACCGAGAGCCTTCACAAGGAGGGCTTTTCTTGGGAAAGGCTTGAAAGTTTAGGGCTTGAATATAAATTTACCGCTCAATATCTTCAAGGCAAAATAAAATCTAGGGAAGAGTACGTTGATTCTCTTTACCGTGCCATTTGTCAGTTTGCGAAACGGCAGGAAACTTGGTTTCGTCGTATGGAAAAAAACGGGGTAAAAATAAACTGGGTATTGAAGTGAGTTTTTAATTAGCGTTGGAGGGAAAATTGACTTTAAAACAAAACGTTCAATATGTTTTTATAGACTCAGGCATAGGGGGCCTGCCTTATTTAAGGCATTTAAAAGAATTGGAACCTCAAAGTTCTTGTGCTTATGTCGCAGACACAAAACATTTTCCCTATGGAGAAAAAACACTGGAAGATGTAATAGAATATACCGAAGACCTGGTAAAGAAAATAATCGAAAAACTTAAACCCTCCGTTATAATAATAGCCTGTAATACGATGACGGTTTCGGCTCTTTCACATTTGCGTAAAAAATTTGAGATACCCTTTGTGGGCACTGTTCCTGCTATAAAGCCTGCGGCCTTAACAAGTAAAAATAAAAAAATTGCCGTCCTTGCAACCGAAAGAACGGTAAACGATATCTATGTGCAAAATCTCATTGAGGAATTCGGAGCCGATTGTAAATTTTTTATGCGTGCAGATTCCGTTTTGGTCTCTAAAATAGAGAATACCTTATTGTCAGGTTCTGAGGAAGATAAAAAGGCCGGAATCCGTCCTGCGGTTGAGTTTTTTAAATCGGCGGGAACGGATACTGCTGTATTAGGCTGTACACATTTTCTCCACCTAAGAGATGAGTTTAAATCCGAGTGTGAACCGGATATAAAGATTGTGGACTCTTTGGATGGGGTTGTAAATCAAGCCTTAAAAATATCTCCTCCACAAAAATCAAAGACGGATGAGAAATTAAAAAATATTCAAAAAGATATTTTTTATATCACCTCGGAAAAAACTGAAGAGAGTACAAAAAAATATTCCGCTTATGCGGAGCTCTTTAATATGACTTTAGGTTACTTCTAAAATGAAAGGATTGGTTTTAAAAGGATCTAATAATATTTTTTATGTTGAATGTGAAGACGGAAAATTCAGAAGCTGCTCCATTAAGGGGAAGGTTCTAAAAGATTCTGCTCTTTACTATAATCCTCTTGCTGCCGGAGATTTTGTAAATCTTGAGCCCGATACTCACTCTGATGATGAAGGCTTGATAACGGGTTTAATAGAAAGAAAAAATTCTTTTTTACGCTTAAATCAAAAACTGAATATGCCCCAGCTTTTAGCTGCAAATATCGACCTGCTTGTTTGTGTTGTTTCTGCTGCTAATCCTCCCTTCCGCCCTCGATTTGTGGACAGGGTTTTAGTGCAAGCCGAGATTCAAAAGATTCCGGTTTTAATTGTTATAAATAAGTGTGATTTAAAAATCTTGGCTGATGTAAGAGATAGAATAGAGGATTGGAAAAGATTGGACTATAAAACCATCGAAGTATCGGCAAAGGAGGGCAGGGGAATGGATAACTTAATTGAAAGCCTCTCGTCTAAAACTTCTGCCCTCGTAGGACAGTCAGGAGTAGGTAAAAGTACACTCTTAAATTTTATCGCCCCCGATTTAAATCTAAAAACTTCTGCAATTTCGGATAAGTATGACCGAGGCACCCACACGACAACACAAGGAGAGTATTTTAAAATAAAAGCTCTTACTTCAAAGGGGAAAGAACATTCGATAAACATAATTGATACGCCGGGTGTGAGGCATTTTGCAATTTACGGCATCGAACCTGAAGATACGGCCCTATATTTTCCCGAAATGGAAAAGCTTATAGGCTCATGTAAATTCGGCCTTTCCTGCACCCATACCCATGAACTAGGCTGTGCCATTTTGGAAGCCCTTAAAAAAGGAAATATTCATAAGGATAGGTATACGAGTTTTGAGCTTATACATAAAGAATTACAAGAAACGGTAAAGAAGTATTAATCGTAGGGTAGGAGTGAGATATGACTGAACATACGCTGGAAGTTTTGCAGTTTTCGAGGATAAGAGAAATTATTGCCTCTTATTGTGTAACTGATGAAGGAAAAGAATTTTGTTTAAAAAAGAATCCGGATACGGATATTAAAAAAATAGAAGAAGAAAAAAAATTAGGGATTGATTTTTTAAGTCTTTTAAGGGCATATAAGGCTCCTCCAATAAAGTACAGGCCTCCCGTTCTTCCCTTTCTTGAAGGCATAGAAGTTGAAGGAGCTGCCCTTGATATTGAAGGCGTTTATTCGGTCGGACTTTTAGCCTTATCCGTTTTTTCTTTGCATGAATGGCTGAGTCCTTTTTTAGAAAATGAAGACCTAAATGAAAACTCGATTGTTTCCTTTGTAAAAAAAATACCCGATATGCTCCATCTAAAAAATCTTGTATTTTCTTTTATAGATGAAAACGGAGAATTGCAAGACCTTCCTTCTTTGAGGGCAATAAAAAATAAAATACGCTCTATCGAGGACGACATAGATAAAACTATGCGGAATTATTTTACAAATGATGCAACCCGTCAAATGCTTCAATCCAATCTTCCTACGGTCAAAGACGGAAGGCAGGTTATAGCCGTAAGATCAAATTTTAAAGGAAGGATTCCGGGTATCATTCATGAGTATTCTCAATCGGGGCAAACCTTTTATCTTGAACCGGAAGAAATAGTTTTAAAGAATAATGACCTTATCGCCGCTCATGCCGAATATGAGCGTGAACTCTTAAGGCTATTGCAGGACTTGACTTCCCAAATTGCAGAGCATACCGAAAACATAAAAGAGGCCTGTGAAGCAATCACAAAATTGGATTGTGTTGCCGCCGCTTCCCGATGGGCTCATTCCAATAATTGTGTCTTTGCAGGCAGTATAGATTTAGGCTTAAGCCATTCAATAGACAAGGACGGCAGCCATGATTCAAAAGGAACCCCTCTTGCTTTTTATCTTCATCAAGCCCGGCATCCCCTGCTTGGAAAATCGGCGGTTCCTATAGACCTAAAATTATCTAAAGATGATAGGGTGCTTATTATAACGGGCCCGAATACCGGAGGAAAAACCGTAAGCTTAAAAACGGCAGCTCTCTTTGCTCTGATAAACCAAACAGGCTGGCCGGTTCCTGCAGGCCCTTTGACCCGTCTTCCTTATTTTGATTTTATAGCCTGCGACATAGGCGATGAGCAGTCTATGGATCAATCCCTTTCTACCTTTTCGGCTCACATGAAAAATGTTTCCGAAATTATAAGGAGGGCAGGGGATAAAAGTCTTATAATTCTTGATGAGCTTGGAAGTGGCACGGATCCTCAAGAAGGTTGTGCAATAGCTATGGCAGTTCTCGATGATCTTTTAGAAAAAAAAGCCTTTGTCTTTGTTACAACCCATCATGGTGCCTTAAAAAATTACGGCTATAGTAAGGAGTCCTGTGTAAATGCCTCGGTCGAATTTAATCAAAACACATTGAGCCCTACCTATCGGATACTGATGGGAGTTCCCGGAGAAAGCCATGCCGTTGACATAGCCAAGCGGAACGGTCTTCCGGAACATATAATCGAAAAAGCTCACACCTATTTGGGAAATAACAGGGCCGATGTTTCCGATCTTATAAAGGGCCTTATTCAAAAGCATGAAGACCTAAACGAATTTGAACTTCAAAAAAAAGAAGAAGAATTAAAACTTAAAGAGGATAGGCGGCGTTCCGATTTAAAAGAACTTCAATTAAAACAAAAGGAATTGGAGCTGAAAAAAGACGGAATAAAAAGGCTCGACCTCTTTTTTGAAGAAAAAAGAAAATTCCTTGAAAACCTTGTGCGGGAGCTGAGAGAGGGAGAGCTAAGCCGAGAAAAAACTTTAAGCGTCAAAAAATGGATTGACGATTTTGAAAAAGACTTGGACAAAGAACATGAGGCCCTTAAACTTGAACAAACAAAGATAGATGAAAGACTTCATTCTTCAAAAGAAAAAAATAAGGCTCCTCAAAATCCTGAGCTCCGCGAAGGCACAAGGGTTATAATAAAAAGCCTCAACCGTAACGGAGAGCTTATCCGTGAAGAAAAAAAAGGAAAGTGGCTTGTTGCCGTCGATAACTTAAAACTTACTATTGCCGAGGACGATATTGAGGTTTGCGAAAATCAGGAAAAACTTAAACTTTCCAAACCCATTGTCAGCATTATAAGCGACACAAGTGCTCCTTCTTCCCGTCCTTCTTTTGAGCTCCGTCTTTTAGGAATGAGGGCTGAGGAAGCTCAAAAGGCCTTGCAGGATCAGATGGATCTTGCCTTGGTGCACGGTATCACCGAATTTGCCATTATTCACGGAAAGGGTCATGGAATTCTTCAAGAACTTTCTCACGACTTTTTAAAACGAAGTCCCTATGTAAAGGCTTTCCGTTTTGCAAAGCCGGAAGAAGGCGGATCGGGGAAGACGATAGTAAGCCTCGGTTAGGGCCATGCTGCGGCTAACGCAAGCTAATTTGATTCAAAATTTTCTATTACGTAAAAATCTACGGGGAACCAATTTTCGGGAGCCGCTATTTCATCGGCTATTTCTCCTATAGGAACATGGGCCGTAGTTTCACAGCCTAGATAGGTTTTTCCATTGTGAGTAAAACAGGTTCCGCTTCCAGGACAGTCTACTGCGGCTATGGCATGGGACTTATTCGGAGAAACCAAAAGGACTGCATCTATGTTCATCTGTTTTAGCATTAGCACCATAAGAAGAGCCCTGCTGTCGCAGTCGCCTCTTTTTTCCGTAAGGGCTTGAGGTAAGTTTATAAAATCGCTTCCTTTTCTGTCTCTTTCATAGTTAAAATTTTGAACTAAAAGAAGCAGTTCTTTTGCCGCTTTTTCGGCAAATCCGTTTTGATTGTTTTCATCAAAGAGCGAAGTATATACGGCAAAGGAAGCTGGAGCTATGCGGTTCCATGCATCCCTAAAAATTATCTTATAAAAACGCTGCCAAGCTGCGATTAAATTATCATGATTTAAATATATAGTCAAAACAGAAAATTCCCTGTCAATTACAGACTTGTTTGCTTCCGCATCGGACTCATCTATCGTAAAGGATATGTTTTTATTGTTAAAAGTATACTCGATAGTTTTTTCTTTTGTTTTAGGATATAGGGCTGTTGTAACCGGCCCGGGCTCAAAATAAGACATTGTATCGGTATAAACCGTGTCAATGGAAGAAATCATAAGGTTTTCACACTCCTTTGCCTTATCCTTGTCGGTATAGGTAAGAAGAACCAGCCAGCCGGTTTTATTGGGCAGCTCAAGGCTTAAAACCCAGCCTGAAAGCTCCTTAGGTTTATATTTTTCGGAAGGCGAATATAAAAACGATACCGACGATAAAAGAGCTTCCTTATTTCTCCATACAAAAGGCACATCCTTATGAGTCATTTTTAGCTGTTTAAAAACATGTTCGGCCGCTTCTTTTACGCTCTTAAATTGGGGTGCTTCATACAAGGCAATTTGTAAATCAACCGGCAGAATAGCATGCTGAAAAAGATATCTTTCATTTCCTTCTCTATTGGCTAAAACAAAATCCTCAGGCAGGTCGAGTGCATAGCCCCATGAAGGGGAATACATTTGTTCTGCCGAAAGAGAAACACTTAAAAAAAAGAAACAGCTTAGAAACAAAAAAAATAATAAAACGTTTTTCTTCTTCATTTTTTCCCTCATATTACTCTATAATTATAACTTATTTTTAATAATAATACTATAGTTTTAATATAAAATTTACTTTGCATATCTTTAAAAATTATGTTATACTGTTCGGGCTATGATTCAATTTGAAGATGATGTTTTTTATCTGGAAACCGAGAACTCAAGCTATTGGTTCCGTATAAGTCCTTACGGCCACTTGGAAACCGTGCATTACGGTAAAAAGATGGAAAGAGGCGATATACAGGGTCTCCTTGTAAAAAGAACGGCACAGACAGGTTCTTCCGTTTGCTATGATGAAAAAGCCCCCCTATATGTGCTTGATAATATCCCCTTGCAATGGTCGGGAAATGGCAGGGGGGATTACCGTTATTCTCCTTGCGAAATAAGAATGCCCGATTCTTCTTTTACGCACGATTTTGTTTATCAATCCCATAAGATAGAAAAGGGCTTGAAACCTATGCAGACTCTTCCTTACGCCATTGACGGAAATGAAGACGCCGAAACCCTTATCATAAATTTAAAAGATATAAACGATGTTAGTCTTGCACTCTACTATACGGTATTTCCGTCCTTTAATCTTATAACAAGGCGTGCTGTCTTGACAAATAATAATGAAAAAGCCTTGGAAATACGCCGCCTTATGAGTATGATGATAGATCTTCCGGACAGGGGCTTCGATATGTTCACCCTTGACGGAAGCTGGATTAAAGAAGCTCATCTCCACAAAAAAGAAATTTCCTATGGGATGTGGGTAAACGAGTCTACAACCGGAGCAAGCTCTAACCGTCACAATCCGGGTTTTCTTGTTGCAGCTCACGGAGCAGAGGAGGATAGGGGAGAGGTCTACGGGTTCAACCTTATCTACAGCGGCAATCATTTAGGATTTGTTCAAAAAAGTCATTTGGACTTAATCCGCATCGGTATCGGGATAAGTCCTCATTGTTTTTCTTGGGATTTAAAAAAAGGTGAAAGCTTTGAAACGCCTGAGGCTCTTCTTTCTTTTTCCGATAGGGGATTTAACGGGCTTCGTTCAAATATGCACGGCTTTATAAATAAGTGTATTGTAAGGGGTGAATGGAAAGAAAAAGAAAGGCCTGTTTTAATAAACAATTGGGAAGCCGATTTTTTTAAGTTTAACCGCCGAAGCCTTTTACGCTCTGCCCGTCAGGCAAAAAAACTAGGGCTTGAGCTTTTTGTGCTTGATGACGGCTGGTTCGGAGACCGGAATAACGATAGTGCAGGCCTCGGCGACTATCGGGTAAATACAAAAAAGCTCCCCGGCGGAATTAAAAAACTTGCCGACAGGGTGCGTAAAATAGGGCTTGACTTCGGGCTTTGGTTTGAGCCTGAAATGGTAAACGAGGACAGCGATCTATTCCGTTCTCATCCCGAGTGGGCCTTAAAAGAGCCCTTCAGGGAGCCGGTCAGAGGAAGGCATCAGCTCGTCCTTGACCTTTGTCTTAAAGAAGTGAGGAATTATATAGTTGAAAATGTTTCACGGATTTTAGATGAGGCGGATGTCTCTTATGTAAAATGGGATATGAACCGTCACATATCGGCAGCTTTTTCTCCTTCTTTAAAAAATCAAGGAGAGTTTTATCACCGATATATTTTAGGCCTTTATGAAGTCTTAAGGAGGATTTTTTCTCCTCGGCCTCATATCCTGCTTGAAAGTTGTTCTTCAGGAGGAAACCGTTTTGATCTTGGAATGCTTTGCTTTTCTCCCCAGATATGGACTTCGGATAATACCGACCCTGTGGAAAGGCAGGAAATACAAAGCTCTTTAAGTCTCCTATATCCGCTTTCTACTATGGGTGCCCATGTTTCGGCCTCGCCTCATCAGCAGACCCTAAGGCAAACATCCTTGAGTACCCGCTTTAATACCGCCTGTTTCGGGGTCTTAGGTTATGAATTGGATCTAAAATTTTTAACCCATGCCGAAAAAAAAGAAATAAAAGAACAAATTTCTTTTTATAAAAAATACAGAAAAATTTTTCAGTTCGGTTCTTTTTCGGTTATAGGTACTCATAAAGATAATCAGAGGCATTGGCAATGTTCTGACGGCAGGACTGCCGTATCAGGCCTTTTTCAGATGAAGGCACGGACTGCCGACGGGCACAGTATTTTAAAAGTTAAAGGAATGAAGGAAAATGCCTTATACGAGGTTGAAACAAAACCTCAAAGCCTCTATATAAAGCGTTTCGGAGGTTTGATTAAACATGTGCTTCCCATTTCTTTAAATCCTGAGGGACTTGTTTTAAGAACGGTAAACAAGTATTATGCTCTTTTAGATTGTGTAGAAAAATATCGAGCTTCAGGAAAGCTGTTGGACTACGGTATTCTTTTAAATAATCAGTTTATGGGCACTTATTATAATGATAAGACTCATCTTTGGGGAGACTTCGGTTCCTGTTTATTTGTAACGAAGGAGGTCATTTAAAATGAAACAAAACAGATGGACTTTCGGCCTTGGAACTATAGGCCGAGATATGGTGTACTCTTTGATAAGCATGTACCTTATTTTTTACATGACCGATGTAATTTATGTTCCTACAAATGTATTGTGGAGTATTACTGTTATTGTTCTTGCAGCCCGCATCTTTGATGCCTGTAACGATCCGATTATGGGTTTGATTGTAGATAATACCAAAACCAAGTACGGAAAATTTAAGCCTTGGATAGCCTTCGGAGCCTTGACCTCAGGGATTTTTACAATCCTTCTTTTTACGGATTTTGGGATTAAGGGAGGAGCCTATGCAGCCTTCTTCGGCATTATCTATCTTTTATGGGGTATTGCTTTTACCACAAACGATATAAGCTATTGGTCAATGCTTCCTTCATTAAGTGTGGATCAAAAAGAAAGAGAAAAAATAGGATCTATTGCCCGTATTTGCGCAAATGTGGGACTTTTCTTTGTTGTTGCAGGCATAGTTCCCATTACAACCGCATGGGGTAATAAGATGGGAAGCCTTGCAAAGGGATATTTTTTCTTTGCAATTATGGTTACCCTAATTATGTGGCTCGGTCAAATTATAACCTTAATAGGAGTAAAAGAACCTAAAATAACAAAGCCTCAAAAACATACATCCCTTAAAGAGCTCTTGAGCGTTATAGTAAAAAATGACCAGCTCCTTTTAACTGCTATAGCCATGACTCTCTTTATGATAGGCTACATGACCACAACCGGTTTCGGACTTTACTTTTTTAAGTATGCCTACGGCGATGAAGGTATGTATTCCGTCTTTGCAATTATCCTAGGCCTTTCCCAAATTTCGGCCCTGATTATTTTTCCGATTTTAAGTAAATTTTTTGTAAGGCAAAAAATTTATACGGCTTCGATAATAATGGTTTTGGCAGGTTACATCCTCTTCTTTTTTGCTCCTACAAATACCATGTTTTTTATCGGTATTTCGGGAGTTCTTCTCTTTGTGGGTCAGGCCTTTATTCAGCTTATGATGCTCATGTTCCTCGCAGATTGTGTTGACTACGGCCATTGGAAATTGGGCAAACGGAATGACAGCATTTCGTTTTCGATTCAGCCCTTTATCAATAAACTTTCAGGAGCTATCGGAAACGGCATCGTAAGCGCAGTCGTCATCATTTCAGGAATCAAAGAAGCCTCATCCGCTGCCGAGGTTACAAAGGAAGGCCTTTTAATGATGAAGACAGCCATGCTCGTCTTTCCTCTTTTTTGTATAGTCGGCAGCTACATCCTATACCGCCTCCGCTATAAAATCGACGAAAAAACCTATGCTAACATTTTAACTGAACTTGAAGAGCGGGGCGAGCTGGTTAAAAAGGAGTAAGGAAAGACGCAGTTATTGAAATTTTATCATAATTATGATAAATTAAGTATGGGAGGTTTGCTATGAATACAATACGGCCTGTTTCAGATCTGCGTAATAATTTTGCCGATATTTCAAAGATTGTGCATCAAAGTCAACAACCGGTATTTTTAACTAAAAATGGCTACGGTGATATGGTTGTAATGAGTATGGAAACTTTTGAAGATATGAAATTTGAAAGCGATATTTATTCTAAATTACAGGAAGCTGAAAAACAAGCTTCTTTAACAGGAAAACGTTTTTCATCAAAAGATGTATTTGAAGAAATTCAAAAGCTTATTAGTGAATAATGTATAAATAGGTAATTTACCGGAAAAAAACGGTAAAGATTTATGACCATTCTTATTTTTCACTGATGATTTGAGATTTTGTTAAGTTCGTTTTAATTGTATTTTGGTTACAGGTACATGATTCACCTATTTAATTATCCGAAATAAATTCCCTGTATTTGTCCGGATTTACCCTAAAGGCTACTATAGGATCTTCATTATTTTTTATAGCACGGTTTACCGCTGCTTGAGCTTCTTCAATCATTCTTCCTGCCGAAATAAGGCGGGATGTTCTTGTTGTAATACCTATCGACACCGATTTCGATATATCGTATTCGGTTAAAATATTTTTGGTTCCCTTATATATTTCCTCGGCCTTTTTCATCGCCTCATCTAAGTTGGTGTCTTGAAGAATAGCCGCAAAACCGTTATTATCAAATTCAAAAATCATATCCCTGAATTTTATAAAGTCTATTAAAAGAGCCGAAATCTTCTTTCCTATCATGCTCTCGAGAGTAAAATCTTCAAGCTTCATAATAACTAAGGCTATGTCCTGTTCGGATGATGCAGCTCTTCGTAATTCCGATTCCAGATATTCGGGTAAATATTCCTGCCAGCTTATTCCCGTAATAGGAGAATAAAGGCCTCTCACCTTTTCTATGGCTTCTGCGTTTACAGTGCCGAAATCCGATGCTTTAACATCATTGTATTCTTCCGAATCCGAACTTATATAGCTAATATCTTTTTCTTCTTTAAGCTTTGTTTCTTTGCCTGCCTCATAAGGGAACTGCTGTGTAATTTTTAAATTATCCAGATCTTCAAGGCCATAGATATCCTCATCTTTGCCGGACTTGGTATTTTCGATAGGCCTTAAACCTGCTTCATCTTCCTTTTTTGCTTCGGTATAGTCATGAGGATAGACTTCTTCAGGTTCATAATATTTATTTTCTTCAACGTATGTTTTGGGGCTTAAGCTTATATCGTCTTTAAAATCGTCCTCAAAG
Organism: Treponema denticola ATCC 35405; assembly: GCF_000008185.1. Lineage (NCBI taxonomy): Bacteria > Pseudomonadati > Spirochaetota > Spirochaetia > Treponematales > Treponemataceae > Treponema > Treponema denticola. The sequence continues at coordinate 1,504,255 of NC_002967.9, forward strand.
GTTCTTTTATTTATATCTGCATATACTCTGTCTTGAGTATTAGTAAGATTTGTAGAAAGAATTATTATTACGGTTAAAATTGTTACGGCTAATATTATAAAAAATGCACTTCTAATTCTTAAATAGATTGCTGCCGGTTTTAATGTCGGGATAGAGGCCGTCAATACAAGCTCGGTATCATAGCTTTTCATTGTTTTTACATTTATTTTTCCGCTGTGATTTTTTATAAATAAGGAGGCCGGTTTTATAACAAAATTACCGCCTTCATCATAGCTTATTAGGTCGGAATCTTTGGGCCAAGAAATTACGATACTTTTAGAAGGTTTGGAAATAACAAAGGCCTTGATTTCCAGCTCATCCGCAAGTGCATACAATCTTTGATTATATTCACTTTGGGCAAAGTTTTCCTTTTCGGATGAGATTATAATCTGTTTTGCAAAATAAGCAAATGTAGATTTGGCTTCCTCCGCACCGGTATCGGAATCCCTTATAATCCCATATATAAACCATGAAAATGTTCCTACTATAATCAATAAAGCTATTGCGGCATATATGCCAATATACATCTTTTTCATTAACTTACAGTATACTCCAGAATTTGAGATAGTACAAGTTCTACATCGGCAAAATTCGAGATATTTTTAGATAATCTTTTATTTAAATATGCAAAATAAGGTAAAAGAGCCGTTGTCAGCATCTTCTTATCCTTACAAGCCGGCGTTTTTAGATGACGTATAAATTCCTCATATTGGAATATTGAAAAGTCTTCTTTTTTCCATACAGGGGAAGCGGAATTAAGGCTGATTACCCCTTTAAAAAAAGCTTTATACCCGTCTAAAAGAGCTGTAGTATAAGTTATTTTTCCGTTTTCTTGCGTTTTTTTTACTTCCGTTCTAAACATAAGGTCACAAAATTTTGTTTCCAAAGGCGAAGTTTTAGAAGACGTTTTTTCAAATTGCTTTGAAAGATATGTTCCGGCTGCATATGCCTTACCGCCGGTATAAGCAAAGTCCAAACCGAAAAATTCCAAATCTTTAAATCCAAGGGAAAGGGCAGCCGATCTTGCCGCAAGGGCGACAGTCCCGCTTCCTGTTTCCATATAAGGGAAGGGAGAAAAAAAGGAAGCATATTGGGCAAATGGATGGGCGCTTTTTGTAAAGAAAAAAGAATTGCCGTTTTTTAAGAATTCCCGCGCAAGAATCGGGTTTGAGCAAAGGTCAAATATACCTACGGTGCTTTTTGTAAAAGGTTTAAAACAATGGGCATAAGAAATATTTTGCGGGTCCATTGTCACAAAAAAATCTGCCTCTATTCCTGCCGATATTAAAACGGGAAAGGCCGTATCTGAAGCAAAAAGAACGATGGAGTCTCTGTATTTTTTTATATTTTCCAAAGCAGATTCAAGGCTCGGACCGGCTCCTAAAATATAGGCTTTTTTACTAGGATCCGTTTTAGGAATAAACGGTCTTATTAGAGATGCCGTTTTTAAATTCTGCATAATATTCCGCATCCATATTTTACCGAAGGCTGCTTGAGTTGAAACATCTGCCTGTATTTTTTCTAATGAGGCTTGAATTTTTTTTTCGAATGTCTGGATTTTCTCATTGTAAAAATCTTCCCAAGGCCTTAAAATTTTTATCTCAAAATTGCCGTGGATGGCCGGAATATAGCTATTGATAAATTCTTTTTCAAAGTTTTCAGATTCAAGAGGTGGTAAAAAAGATAGGTTCTTATTTAGAATAAGATGTGAAAAATCTATAATTTTAAATAAGCTTTTAAAATTTGAAAAACTTGCTTCGGTTACGGCGCAGTATTTTGATTTAAAATTATTTAAGAAAAACTCTATGTGAATACCCGCCCCCAATCCGCAAAAGAGAATAAAATTTTCGTTACCCGTAAAAAGTCTCGATGCTTCTTTTAATGGGTCATATTTAGAATGAAGAAGTTTGCCGTTTTTTAGCAAAGGAAGATCAAATCCTGTTTTAGATACATCCTTATCGGAAGAGTAATCGGAGTTATCATCGGAATTTATAATATCTTCGGCAAGTTTTAAATTTATTTTTTTTAATGCTTCTATATTCTTGTCAAAAAAATTCATGGTTTAAGCCTTCCAATTTGATTTTCTAAAAAGGAGCTTATTTCATCTTCAAGTTTTAGTTTAATTTCCGCTTCATTGTGACTATCTTTTTCTTTTAAAAATGTCATATAATTTTGAAAAGAAATAAATTCACATAATTCTTTTTCAGGACTGCTTAATTCTTTTTCCTTTGCACTTATTTTTATTTTATCAAAAAAAGTCTTGTTTTTTATTTCCTCTTTTATGTTTTGGTAAATTGCGGAAAGCATGGCTTTTTTTTCTTTAGGAGTTTTGTGTTCTAGTCGCCTTACCTGAATAGTTTTTTTATTTGTGTTTTCTCGACCTCTTGTTTGAGCCTTAAAATCTTCCCCGTCTATTGATTTTATATTCCCTAAAGGTGGAAGGTCTTTTCCTATCCTAAAAAGTCTTTCAGCCCTCGGCACGGGTATTCGGCTGAACCATTTTTCGTAAGTTTTTAAGGAGCGCAGATCAAAATTCGATATAGCTGCAAAAGTGGATAGAGTATCTAAGCGGTTTGCTTTAATTTCTTTTTGTATTTGACTTTCATGGGGAGAACAATGGGAAAAGCCCTTTGATTCCTTTAAATCCAAGCCTGCAATAAAGATTTTTCCTCCGGCCTCGTCTAAGAGAAGTTCTATTGCTGTACCGGACACCGTTCCGTTTCTTTTTGCCGGAATTGGAGTAATACCTAAGTTTGTAAAAAAAAGATTTTCAAGGCTTGAGCCGTAGCTTAAAAAAAGACAGTTATTGTTTTTTAGAATCTGATAAGGAATTTTTGCTTCCAACGGGAAGGCTAGGGCAGTCTCTTTAAATTTTTCATCCTTTAAATATTTTAAGTGATTTGCCGCCCAAAATCCCCCGTCAGTCGATACACATAGATCAAGCTTTATATTACGGCTTAAGACGGCAGGCAGGGCTGAAGCCGCTGCCATGTTAAATATTTCGTTTATATTGTCAGAGTAATTATCCAAGACCTCATCTAAACTAGGGCCGGCCCCTGCAAAAAAAGAGGGTTCGTTATTTTCAATATTATTTTCACCAAAAAAATCGAGATTGACGGGTTTTTCGGTAAAGATAAAATTATCGCCCATATTTTTAAGCCATCTTTTTCCAAAAAAACTTCTTGTCGCTATCAGGCTCTGTATTATTTTTACGGCTTCGGATATCTCCTTCCATACCCAAGAAGCCGAATCAGGCCAAACTTTTTCTGCCGGCTTCCAAGGTAAAAACAAAGTAGACGATAAAAATTCATCCGGAATATTATTGACCAAAAAAAAAGACGGATTCCCTGAAGCCGGTCTCCAAACTCTATCCCAGAATTTATCCGACTCCAAAAAATAATTGTCCGTGTACCTCATGGCCATCAATTTAGCTTTAGGAAATTTTTTACGTAAAGCCGATGCAAGGTAAGATTCTCCGGGTTCCGTGATAACGATAATTTTAGGATTTCCCTGTATTGTATCGGAAAACCTTTCGGCTTCTTTTTGAGGGTTATATGAAGAGTGTAATTTAACTTGTTTTATCATTTATCACGGCCTTAAAAAAAGTTTTTATCTCGTTTATATCTTTTGAGGTTCCTGTGTAGTCCATCAAGATTTTAGAGCAGATGTCTTCTCCATAAATCTTGGATAAGCTTGCCGTTATTTTTTGTGTATAAATATCCATAGGCAGGGTTTCCGATGAGAATATTGATGCATAAAGATTATTATCCATACCTAACATTGCCATATTGGATTTTCCTATCAGGTTAAGAATTTTATTTATCATCGAATAATAAAGTTCGAGAGTATTTAAATCGCTTTGCAGTGTGACCCTATCGGTAAAAACATGTAAAAATGAGATTTTTAATAAATGGGCCGTATTATTAAGGTTTAAGGCCGATTTTATTTTAAGCATTATCGTGTCCGTACCATACTGAAAAGGGTATACCGGCCTTGCCGTTTCTATAATCTGTTTATATTGGTCATAGTACGGTAAAAATTCTTTTACAAGCTTATCCGCTTTTTCAAAGTCAAAGGCTTCTCTATAAAAATCTTTTTGCGATTTTATTAAAAATAAAAAAGTTTTAGCTTCTTCAAGCGGATATAAAATAATATCCGTGATGCTTATATACTCCTGAGAAGAAAAGAAATTCTTTATCGAGCTTAAATCCTTATTTGTAAGAGAATACCGGTTATTTTGCTTAGCTTCAAATCCTTCTATAATGCTTGAAGGTATCATGCACCTATGAAAAGTAGTTATATCCACGCCTGCAGCAAAACAGAGGTTATAAAAATCTTCATTGGCTTTTACCAAAAAACCGCCCTTTTCAATTTGGAGATTGTTAAGCAGGGCTTGAAAATTGTTTTTTGCATCAAAAAAAGGTGAATGAGGCCTTTCAGTCGGTGCTTGTGAAGGCTGATAAGCTTTTATACTTACAGCCTCCGCCTTCTGCCTCAATCCCATTAGGATATCCCCAGCTCATCAAAAAGTCTTTTATAGGTATCAAAGTATTCAGACTTTGCAAATTCTTCAATTTTTTCTTCAGGTAAACTTTCCAAAAGCTGATCCATATATGTTAGAACAGACTTGATTTCATCTTTTAAATGAATCGGTAAGGTTTCGGTCTGTACTTTTTGTTCTTCTGCCGCACTCTCATTAAGCTCAAGTCTTGGAATATCCTTGGCAGCTTGATCAAGTTCTTCGGGTGAAAATACCGCATCTTCAAAGTCCGAAGCCTCATCATGGCCTTCTTCAATCTTTTCCGTAATAGCTTCAAAACCGCTGTATTCATCGCCCAGAGGAATACTTTGTCCGTCAGGCAGCTCAAGCTCTGTGATAGGCATGTCAAAGTCATCCAGAATTCCACCCTCATCAGTACCGGATTCATCCAAGTTATGATCTTCTAAAGCGGGTTCTTCCGTATCATCGGAAAGGAAATCTTCTATTTCAATCTCTTCGATTTTTTCATCCGGTTCATCTTCAGTGTGTAGCTCTACATCTTCATCAAGATAGCTGATGTCATCAGTTAAGTCATTGATATGTTCAGGCTCTACAGCGTTTAATAGGTCATCATCGGCAAAAACTTCGGGCTCATCCTTAGTATCTTTCTCAATGTTATCATCATCGAGGAAAGCTTCATCAATTTCATCCAATGTTTCGGGTATTTCGTAATCTTTTTCCGTGTTTTCTTCCGTGAAATCGGCCGTTATCAATATATTATTAAGTTCATCTCCTGTAAGGGCGATTGTTTCATCTCCGTCATCATCATTAAAGAATCCTGTTTTATCGCTCTCAGCTACATCATTTAAAATGCTGCCGGTTATAGTATTTTCTTGAGATGCCGAGATTTTTGACTCTTCCAATTTTTGTTGTGTTTGGGCCATTTCAAATTTCATATTTGCAAGTTCATTTTTGATGTCTACTAATTCGCTTGCAATTTGGGTTAAGATTTCGGTAGCCTTATCGTTTGCAATAATATTGGATTGTGTTGCTGCCGTTTGTGCCCCGTCATTTTTTTTGTGGGACTGAATTACTGAAAGGTCTTCCGTAAATTCTTCCGGTATTTCTTGGCTGCCTGAGTCTAAAAGATCATTTTCAAGGGCTTCAATATCGTCAAAAAACATATTGTCATTTTCTTCAACGGCTTTTTCCGTTTCTGCCTGGGCTGCCGACTCTCCCATAACGCTATCCAACATTGAGTCAAAATCATCGATTACTTCTGTTTTTTCTTCCATATCTGCAGCAGAAGAGTCAGCCATAATTTTTTGATTTTCTTTTCGAATTTCGTCTATATTACCTGCTTCTATTATGGTGCTTTCTATTACCAAGCCATCATCTTCTTTCTTTTCTTCTTCAGTATTTTCAAGTTCTTTTGCTTCTTCAAATTCCGAAATTCCGCTGAATATTTCGACATCTTCTAAGTCATCATCGCCGCCCATAGTTTTACCTGCAAGAGAGCTTATATCCGAGTATTCATCTACTGTAATATTAAGAGGAATTTCATCCGTGAGTTCTTCTATATTTTCTTTATCGGTTTCACTATCAGCTTCGAGCTCGTCTAAAATTTCATCAAAATCGGATATATCGTCAATCGTCCTTTCAGGTAAATTTTCAATATCTAAAGTTTTGTTTTCTGCTGAGGTTTCACTTGTATCAGGTTCATCCGAGCTTATTTCAAAGCTTTCGTTTCCTTCAAAATCTATGGCATCGCTTCCCTTTGTTTCCAAATAGTCTTCGTCAAAAGAAAGATCCAGTTTTATATTGTTATCCGGTTCAAGGCTTCCGTCTTCATTTTTATTCTCATTTTTGTCGGTTGATTCAAGGGCTTCAGAATCGCTTAGGAAGTCATCTAAATCAAGAGTTTCAAATTCATTTATATCGGATGCGGTTTCTTCTTCAAGTTTCGGCATTACATCAAGATCAATATCAAAGCTATCCTTAGCATCTTCATCAATTACTACGGCATCAGCTTCATCAAAAATATCGAATTCATCTCCATAAATATCATCCTCAGAAGTAATACTTAAATCTTCAAGATGTTCTTCAGTTTTATTACCTTCATTGTCTATAGTTTCAAAATTATTCAATGTTGTTAATTCTTCAAACTCTAAAGGCTCATCCGAATTATCTAAGTTTATAATATCATGGTCGTCAAATTCCAATATGTCGTTTTCAAAAGGAGCCTCAGCATTCTCATTTTCTACAGGCAACACACTTTCATAACCGTCTTTATGTTCAGGCCTTTTTTTAACCCATACACCATACATATCGAGATTTGAATCATCTTCAAGTTTTACCGGAAAAACCGAATCATCCGGTTCTTCAATTTTGTTAAAATCTAATGCCATGCTATTCTCCCGTATAACTTATATCTATAATTATACTATATATCGACAGAATTTGTAAATAACCTTAAATTATTTAGTCTAAATAAATTGTCAAAAAATTCAAGGAAAAAACATAAAATGCCGTTATATATTTTAGACTATGAAAATATATTTTAAAGTACTTATTCCCATTTTTATTACTGTTTTTGCTTACACTGTTTTGACCGTGTTTTTAGGTCCTAAGGGAATATATGCACAGCATTTTATAGAAGCTCAGCGGGATACTCTTGTAAACCATGTCCGCTCTCTTAGGCAAACCGGAGACGATTTGGACAGTTTGATAAGAAATTTAACCTATGACCCTGAAACAATTGCTATTTATGCCCATGAACTGGGTTATATATATGATAATGAGGGAATAATTAAGCTTGTAAACTTTAATTCCGGATTTGGGAAGGGCTTAAATCCCGGAACAATCTTAAAAATTGAAACTCCGTATTTTCTTTCAGATTACATATGCAAAACAATAGCGGCATCTTTAGGTATAATTGTTATCATTTTTCAGATGTTGGCGGTAAGAAAAGATGGTTATTTTAAAAAAAGATCCTAAATCATTAGAAACAGCAGCTTCTGTCTTAAAAAAGGGTGAAATTATAATAGTTCCTACCGATACCGTTTACGGTTTTTCGGGTATAATGCCTTTTACAAAAGAAAAAATCATTAAAATCAAAAAAAGAGGGGCTGAAAAGAGTTTTATCAGCCTCATTGAAAAACCTCAAGATATTTATAAATATACGGATACTCCTGTTCCCGAAATCTTATTAAATCTTTGGCCGGCTCCTTTGAGCATAATAGTAAAGGATAAGGAGGGCAGGGGAACTTCGGCTTTTAGATGCCCCGATGATGTCTGGCTTAGAAATTTAATAGGAAAGACGGGTTTCCCCATTTACTCTACAAGCGTAAACTATTCGGGAGAGCCTGTTTTAAGTGATATTAGGGATATAATAAGCGAGTTTGAAGATAAGGTTTCGTTGATAGTTGACGGAGGAGAGCAAAAAGGCTTATCGTCCACGATTGTAAGCTTAACCGATAAGGAGCCTTGTATAATCAGGCAGGGTGCCTTAAAAATAAGTTTTTAGTTTTTTATCCAGCGTACTTTTTTTATAACTTCATTTACCGAAACAAGGGTATTTCCGTGATAGACTATTTCGATATCTGTTTTTTCTCCGACTAAAATCTTATTGTCGGCAGAAACCAAAAACTTCCATGAGGGGGTTTTCCCCATCTCTGCGGCCTTTTTGGCTATTTCGTCAGGTAAGTTAATAAATTGTCTTGGCATGGGCTTTCCTGACTGATTTATTGTCAGATAGCCTTCATGTATCCTTATTTGGAGCAGGATTGTTATTCCGCTCGAAAGGAGGGCTATTCCTCTTCCTCCCCTCATAAGTTCGACCCTTTCAAGCCCTTCTTCTCCTTGCCATGAGCCTGAAAGTATATCGATGTTTTTTACCTCTTCTACTTCTGAATTTTCCTTAGAATCCGAGTCCTCCGGATTATAGGTAACCGATAAATTAACCGATTTATCAAAAATATCCGATACAAGAACCCTCGAGTCCAATAGGATTAAATTGACGCTTTGATAAATTTTAGATATCCGTCTTGTGATCTTATCCGACGAATTTTTTAACATAAGTTCAAGCTGTATTCCGTTTTCCAGTCCGGTGATTTTACCTGCAAAAACATAATCGAAGCGCTGCTGAGCATCCGTTTCGGTAACCGGAGTAGAGCGCATATCTACAATATCGTATTTTTTTAATTCTTTTACAAAGCTGAAAATAGCATTACTGATTGTTGCCGTTGTTTGTTCCGTTATATTTTTAGATTCAAGTTTAAAAACACCTACAGTAGGTGATGCATACAACATGCTTCCGGCTCTGACAACCGGTATAGAAAGCATTAAAAGCAAAAATATTAAAAATCCGTAACACTTTTTTATCTTCATTATTTACTTACCCCTTATTTTTATCTCCCTTTGCATATCTCTTTTTATGTCTCTATCTTTTATGTCTGCCCGCTTATCAAAGGTCTTTTTACCCTTACAAACACCTAAGAGTACCTTAACGATACCGTTTTTAAAGTAAAATTCCAAGGGAACAAGGGTATAACCTTTTTCCTCCACCTTTCGTTTTAATCTTTTTATTTCATCCTTTTTTAAAAGGAGTTTTTTTGGCCTTTCGGGATCATGATTAAAAACGGAAGAGTAAATATACTCCGAAATATGAAAATTTTTAACCCATACTTCATTATCTTTAATTTCGGCAAAGGCATCGGGAAAAGATATCCTTCCTTCTCTGAGAGATTTGACTTCCGTACCTTTTAAGACTAGGCCGCATTCTATTTTTTCTTCAACGGTATAATTAAAAAAAGCCTTTTTGTTTTTTGCTATGATTTTTACAGGTGTTTTCTCCATATGCACATTATATTCATAGATTAGACACTTGTCAACGATAGCGGAAAATGATATTATGCATTGAGGGATAATAATGACTGCAAAATATCGAAATTTTTCATATACGGCAAAGAGGGAATACCAAAACAAAGTTTTTTTTATTGTTTTTTTGGTGGTTTTTACTTTTCTTTCATATATACTCATAACATCATATCTGTTAAAAACTTATAGATTACAGACCGACACCATGTTTCCTGAAATTTCTACGGGAGATATGGTTTTAATGACTCCTATCTATTCTCAGGCGTCGGCTAAACGCGGCGATTTGGTTGTCATCGATGATACATTATCGCAAAATAAGTCTTTTTTTAAATCGGTTGTAAATACCCTTACAGGCTTTTTTACATTTCAGCTTTTAAGGCCCTTTGATTTGCAGAGTGAAGACGCCTATTCCATACGAAGAATTGTAGGCTTACCCGGAGATACTCTTTATATGGAAAATTTTGTATTGCACATAAAAACCAAGGATTCGAGTCATTTTTTGACCGAATTTGAGTTAGCTCAACAAAATTATGATATTGAAGTTAAGGATTTACCGGAGCATTGGGATTCATCCTTACCCTTTTCTGGAGCATACCCGGAGACGGTTCTAAAAGAAGGCGAATATTTTGTATTATGCGATAATAGGATAATCACTGATGATTCCCGTCTTTGGGGAGCTGTTGAAGGAGATAAAAAAATATACGGCAAAATTATCCTAAAATATTGGCCGTTTAAAGAATTCAAATCCTATTGATGAAAAAGGCCGGCCTTTATATACACATACCTTTTTGTCTCCAAAAATGTAATTATTGCGATTTTTTTTCTGTTCGTGCCGGCCGGTTTAAAAATATCTTATCGGGTCATTTAAGCCCCTTTGTTTTAAGATTGGCTGAAGATATAAAAATTCAAGCGGATAAGTATTCCATAAACGAATGGGATACCGTCTATATAGGCGGAGGAACTCCGTCTCTTCTATCTCCTGATGATCTTTATTATCTTTCATCTCAAATACCGGCTGCTCAAAAAAATCCTCATAGAGAATTTACCGTCGAAATTAATCCTGAAGATTTAACTAAAGATTTTTTGTCCGCTGCAGTCAGTGGAGGGATTAATAGGTTTTCCGTAGGAATTCAATCTCTTAATGATGAGGTTTTAAGTGCCTGTAAGAGGAGGGGATGTAGAAAAATGAGCCTTTCGGCCCTTGAGCTTTTACGCAGTCAAAAAGGTCTAATCCTTTCTTGTGATCTAATCGCAGGGCTAAATAAACAAAGCTTAGGTATTTTAAAAGATGATATCCAAACCTTATTACATTTTAAACCGGAGCATTTTTCACTATACGCCCTCTGTTCAAATACAAAGTTACCGCCCGAAAAAGATGATGAAATAGCCGAGTTATGGAGCTATGGTAAGGATATTTTGGAGAAAAACAGCTATAATAAATATGAAGTGTCTAATTTTTCATATAAGAACTTATACAAAAGTATACATAATGAGAAATATTGGAGGTTGGAGGATTATATAGGGGTAGGCCCGGGAGCCTTCGGTTCAATTTTTTTTGATAGAAAAGTCTTGCATGCTAACGCACATGCTAACGCATTGCGATTTTCTGCAATTAAAAATATAGAAAAATGGATGACCTTAAAAAATAGGGATGAGGTGTATGAGTACGAAACCATTGATGAAAAAGAATTTATTGAAGAAGCTTTTATGATGGGCTTAAGACTTACCGAGGGTATTGACAGATCTTTTTTTAAATCGAGGTTTGGTAAGGATATTTCGGTATTTGCAGGAAAAACTATTTCAAAATGGCTGGATAGGAATGAGGCCGTTTTGACGGAAAAAAGATTTTATTTAACGGAAAAAGGATTTCTTTACTTGAATTTATTTTTACAGGAACTATTTCAAGAAATTGATTCCTTATTTTAAAATTTATACGGCCTGATTTTGATCCTTATTTTGTTCCCATATATAACTAAATTCTTTATCTATAGTTTTGAAGACTTCAATTATAGTAGGGTCAAAATGGGCTCCGGCTCCATTTATAATATGCTCGATACTTTCTTTATGAGATATCCCTTCTTTATAGGATCTTCTCATTCTAAGTGCATCGTAAACATCGGCTACAGCCACTATACGTGCAGATAAGGGAATCATTTCGCCCGCAAGCTTATAAGGATAGCCTTTTCCGTCCCAGCGCTCATGATGGCTAAGAGTAATTTCTTTTGCCATATGGATAGGATAGTTTGCAAGGATAAGGGTTCCGTTAATAGTATGTTCTCTCATAACCGCCCATTCTACATCATTAAGCGCCCCTTTTTTTTGTAGAATATAATCGGGAGTTCCTATTTTTCCTATATCGTGGATGGCAGCTAGTGATGAAATATTATCTATAAAGTCTGCATCTATTTGAGGAAATAAATTCTCCTTAAACAAGGCTTCTGCAAGGGCCTTTGAGTAATAATTGAGTCTTTCATTATGAAAGCCCGTATCATTATCCTTTAGTTTTGAGGCATTTAATAGACTTTCCATCATACCCTTATACTGACTTAAGTAAGAATTGCTTATATCTTCAAACATAACCCAGTATCCGTTGAGTGTATTATTATCAAATAAAGGGAATATGTTTGTCTTTGTATACATAGTTTTACGGTATCTTGTTTTATGCCTTAAAACTCCTGACCATGAGTAGCCGCGATTAGGACTTTTTAATTTTGTTAAAAGGTCGTCGAGGGCGGATTTTTCAAGTGTACTTCCGAATATGTTAAAAAACGGTTTTTTTTCTATATTGTGATACCCTTCAAAAAGATGGTTTACTGCATCGCTTATGTATAATATTAAAAAATTTTTATCCAGAAGCATTGAGCAAACAGTAGGTGTAGCGAGTAAGTCTACAGCTGTTTTTAAAACCTCGGTTTTAATTTCAGTATTGTTAAAATTCATCGGATTGTCCTGATCGTCTTGATAAAGATCTTCCTTCATTTCTTCCAATTCTTCTTCTACTTCATCAAGCATTTCTACTTCATCGAGGGTTAGAAAGTCTTTTTCATTGCTCTTTATTTTAGATTTATTTTTGTTTTTCCTTTTTTTCATAGGCTAAAATCCTTATAAATTCAAATACCTAATACTCTGCATCACTCTTTCTGATATACACGGGTCCCTCATGATCTTCAACTTTTTTGCAATTTTTGTTTGTAAGAAAACAATCAAGTAAAGTTTTTGAAAGGGTTTCTTTGTCTGCTTCTATCAAGGTAATATTATTCGACTCAATAGATGCTCCCGCTTCTTCATTAAATTTTTCAGTCCCAAAGCCACAAATAATAGTTTTTTTATTTTTGTCAATCAGTTTAAGAGCATCTTCTGCTCTTATATCAAAAGCTTCCGAGATCGGCTTTTTGTTTTCAAATGCTTGCACATAAAAGCAGTCTCTTTTTGCATCAATAACCGATAAAAACTGATTTTTATCGCCATATTTAGAACAAAGAGCTTCTAAAATAGAAACACAAAAAAACCGGGCATTAGTTTGCAGCTGAATCGCTTTTGCTGTTGAGTAAGCAAGTCTTAAACCGGTAAAACCTCCCGGCCCCTGAGGACATACTAAAACATCGGTTTCGTTTATAGAAAAACCTGCCTGTTTTACGGCAGTTTCTATTGCGGGGATCAGTATGGCAGAATGTCTGGCTTTAGCCGGTGTAAAAACGGAGGTAAATGTACCGGCATTTCCTTGAGCCGTTATTGCAACAGAGGAAAAACATGTATCGATACAAACTATGTTCATAAAGCCCCACAGAAGTCTTTGTTATCGATGATGATTTTTCTGGAATTATCATCATTTACCATTATGCCGATATAAATAGTATTTGGGGGTAATACTTGTTTTACCTTTTTACTCCATTCAATCACGCAAACTCCATCTCCATATAACATTTCTTCAGTACCAAGGTCTAAAAAATCTTCAACTCCTTCAAGTCTGTATACATCCATATGATATAGATGCAAACGGCCTGAGTATTCCGATATTAGGGTAAAAGTAGGGCTTGTAATATCTTCTTCAATATCCAAACCTTGGGCTATACCCTTTGTCAGATAGGTTTTTCCTGCTGCTAAAGAACCGTCAAGGGCTACTACATCTCCCTTTTTTAACTTTTTTCCTATTTTTTTTCCTAGATTAATAGTGTCTTCTTCGGTTTTTACTGTAAATTCCATCTTACGGTAATTTCCTTGCTTCGATTAAACGGCGGACGCAGGCTTTTAATTCCATCATTATTTGTAAAACAGGATAGTCTATTTTGTCTATCATCTGTACCTGTATTTCGGTTTCTCCCGTAGGTTTGTGTTCTACAAAAAATTCTACCTTTCCGTTTTGTTCTCTACCCAATATTGTATATATTGCTGTTCCGACATATTTTTGTCTGTAATATATATGTGTATCTTCTTTTTCAATATCTTTTATTTCAGAAACAATCATTTTTATTCTCCGTTATGCCTTTATTCGTGCGGAGGGTTTAATACCCCGACGCTCTGCGTCGTAACAAAGGGTATTAAAGCCGACTGCAACCTCCTTATGAGAACAACATACCCCGATGCTATGCGTCGGGGTTGTTGATTGATAATAACCCATTTCCAAGCTTTTTTACAAGCGGTGCCAATTCATATTCTGCAATATCAGAAATTTCTACCGTATCGGTATCTTCTATTGCATTAATAATAGCGTCCAAGTTAGAAGATATCTCTCTTTGGTATTCGCAGAGGGTCATCTCTCCTAACTTTAGATCTTCATTAATCTCTGCAATATCAAATAGTTTAGCTGTTTCATAGAGTTTTGCCAAATTAATAGAGAAGGTTTCAATTGTCTTTATAATTTCAACATCGTTTCCCGTTTGAACTTTAATGGGAATTTTCTCGATTTCTTCCGAATTTTTTATAAATTCATCACCGAGTCCTTTTAATAGTGTCCGTATATCCTCTCCGCTTGTTGTAAACAGTTCAATATTTATTTCCATTTGATGAGAATCTTGAAAAAGCTCATCAAGTTCGTTTAAAGTTAATTCATTTCCATTCACTAAGACTTGGGTTATAGTGCTTTTATGATTTCTGCATTCTTGTTCTATATTCCCAAGAACATCACCTATAGTTATTTCTTGTTCAAGTTTTAATTTAATTTCTTGTCCGTTTAATTTTACTTTCATCTTTATTCCTTATTTATTTTGATTTTGAAGTTGCTTGTTAAAATTATCCATCGTTTGGGACTGTTTTTGTAAACTTTTTAAGGTACCGTCCATTATTCCGTATTTCTTTTTAAGCGCCAGTTCTTTTTCGGCAAGTTTTTTGTCGTAGTTTTCTATTCTTTTTTGGGAAGAATCCATCTTTAGTTTTAAAGAATCGGTTTTTATGCCGAAGATACCGCCTCTTTGTGTGTACGGGTTTATGTATTCATACATTGCATGAGCAAGGCCTGAATCTATTAAAATATCTCCGTCGGAATCAAAGCCGAAAAACAGTTTTACCTCTTCCATATTGTTCTTTAAGACTTCATCAAGCTTTTTTTCGTCAATTTCCAGATATCCGCGAAGGCGCGACATGTCTATGCCGCCCGAAGAATCGGATTTTGTGGAAATTCCAAGTTGAGCCAACATAAATATTTTAGAATCATCTGCAGGTTTATAGGCGGTATTTATTGTTTGCCTTAAATTGGATTTTAATGTCATCAGAGTAGAGTCGCTATACATTAAACCTAATTTTTTTTGAGCATCTTCAACTTCCGATTCTGAAAGATAGGTCAGTTCTTCTATGATTTCGGGCTTATTTTGCGTTAAAATATTTATTTGAGCAAAAACACGGTTATATTTGGCTACCAACTCGATGATCGCATTTTTGACGGCATCTACATCCGGTTTTATGGTAAGTTTTTCCTGCTTTTCCGAAGACTCATGGGCATGAATGGTTACATTAGGCACTAAATCGTCGATATCGTTTTTTTCTCTTTTAATTTGAATGCCCTCAAAATTGATTATCGCATCCTGTGCCGTTGAAACCGGGTTTACGGGAACATAGTCTCCGGCTGCCTTAGGATCAAATATTTTAATATTTTCTATAAAGACGGCCTTTTCTGAATTATTATTGTTTATTGCAAGAGCTTTTACGTCTCCGTATTCAGCCAAAGGAATCGTAATTGTCTGTTTTTCGGCATTTTCCGAAAGAGGGGGTAGGGGAATAAGTACTCCTCTTGTCGATTCTAAGGCTAAAATATTCATATCAACTTTTGGACCTGAGGTTTCCTTGGGTTCCATTTTCGTTTTTTCAAGGCCGTCGTTTGAAGGTTCATTTTGTATTACAATACCTCTGTATGCGATTGAGCCTATTTGCTCATAGATTTTTTCGCCCGTTTCTTCTTTTTTTACGGTTTCTTTTGACGGTTCCTTAATTGAAACCGTAAGTTCCATGACATATTGCCCCTTGGCTCTTACAGTTTCGGAAAAATCTATTTTTTGAGAGGTCTCGGGCTTAGTTTCAATGGAGGAAACTGAAGTTTTTATGGCAGATGTATCATTCTTTTTGATGAGTCCCATTTCAATGGCAAAGGGTAGGGCATCATCTGCAAACTCCAATCTGTTTTTTGCTCCTGTTATGTTGGATGAAAAAAGTAAGGACTTCGTATCCGGGGTTATTTTTATTTCGCTTATATTTAAAATTTCTTTTGCTCTTGAGTTTACAAGGTCTATAAAACCCTTATATTTTCCGCCCTTCCAGTTTACGGATATGGTTTTTTCTCCTACCTTAAAAGTATATATACCTTTTTTTATTTGAAGGTCATTATTGATTTCGGTACTTAAAAATTTATCGGATTCTGCAACTTGAACTATATTAAGTTTTACATTTTGATCCTTAGCTCCTCTTGAAGCTGTTGCGGTAAAGGATCTTTCATTTGAGGATTCTGCTATTTTTTCTACAAAGGGATTATTAAAAGAATATAGGTCTCTCGCAGCATTTCGTACTTCAAGAGAAAATTTATTTACCTGCCTCCAGGAATCATCCTGCAATTTTAGACGCTCGAGTTTTTCGGCTTCTCTGTCACGAGGAATTCTTTCCTTTTTCATCAAAGCTTCAACGAGCTTTTCGTATGTATTATTGACTCCCGGTATACTTAAATCGGACATTTAAACCCCTATTTTTTTAATACCTAAAAAAGGGAAATTTCCGACTATATTGATTCATCGAATAAAAGGCCGACTGTTTCAAGTATTCTTGCCTGCAGTCTTTGTATTGCCTCGGATGGTATTTCCCTTATTACCTTGTCGGTATTTGCATCTATTACCTTAACAACGATACGGTTTGTTTCTTTATTTACTCTAAATTGTAATTTTCGATCACACATGTCGCATAATTTTTGGATTTGTGCAACCGCTTTTGAGATTTCATTCGGGTCCACCAGCGTTTTTTGATTTTCGGCTTGTTCGGCAGCTTCCTTTTGTACTATTACATCCGATGCAGCTCTCATTGAGCCGTTAATCACTGTATCACGTTTTTGTTGTAATGCTGCTTGGTGCCCTATGCCGTTTATTTCTATACTCATAAAAAACCTCCTTGGCTTTAAAATAGACATCATCCGTGACATCTAAATATAGTTTAACGTTTTAAGCATCAACTCTTAGCAGTAAAAAAAAGGAAGAAGAAGGGCGCATCTTCTTTCTTCCTAAAGATTCTAAAGGTCTTTAATTTTAAGAGATGACATCCGGTTATCTCTTTCAGTATCGGCCTTTACAAGATCTGCTTTGTTATTGAAGAAGCCTAACAACAGCTTGAGGCTGAGCATTGGCTTGTGCCAACATAGCAGTTCCTGATTGGATCAAGATCTGGTTCTTTGTATAGTCTACAATCTCTTTAGCCATGTCTGCGTCTCGGATTCTTGATTCGGCAGCCTGCATATTTTCGGCAGCAATTGCTATACCGTCATATGCCATTTCAAACCTATTCTGATATGCACCTAGGTCTGCGCGCTGCTTGTTAATCTGCTTAAGAGCATTATCAAGGGCTCCCAATGCCATATTTGCACCGTCTACTGAAGACATTGAAATCATCTTGTCTTCTCCGCCTTGTTGTGCTCCTATAATACCGAGTGCTGTAGCTGTCATTGTTCCTATATAGATCTTTTCTCTTTGATCCATATTTGCACCGACATGGAGCTGCATAGGTCCTGTTACGGAATCTTGAGCAAAACGGCCTGTCAGGATATTCATTCCGTTAAACTGAGCATGGCTTGCGATTCTGTCTACTTCATCAACAAGCTGTGAAACTTCAACTTGAATCTGCATCCTGTCTTCGGCGGAGTAAATACCGTTTGAGGCCTGTATAGCCAACTCTCTTAATCTCTGTATTATATCTGTCGTTTCACCTAAGTAACCTTCCGTTGCTTGAATGAAAGAAACACCGTTTTGAATATTCTGTCCGGCTTGGTTTAAACCTCTGATTTGGCTGCGCATCTTTTCGGATACGGCTAAACCTGAAGCATCGTCACCTGCACGGTTGATTCTTTGTGCACTGGAAAGCTTTTCGATGTTTTTTGCGAGATGAAGTTCGTTGACTCCTCCCTGTCTCTGTGCAAACATTGCACTCATATTGTGATTAATAATCATATGACCCTCCCTGAAGTCCTATAGTTCAGCATCCTTTGCTGAAAAATACTCCTGTATTTTATAACTGCATAAAATTTTGCGCCTTTTATACAAATTATAAAGACAGTATTATTAACAATTTTATTCAAACTGCTAATAATACTGTAAATACAGGGCTTCATAAGGGCCGCCCATCAAGGGCATTTTTTCAAAGATCTTTTAAGCGTCAGGGGAAATTCCCCTGACGCTTAACACATTATACTCCTATAATTAAAAAAATACAAGAGTATTTTACAAATTTGTTACCTTAAAAGAGACATTACAAGCTGGCTATTGTTATTAGCCTGAGCGAGCATTGCAATACCGGTATTCGACAAAATTTGGTTCTTTGTATATTCTACCATCTGTTTTGCCATGTCTGCATCTCGGATTCTTGACTCAGCAGCTTGGAGGTTTTCGGCAGCAATGTCGATACCGACAACCGTCAACTCCATTCTGTTCTGGTAACCGCCAAGGTCAGCTCTTTGCTTGTTGATCTTTTTAAGACCCTCATCGATTGTTCCAATGCTCCTATTTGCAGCATCGGCTGTTTCGATTGTCATGATTTTTTCATCACCGATATCTCGGATACCGAGAGCTGCAGCTGACATTGTTCCAATGTAAACGCGCATTCTCTGATCCATGTTGGCACCGATGTGGAACCACATAGAACCGGTAACAACATTTTCACCGGTTTCGCGTGCAAAGCGGCCTGTAAGCATGTTCATACCGTTAAATTGGGCTGAACTTGCAATGCGGTCAACTTCGGCAACGAGCTGCGAAACTTCGACCTGAATCTGCATTCTGTCTTCGGCAGAATAGATACCGTTTGAAGCCTGAACAGCGAGTTCGCGGATTCTCTGCATGATGTCGGTTGTTTCCTGCAAGAAAGCTTCGGCTACTTGGATAAAGTTAATACCGTTTGAAGCGTTTGCAGAAGCTTGGTTTAAACCTCGAATCTGGCTTCTCATTTTCTCGGAAACTGCAAGGCCGGAAGCGTCATCGCCTGCACGGTTAATGCGTAAACCGGATGAAAGTTTTTCGATGTCTTTACCGATGCGTACATTGGTAACACCCTGCGTTCTCTGTGCGAACATCGCACTCATGTTGTGATTGATAATCATAAGATATTCCTCCCTGGAATAATGTGTTTACAAAGCATCCTTGCTTTGTTTTGAGGATAGAAAACCCTCATTATCTATCTTCGGTTTTCTGTTTCTAAAACTTTAGGCTTTTTTTAAAAAAAAATTAAAAAAAATGAGGTTTTAAGCTTCATCATCGATATCTGCCGGATCTTTTAGTGCATTTGAATCAAAAAGACGGGAAAGCTCCCTTTCAGAATATCGTTTTGATATTGAAAAATTATCTCTTACAATTTCAATAGTTTCTTTATCAAGTATCAGTTTTTTTTCGTCTCTAAGATATAACGCAAAATCTTCAAAAACGGAAAGGGGCAGCCAAGGAAAGGCTATTTCGAAAATATTAAACCATTGGCAATAGGGAAGGGTCGTTTCTCTATTTATAAGAATACCCTGATCTTTTAGTTTATCGCGTTCTTCAGGTTTCAGGGTGAACATTTTTTGATTTAGCAGTTCACAATACTCTTGAGTAGAAAAAAGGGCGCCTACCTTTCTTATCAAATCCATTTTATAAACTGAGGGTATATCTGCTAAAATAGACGCCGTCACTATGTTCATGCCTTCAGAGACGATTTCAAAAGGTTTTTTGTTCTCATTCGAGGCCAGCTCCATTGTACGTTTGATATCACCTTTTTCTAATAGTGGAAACAAAATTTCATCATTATTCAAGACTATTCTCCCATAAAAACTTTAATTATAAAAAGTATTCTATCACATTATTAAAAAAAAAACAATGTAAAACTTACATTTGAGTTCCAAAGGCTTCAACAAACCTTGGAATTAAATCATCAAATTTCCCTTCTATGTACAGGCCTGAAGCCTGTTTATGACCTCCGCCTCCAAATGATGCGGCTATCTTGCTTACATCAATCTTATCCAAGGATCGAAAACCTACCGAGCAGTGGCTTGGAGAGTCTTGTCGTACAATACAGATTGCCTCGACCCCTTCTATCGACTGAATCAATTGATACAATATATCGGAATCTCTGCTTTCAAGGCCGAATTCCAGTAAATCATCATAAGTTTCATACGAAACAACAAGTCTTCCGTCATAATAGGTCTTCATTCTGTTTAGAATTCTGGAAATAAGGAGGCGTGATTCAAATTTTTTACCTCCGTTTATTTTCATAAAGGTTTGTTTTGGATTGGCTCCGGCTTCAATAAGACGGGATGCGTGAGCGAAAACCTCTGCGCTTCCTGCATCCAAATGTCTAAAAAATCCCGTATCCGTGCAAAGACCGAAAAACAGGGCATCGGCTTCTTCTTTTGTAAGTTTTTCTCCTATTTCTTCAATTATTGACTGAATTAGATAGGTTGTAGAAGGGGCTTCCGGCATTATAAGAGAAGTATCCGATTTTTCGGTATTGGTAGCATGATGGTCAATTATAATGTAATTAAAACCGCTGATAAGCTCTGCTATTTCACCTACGCGGTCAAAGTTTGAACAGTCAAGGATTATCAGCCCCGTAGTTTTAGGATTTATTTTATCGGAAATTTTCAGCTTATCCGTAAAAAGATGTTCATATTCCTTTATTTCGGTACGCTTAAAAGGTCCCGCCGACATTAAAATACAATTTTTATTTTTTCTCTTCAAAAAGAAAGACATTGCAAGGCAGCTTCCGATACAATCCCCATCGGGCTCTTTATGACCTGCAATTATAAAATTTTCATACGCATTTAAAAATTCCGGCAATTTTTGGGGAATTAAAGGTTTCCCGATTGTTGAGCTGCTACTGTTATGCATGTATTCCTCATAAAATTCCTCTAAGGTGTTTACCTTAGAGGATGTAAATAGCTTAGATTGTTTTAGATGTTAAAATTTTAGTTCAAGACTTTCTACGCCGTCAAATTTGCCGTTATATTTATTCGGATCTTTTAATACACCCCATATGGGGCTTCCTAAATCTCTGGGAGCAGCTATTTTTATACGATCAAATTTTCCGTCTTTAAGATAAAAAGATAAATACGGATTAACTCTGGTGTTTACCAATTCCAACCTAGCTCGTCCGTCTTTAGGGTCAAGCCAAGATTTTGGAATAAAAACTTCTGCATGCTTTAATCCCGCTCTTCGGTAAATAATATAATAACCATCTGAATGTGTAAATATTTTCAAAATTTGAACATTTACATAATAAACATCCGCCTCCTCAATCTTTTGTGAAAAAGCCGGGGCAATCGTAAAAAGGGAAAAAATTAGAACTAAAAAGACCAAGCTTAATATTGATTTCTTCATATATTCCTCCAGTTACCCCATTATACACATAAGTTATGAATTTTGCAAGCGTAAAGACGTAAAAATCTTACAATATTGACAAAGACTTATAAAAAATGCTATTTTGTTTCACCTAGGAATAAAAAATGGATAAAATTAGTTTATTTGAAGTTAATAATTCGAAATTATTAAATGAATTTGCTCTTTTACCTTTTGAGCTTTATAAGAATGATAGCTCATGGGTACCGCCTATTATAAGCGAATACAAAAAGTACGTGTCCGGAGCCGATAATTCTTTATGTGATGTAGGTCCTCACGTAAAAATGGTTGCTAAGATTGAAGGCAAAACGGTTGGACGTATTTTGTACGGTATTGATGAGAAATTGAATGACTATAAAAAAATGAAGGTCGGTTATATTTCTCAATTTGAATGTATTGAAGACTATGCTGTTGCCGAAAAAATGCTTAATGCGGCAAAAGAATGGTTTTTACAAAAAGGTATGGACAGAATTAAAGGGCCTCTTTCTCTTCCGGGAGGGGAAGATAACCGCGGATTTATAACCGACAATTTTGAAACCCGTACCTATATAATGAATACCTATAACAAAAAATATTATAACGATTTTTTTATCAAGTACGGATTTGAAAAATATTGGGATTGCTATGCCTATCATGCCCGTTTTGATGATGTAGATGCAAGCCGCTATGTCCGCTTAGCCCCCTTGGTAGAAAAACGATACGGCTTTCATGTAGATACTATCGATTTAAAAAATAATGTTGAGCGTGAGGCCGGCGATATTCATTCAATCCTCCTTAATTCCGAGCCGGAAGAGTGGGAAGACTTTATGCCTATGACCCGCAAAGAAATAGATATGGTTGTAAAACAGCTTATTTCATTTGCAGATGAGGAGCTAATTTTTATTGCAAGGAGCAATGAGGGCAAGCCCATCGGATTTAATGTTACCCTTCCTGACTATAATGATGTATTAAAACACCTTAAAGGAAAGCTTTTCCCGTTCGGTATCTTTAAATTCCTTTATTACAAACGTAAGATGAAGCGCCTTAGAACCTTTGTTCTCTTTGTTGATCCTCAGTATCACAACAAAGGTGTTTCGGCAGCTATTTACTCCCGTCTTTACCAAGCGGCTATAAAAAAAGGCTATCTGGAAGGCGAAGGTTCCACTATTTGGGAGTATAATATTCCTATGATTACCGATATTGAGAAAACAGGAGCAAAAAGGGATATAGTTTATAGAATTTATCAATATCATTTAAACCGATAATGTATTATTGATATTGTTTGCCCTTTCTAACCGTAAACGGCTTTACATAAAATATAAATAGTATTATACTCAATATAAAATAAATCTTTAGGATGGTTTTATATGACTGTAAATGATAGAGTTGCCGCTTTAAGGCAAAAAATGAAAGAGCATTCTTTAAGTGCTTATTTAATTCCGTCCTCTGATCCCCATCAGAGCGAGTATTTACCTGAAAACTATAAAACACGGGAGTTTATCTCAGGTTTTACAGGGTCGGCAGGAACCGTCCTTGTTACAAAGGATAAGGCTATTTTATGGACTGACGGCCGGTATTTTCTACAGGCTGAAAAACAGCTTAAAGGTTCGGTTGTTGAACTTTATAAAATGCTTGAACCCGGTGTTCCTACCATAAACGAGTTTTTAAAATCCAACTTAAAATCGGGTGAAAAACTCGGAATGGATGGTAAGGTTGTTTCAGTGTTCAATTTTGATTCCATGAAAAAGGAGCTTGAAGGTATAGAATTTGTTACCAATATCGATTTAATAGGCGAAATATGGGAAAACCGTCCTCAGGCAGTTTTAAGCAAGGCTTTTATACTTGATGAAAAATATACCGGAAAATCGGCAAAAGAAAAGATTCAAGAAGTCCGCTCAATGCTTGCCGAAAAAAAGGCAGATTCTACGGTTATCGGAGCCCTGGAGGACGTCTGTTACCTTTTTAATGTCCGAGGAAGAGATATAAGATGCAATCCCGTAGTTACTGCGTATGCGCTGGTAGATAAAGCAAGAGCCGTTATTTTTATTTCGGAGAAGCAATTAACTGATGATGTTAAGTCATACTTTGCTTCACAAGGTATTACGGTGATGGGATATGAAGACGTATTTACAGAAGCCGCAAAACTTACAGGGAAAGTTTACATAGATCCTGCAAGAACAAATGTTTATCTATACAACCAAATAAAAGCTAAAACCGAAAAGGGCTTAAACTTAACCTCAACTCTTAAAGCAATAAAAAATGAAGTTGAACTTAAAAACTTCGATTATGCTATGGAAAAAGACGGCGCTGCCATGGTAAAAATCCTAAAATGGGTAGAAGAAAATGCCGGAAAGGGTATTACCGAATGGGATGTAAGCGAGCAGCTCTTAAAATTCCGTGCCGAAGGCAAGGACTTTTTTGAAGAAAGTTTTGAAACTATTTCAGGCTATGGTCCTAACGGAGCTATCATCCATTATGCTCCTTCACCTTCCAATTCTGCAAAACTTGAAGCCAAAAGTTTTTTGCTTTTGGACAGCGGCGGTCAGTATCTAAACGGTACAACCGATATTACTCGAACCATTAAACTTGGAGAACTTACAGAACAGGAAAAAACGGATTATACCCTTGTTTTAAAAGCTCATATTTCTCTTGCCAGGGCCAAGTTTAAGGCCGGAACTACAGGCCATGCCATAGATACTATCCCCAGAGAGCATCTTTGGGCTTATGGAAGGGACTATAAACATGGGACGGGTCACGGGGTAGGTTATGTTCTTTCAGTTCATGAGGGACCTCAATCTATTTCAAGCCGTTTTTTGGATGTTCCTATGAAGCTTGGTATGGTAACATCCAATGAGCCCGGCCTTTATGTTGCCGGAAGCCATGGAATCCGAATTGAAAGCCTTGTTGCTACCACCGAATTTAAAACCACCGAAGACGGAGAATTCTATCAATTTAAAACAATAACTCTTTGTCCAATTGATACAAGACCTATTGTACCAGGAATTCTTTCGGATGAGGATATTAAATGGCTTAATGAGTATCATAAAGAAGTTTGTGAAAGACTTATACCTTATTTGGATGAAGATCATAAAATTTTCTTAAAAGAAAGAACAAAGGCAATTTAAGCTATAAAAAATGCTTTAAAATTGAAAAAAATCATTTTTTTACTCGACAAAGTATGAAAAATGATATAGAATGTTATATACTGATATAAACAAAGTAAGGAGTATTATTATGAAGACATTAAACTGTGATATTTGTAGAAAAGAGCTGGTGAATCCTGTTACGGGAATGACTTACTGGCATATCCGCGAATATGACGTCTGCGAAGCTTGTAAAGATGCTATCGAATTTAAATTAAAACCCATTATCCGAAAGCATTTTCCTTATTCTCAAGATTGGTATGAACATGAGTTCATAGCACTTATTGAAAAAGGTGTTGCTGCAAGACGCCCATAAGAGATTATGGTTTGAAAAGGACCCGATATGTAATCGGGTCTTTTTTTTTGATTAAATCTTTAATAAAAATAATCACAACAGGGTAGAATTATAAATTTATAAAATAAAGTACTTTACAAAATAAAGTAGGTATGCTATTATCATATAGGAATCTAAGGAGGTTCATAATGAAAAAAATATTCTTTCTATCTATCTGTTTGTTTTTAAGTGTTCTTACCTTTATTCATGCGGAGCAGGAAAACCGTGATGTTACCGGCCTTGCATTAGAGTATGGGCTTATCGGCAGGCAAAGTGATTTCGGTATATCGCTAGCCATTACTTCTCCTTGGCTTTTTCATAATGCCTTTGCATTACACTTAAATGCTGATTGTTTTTTTCCTAATTCACAGCGAAGAACTCCATATTATGTGCTTGATTTTTCTGTTCTTGGCGGGTCATTGATGCAAACAGCAAACATCCGAGTTTACGGAGGAGGAGGTCCCATAGTAATTTTTCCGGTTCAAAAAAATAAGCCCAAGGTGCTTGTAACGGGACAAGGATTTTTCGGCTTTGAGTTTTTTATGGGAAAAAGCCCGGCTGGTTTGAGCTTTTTTATAGAAATGGGCGGCGGAGGCTTCGGTTTTACTGCAAAGACCGGTTTACGTTATACGTTTCCGATGCTGTATCGTGAAAAATAGCATTAACTTTTTAGTATTGTAAGGGAACTTTTATGAATGATAAAGAGATAAAAGAAAGGTTGGCTCTAATAAGTGCATTAACTGAAGATGTTCAAGAAGGGCTTGAAGATATGATAGTGCCTTTTTTACTGTACGGAATTACGATTCCTATAGGCACTTTTATATCCTATTTTTTGGCGAAGTCAGGTTTTAGTTTGTTTATCCCTCTGCTTTGGCTTTTTATAATGACGGCATGTCAATTGTTTTTAGCTCTTTTTATGAAGCGTAAGCAAAAAATAAAGATTAAAAGGGTTACCGACAGGATTCTTGCTGCCTTGTGGGGAAGTATCGGTGCCGGCCTTATTTTAGGCATGATACTGGGTATTTTAGGAAAACTTGATTTTAATACAAACTTTTTTAATATCGGCCTTTGTCTTGCCATAGGTCATGCCGCAACCGCAGCTATGGTACAAAAAAAGCTGCGCCTTTTTTTATGTATTGAAGCTTTGTGCTGGGCAGGATGTGGAGTTGTCTGTCTTTTTGCCGCACAATATACGGCTCCTCTTATAATCGGAGTGGCAACCTTCATATTGCTCGGATTACCTGCCGCTGTTGCTATAGTTATAGGTAAACGGAAAAAAACGGTAAAAGCGAAATGAGTATACCCGATAATACGGAAACTTCTTTTGATCATCGTCTTATTGATGAACAGCTATCGTCTCGTCTTAGGCTTGCGGTAATGTCCGTCTTAATCGGCTGTGAAAAAATAGAATTTACCCTGCTAAGGGAAAAGGTAAATGCAACCGACGGCAATTTAACCGCACACTGTAAAAAGCTGGAAAATGCAGGATATTTGAAGGTTGAAAAACTTTTTGTAAACCGCAAGCCCCTTACCCTTTATTCTGTGACGGATGAGGGGCGTAAGGCCGTAAAAAATTATATAAAACAGCTTACATCCCTTATAGAATAGGTAGTGTTTTTTTCATGGCTCCATTGACATATTTTGTCTTTTTGTGTAATATTAAAATCTATTTTTTTTAGAAAGAGAGTAAGGAGTTTTCATGTCAGGACATAGTAAATGGGCGACAATTAAACATGCCAAGGGCGCAGCTGATGCTAAAAGAGGTCAGCTGTTTACTAAATTTATCAAAGAAATTTCAATTGCTGCAAAAATGGGAGGCGGAGATCCGGCTACTAACCCAAGACTTAGAACAGCTGTTTTAAAAGCTCGTGCTGCAAACATGCCTAAAGACAACATAGAAAGAGCAATTAAGAAGGGTACAGGAGAGCTTGGAGCTGTAAACTATGAGGAGCTTTTGTATGAAGGCTACGGCCCCGGCGGAGTTGCCGTTTTGGTTGAAGTTTTAACGGACAACAAAAACAGAACAGCAGCCAGTGTTCGAAATATTTTTACAAAGAGCGGCGGAAACTTGGGTGCAACAGGTTCCGTAGCTTATATGTTTAACCGAAAAGGTGTTATAGAGTATGATGCCGAGGTGGTCAGTGAAGAAGCAATTATGGAAGCTGCTCTTGAGGCAGGAGCCGAAGATATTGCGACTGAAGACGGTGTTATTACCGTAACAACCGATCCCAACGACTTTGCTTCGGTTCTTGAAGCTTTACAGGAAAAAGGCTTTGAATCCGTATCTGCTGCCGTATCGATGGTTCCCGATACCTATGTAGCCTTAGATGCCGATACAACTCAAAAAGCCTTAAAGATGATCGATAAGTTGGAAGAAGATGATGATGTTCAGACCGTTTCCTCAAATATCGAAATCCCCGAAGGCTTTGAAATGCCGGAATAATCTTTGAAAATCCTTTAGGCAGCCGCTTGTCTAAAAGAAAAGCCCTTGCAGCTTAATCAAAAACTGCAAGGGCTTTTTTCTTTTACTTAAATTCTTAATGTAATTTTACTTTGTTATAAATTTAAGCAGATCGATTACTCTATTGGAATAACCCCACTCATTATCATACCATGAAACAAGTTTAAAGAATCTCTTTTCACCTGGAAGGTTGTTTTGTAAAGTTGCCTTGCTGTCATAGATTGAAGAATGAGGATCGTGAATAATATCGGTAGAAACTATTTCTTCATCACAATAGGCTAAAACACCTTTTAGATAGCTTTCCGAGGCTTTTTTTATTGCCTTATCAATTTCTTCGATAGAGGTATCTTTTTCTGTGCGGATTGTTAAGTCCACAACGGAGCCTGTGGGGGTAGGAACCCTAAAGGACATACCTGTCAGTTTTCCTTTTGTAGTAGGAAGAACTTCTCCTACAGCTTTTGCAGCGCCTGTGGTTGAGGGGATAATATTTACGGCTGCAGCCCGTCCGCCTCTCCAGTCTTTTAGAGAAACACCGTCTACCGTCTTTTGAGTTGCCGTGTAGGCGTGAATGGTTGTCATAAGGCCTGTTTCAATGCCGAATCCTTCTTTTAAAAGAACGTGCACAACAGGAGCCAGGCAGTTTGTAGTACAGCTTGCATTTGAAACTACATGATGCTCTGATGCCTTATACTCGTTTTCGTTTACGCCCATAACAAATGTTTTAATTGGCTTTGCAGGATCCTTACTTTTTCCGGGAGCGGAGATAATAACCTTTTTTGCTCCGGCTTCAAGGTGTTCATAGGCCTTTTCATTTGTATAAATACCGGTGCTTTCAATTACAACATCTATTCCGAGCTCCTTCCACGGTAATTGTGCGGGAGTTAATCCCTTTCCCGATATACACTTAATTTTATGGCCGTTTACTACAAGGACATCATCTCCGTCAGTGCCTATTTTGGCGTCCATCTTGCCTTGAACCGAATCGTATTTTAGTTGATAGGCAAAATACTTTGCATCCGTTGAAAGGTCAACAACCGCAACAACATCGAATTTGTCTTTTCCAAGCAAGTTTTGATTTACCAAGGCTTGAAAAACAAGTCTTCCGATTCTTCCGAATCCGTTGATAGCTACTTTCATAAAAACTCCTTATTTTTATTGTTTTTATATTAACCTATATTAGGTCATATGTCAACTTTATTTAAGTTCATGCCATTTAGTTAAAATTTAACACAATACCGGCTTCAGCATTGAAAAAAAACTTTTTAACCCGGCTTCCGGCATTTGTTAAAGAAAAAGAAAATACCGAAGCGCCGAAATTAACAAACCACTCAATATCGCTCGAAGCAGAATGACTTATTCCTGTTTCCAACACAATATCGGCTATTTTTTCATTTAGTGATCCTGTCTTTTGAAAATGATTTACTCTATAAATTATATTTAAGGGAATTCTTATTCCCGACGGTTTTGAATATGATACCGTATAAAATCCTATATCGGATATTGAAATATGTGTTTCGTCCGGATTGTCAACAATACTTTTGTTTTTTTGACTCAACTTTATGGATGCAATTATGTTTGGAAATCTCCAGCCCAAGTCAAAGTGTCCGTTTTGAAGATATACGTTTTTAGTTTTTACCGATGCTAATGGAATCGAAAAATTTGTATCCAATGATGTAAAAAAACCTATCGGTAATTTAAAGGATAAGGATGTTCCTAAACCCGGCTGAAAAATTGTGCTTACATTTTTATTGTCAAATCCTGCATTAAATACACTTAACGTCGGACCGATTGCGATATTTATCATATCGGTTGTATAAGCTATTCTTCCCCAAATTATGTTTCCTATGCCTAAATGTCTTTCAATAGCTAATTTTCCGTTTACATTTTTACCAAGATCTTCATTTAAGATCAACTTAAATCCGAAGTCAGGTATTTTTCCTGTATAACCATTTGAGTTAAAAGGTGTGTTTCCCACGGTTATAGATGCCGTAACATCAAGAGAAAACAAAATACTCACGCATGTAAAAAAAACCAAAATACTCAGTATCTTTTTCATTAGTACACCGCCTTTATTGATATTTGTGCCGTTATCATTTTTGATATATCGTTGTAAAGCAGGGGATTTACAGGTAGACGAAAATCGAGTGTAAAGCCGTCTGCTCTTATGGTATAAAAAGGACTGATTAAAAACGAGAAGGGGGTTATCATTGTAGGTTTTAATGGATTTACCGTTCCCATCAGATGGATTCCGCCTTCCATGTTTTTTGTTTCAAGATTTCCAATGCCTACATCAGCGCTTAAACCGGTAAAAAAAGAATCTTTTAATAAGGGATCATTGATGCTTTTGGGAAGTAAAAAAACAGGTGCTACAAAACAAGCTATGTTTGATCTTATCAAATCTTTTTTTATTCTCGCCTCAAATGATGCATAAAAATTTGAAGTAAAGTCTTTAACATCAATATTTTCGATTTTTATTTCCGCTATACCTACCTCGGTAAAAAAGTCATAGCTGTCATCTGCCTGAAAAAGCATTGCAAGACCTGACCTGATTTTTGTTTTTATCACATTTTTTGGAAAAGAGGCTCCGGCAAAAAAATCAAAGGCAAAAAAGTCAAAGGCTCCGCCCATTCTAAAGTCCGATTTGATCTGAAGATTATCTCCCAATTTTTCATTCCAAGTCAGGTATGTTCCAAGGTAAAAACCGGAAAAAAAGGCTCCATAAATTCCAAATCCGGTTCCTTGTACAAAATTGCGCGGACGGAAAGCCGAAGCGGGATGATAACGCCTAAATTCGGGATCAGGCATTTTTACTTTAAGGTGTTCCTGTAAAATGGAGTCTGAACCTAAGGTATCATATGTGCCGGTAAAGACAGCAAAAGAAAGAGGGCGATTTTGTATTTTAGGAAAATTGAGGGATGCTCCTAAAAAGCGGAAATTTCCATCGAACTTCGGATCTTGAGCCTGAGAAAAAAAATCTATAAGCTTGTCAATATTTGCATCGATATTCATATCAAAGTAAAACTTATTAGACGGTTCCATCCTGAGTTTGAGCTGTATTAGAGAGTCGGCGGTTACATATGGTTTGGTAGTTAAGCCGTAAAAAGTATTGGTGTTTTCAAAATGAGGGACCGAAAATCCTTGGGAAAAAACAAGGGAAGTCTTTATTAAAAAGAAGAATAATAAAAATTTTATTTTTTTGCTTTTGATACTCATACCTGCATATTTTACAATAAATTTAAAAAAAAATCTAGTTAAGTTTAAAAAAAAGCTCTTATAAATAAAAAAACTAAAAAAAAGCAGTTTTCTTCTTGACTAATATTGCAAATAGTATAGAATATACGTATGAGTGATTATCTTGATATCAATAACGAAGAACTTTTAAAAGATTTTTTCAGTGAAGCTGAACAACAGGTCGAAATACTTGAAAGCAATGTTTTGGTTATAGAGCAAAATCCCGAGGATCGTAACTCCATTGATGAGATATTCAGAGCAGCTCATACTTTAAAGGGCGGTTCTGCTACTGTAGAGATGTTGGAGTTGTCTAAATTTACTCACGCAATGGAAGATCTTCTTGATGAGATTAGAAGCGGTTCAGTTAAAGTAACCGGAGAAACCGTAGACTTGCTGTTAAAATCCATAGATATAATTAAACTTATGTTGGATGCCAGAGCCTCAGGTTCCATATACTCGGATGATGTGTCCGGTATTGTAAATCAATTAAGATCATTTATTCCTGCAAAGGCAGAAAAAAAGAGCAGTAAGGCTTCGGCACCTAAGGTTTCTATTCCTGCATCAGTTTCTCCTGTTTCTGCACCAAAAGTTCAGGCTTCGGCTTCAAATTTGGATATCAAAGATTATTTTTCAGAGTATGAAATTCTTGAGTTGGCAGAGACAATCCAAAAAGGTGAAGACTTATATGCCGTTATAGTAAAATTCGATGAATCCAATTTAATGAATTCCGTAGGCGGTATTCAGGTTTTTGCCGCCTTAAAAGATTATGGCAGCGTTTTAAAAACAGTTCCCGATTTTGATGCCTTATATGAAGACGAATTCCATGAAACGGTAATTTACTTTTTATCTTCAGCATCGGACAGCAAAATATTGGAAAAGGCAGCCTTTATAGGCGATGTTACTCTTTCTGCAAGTGCC
This sequence comes from Treponema denticola ATCC 35405, assembly GCF_000008185.1. Lineage (NCBI taxonomy): Bacteria > Pseudomonadati > Spirochaetota > Spirochaetia > Treponematales > Treponemataceae > Treponema > Treponema denticola. The sequence continues at coordinate 1,535,756 of NC_002967.9, forward strand.
GAAAGACTTGACATTAAGGATAAAACTCCTGAAAGTCCCAAACCTGCAAAGGCTGCTCCTGCACAGTCTGCTCCCGAAGCTAGCGTTTCTGAGGTAAAAGTTTCCGAAAAGACGGAAGAAAAACCTGTTCAAGAATCTAAAGAACAGCCTTCCAAACCTGAGAAAAAACAGTCTCAAACAAGCCCGCAAGGAAGCGGCCATTCATCCGGTTCCATATTGCGTGTAGATGCAAACAGAATAGATTATCTTTTGAACTTGGTAAGTGAGACCGTTATAACTAAGGCCTCTTTAAATCAAAGCACTATTGAATTTGCAGAGCTCTACGATAAGTTTCAAAACTCCAGTACAATTTACAAGGATAAAACTAGAAGGCTATTGGATAAGATGCCCGAATACCTCGAAAAAATTCAGCAGGGTTATGATATCAATTCCATAAAACAGGATGTTTTAAACGAATATTCAAGCCTCTTGGAGGTTTTCGGAGATTTTGACTCTTTAATGAAGGCTGCCGTTACAAAGTTTAAGTCTTCATCTCAAAACTTGGGCCGTATTTCCGGCGAACTTCAAGAAGGGGTTATGAAAATACGAATGGTTCCCATCAGTCAGATTTTCAGCCGCTTCCCTCGTGTGGTTCGAGACCTTTCAAGAGACTTAAATAAAAATGTTCAACTTGTAATTGAAGGTGAAGATACTGAACTTGACAAGTCGGTTGTCGAAGACTTGCTTGATCCTATAATGCACTGTGTAAGAAACTCTCTTGATCATGGTGTTGAGTCTCCGGAGGTAAGAAAAGGTCTTGGTAAGCCGGAGCAGGGAATCCTTCTTCTTAAAGCCAGTAACGAAGGCAATATGATTGTTATCGAAGTTGCCGATGACGGTCATGGAATTGATGTTGAAGCGGTAAAGCAAAAGGCTGTTGAAAGAGGAATTTTACACCCGAATAAAAGCCTTACCGATGTTGAGGCCTTCCAGTTGGTTTTTGCTCCCGGTTTTTCGACAAGTAAAACGATTTCGAGCGTATCTGGCCGAGGTGTAGGTCTTGATGTAGTTAAGACTCATATAGAAAAATTAAACGGAACGGTTATGGTAGAATCCGAACCCAATGTCGGAACCCGTTTTATTATAAAACTTCCCTTGACTCTGGCTATTATACAGGGGCTTTTGATCAGGGTAGGGGACGAAGTTTACTCGATTCCTATTACTTCGGTTATAGAAAGTCACAGGGTAAAACCCGATGAAATTAACCGCATAGATAATTATGAAGTTTTTAATGTCCGTGATGAGGTATACAGCCTTTTAAGGCTTAACCGCCTGTTCGGTATTACATCGGCAGAAACCGATGATGACGGATATAATTATATAGTTGTTGTAGGAACCGAAGAAAAAAAAGTAGGTCTTATGGTAGACAGTCTTATTGGTGAAGAGGCTGTTGTAATAAAGCCCTTGAAGGATCAGTTTACTAATTCTCCGGGAATTGCCGGTGCTTCTATTTTAGGCGACGGCTCCGTTTCGTTGATTATAGATGTTGCACAGCTGCTTGAGCTTGGCTTAAAACAGGAAATGCAGGCTAGGGAGCGCCGCGAGGCTTCAATTTGGTAGGTTAAGGAAAGACATTATGGAAGAAATGAAAGAACTAAAGGTAAATACGGGCGTAGGCATCGGAGATACTGATTCTCTACACGAGCAGATGATTGTTGTAGATTTTAAGATGGTAACATTTTCTCTTGCCGGTAAAGATTATGCAATAGACATTATGCGTGTTAAGGAAATAGCAAAGGCCGGAAATTTTACCTATGTACCCAATACTTCTCCCTTTGTTTTGGGAGTATACAACCTCCGCGGTGATATTATTCCGATAATCGATTTGCGTATTTTCTTTAATATTCCGGTACCGGCCCGCAAAAAAAACCAGCCTGAAAGCATGGTTATCATAAATGTTCAAGATCAGACCTTCGGTGTTGTAGTTGACTTTATCGATAAGGTTGTGGGTGTATCCAGCAGTACAATTCAACCCCCTCATCCTATCTTCGGCGATATAAATATTAAATATATTCACGGTGTTGTAGAAAACGGAGGCCATCTTTACATTCTTCTTGATGTCGATAAGATATTTGCTTCGCGTCAAAAAGAAGAAGTCAAGGAAGACTTGGCTCCTGTTGCGGCAAGCGTAGTAAAGGAACCGGTAAAGCTTCAAGGCGGTCAATCTTCAGAAAATCTGGATATAAAATTTATAGGCGATACATTATCTGCTATGGGTAAATTCTATATTTCTGCCGTTAATGAAGATTGGGTCAAGGAAAGGTATTTGGAGTGGAAGGATATACGCCCTTCAGGAAGTTTGCAAATTCAATCCGAAAAAGATGCCGGAGAATTTTTATCATCTTTCTTGTCACCTTTTACAAAGAGTTTTTGGAGTGAGGCCTATATAAATGCCTATTATAAAATGCTTCCGGAGAATGCTTCTTCCGTAATTAATGTTTGGTGTATAGGATGCGGTCAAGGATATGAAGCATACAGCCTTGCTGTTCTATTAAAAATGCGTTATCCTCGTGCTCATGTAAAGATTTATGCAAATGATTCGGATTTGTTGGCTATTTCGAATGCTCCCATGCTTTCGGTTCCCGATGATATTGCTTCCGGTATTTATGAGCCCCATATTACAAAGACTGCTTCCGGAAATTTGACATTTTCAAAAGAGATAAAAGATATGATTCTTTTTGAGTACCATGATTGTACTCATCAAAATGCCGTTCCCGATGTAGATATAATTGTTGCAAGGGATGTTTTATCGTTTATGAACCCAAATGTTCAGAGAACCCTGATAGAAGAATTTAGGGAAAAACTTAAGGATTCCGGACTTATAATTCTGGGTCATAATGAGGCAATGCCCAAGCAGGACGGCTGGCTGAGAAACAGCTCAGGTGATATTGTAATTTTTACAAAAGAATAAATATAAAAGGATAAGGAGAAATAAATGCGTGTAGAGTATATTAATCCGTTTAGCGAAGCTGCTTACAATATCCTGTCACAAGTTTTAAGTGAGGATATAAAACGCGGCGACTTGTACCTAAAATCGACTTGTATGCCGGTTATGGGCGTCGCAGCTATTGTAGGTCTTGCCGGGGATGTTGAGGGCCGAGTCATCTTTGATATGACCTTGGATACGGCTTTAAAGATTGCCTCTGCAATGAATAACGAGGAATTGGCAGAATTTGATGAGCTTGCTCGCGCAACGATTACGGAATTGGCTAATCTTATTACGGCGCAGGCTGTAACAAAGCTTCATGACTTAGGATTTAAGTTTGACTTAACTCCTCCGGCTCTTTTTACGGGCGAAAACATGAAGATATCCAATAATGATATCGAAGCTTTAATTGTGCCGATGACGGCTCCGCAAGGTAGAGTAGAAATCAACGTTGCAATTCGTGACCGAGTATAAAAAAGTTAAAGGAGTTTTATTATGATATCGAAACAGGACTTTCCCAATATTAACGAGAGGGCACCTGAAGGGAAAAAACCGGATGGAACGCCTTACAAGATTTTGGTTGTTGATGATTCTATATTTGTTACAAAGCAAATAGGACAGATATTGAATAGCGAGGGCTATGAAGTTGTTGCTACGGCTGTTGACGGATTTGAGGGCGTTGAAAAATATAAAGAATTATGTCCCAATGTCGACCTCGTAACAATGGATATTACAATGCCTAAAATGGACGGTTTAACTGCCTTGGAACAGATAATGGCATTCGATAAAAATGCCAAGGTAGTTATGATAAGTGCTCTGGGAAAGGAAGAACTTGTAAAAAAAGCTCTTTTACTTGGAGCCAAGAACTATATCGTAAAGCCGCTTGACCGCAAAAAAGTTTTGGAGCGTGTCGCAGGTGTCCTAGGTATTTCCTAATCTTATAAAAGAGGCTTAAATCCCATGGTTTAAGCCTCTTTTTTTAGTTTTATAAGTCTGTAACGCTTGTTTGCTTTTAAAATGGTATATCTATTGCTAAAACTTTTTTTGAGAGATTTTTTTAGGTTGTAAACATGATTATAGATGCTGTTTTGTTTTGAAGGAATTTTTTCTCCCCAAAAAATTGTGCTTATCTCTTCATCGCTTAATCCTTTTTGTCTGTTTATAATTAAATGCTTTAGTAAGATTCCGGATTTTTTAGGCAGGCTGTAAATATAGTCCTTATTAAGATCAGGCCTTCTTTTACATTTTGAAAGAATTATTTTGAGGATTTTTTCATTTCCTCTTATGTTTTCAGGTATTCCGGAAGAGCTTACTATATTGATATTTTTTATATTATAGCAATCTTCGTGAAAATAAGTGCAAATTGTAATATCCTTGTATATCTTTTTTATCAATCGAGCTTCATTCAAACTATAATGAGCCAATTCTTTTGTTGCTACAATGATGGCATCCAATTCGGGATCCAAATAATTACATATAAATTTACTGCCGTTTTCTGCAGCAATAGTTATAATTCCATGATTTTCCAGCTTTTCACACAAAAAGGCGAGAGTTTCTATTTTTCTATCAAAAACCAACACTTTCATAACACCCTTTTATCGGAAAAATTATCCTATCCCTTAAAAACTTTTCAATTCCTAATGACAAACAAGCAAATAAATTGTATAATCTTTTATATGTACATGTTAAAAGGATGTTCGGGCTATGTTTCTTAAAAATCTTGAAATTTTCGGATTTAAGTCCTTTCCCGATAGAGTAAAAATTGAATTTGCAGATGGTATAACAGCCCTCCTGGGACCCAACGGCTGCGGAAAAAGTAATGTAGTGGATGCAGTAAAATGGGTATTGGGGGAACAATCGTCCCGTACTTTACGGGCCGACAAAATGGAAGACGTTATATTTAACGGTACCGAAAAGAGAAATCAGCTTAATATTGCAGAAGTAACCTTAACTATAAGCAATGAAAAGGGCCTCTTGAATTTGGATTTAAGCGAAATAGCTATAAAGAGGCGTCTTTACCGTTCAGGGGAAAGCGAATATTTTATCAATAACCAGCCGGCAAAGCTGCGTGAAATTAGAGAACTTTTTTGGGACACAGGTGTCGGAAAGGCTGCATATTCCGTTATGGAGCAGGGCAAAATCGACCAGATCCTTTCGAGTAAGCCTGAAGAAAGGCGCTATCTTTTTGAAGAAGCTGCCGGTATAACGAAATTTAAGGTAAAAAGACAGGATGCGGAAAGAAAGCTCGAAAAAACCCAAGAAAATATGAAACAGATTGAAGCTGCTTTGGCCGAGGTCCGAAGATCCTATGATACCTTAAAAATTCAGTCTGAACAAACAATCAAATACCGTGAGCTAAAAGATGCCGTTTTTGAACATGAAAGAGATATTCAGCTTTTACGCTTAAAAAGTTTTGTAGACGGTCTTGCCGCAAAAAAACAGAGCTTAAAAGAAGCCTCCGAAAAAAGAGATTCCATACAGGAGCAAATTGACGGTATTCACGGGCTCCTTTCGGAAAATATGGATATCGTAAATGAAATGGAAGAGAAGTTTAATGCTTACCGAACAAAGGTTCTAAACCTGGCCATAGAACAAAAAGGTAAGCAGGAGCAGGTTCAAATTTACAATAAACGCCGTTCCGAGCTTAAGCTAAAGCTTAACCAACTGGAGGCTAAGACCTCTTCAACCAAGGAAAATATTGAAAGCCTTGAAGACGATATTTCCGAAAAAAATGCCGATGTTTTTGAGTTTAAAAAACAGGTTTCTGCAATAGAAAAAAATGCCGAAGACTTTGAAAAAAACATAGACTTGGCAAGCCATAAGATTACTTCAAACAAGGAAGAAGTAAAAAGGCTTGAAGACGATATAAAAAGGCTTGACGATATGAGAGGGGATATGGAGCTTGAATTAAAGTCCATAACCGAAGATATCGTTACCGAACTTGATAAAAATTTAAGATCGGCAGGTTATTCCTCGGCAAATCGCTTGGAAGCCGAAAAAGACTTGGATGGTGCTTTAAACCGGTTAAAGGTTTTAATTACGGGAAAAAAGGCTATATTTTCCGACTTTGCCTCGATAGAAAATCACTCTGCAGATGATGTAAAAAAATTCGCAGAAGACTCCGTTCAAAGTTTTTCTTCACTTTTATCCATAAGCGATGAAGTTCAAAATGCCCTTGAAAAATATAAAAAATCTTCGGCAGGTTTTATTGATGACTTTTTGGCTCCTGAAGGTATTATTACCAAAAAAAGAGCAGTCGATGCCGCTATCTTGGAAAACAGGCAATCTATCGAAAATAACCGTACAAAAATTGCCGCTCTGATAGAAGAAAATAACGAGCTTTCCATCAAGATAAACGACTATCGCAAAACCCTTGAAGATTTGCGTGTAAACAGAGCGAAGGTAGATGCTCAGGCAAAAAATGCAGAAGATCAGGTTAAACTTTTAGAACGTCAGCTTTCTTCAGAGAAAAAAATACTTCATGACCTTGAAAACGAATTTTTTACCGAAGAAAAACAATTAAAGCAAACGGAAGAAGATATTTCGGAACTTGAAGGCGAGATAAATTCTTTGGAATATGAGGGAAGAAAGATAAGTGCCGAGCTTGAAAAACTTGAAAATGAAATCTCGATAAAAAACTCCGACCTTGCCAGTAAGAGAGGGAAGGTTGACAAGCTTAACGCAGAGCTTTCAAAAGCAAACTCTCTTTTGGAAAAATTCCATTTGGATCTTGCAGGGATTGAAGCCGATATCCGTAACACAAAAGAAAATTTTAGAGAAAAGCATTCCCGAGAGCTTATGGAGTTTGAGGAGAGGATGTTTACTATTACCTCATCTGTAAATGATCTTAGGGACAGCCTTTCTTCAATTAAGCAAAAACTTGATTCTTTGGGACGGGTAAACTTTATGGCTCCCGAAGAATTTGAAAGCGTTAAAGAACGCTATGAATTTTTAACTAAACATATAAGCGATCTTGATAAGGCCCGTGCAGATTTGCAGAGGATTACGGATGAGATTACGGCCGAATCCACCGAGCTTTTTTTGGACACCTACAATAAGATTAAAAAGAATTTTCATAATATGTTTAGGAGACTTTTTGGCGGCGGAAGGGCTGAAATACGCTTAACCGATCCGAAAAATGTGCTTGAATCGGGAATAGAAATTTTTGCACAGCCTCCGGGGAAAAAACTTGAAAATATCAGTCTGTTATCGGGCGGAGAAAAATCCATGACGGCGGTAGCTCTTTTATTTGCAACCTATATGGTTAAGCCTTCTCCGTTCTGTCTTCTTGACGAAATTGACGCGGCCCTCGATGAGCAAAATGTTACCCGCTTTGTTACTACGCTTCGTGAATTTGCAAATGTAAGCCAGTACATTGTTATTACTCATAATAAAAAGACTGTTTTGGGTGCAAATGCCATGCTGGGTGTTACCATGGAAGAATCCGGTGTTTCAAAGGTTATAGCCATAAGGCTGGATAATGAAACGGAGCTTGAATCAAAAACTATAGACTTGGTTAATGAGCCCTTTGTAGAAGAAGATGTTGAGCCTGAGGAGGGGGTTTATATTCCGCCTCATCCGCCTAAAAGGATAAAAACCGTAAACGATGAGGAGGAAATTTCAGAAAATGATAGACCTCAAGAGTAAAATAAGCGGTATTTTTAAAAACATGCAGGTTTCTTTTTCTCATCACAGAAAGCCGGTTATTATAATTGTATGTGCCTTGATTTTTATCTTAACGTTAAGCCTCCTTTTGATTATATTTTCACAAAAAAAAGATGATGCATCATATTCCGAAACAAAAAAAGCTGTCTTATCATCTAAAAATTCCGATTTTAAATCCGGTAAGGTAGACACGGATAAACTGCAAATTATAGATGAACCGCTTTATCTGCCTCCTATTCAGTTTTCGCGGGAACAGCATAAAATATGGGAAAAAGAAGAGGTTGACTATTGGTATGAGCCTCCTGCCGAAAAGGATATGGAGGAACTGCATAAACAGAACAAAAAAATTGCCGATAAAATACTGGAGGCTGCTCCATGAAACCGATACGTTATATATTAATATTATTTTTGATTTTTATCTTTTTGAATTCCTGTGCAAGTACTAAAAAAAATACAGGCGAAACTTTAGATAAAAAAACTGAAAATATTGCGGTCAATGAACCCAAAACTGAAACCGATAAGGAATCCGATACTGATACTTCCAAGGATTCTGAAAATGCTAAGAATTCCGAAAAGATTATAATCATGAAAGTACCTGAAGCCGAATCGGTAGAATCCGTTTCCGATCCTAAGCCTGTTGCCGATAAACCGGCATTGGAGCTGATAGTTGATACGGAAGATGAAAATGAACTTGCCTCATCAAATAATGAAGCCGGCTCATCGAAAGATACGGATTCCAAGTTACCTTCTGTAATTGAACCGGAGCCTTTAAAGAAGCCTGAAGAAAAAAAGCCTCAGGATTCGGCGCCTTCAACATCTAATCAGGCCACCATAAGCGTGCCTGATAAAAAACAAATAGTAAAGCCGGCCGATGATCCTAATAAGGTTACGAAACCTGAAATTAAAAAAGAATCTTTAGAAAAACCCGTAATAAGTTCCGATAAAGCTCCTACAGCTGCAGAAACAAAACCTTCTATTCCGGAAGTTTCAGGTGTTAATGATAAGAATATTGTGAACGAGGAAAAAATTAAAGATGGCAGTGAGCCCGCCCGCGTTTTTTCGGAATTTCCAAGCACTGAACCTGATGACTCAAAAGAAGAAAAAGCCTCCCGTTCGGTAAAGCTTTATACGGGACAAAGGCTTGAAGTTGTATACCCGGGAGAGGGTTGGGTGTATTTAGGTGAGTCCACTGCACAAAAAGGTATAAAGTATCAACAAAGAAAACTTCAAAGCGGTACCTCTATCTTCCATTTTGGAGCTGGAGATGAAGGCTCATATATTCTTAACTTTTCATATTTTGATGTTTTTTCGGATAACTTTATTTCGGATTCTATTGCCGTTCATGTTGAAAAAGCAAAAACAAAGCTTAATAATACGGTTAAAGCACCTGACTATAAGGGGCCTATAAACGCTCAGAAGGAAAATAAACCTGATTTAAAAAATGAAAGTAAATATGGTACGGATAAAGGGAAGGTTAATAATGATACATCTTCATCTAAGACATTGGATGAAGTTTCGGCCGGAACACCGTTAAAAGCGGAGTCTTCAGTTAAAAAAAGAGAGAATTCCAAGGTTTATGATGCTCCCGATCTTTTAACCGTAACCGAAAAGTCAGAGTCTAAAACATCCGGACAGGATTTTAAATCGGCTTCCGAGTTGTTGGATATGATAAGGGGCTATATTTCGGAAGGAAATGCAGCAAGTGCTCTAAATTCGGCAGAAGATTTTTTTAAAAATTATTCGGTAAATTTGGATGAGGCCTTATTTTTACGCGGTCAAGCATACGAGTTAAACGGACCGAATAAAAACATAAAAAAAGCCTTGGAAGCCTATCAAACCCTGACTAAAGCCTATCCAGAAAGCAAATTTTGGGATAAAGCAGACGCAAGAATAAGGTACATCAAAAAATTCTATATCGATATAAAATAGGATTTACTAGTGGTTGTAATTGTAAAGGCTAAGTTATAAGCCGATTTTAAACCGCTTGACTAAACATCTTCTTTAGGTCATTATATCGGACATGGAAACTAGAAGTATTTTTAAAAATATATCGCCGATAGATCATCGTTATTCCCTCCCGCAAGGAGGTCTTTATGATGAACTGTCGGTTTTTTTATCGGAAGAAGCAGGCATCGTTTATTGTGCCATGGCCGAAATGGCCATTGTAAAGGCTCATCTTAAAATTGCAGAAGAAAAAAAAGGCTCTTTACTTCCAAAACTAAGCGGCGAGCTTGAAAAAACATTGGACGATATTGCCTTAAATATTGATCCTTCCGAAGTTTATGAAGAAGAACATAAGACCCAGCACAATATAAGAGCCTTGGTAAATGTCTTAAAGAAAAAAGTCCCCGAAAATACGGCTCCCTTGGTTCACCTTGGAGCTACCAGTGCCGACATCCTCGACACGGCCTTTTCTATGAGGATAAGGGACGCTGTCATAAAGGTAATAATTCCTCTTTTAAAGAAAACCGAACTTTTACTTTGCGATATAGCTGAAAGAGAGGCTGAAACACCTCAGGTAGGGAGAACTCACGGTCAGCATGCGGTTCCGATTACCTTCGGTTATGCCGTTTCCGAATATGTAGCCCGTTTGGGTAAGTCGATTTTAAAAATGGAAGATCTTGTAAAAGATTTGCGCGGAAAATTTGCCGGAGCCGTCGGGGCTTATAATGCGGCATCTTTAATAGTTTCCGATCCGATGAGATTTGAAAAAATCTACCTTGATTATCTCGGCTTAAAGCCTTCAGAATATTCTCATCAGCTTGTGGAGCCCGAATACATGCTCCGCCTCCTTCTTGAAGCAAATATTGCCTTCGGCATAATTGCAAACCTTGCAGACGATTTACGCAATTTGCAAAGAACCGAGATAGGGGAGGTTTTTGAATATTTTAGTGCAACACAGGTAGGCTCTTCTACTATGCCTCAAAAGCGTAACCCATGGAATTCCGAGCATGTAAAAAGCTTGTGGAAGGCTTTTTCTCCCCGCATAATGAGTTTTTATATGGACCAAATCTCGGAGCACCAAAGAGATTTATCCAACTCTGCAAGCCAAAGGTTTATAGCCGATTATCTGACAGGCCTTGCCTTGGCCTTTAACCGTATGAATTCAATTTTAAAGGGCTTACAGGCCGATAGGGAAAATATGCTCAAAAACCTTTTACAGGGCGGTGGAAAGGTTAGGGGAGGCGTTATGGCCGAGCCCGCTTATATCCTTTTGGCGGAATGCGGCGTTTCCGATGCCCACGAGGTAATACGCAAGATTACCCTTGCTGCCGAAAATCAAAAGATAAGTTTTTATGAGGCCTTAAAGGCCGAAGAAAAGGTCTTTGCTCTTGTTACGGAAAGATTAAAAGAGCTTAACTTTGATAAGCCGGAAGAATTTTTTGCAAACCCCGAACGCTACCGAGGTCTTGCAAATGTAAAGGCAAAAGCCTTGGCCGAAAAATATAAGGCTTTAATGTAAGTTTTTATTTTAGCTTAGGTAAGTAGGCCCTCATAAGCTCAAGCCTTTTAAGATAGTAGGCCCTTTCTTTTTCGGGAAGGGTCTCAATCCATTCTTGGGTAAAGCGTTTTATTACGGGTGCATCTTTTTCGTTATAGTTTGTAATTAAAACAGGGGCTGCCTCTATCTCAGGCTGCAAAATACCGTCTATTTTTTTAAAGCGTAACTGCATTATTATTGAGTCTCCCGTATATTCCCTGTAGTAAGCCGGATCGGCATAGTTTACCTTCCACCTTTGGCCCGAAATAAAATTTCCCATAGAGTACATAAAAAAGGCATTTTTTTTATGTGTGAGAAAAGAGTCAAGAGGTTCATTATTCTCTCCTTTATTGATTTGAATAATATCTTTTTTGGAATCATCGGTTAAGATTTCCACATCGGAAAGTTCCCAATCCTGTAAAACATGGGGATGATTAGCCCAGACTACATCTATTCCTGCTTGGGCTAAAGCCTTAAACCATGTCTTTTTACTATCTAAAACCTTAAGGCCGTATTCCGCCTCGTTTAGATGAAGAGACAGAATAAAAATATCGCAAGGATTTTCTTCCCTCATTTTTTTTATGGATAAAAGAAGTTTTTCCCTTCCTGTCTTTGTGGGTTCCGAGTAATAAAGTCTGTGTTTTGATTTGCCGTGAGAGTTGATAAGTTCCGTTACCGATAAAAATAAAATCTTCCAGCCTTTTTTTTCGATTAGAACAGGTTTAAAATCTTCATCTTCTTTGTTTTTTAAACCGGAAGAAAAAAGCTCTTTATTTTTATACTCTTCTTTTAAAGCATTAAAACTTTTAATAGTTCCGTCTATTCCTTGAATACCCTGATCGTTAGTGTGATTATTGGCAAACGAGAAAACATCGAAACCCCCTTCAATAGCGGCTCTTAGATAGTCTTTATGTATATTAAAGCATGGAAAGCTTGAAAGCGGTCTTTCTTCACAGACAGGTGTTTCTACATTTCCAAAAGTTAAATCATCGTTTAAAAGAATATCCCTGACATCATCATAGATTCGATTATAGTCTTTCATTTTAAAATTGACATCATGAGCCATAATATCGCCTGAGAAACTTAAAACAAGTTCGCTTATATCATTTTCTTTTTGAGGTAATTTTGATTCGGAAATTTCGGTTGAATTACAGGAATTTAAAACAAAAACCGCCGCTGTGATAAATAAAAATAAATAATAGTTAAGATTTTTTTTCATAATTGTTATAATTATACATTGACAATTGATATTATACAAGATACAATATATAAATATATTGTAATAATTGTTCAATGTTCAAGGAGGACAATGCAATGGCAAAGTCAAAATATGTATATTTTTTTGGCGGAGGTAGCGCTGAAGGTAATGGTACGATGAGGGAAGTATTGGGCGGCAAGGGTGCCGGTTTGGCCGAAATGACGGCTATAGGACTTCCTGTTCCTGCCGGATTTACTATTACAACCGAGGTTTGCGAAGAGTATTATAAAAATAACAGAAAGTATCCTGTCGAACTAAAAACTCAAGTTGAATCTTATCTTTCAAAATTGGAAAAAATTACCGGAAAAAAACTTGGGGACAAAAAAGATCCTCTTTTGGTTTCCGTTCGATCAGGGGCTCCCGTTTCGATGCCGGGAATGATGGAGACAATTTTGAATTTAGGCTTAAATGACCAATCCGTTCAAGGTTTGGCCGAGAAGACCGGAAATTTAAGATTTGCCCTGGATGCTTATCGTAGGTTTATTTTGATGTACGGTTCTACGGCAATGAACATTGAACGTGAAAAATTCGATAAAATTTTTGATGATGTAAAAGAAAAAAGAACAAAAAAACGTCTTAATCTTGCTCAGACTGCAAAGGTTTCGGATACCGATGTAAACGAACCGGAATTACAGGATGTTATCGATAGATCCAAAAAGCTTTATGAAAAAGAAATAAAATCTCCCTTTCCCCAAGATCCTATAAAGCAGCTTTGGGGTGCTATCGGAGCAGTCTTCGGTTCTTGGATGTCCGATAAAGCCGTTACTTACCGAAGGGTTGAAAACATTGTAGGAATCCGCGGGACGGCTGTAAACGTTATGCAGATGGTATTCGGAAACAAAGGGGATAATTCGGGTACAGGAGTCTGCTTTACACGCGACCCGAATTCGGGTAAAAACGACTTTTACGGTGAATACCTCTTTAATGCCCAAGGCGAGGACGTTGTTGCAGGAATCAGAACTCCTATTAAGCTCGATGTTTTTGCAAAAAAAGATCCGGATGCTTATAAAAAACTTTGCGATGCACGCAAAATCCTTGAAAAGCATTATAAGGATATGCAGGATATGGAATTTACCGTTGAAGAAGGTGAATTATACATGCTCCAGTGCCGAACCGGTAAGAGGCTTCCTGCAGCAGCCTTCCAGATGGCTGTAGATATGGTGGAAGAAAAACTTATAACCAAGGAAGAAGCTGTTAGCCGTATTAAGGCTTCAGACATTGAAGGAGTCTTCTACAAGGCCTTGGATTATTCTAAAGCTTCCGAAATAAAAAGCGCTCACCTTGTTGACGGTATTCCTGCCGTTCCGGGAGCTGCATGCGGTATAATCTGTCTTTCGGCAGAGGCTGCGGAAGCTGCTGCAAAGGACGGTAAAAGAGCTGTTCTTGTTCGTCATGAAACAAGCCCCGAAGATGTAGGCGGTATGCACGCTGCTGAGGGTATTTTAACCGCAACCGGCGGAAAAACCAGCCATGCAGCCGTAGTCGCCAGAGGTTGGGGAAAATGCTGTATAGTAGGCTGTGAAAATTTAAGAATCGATTACGAGAAAAAAGCAATTTCGGCTAAGGGTATAGTCTTAAAAGAAGGAGACTACATTACCTTGGACGGTTCAAAAGGAGCTGTTTACAAGGGCGAGTTACCCTTAATTACTCCCAAGCCTCCTGCAGCCTATAAAAAAATCATGGAATGGGTTGATCAGATACGAAAAATAAAGGTAAGAACAAATGCCGATACGCCCGAAGATGCTAAGATTGCCGTAGGCCACGGAGCCCAAGGTATCGGTCTTTGCCGAACCGAACATATGTTCTTTAGCGATGAGAGCAGAATTCAGGCAATCCGTGAAATGATTATTGCAGAAAACAAGGAAGCAAGGGAAAAGGCTCTAAAAAAACTTCTTCCTTATCAGACGAAGGATTTTGAGGGTATCTTTAAAGCTATGAACGGATATCCCGTAACCATCCGCTTGATTGACCCGCCCTTACACGAATTTGTTCCTCATGATAAAGAAGGTCAGCAAAAGTTGGCAGAAAAACTTAATATAAGTTTTGCAAGTGTTAAAAACAGAGTAGATCAGCTGACCGAAGCAAACCCGATGTTGGGACACAGAGGCTGCCGTTTGAGCATTACCTATCCTGAAATTCTTGAAATGCAGGTTACTGCCATTATAAATGCTGCCTGCACGGTTCAAAAGAAAGGAATTGCCGTTTTACCCGAAATAATGATTCCTCTTACAATCGATGCAAAAGAATTTAGGATTTTGGAAAAGAGGGTTCGAGCTGTTGCAGACGATATCATCGAGAAAAAAGCTAAGGATAAAAAACTTAAGTACATGGTCGGTACTATGATTGAAACTCCGAGAGCAGCCCTTCTTGCAGATAAAATAGCAGAATATGCGGAATTTTTCTCCTTTGGTACAAACGATCTTACGCAGATGACCATAGGTATAAGCCGGGATGATGCAGGTAAATTCCTCCCTGAATATGTAGATGAAAACAAGGCCGGCGTATTTAAGGCTGACCCCTTCCAGTCATTGGATCAAGAAGGTGTGGGTATCTTGGTATCTACTGCTATTCAAAAAGGAAGAGAAGTTAAAAAGAACTTGGAAATAGGTGTATGCGGTGAACACGGAGGAGACTTAAATTCGGTTAAGTTCTTCTGCAGGGCAGGAATGGACTATGTTTCCGCTTCACCCTTACGAGTTCCGATAGCAAGACTTGCCGCAGCCCAGGCTGAAGTTGAAGCCTTAAAATCCAAGTCGGCCGCAAAAAAACCTGCAAAGCCTGCCGCTAAAACTTCAAAGCCTTCCGAAAAAGCAAAGGCTAAAACCGGTAAAAAGCCGGCTAATAAGCCTGCCAAATAACAATTAATTTTAAAGCATTGCACCATTGTAATAAGCTAAGGTGCAGTGCTTTAATTTAAAGATTTTAAGCAAAAAAAATGAGCTTGATAAAAAAATTAAGAGCCTTACGCGGGGCCGTATGCTGTGAAGATAGTGAAGAAAGTATATCTTCGGCAGCTGTGAACCTTTATAGCCGAATCTTGAGAGAAAATTCCTTGTCTGAAAAGGACATAGTTTCAATACATTTTACGGTTACCTCCGATATAAGGGCTTTAAATCCTGCATCGGCTTTAAGAAAGAACGGCTTTGCAAAAAATACGGCCCTTTTTTGTGCTTTAGAACCCGGTATGAAGGGCGGCTTACCTAAAACTATTAGAATTTTAATCTATTATTATTCCAGGAAAAAGCCGATTCATATTTATATGGGCGGAGCAGAAGTGTTAAGACCTGATTTGATAAGCAAGACGGATAAATAAAAGAATTTTTGTAATTTTGCTTGACATAATTATAAAAATATGATATATTCCTTTCTTGTCAACGCAATGCGTTTCAATGTGATGCGTTTTACCATGTCTCCTTCGTCTAGTGGTTAGGACATCGGGTTTTCATCCCGACAACAGGGGTTCAATTCCCCTAGGAGATGGATACCCTCGATTTAATCGAGGGTATTTTTTTAGAAGTCTGAAAGCTAAAAAAGCTTTACTTGACAAAATAAAATAAATTTGTTAGACTAAAAATCTATTCAACAGTAACAATTCATTTTACATGTCTTTTTCGGTTCCTTAAGCCGAATACTGAATTTTGGAATGATGTATTTAAGTTACATAGCATAGGAGAAAAATCCGATGACAATAAGAAAAAGAAAAACTTTGCCGCAGGTTTCTGAGGATACCTTGTTTGATACGGGGATTAATTCTGATGAAAACTTAGGTCTTAGCCAATCCGATGTACAGGCTGATGATCCATCCCTTAGTCCGGCAAATGAGATTCAAGCTGCTGTAGAGCAGACAAGAATTGAGCAAAACAATGAAGCAGACGATGAAGTTCTTGAAAAAAAAGTTGTTGTCCGCTCCCGCGGAAGAAAAAAAACAGAAAGCTTTTCAGATGAAGTTGAAACCAAACCGGCAAAAAGAACTAGTGTAACTGCAAAAAAACGTATACCTAAAGATATTCAAGAAGAAAAAGAAGAAGTCCCGCCCGCATCAGATAGTTCTTTTAAAATCATAATAAACGATCTTACAAAGATGCGTATGCATGATTTAAGAGATATGGCCATTAAATACGGCGTACCGGAGGATGAACTTTCCTTAATGAAAAAACAGGATGTGATTTACCACATTCTTAAAAACCATACCAATCAGGGCGGTACTATTTTCGCTTCCGGTTCTTTAGAGACCCTTCCTGACGGATACGGTTTTTTACGTTCGCCTCAAAACAGCTATTTGACGGGAACTGATGACGTCTATGTATCTCCCAGCCAGATAAGGCTTTTTAATCTTAAAACGGGTGATACGGTTTACGGCCAAATTCGCTCCCCAAAAGAGGGTGAAAGATATTTCGCTCTTTTAAGGGTTGAAACGGTCAACTTTGATGAGCCTGCAAAATCGCAGCGCCGTATTCCGTTTGATAACCTCACCCCCCTTTATCCTAGAGAAAAATTAAACCTTGAAACAACTACTCAGGAAATATCTACCCGAATTATGAATCTTTTTTGTCCGATAGGAAAAGGACAGAGAGGATTGATTGTAGCTCCTCCTCGTACGGGAAAAACGATAATGCTTCAAAAGATAGCCAATGCAATTACGGCCAATCATCCTGAAGTTTATCTTATAGTTCTTTTGATAGATGAACGTCCTGAAGAAGTTACCGATATGGAGCGCACTGTAAATGCGGAAGTTATTTCTTCTACCTTCGATGAGCAGGCAACCCGCCATGTTCAAGTTGCTGAAATGGTACTTGAAAAGGCAAAACGCCTTGTTGAACACAAGAGGGATGTAGTTATTCTTTTGGATTCAATTACCCGTTTGGCAAGGGCCTATAACCAGACAATGCCTACTTCGGGTAAGGTTCTATCCGGAGGTGTGGATTCAAACTCTCTTCATAAGCCTAAACGCTTTTTCGGTGCCGCAAGAAATATCGAAGAAGGCGGAAGTTTAACGATAATAGCTACGGCTCTTATTGAAACCGGCAGCAAGATGGACGAGGTTATTTTTGAAGAATTTAAGGGAACTGGCAATATGGAAGTAAACCTGGACAGAAAGCTTTCAGACCGCCGTTTATTCCCTGCAATCAATATAAAGCGATCGGGAACTCGAAAAGAAGAGCTTTTATTAACGGAAGCAGAAATGCAGCTTATGTGGATATTACGCAAATTCATCAGCTCGATGGATGATGCCGATATTATCGAATTCTTAATAGATAAAATGAATAAGAGCAAGAATAATGAAGCGTTCTTAAAATCAATGAATGCCGGTCTTGCACAAAAAGAGTAAATATTGTATATTATAACACTACCTTGGGAGGTTTGTATGAAAAAAGATATTCATCCGAAATACGAAGAAACAACCGTTACTTGCGCTTGCGGAAACGTAATAAATACGCGTTCTACAGTAAAAGATATCAAGGTTGAAATCTGCTCTCAGTGTCATCCTTTTTTTACGGGAAAACAAAAGCTTGTTGACACTGCAGGACGAATTGATCGCTTTAAGAAACGATACAATATTAAAGACTAATTGTCTTTATAAGCTAAGCACGGGTTTTCTCGTGCTTATGCTTTTTCTAGGGGGTAGTTTATGGGATGGTGGTCTATCTGGCTTTTGGTAGGTGTGTTGTGTATAGGCTTGGAGCTTATAATTCCCGGCCTTGTTATTATCTTCTTCGGCTTCGGGGCTGTTTTTACTTCCGTTTTTAGTTTAATTCCTTTTATTAATCAAGCTCTTTGGCTTCAAATAATAATATTTGTTATTTTTTCGGTTCTTTCTTTGGCTTTTTTACGTAAAAAATTTACTCCTATTTTTAAGGGTACTATTTTCTATTCGGATAAAAAAAGCGACAAAGAAGGGGAAGAGTTTGCCGATGTTATTGAAACGGTTTTTCATAACAAGGAAGGCAGAATAAAGTATCAGGGTACGACATGGAGTGCCCGCTCTCTTTCGGAAGAAATTCCTGCAGGCTCAATGGTGAGGGTTCTCAGACGCGAAGGGCTTACCTACATTGTTGAAAAGGCTGAAAAATAACTTTTAGGAACCTTTAAAAAAATCGTTTTTTAGAAGATACCATCTTATAAAGTTTTTCCGAATATTTCTTTTTGAAGTCTTTTGCCTGTGGCTGTACAGGCGAGACCTCCTTCGGCAGTTTCTCTCAAGGCTGAAGGTATAGAATCTCCGACTTTTTTCATGGCTATTATAACCTCGTCTACGGGAATAGCACTTTTGATTCCTGCCAGGGCAAGCTCTGCTGCCGTAAAGGCAAGGCTTACACCGGAAGCATTCCGTTTTACGCAAGGAACTTCAACCAAGCCTGCTACAGGATCGCAAACAAGACCCAAGATACATTTAAGGGCAATAGCCGTTGCATGGCCTACCATTTCAGGTGTTCCTCCGCACATTTCCACTATAGCTCCTGCTGCCATGGCTGAGGCTGAGCCGCATTCGGCTTGACATCCGCCTTCAGCTCCCGAAATGGAAGCCGTATTCGCTATAACCATGCCGATAGCTCCGGCCGTAAAAAGAGACATAACTGCATCTTCTTTTTTTACATCCTTTGTTTTTAGAACGGCTCCGATTGCACCGGGGAGAATACCGCAAGAGCCGGCAGTGGGGGCTGCAACTATTTTTCCCATTGAAGCATTTAATTCGGAAACGGCCATTGCCATTCTTATACCGTTAGCAAGGAGGGGCCCGCAGAGAGCTTTTCCGTTTTCCGATCTTTCGTATATTTTATAGGCATCTCCGCCCGTAAGCCCGCTTGTCGAGCGTATATCCGGGTTTGTTCCTTTGTCAATTGCTTCAAGCATTACGTTTAAATGCTCCTGCATTCTCTCAAAGCACTGCTCCTTAGTTTCTTCAAGGGCGGAGCTTTGGTCTTCTAAAATAATATCCGAAATTCTTAAAGAATTTTCGGCTGCTTTTTGTATCAGGTCTTCTATTTTTTTATACTCTATTGTTTTCATAGTTTATACCCTTTTAAAATTATACCGGCTGAATCAGGATAACATTGTAGATGTGGTCTATTTGCAAAATGTCCTCCTTTAATTCCGGGCCGACGCTTAAACCGTCCATTTGAAGGCACATTGTGGCGGTTCCCCCTCGGTAATCTCTTCCGATATGAATTTGCGAAATATTTATCTTGTGTTTTGCCGTTACGCTTGTTATGGCGGCTATTCTTCCGGGGATATCTTGATATTCTACTACCAGTGTAGGGTTTTTACCGCTTAGCTCTACAGGTTTTCCGTTTATTTTGGTAATTAGAATATTCCCGCCTCCTATGGAGGAGCCTTGCACGGAAAGCTCCTTTCCGTCAATACCGGTAACTTCAATCAATGCCGTGTTGGGATGGGCATTAGGAATATCTATAGGTTCAAAGGTGATGTCCAAGCCTTGTTCTTTTGCAAGGGTTAGGCTGTTTCTTATACGCTCGTTTTCAGGTTTCATTCCCATAATACCTGCTGCAATAGCCCTGTCGGTACCGTGCCCCTTATAGGTGTAGGCAAAAGATCCGTGTAAGTACACTCTTGCTTTTATAGCAGGTTCTGCAAGAAGAACCCTTGTTAAATAGCCTATTCTTACGGCTCCTGCCGTATGCGAACTGGACGGCCCTATCATAATCGGGCCTATAATATCAAAGATATCCATAATTGGCGATATTATATAAAAAAAAATTGCTGAGGTCAATATGCGGTCATTTATAAAAACCTTGTTGGTTTTTATATATACCCGTCGAGTTTTTCATAAGTCTTTATATATCAAGGACTTATGAAAAACATCGCAAGTTGGATTTAAGGAAAACCTCTAAAAACTGAAGTTTTTAAGAGGTTACCATAAATTAAATTGCAAAAAATAACATTGTTTATGTAATATTATGTTGACATTTTTTTTTGATGAGTCTATACTCCATATGATATTTTAAATTTTATAAATTATAGGAAGGGAAAATATGAAAAGATATATATTCAGTGCTCTTATTATTATAATCGGTTTATTGGTTTTATTTGCTCCGTTCGGCTTTGCCCATGTATGTCATCCTAAGGCTGACGGCAGTTTTATGAAATGTCATTGGATGGGAGAAGCTGTGAGGTTGTTAGGGGGGCTGATAGCCTTATCTGGCCTTGCTTTTTTTATTTGTAAAAAATCGCGCTTTGGAATATCCGTCTACAATATCGGAACCGGAGTAAGTCTTATTTTACTTGAAACCCTTGTTATAGGCACCTGTAAGCACCCAAATATGAGCTGTAATGTTTATACAAAGCCTATAGTTATTCTATTGGCTATTGCTTTGATTGCGGTAAGCCTTGTTTATGTTTTTCTTTCGCGCAAAGAAAAATTTGAATAATCTATAAAAGGAAACTCATGCTTTTAAAAACAAAATCGCTTTCCAAATCCTTTGCCAGAGGTAAGAACTCTTTTTTTGCAGTAAAAGATGTTGACTTTTCCATTTCTGCTTCCGATTTTGTATTCATTGTAGGGCGTTCGGGTTCGGGAAAAACAACCTTTCTTAATTTGATATCCGGTATTTTAGATCCTACCCAAGGGCAGGTTTTTTTTGAAGATCAGGATATTTCTTCTATGAATGATACCGATAAAAGCTTTTACCGAAACGAGTCGATAGGTTTTGTTCCTCAGTCTTTAGCTTATTTGCCGAACCTTTCGGTCTTTGATAATGTAAGGGTTCCGTTTTTTTTATTTAACAGGGACGGCGACAGCGAGGGAAGGGCTTTAAGCCTCTTGGACTTGATGGATATAGCTCATTTAAAAAATGAGATGCCCCAAAATTTATCCGGCGGAGAACTAAAGCGAATGTTGATTGCAAGAGCTCTTATGAATTCTCCTAAATTACTTATTGCAGATGAACCTACGGCAAATCTTGACAAGGAAACTTCTGAAACGGTTATGAATCTTATAAAAAGTGTTAATAAACTGGGAACCGCCGTTTTGATTGTAACACATGATTTTGAAATTTTAAATGAAAATAGTCCCATATATAGAATGAATGATGGAGAATTAACGAAAACTTGATTTTAGTCCCGTTTCTGTTATTAAAAAAATTAAAAAAATATGTAAGAGAATCTTGACATTGTTTTTTTGACTTGATATACTTTAAGTAGAATTTTGTAAGTATTGGCTACAAAATTGGAGTTAATATGTTTAATAATAGTTTTAAAAGATTTTTATCGATTTTTTTGATTTTCTTTGCTTTTTTGTTTTCTGTTTCAGCCAAAGAAAAAGAAGACTTGAGCACTTGGACTAAAATAGTCGAAAAAATGGAAATTCACCTGAATAATGCATACGAATTGTATACACAGGGGAAAACCCGTGAAGCCTATGACGAAGTAAATGCCGCTTATTTTAGATATTACGAATCCAAGGGAATGGAAAAGATAACGATGAGCTATCTTTCCGGTGCACGCAAAACGGCTGTCGAAAATGCTTTTTATGAGTACAGAAAAAACGTAAAAAGCGATAAGGATAACGAAATGATAAGAGCTCATAAGGATGCTCTTATTGCAATGCTCTACCATGATGCAGCCGAGCTTGACGGCACTTCCAATGATAAGGGAGGAAGCGGAAAGTCGGCAGCTGTTGCAACCTTTATTTCATGTTTTGTGCTTATACTGCGTGAAGGCTTGGAAGCTATTTTGGTTATAGCGGCTATTATCGCTTATCTTGTAAAAACCGGAAAAAAGAAGTACATATCTTCCGTTTATATCGGAGCTCTTGCAGGTATTCTTGTAAGTATAGTTTTAGCTTTTTTATTTGGTTTATTGGCAGGTGCGCAAAGCGGTATAGCTCAAGAGGTTTTTGAAGGCATCGGAATGTTCGTTGCCGTAATAGTTTTGTTCTATGTAAGCAACTGGATGATTTCAAAATCGGAAACGGAAGCATGGGAAAGATATATTAAAAAGAAGGTTGAATCTTCGGTATCGACCGGTAATAAGTGGGTCTTGATTTTTGCTGCCTTTATTGCCGTAGCAAGGGAAGGAGCCGAACTTATTTTATTTTTCCAAGGAGTTCCCGTTCAAGGTGCAAGCGGTCAAAGAGCTATGATTTTAGCTATTGTATTATCGGTGATTATTTTAGCCGGTGTTTTCCTTGCATTTAGATTTTTAAGTGTAAAACTGCCCTTAAAGCCGTTTTTTACCGTAACAAGTATTTTGATGTACATACTTTGTTTTTCGTTTACGGGAAAGGGCGTTTCGGAATTGCAGGCTGCAGGTGTGGTCGGAAAGACTATAATCCCGTGGATGCAAAGTTTTGAGTTGGATTTTTTAGGCATATATGCAACCTATGAAAGTTTGATACCTCAAATAATAGTTTTAATTACGATTATTGTGTTTTCAAGTTTATATGTCAAAAAAAATAAAAAGATTCTTGCCGAATTAAAAAAGAAAGAAGAAGGCGGGGATAATTAATTTAGTCCAAAAAAATTAAATATAGAGGAGAGTTTTTAAATGAAAAAAACTTTATCTTGTATTTTTGCATTGCTTGCAATTGCTTTTGTAATTACATCATGCGAAAAAAAAGAAGCGGTACAGCAGGCTGCGAAACCTGCTCCTACTGAAGAGAAAACGGCTGCCCCTAAACCCCACGAGGAAGGCGCTGCCGGTTTTGACGAGTTCCCCATCGGCGATGAGCAAGATGCCGGAATATTAACGGTTGCAGGTGTTTATTTTCAGCCTGTAGATATGGAACCTGCCGGTAACAGTTTGTCAAAGAACGAAGCTGATTGCCACATGGAAGCCGATATTTCTGCCAATGAAAAAGGCGCAACATTGGGTTACGGTGCCGGCGACTTTGTTCCTTACTTACATGTTAAGGCTTACATCCAAAAAGTAGGTTCTTCAAAGGTACAGGAAGTTGCATTTATGCCGATGAATGCCAGTGACGGACCTCACTATGGTGCTAACGTAAAATTTGAAGAAGGCTTAGGTAAGTACAATATCAAGTTTGAAATTAAGGCACCGGGAAATGATTATCTTCTTCATGTCGACAAAGAAACAGGCGTTACCGGACGTTTCTGGACGGAACCCATCGTTGTTGAATGGAAAGATTTTGAATGGACAGGACCTCAGTGGTAAACTTGTCCAATCGGTAGTAGTATAATCTAATACTAATTACTCATTCAATTTGTAACCGCCGAGGCTTTAGCTTGGGCGGTTACTTTTGATGTTTTGGAGGTGCACCATTTTAAAATTTTATATAAGGGTTATTGAAGCAGGCATAGGCTTTGCCTTAGTTCTTGCAGTTGTTTTTGCTTCATTTAGAACCCAAAGACCAGAAAAAAAACGGTATATTGTTTTTTTAGGTATACTCACAGGATTTATCGGCAGTATTGTTTCTGCAATATTAAGATCTATTCCTAATTACATAAATAGAACCAATTTTGCTTTTTGGTCGATGATTCCCGTCAGTATATTTTTCTTAATTTTAATTGTTCTTTTACTGTTTAAAACAAAAGCGAAAAAATCTTTATTGTACGAAAATATTTTCGGTACAACCGTTTTTTTATATACGGCTGCAACAATATTTTATTATCTTCCCGTTATAATAACTCTTTCTACAACCTTGGTTAATTACGGCGAAAGTGCGGTAAGCACCCTCGTTTTATATAGACTTATAGGCTACTTGCTCGGAATAGTTTTTATTGTTCTTGCAAGTCTTTCAATTTATAAAACCTTAATAAAGTTATCCGATATCGAATTAAATATTACCGTAATAGCTTCTCTTTGTATTTTAGGGATAACTCAAATTGTGGTAATAATCCAGCGTTTATATTCTTTAAGAATAATTCCGCGGAATAATTTTATTTTTTGGTTTATTGCAATGGTGGTGAATAATGGAAACTTTTTTATATTTGCCGTCATTGTGTTTATAATGTTTGCTCCGATTCTTTTATGGAAAAAAAATATTAAAATTACGGAAGCATATAATAACAATGCCGAATTAAGAAAAATAAAAGCAAAAAAACGTAATGCAAAAAGGTGGGCTCGATTTTCTTTAAGCCTTTTAGTGATTTCGGTTTTTTCTTTATCTTTTTTGCGTTTTTATGTAGACAGAGAAGTTCCTTTGTCACCGCCTGAAAATTATACGATTGCAGACGGTATGGCTGTTATTTCTTTAGAGCAGTTGGAAGATGATAAACTTCACCGCTATGAATATATAACGGAGCAAGGAATCGGTATGCGTTTTATTGCCATAAAAAAAAGTGAAGGTTCTTACGGTGTAGGCCTTGATGCCTGCGATATATGCGGTCCCAGCGGTTATTTTGAACGGAATAATGAAGTAATCTGTAAACTTTGCGATGTAGTTATGAATAAGGCTACCATAGGTTTTCCCGGAGGATGTAATCCGGTTCCGATTCCTTATATTGTACATGACGGGAATATTAAAATAAAGATATCAGACCTTGAGTCCGAGGCTCATCGTTTTAAATAGTAAAAAGTTTTTATGGGAGAAGTGCTAAACAGTTCGGTGCAAATGGCACCTCTCTGTTTAGCTGACGAGTTTGCCTTTCGGCAAACATCGCATTATTGTATGCGGTTTGTAAACAAACCGCTTGAAAAAACTTTTTTCGCAAATTAATATTTGCTGCAAAAAGTTTTTATAGGAGAAGTTATGTTTTGGAGAATGATAGCGGGGGCGCTTTTTAGACAAAAAGGAAAAATGGTGATGATAGCTTTTACCATTGCCCTAGGTGCAAGTCTTTCAACTTCTATGCTTAACACAATGCTTGGTGTAGGGGATAAGGTAAACCAAGAACTTAAAACATACGGAGCCAATATCAATGTTGCTCATAAAGAATCTTCTCTTTTAGATGATATTTACGGAGAAGAATCCGGAAACACAAAAAAATTCTTAAAAGAAGATGAATTGTATAAAATTAAAACCATATTTTGGGCATACAATATTGTCGATTATGCACCTTTTTTAAATGTGCAAGTAGATTATGACGGAGCGGATAAACCTGTCCGCCTGTCGGGTACATGGTTCGATTTTAGGATAGACTTACATACGGGGCAGGAAGTTATAACCGGAATAAGAAGAATGCGTACATGGTGGGAAGTAAACGGAAACTGGGTTTCGGATGATGATAATTCTTCCTGTATGGTAGGAAGTCTTTTTGCAGGAAGGAATAACTTAAAAGTAGGGGACGAGATAAAACTTACAAGTGCTGTAGCCTCTAAAACTTTAAAAGTCTCTGCAATTTTTAATTCGGGAAGCAATGAAGATGAGGTAATTTTTACTACATTGCATACGGCCCAAGAATTTTTAGGAAAGACAAATGTTTGTGAAAGCATCGAGGTAAGTGCTTTGACAACTCCCGATAATGATTTGGCAAGAAAGGCCGCAAGAAACCCTTTAAGTTTAACTATAAAAGAAATGGAAATATGGTATTGCACCGCCTATGTAAGCAGTATTTGTTATCAGATTCAGGAGGTTATAACGGATGCGGTTGCAAAGCCGATAAGACAGGTGGCCGAATCCGAAGGTGCTATCTTAAATAAGACAAGCTTGTTAATGCTTTTAATTACCGTTTTAAGTTTGATCGCTTCGGCTCTCGGTATTTCAAACTTGGTAACGGCGAGTGTTATGGATAGAAGGGCTGAAATCGGCTTAAAAAAAGCAATCGGGGCAAGTAATACGGCCGTTACCGTTTCGGTTTTAACTGAGGTTATGGTAATAGGAATTATCGGCGGTGCCGCCGGATATTTTGTAGGATTGGGTTTAACGCAGATAATAGGCCGAAGCGTTTTCGGTTCTGCAATTCCGCCGGCTCCCATGGTTATTCCTATTGTGGTACTTATAATTTTTTTGATCACCCTTTTGGGAAGTCTTCCGTCGGTAAGATATTTATTAAAGTTAAACCCCACGGAAGTTTTGCACGGAAAATAAACATTCCCGTTTAAGGTGTTAAGGATGTAAGATATGACTAAAAATAAGATGTATTTTAAAATGATAATGAGTTCTTTATTGCGGCGCCGTTCAAGAATGTTGGTGGCTTTAATGGCTATTGCAATCGGCTCAACCGTTTTATCGGGCTTATTGACAATTTACTACGACATTCCGCGGCAGATGGGAACGGTGTTCCGCTCATACGGGGCAAATATGATATTTCTTCCTTCCGAAAGCGATGCAAAAATAAAAAAAGAGCAAATCGATAAAATAAAAAAAGAAATCGACTCAGGTAAACTTGTAGGTTTTGCCCCTTATATTTATAAACCTGCAAAGGTAAACGAGCAGCCCTATATGATAGCAGCTACCGATCTTATAAGCGCAAAGAACAATAGTCCCTATTGGCTTGTACGCGGACAATGGCCTGACAAAAAAAAGGAAGTTTTAATAGGCCATGAAATAAGTAAGGCTATAGGTTTATCTATAGGAGATAATTTTATTGTAAACACTCCGAAACCTGACGGAGATGTAACCGTAAACGAGTTTAAGGTTTCGGGCATAGTTACAACAGGGGGTGTCGAAGAAGAATTTATCTTTATGAGCCTTGAGGATATAAAAAATATTGTCGGCTATAATGATGCCTTCGATGTAATTGAGTGCAGTATTGACGGAAACAGGGATTATCTTAATTTAATTGCCGAAAAAGTTTCAAATGATGTAAAAGGTATTACCCCCCGTCTTGTAAAGCGTGTTACCGAATCTCAGGATACGGTTTTAAGTAAACTTCAGGCCCTTGTTTGGATAGTTACCATTATTGTTTTGTTTTTGACTATGATATGTGTAACCACTACCATGATGGCCGTAGTTGTGGAACGCAGAAAAGAAATAGGCTTAAAAAAAGCTTTAGGTGCTTCAAATAAAAGTGTTGTTATAGATTTTTTGGGAGAAGCGGTTATGCTTGGGCTCATGGGCGGTATTTTAGGAATAGGGCTCGGTTACTTATTTGCAAATAATGTAAGTATAAGTGTTTTTGCAAGAGAAGTTTCCTTTCCCATAAGGCTGGCACCTTTTACCGTAATTTCTTCCATAGTTATAACTATTGTAGCCTCCCTCTTTCCCGTAAGGGCAACTGTGGATGTGGACCCAGCTCTTGTTTTGCGCGGAGAGTAATATTAATTTTAAGGAGAATTTGAATTTATGAATATTTTAACCTTAACCGAAATTTCTAAAATATATGGAGATCTTAAAGCCCTCGATAAAATAAATTTAACGGTTGAAGAGGGAGAGTGGCTTTCTATAATGGGGCCTTCGGGTTCAGGTAAAACCACATTGATGAACATAATCGGCTGTATGGATAAGCCTTCTTTAGGAAAAATTGATTTGGCGGGTCAGGACATTTCAAAGCTTTCTTCTAAAGAATTGACGATAGTCAGGCGGGATATGATAGGCTTGGTTTTTCAACAATTTCACCTTGTAAACTATCTTACAGCCCTTGAAAATGTTATGATGGCCCAGTACTATCACAGCCTCCCGGATGAAAAGGAAGCTCTTGAAGCCCTTGAAAGTGTGGGTTTAAAAGAAAGAGCCAAGCATCTGCCCAATCAATTATCGGGAGGAGAACAGCAGCGTGTCTGTATTGCCCGTGCTCTGATAAATCATCCCAAGCTCCTGCTTGCCGATGAACCTACGGGAAACCTTGACGAAAAGAATGAAAAACTTGTAATGGAAATTTTTGAAAAACTCCATAATGCGGGAAGCACCATCATAGTTGTAACCCACGATCCTGAGGTTGCAGATCAGGCTGAACGGATGGTTGTCCTTGAGCACGGTAAAATAGCAAGAATTGAAAAAATGAGCAGGGTAAGACCCTCAAGAGGAGAGAATGTATGAAAAATTATAAAATTATTTTGACTGCACTGTGTTTTATCTGTATTTTTTCTTGTTCAAAAACGGAAACAAAGAAGAGTATAAAATACAAAGACGGCGTCTATAAGTCTTTTGCCAATATTAAAGATGATTGGGGCGGAACAGCCGAGGTTGAAATAAAAATTGAAGAAGGTAAGATTGTTGAGTGTACGTTTTTGTCTTACGAAAAAAACGGCAATCTAAAAGGGCCTGAATACGGAAAGGTTGACGGAGTTATAAAAAATATGGGCCTTTATAAAATTGCTCAAGCCTCTGTTTTAAAAGCTGCGGAGTACGGTCAAAAATTAATTGAAACTCAAAATATTGATGATGTCGATGTAATTGCCGGAGCTTCAATTTCTTATAAACTGTTTAAAGATGCGGTTGAAAATGCATTGCAGGGTGCAATGCAAAATGCAAAAGAAAATTAAGGAAACCTCTAAAAAACTATGGAAAATTTACAAACAAAAAAACTGACCGTGTTTGAGCTTGCAAAATTAAATATCAAAAGAAAACCTTTTAGAACTGCAAGCCTAATTATTCTGACGGCTGTTTTAGCCTTTAGTCTTTTTGCAGGCAGTTTTTTGGTAAAAAGTTTAAGGGGCGGAATGTTGTCGCTTTCAAATCGTCTGGGTGCTGATATTATTGTCGTGCCCCAAGGTTATGACTCAAAGATTGAAAGCGCCTTATTGAGAGGGGAACCTAATAGTTTTTATTTTGATACGGAAGTCGTAGAACGTGTGAAAAAAATTGAAGGGGTTGAACTTGCATCTCCCCAGCTTTTTATTGCGACCCTCTCTGCAGGCTGCTGTTCTTTTCCTTTACAGATTATAGGTATCGATTTTGATTCAGATTTTAATGTAAAACCTTGGCTTAAAAAACAGATAAAACTACCTCTTTTGGATAATCAAATTGTAGCCGGAAGTAATATATCAGGTGATTATAATTCTCAAGTAAAATTTTTTAACCAACCTTTTGTGATTGCAGGCCGTTTAACTAAAACTGGAATGGGGTTTGATAATTCTATTTTTATGACAATAGAAAATGCAAGGAAGCTTGCAAAAGAGTACGAAAGAATTATGCAGCATCCTGTTGCAAAAAATGAAAATTTGATTTCAAGTGTTATGGTAAAGATTAATCCGAGATACGATGCAGGTGAGGTAGCTAAAAAGATAAGAGAAGAATTTAAGGGAGAAGAAATTTATCCTTTAATATCGAAGAGGATGATGACAAATATATCTTCAAGTATTTCAAGCTTAAATATCTATGTTTATATCCTTATTGCAATCCTATGGATTCTTTCATTTATCGTGTTGGCTGTTTCTTTTTCTTCGATTTTTAATGAGCGTAAAGAAGAATTCGGAATGTTGAGGATAATAGGAAGTACCAAAAAGAAATTATTTGAACTTGCGGTTTTAGAATCTCTTATGATAAGTATGTCGGGAGCAATTATAGGAACGGTTCTTTCATGTTTGATTATGTTTTTATTTAATCAGGCAATTGTTACAGGAATGAAGATGCCTTTTTTAAACCCTTCTTTTCTTTGGACATTTGTTTGCTTTCTTTTGACCTTTGCCCTTATTTCGGTAATAGGCCCCCTTGCAGCCCTTAAAACTATGTATAGTTTTACAAAAGAAGAACCGGCTTTATCAAAATCTTAAAAGCCTGATTTATTGCAAGTGTAAAAGTTTGACTTTATCTCAATTTTAAAAAGGCTTTAGTTATTTTTTTTTAAACCGATATTTTAAGCAGATGAGAGGTGTATTATGCGTAAAGCTATGATTTCTTTTTGTTTTATTTTTTGTTCTTTTTTTCTGTTTGCAGGCGATATTGCGACCTTTGTTAATTTAGGTTTTTCGGCTGACGGAAGTAAATTCGCTTTCGGGCAATACGGATTAACCGATCAAACCTACCGTGCCTATGCAGAAATTTATGGGGTAGATGTAGCAGAAAATAAGTTTTTACCTTCAGGACGCTTTATAACAAGTCCTACATCTGAAACGGCCGATAAAGACAGTAAAAATATATTTTTAAGCCTTTTGGATAGGGCAAATCCTTCTCTCTTAAGATGGAAAATAAGCGATAAAAATGAGGGAAGAGCTATTTATGCCGCTACGGATTCTACAATAAACGAAACTACCTTGATTTTTAAGGACTTTGAAACCAATGACGAGTATAAGGTAATGCTGTACAAGGATAAAAAATCCAATTTAGAAGCTTCCTTTTACATTGAAGTCGAAATCATCAAACCTAACGGCAATAAGATAAAAAAAGCAGCCGGTCAAAAAGGAAAAACCAGATCAGGTGTACGGGACTATGCAATAAAAAAAGTAATTATCGATAACACAAATACAAGCCTCATCTTTGTAATCGAAAAACATCAATATGATAAACTTGGAAACTCCATCCGCTACATGGTAGAAACTATTAAGCTGTGATTCTCTTCATCAATTGACAGTAATCTTTTAATGTTCTATAATTACCCCCAAGAATCACTTTTGGGGGTATTTTTGAGTATGCACATTGTAGAAGCAAAAAAAATTACGGAAGAAGTTAAGAGGATGGCTATTGAAGCCGCTTATTATCTTCCGCAAGATGTATTGACAAGTTTAAAGATGTCGCGGGAAGCTGAAAAATGGAGCTTAGCCCGTGATACTCTCGATCAGATTATAGAAAACGCCGATATTGCAAAAAATACGAATTCGCCCATGTGCCAAGATACGGGAATGGCCGTAGTTTTTGTTACGATTGGACAGGATGTTCACATTGAAGGCGGCTATATTGAAGATGCTATAAATGAGGGCGTAAGACAGGGTTACACGGAAGGTTATTTAAGAAAATCCGTTGTTGCCGATCCGGTTTACAACAGGGTAAACACAAAGGATAATACTCCTGCCGTAATTCACTATAATATCGTACCCGGCGATAAACTTCATATTATGTTTGCAGGAAAGGGCTTCGGCTCAGAGAACATGTCCCGCCTTGGAATGCTTAAACCCTCCGACGGCCTTGAGGGGGTAAAAAAATTCATATTGGAAACTGTAGAACTTGCAGGTCCCAACCCCTGTCCTCCCATAGTTGTAGGTGTCGGAATAGGCGGTACCGTAGATAAGGTAACCTTGATAGCAAAAAAAGCCTTGATGAGACCGATGGATAGTTATAATCCCGATCCTTTCTATGCCAACCTCGAAAAAGAAATGCTTGAGAAGGTAAACGCCTTAGGTATAGGCCCCCAAGGTTACGGAGGCAAGACTACGGCTTTAAGGGTTTTAATCGAAACCTATCCCACACATATTGCAGGTCTTCCTATTTGTGTAAATATAAACTGTCATGCAACACGCCATAAGGAAGTTACTTTATAAGGGAGGAAGGAAAAATGTCTGAGATGAAAAAACTTACAACACCCTTTACAAGGGAAGATTTAAAAGATGTTAAGGCCGGAGATATTGTTTTATTGAACGGCTATATTTATACGGGAAGAGATGCAGCTCACAAACGCCTATGCGAACTTTTAGAAAAGGGAGAAAAACTCCCCATAGATGTAAAGGGGGCTGTCATGTACTATGTAGGACCGAGTCCTGCAAAGCCCGGAGAGCCCATAGGTTCTGCAGGGCCTACAACCAGTTACCGAATGGATGCCTATACACCTCAGCTTTTAGATGAGGGGCTTATGGCTATGGTCGGAAAAGGAAAAAGAAACGATGAGGTAGTTGCAAAAATAATAGAACATGGAGCTTGTTATTTTGCCGCCATCGGAGGAGCCGCTGCCTTGATTAAAAGCCGAATTAAATCGGCCGAAGTTATCTGCTATGAAGATTTGGGAGCTGAAGCTGTCCGTAAGCTCTATGTTGAAGATTTTCCCGTAACCTGCATAATCGATTCTAAGGGGAACAACCTTTATAAACTGGGACGCGAAGAATACTTAAAAAGCCTAAACTAAGGTAGATGACTAATTTACAAAAAATTAACCTAGAGCTTAAAAGTCAAAAAGAAAAATTTACAGCTCTTTTAAAAGAAAACGGCCTTATTGCGGACTCCCTTGAAAGTGTTTACGGCATTTTTGATGAAGCCGACAATTTGGCCGCTTGCGGAGGGCGGGAAAAAAATATCTTAAAATGCTTTGCCGTAAAAGATGAATTTAAGGGTCTTGGTCTTACCGACGAGATTTTATCGGCCCTCTTAAAAGATGCTTACGGAGAAGGTTAT
The DNA here is from genome assembly GCF_000008185.1 of Treponema denticola ATCC 35405. Lineage (NCBI taxonomy): Bacteria > Pseudomonadati > Spirochaetota > Spirochaetia > Treponematales > Treponemataceae > Treponema > Treponema denticola. Next base: position 1,568,181 of record NC_002967.9, read on the forward strand.
AAGTTCTTTTTTATATTTACAAAAAGATCAAGCGTTTCCTTTTTTACGGGGGCAGGATTTATAAACTTAGCCTCATCGGATGATTCTTCCTTATTATACAGGGGAGAAAAAACCGTAGAGAAGGTTTTAAAGAATGAGCTTTTTCCTTATTGCCCTGACGGTATACTTGGCAGTATAAGCGATGAGGGAAATGCAGCTATAGTTATGAATGCAAATCCCTTTACCCTCGGCCACAGATATTTAATAGAAAAAGCCTTAGACTATTGCGGAAGTAAGAGCCGCCTTTTTGTTTTTGCCGTTGAGACAGACAAAAGTTTTTTTTCTTTTAATGACCGTTTTATGCTTATCAAAAAAAATACGGAAGACCTAAAAAATGTAGTAGTGCTTCCCTCATCTCAATTTTTAATAAGCGGGGCGACATTTCCGTCCTATTTTTTAAAAGAAAAAAGTTTAATAAGCAAAAATCAAACTCAGCTTGATGCAAGGATATTTTTAAAATACTTTGTACCTCTTTTTAATATTAAAATCCGCTTTTTGGGAGAAGAACCCTTAGATCCGAGTACCGAAATATATAATCAAACTCTATTGAATGAGCTTCCTCCTCAATGTGAGGTAAAAATAATTGAGCGTAAAAAAACTCAAAATCAGCAAATCATTTCCGCAACGCAGGTTCGAAAGGCATTTCAAAATAATAGTCTTGAAGAAGTACGTTCCTTTTTACCCGAAATAACTTATAATTTTTTAAGGTCTTTAAAACAAAAAGACTAATTGATACCGGAGAAAAGATGAGCTTATCCTTATTGGAAAAAAGAGAGAAAACCGACTTTTTTGAAAAAGAACTTTTAAACCGTTTTCCTTTTAAAACACTTGTAGTAATCAGGGCCAATATGCCGGGAGGAAAGAAGGGCTCAATCGAATCGAATTGGATTGTATACCGCATTTTTTTGGAATGTAAAAAAAAGATGGCTCCGCTAAAAATTTTTCATTCCTACACCGATGAAGAAGGCTTAATCTTTTTTTTGATTGTAGATGCTCCGCCCTTGGAAGTGAAGGCTTTAAGCATAAAAATTGAAGATGATGAAGCCCTAGGCCGCCTTGCCGATATCGATGTTTTAACTGCGAAAAAACTTTTTTCGCGCAATGATTTTCCCCATGAGAATAAGAGGCGGAAATGTTTTTTATGCGAAAAAGATGCCGTTATTTGTGCGAGGAGCCGTGCCCATTCCCAAAAAGAAATAATGAATTTTATCTTAAAAAAAGTTCATGAAGATTGGTCTTACGATGGGGATATTTTTGAACTTTTGGGTAATTTAACCGAAAGCTCCCTCCTTGCAGAGCTTTGCCGTCCATTGGGCTTCGGCTGTGTTACGGCTAATTCTCAAGGTTCCCACAAGGATATGGATTTTTTACTCATGCTAAAATGTATTCCCCTTATAGGGAGTGCAATTAAAAATTTAAGCGGAAAAGATTGCGAATCCTTTGAGGCTTTGCGTGAATACGGAAAAAAACAAGAAAAAAAACTTTTTGATTTAACGGGCGGGGTAAACACCTATAAGGGTGCCTTATTTTTGCTTCTTATCTTAAATGCCTGCACATTCCGTATAATAAAAGAAAAAAAAGCCTTTACCGATTTAAGCAAAGAAATTGCAGACTTTTCTCTTCCCCTAAAAAAAGATTTTGAGCTTAAAGCCTGCTCCCCGTCTTCTTTACAAGCCTTTAATAATTTGGGGAGCGGGGGAGTGAGGGGCTTAGCCCTTTCAGGTTTTGCAGAACACTTTCAAAATTGGCTACCCCTCTATAAAAAAACTTTTTCGGAAGGCGGGGACTTTGTAAAAATTATTGTTAAGATGATTGAAACTACCTGCGATACTACAATTATAAAACGCAAGGGCGAAAAAGCCCTACTTGAAGTACAAAAAAAAGCTCACAGTCTCCTTTGCATAGAGGAAGGGCCGGCTCAAGAAAGAGCTATAAAAGAATTTTCCGAATGGTGCGAAAAAAACAATATCTCCACAGGCGGCACCGCCGATAAAATTATCATTTTGTACAATCTGAAGCTGATAAGGGAGATTTTTAAAGATTTAATAAGTAAAACCGTCAAAATGCCGGAAATTTCTCCTCTTGTTAAAGAATTAACCGGTATTATAACTGAAAGTGATTTAGAAAGTATAAGCTATATGAATCGAAAAATTCTTCCTTGACAAAACTACAAAAAACGTATATACTTTGACGAGTATCAGGTTTGGAGGAGGTGTTTTTTATGAATTTTATTAAAAATGATCTTAATAAAGTAATGTGTGAATTTACTCCCCCCCCCCCCCCCGATAAATTTTTATCGATATAATTTTATCTATATATCAATATTAAATAATATAAACATAATATTACATAATAAGCTTTTTTGTATTTTACAGGCATTGCCTGAAATTTTACAAAAAAGCTTTTTTTATTTGCTCAACAGGACTTCTTGTTCTGCAAATAGATGTTTATCTGCGGTTAAAATTACCGCAAAAGGAGTTTTTAGATGCCGATGATGCTTAATCTTGAAAAAGAGCTTATAAGAATAAGCCCTAAAAACGGTAAACACATTGAATACTCGCCTAATCAGGGACAAACTTGGTATCTGCGTTTTCAAGGCTATCAAACCGGAGTCTTTTACGACATTGCAGACGGCGGAAAAGAGCTTTTGGCAACAACCGAAAACGGCCTTTTTTATTCGCTAAACAGGGGTATGACCTGGTATAAGAGGGGAGGAATGGGAAAATGAGAGAGAAGAAATTAAAAAAAATGATAATAATGATAATAAAATGGAGCATATTGCTTACTTTTATTTTAATGCCTGCATACTCATTATTTAAGTATGCTAATGATCTTGTAGAGTTTGAAGGTGGTGTAAATAAGCAACTGGATGGAAAAATTATTAATAAAAGTGAGGTTACATCTATTTTGTCCGATATCAAAAATAGGTACTTAGGTTTAGCTATAAGTAAGATAGATACAAAATTAAGTGATAATATACCTCTTGAAGCTCGTAAATATTTGTTATTATTTTCAAAATACTATAAGTATAAAAATAGAACTCTGTTTGATGAAGCTGCAAATGTAGTTACAGATATAGCGGGATATATTCCTAAGATTGGTGATTATTTTGAAAGAGACATTTTAAAACCTGAAGAATATGATAATCCCGAATATTTTTTTGAACATTTAATTGATATGACTTCATATCTTGAGAGTATAAATTTAAGTAAATCGGATATATATGCTTTTTCTGAAATAATACCGTATTATTGTATAAGCAAGCATGAATTATATAATATTAAAACTGCAAAATTATGTGATTTGTATTTTAAAAATATTACCGAGCCTAATGGTAGTGTATTATCTAAAGAAGGAGCAATAATTGCCTGCATACAAATAAGAAGTTTATATGAAACTCGTAATTCAAATGAAGCTGAATGGAAAAGTTTGCAAGATCATATTGAAAAATTGCGAGATATTGATTTTCAAAACTACTTAGGTGAAAATGGCCGATATCCTTTACAGGCAGAATATCTTAAGAATTTTTATGATCACCTTTCAAATTTACGTAATAGTGGGAAGTTAACAAAGGCTTTAGGTGGAAATTTTTGGAAAAAATATCGTTTTGATGAAACGATACCTGAATTATATTGAGGAGTTTTTATGGATTTTTATATTTTTGAAAAAAATGAAAAACAGTTATATAAGGTTTGTTGGTCTCTTGCTATAGGAGTTTGGTTTCTATATCTATCAAGCGCATATAGATCTTCAGGTGGAAATATAAAATTTTCAATTTTACTTTTTCCTCAAAATATGGTTTTTATAATATTCGGTATTTTTCAAGCTTATAATTTTTATGAGATAAAAAAGGTTATAAATGAAGAGTATACAAATCATAAAGGATTTAAAGAACCTGCTTATATTTCATATATTAGATTGATAGCTGATAGCTTGATTTATACTTCTTTTTATACTATCGTTCTGTTTCCTATATCGGGAATTGGGATTGTTGAATATGTAATCGTAGCAATAGTCATTTTTTTCGATTTTCTATATAAGGTAGTTCCAAAAATAAAAAGTTTTGAAATTTCTATAGGACAATCACCAATCTTAGTACTTAGTTTTGGTGTACTCTTATTTTTAATTAAAATTATTGTTTTTTATTTATTTCCTGATAATATATATAATGAATTATTTGTTGGTAATTCAACAGCAAGATGGTTAATAGCTATTATAGGCGGCGGTGGTATTATTTTGTTACTTTCTCAGTTAAAAACGCGCGTTTTTGGCGGCACAAAAACTGCAAATAGATTATTTACTAAAATTATAGGTCTATTTGTTAAATTATTTACATTTGTCGGTACTACTTTATGCCTTATCTGTTCACCTATTGTATTGCTTGGTATTACTGCTATAACCATTATAGGCGGATTATTTTTTATTGAGAGTATTAAAAATGATATTATTAAATTACTTGAACCTTTTCTTCAAAAAATACTTACTACAGGAGAAAATAAAGTCCAGATAAGTAACTTATATCAAGTTTTTCAAATGATTTCTTTTGTACTTATTTTATTTCATCAATTATTGTCTTACTTTAATTTAAGAAAAAAAGCTATGGAAGTAGCGCATAAAAAATCTAAATGGATCACAAATAGACCTGATTTAAGTGCTGATTTTAAAGAGATTATAGACTACGATATTAGAAATAATCCTATTTTATTTGTTACAAAATATGATATTTATAAAAAGAAATGTCTTGAAGCTAATACAAAAACTAATTTGGAGAGGATTGAATAATTATGAGTAATTTAGAAAATCAATATGAGATGGTTCCAGAACAAAATAATATGCAAATATCTAATAATTCAAATATCGAAATTATTATTGCACAACCTATGATAGAAGATTATACTTTAGAAGATAATGATTATAGAGATATAATAAGATATACCAGAGATATTGAAATCGATGACGTTGATGATGAAGACTTTAAAACTGAACAACAAAAAATAGGTTTAAAAAATGAGTTTGATAAGTTGGATTTTTGGAAAAAACTTAAAATAATTGAAGATGAGAAAAATATCGCATTACATTTTATAAATGAACTAAATATAAATTTTAATCAAGTTTCTGAAAAAGATCAAATAATGAGACATTTAGCTATAATATTGGAAAATAAAAAATATCCTCATTTAACAAGTATTGATGAAATTATAATAAAATATTTTAATACCAATACAAATAATATTATATCAGATAACAAAATAACTGTAATAATGAGTATTATAAAAAATAATTCTTCTATAGACTCTATACAAACCTGTAAAAAAATTATTAAGTTAATTGATGCGACAAAAGCTAATTATTTTTTTGATTTAAATAATAAAAAACTAGATAATTTTGAAAAACAAAAAAAGGAATCTATATATTACTCCATAAAAAAAGTAAAAGATATATTAGATTTATTTACTAAAAATAGATGGTTTGCTCCTTTTGATAATATTATTCGTGATGTTAAAGATATAATAGAATGTATATTACAATATCCTGATATAAAGACTGAAATTGACAAAGTACTAAAATCTTTAGTTGAATATTATATTTTTGTAATAAAAAATAAGAATGAACTGTATTCTCTTACTGAAAATTTTTGTGAGTCATCTAATATTTTTGAATTATTATCAGCACATCATTCATCGGATGAATTTAAATATAAAGTATTTAATGAAGTAGATAATTTAAAATTTTTTCCTTACGATACAGTAAAGAAACTTCTATCGGATAATCATCAATTTAAGGGATTAAAAGAGAGATGTATTGATTATATATGTGAAGCTTATCAGAATATAAAACACCAAAACTATAAACCGATGATTAGAAATTGTATTCAAGATTTTATAATAGATGTAACACAAGATACAGAACTAAGAAACAAAGCATATAAAAATTTTTTAGCAATTATTCCTGAAAAAGATAAGAAAAGAGAGTTTATGAGTACTATTGTACCTGAACTCTTGAAGACTAGTAGAAATTTCACTACAAAAAAAGAATGTATTGTATGTAAAAATCAAAAAACTGTTTATTCTTTAAATTTAGCATTAAAAATATATAGGCTTGTTCGCAATAATCAAGATCAGGATTTTATAGATAAAAAAAATGAGTTAGTCGCTATGCTAAAAGAAAAAATATATACTGATGATAGTCAAATTTCAAAAGAAAAAAGAGACGAAATTTTTGATCTTTTTATTGAAAATACAGTTACTAATGGGAAAAAAGATATTAAAAAATTAAAAAAACTTACAAAAGAGTGTATAGAGCAGCTGGTAAATACTCAAAAAGATCGTGACTGCCATTGTGTATTTTGTAACTCGAATGCTGATAGCTATACGGTAAACAATTCGATACGTATTCTTGAGCTTTTTTCTCGAATTGATAATAATATAGCAAAAGAATTTAGTGATATTTATGATTTTTTAGATGGAAATATTTCAAAATTTATATTTCATAGAGTCTATGGCATTGATAGAACGATGAGAGAAAAATATTTTGATATTACTACTGAAAAAATGGATTTTGATAAACTAGTTGACTATAGTAAAACAATAATAAATGATTCTATATCTTTAAAAATAACTAATAATTCTGTTTGTATATTTTGTGATGACGGCAAGGATGTAAACAAATCTGTAGATAGTATTTTAAATTTTTATACTCTTTTTTCTAAGGCAACAAACAGCAATGATGATGAAATAATTGATATAAAAAATACATTAAAAGAAATGTTAATTTATGCAATAACGGATGTTTGTAACTACAATGAAAAAAAATCAATACTTGACAAGGTATCTTCAGATCTTAATTTTGAAGAATTTATAAATTTTATAAATCAAATTGTAAAAAATATTCTTGATAATAAAGACTAATCCCACCTTTGCGTAGCTTGCCGCCTAAAAGCGGCAAGCGTCTTTGCGTCCGTTGCGGTTAATTTGTAAAAACTTGACACAGACTAAAATACTCAAACACCGCTTCCATAGCTCGATCCAGCGGCAGGCAATGTTTCCAGTCTTCGATTGGGGCATTGTCGCCGTCAGCAGGGATTGTGAATTTTAGCCCGTCAGGCAATTCCTTCATAATTTTACTTATGAGCTTATTTATTTTTTCTTTATCCTTAGGACTTGCAAAATCTCTTAAACCGCCGATAAGGCCGTCACGAAATTCTGGGACATCTATCAAATAATCGAGGCGGGAATTCCAGCGGAGGTCTCCGTAAATATGGGTATAATAAAATATACGGGCAAGAGCCTCCGTTTTTTGAATATTAAAATATGGGAATATTTCTCTTATGCTTTTAATTAAAATTTCCTTACCCAGCTTAAACCGGACTTGACTCTTATAAAGATGAGTTTTAAATTCCTCTTTTTGTTTGAGATCCCAGATTTGCCATTCTTGAGTATTTAGCTGTTCGGCAAGCCCTTCAACCTCGTAATTATAATCCCAGCCCCTGTGGGCATAGTATTGGTGGGTACTTGCAGAGCTTTCGGGAGCAACAATTTCATCTGGATTTATGTCGGCTATATTCCAATCCCTAAAACGCTGCAAAGCCTCATTGAGCCTTTTTCCGTTTTTATCCTTTACTGTTGCATCCATCAAAACATAGACCGCATCCTGAATCAGCCTTAATTCTTCCGGTCTTTTTAAAGAAAATTCCTTTCCCAAGATATTTGCGATGTGTTCATCATGTACTTTTCCTGTTGCCATAAATACCTCCAAGTAAAAAGAACAGTGAAGATTATAACATATTTTAATAATTATCAATAGTGTAAAGAACTTGAATAATGAGCATAATTATGTTACACTATAAGGCAGTTATTTTAAAGGAGTTTTTTATGATGGATTGGAATATTCCTGAAAAACCGTCTAAATTTTATTCTTTGCAAAAAAGGAAAGAAAAGTTAAATAATGCTTTTATATGGACCGAAGAAAATAAGCAAAAGATTCTTGACCTTAATAATCACTTATGCTCATTGATGGATTCTCTTTATGATCAAGTTGCAAAATTAAAAGAAATACACGATAGATTTATCTCTGAAGGAAAAACGGAGTATTCTAATTACAGCATTAAAGGTTCAATTTTATATGCTCCCGATAATGAGAATCCGGCTTTAACAAAGCGTGAGATTAAAATGCAAGAAGCTCTTGATTCTTTTTTAAAATGGGAGCTTTATCAAATTTTTGCAACAGGTATACCTGATTGTACAGGTAGTACCAAAATGCCGAACCGTGAATATATGGATTCCGATAAAAAAGAATATGGCTGTATTGATGATATTGATGATTTTCAAATCTGTAAACCCCTATCCATATTTTTAGATACTGTAAGCTGTTTTGCTATTGAAGATGTACTAAAAATAACTCCAAAAGATTTTTATACGGAGGCGGAGGTCTTTTTAGAATATGATAGATGATGCCATTTATGAATACTTAAAGGATTGTCTATTATTTGATCGCTGTCTTAATCTTAACCATTCATTTGAATGGACTACTGAAAAGGTTGAACATGTTAAAAAACTTGGGGTGGCTATAGTCGAAAAAGAAGATTTACTTATAAAAAAAGTAAAGAAATTGGCAGAAGACTATAACAAACTTTTTAAAGAAACTGATACAGGCTTTGAGGATTTTTATATAGAAGGGTGCCTGCGTTTAAAGCAAAATATAAAGCTACCATTTGCTTCTTTAGAGGATAAGATGCGTATATGGTATAAAACTTTTTGGGAGGATTCTTCAGTATGTGCCAATACGGACGGTTTATTTAGAGATACTGACGATGGCTTGTTCCTACGGGATAAGAATTGGAACATTGAGAGATTTGATAAAAAATATGTAGGAGATACGGCTATACCTTATTTTTTACACCGTATTTTTGTCGATGCCGACACTTATAGTTTGGAAGACCTTATGCGTATAAGTCCTGATGACTTTATTACTGATATTGTTGTGATATTTAGAAATTATCCTGATCATTAAGTTTCTCCTCAATTTAGCCGATACTATGAACATGGGCAGTTTTAATATAAACTTTAAAAAATATATTTTTATTTTGTTTTTTTCTCTTTCTTTTTTTTCCGTTTATTCTGATGATGATATTAAGGAGTCTTATGACAGCGAATTTTTAAAGGTTGATGATGGGCTGATTCCTCTGGTTCCTTTAGATAGAATGCCGGATTCCGCTTTGGTTAGAAGGGATATTGCAAAATCATGGCTTTTAGCGGCTCCTGAAGAAATTGCCTCCCGGCATTTACACATTGACGCGGATTCGGCCGGAAACCTTTTTAAAATAAGATCGGTATATCTAAAAGAGAAAAAGCTTCTTGCCGTAGTTATAAGCCCCATCGATACCGAGTTTTCAAACCTCGAAAAGGTTCCGCAAGGGACATGGATTTTATACCGGAATTATGAAACCGGAGCGCCCGAATGTATTAAAATTTATCCGCGTGAAAATCCTGAACTTTATTTAAGCATAAGGCCTTCATCATCAAAAGATAAATCTCTTATAAGTATTTGTCTTTTTAATACTTATGTCAGAAAAGATATTTCCGTAGGTATTCCTTTTGAGAATTTATATTATTTACCGCTTTTAAAACTAAGGGACATTACAAAGGATATGCTCCCTTGGGACATCTTCAATCCGCCTATTTTTTATAACGGTGTTGAAGCGGCATCAGATACAATTCGGGACAGATTAAAGACCTTGGTTTATATTCAAGACGGAGCCTTTGACGAATTCGGTGAACCCATTCATTTAACAGACGGAAGACCTCAGACTGAAGATGATATTGTTAAAGCTATTCGGCCCGACCAAAGGCTTAAAGACGTAAAGGGCGGTGTAAACTGTTCAGGTTTTGCCAAATGGATAGTGGACGGAATGATTCGGCCCATCGCAGGGCAGGGTATCTTTATTAAAAGCCTTAAAACCGAAACCGATGTACCTGATACTTATTTTACCAAGCCTTACAAAGAAAGAGAACTCTATTTCGGTCTTGAGTGGATACGTAATCTTGCGGCTGCAGCGTTAAGTTTAAACGTAAAGCGTACCGTAAAGCCCATAGGCTCGGGCCTTGATGTTACGGTTGAACCCTTTGCTCTTGTGCCTCCCATAAAGCAAAAGAATGTAAAAGAAGATTTTGCTTCGTTTAAGGGATATGAAAAAACAGCGGGTTATCAGACTTCGTATTTGCAAGCTCTCCTTTATTACCTTGCAATAAGCGAGCCGGGGCATTTTTATTTAGGAGCGGTAAGCCGTACTGTAAGTCCTGAAAAAGGAAGTCCGCCTCTTAGACAATATCATCATATTGCCGCTTTTTTCCCTTATTTTGACGTTTTCGGTAATTTTCATATTGATGTTTACGAAAGCGGAAAAGAAACTTCAATAGAGCAATTTATGAGCTTGAACTCTAATGCCTTTACGGCCTTGGTCAGAATCAGGGCTCCCCAACCCGGAGTATTCAATCCGTAAAATCTGCCGTAGGGGCTAGGACGCCGATAGGCTGTCTGTCTATAGACTGCTTATTACTTGAGGCAGAGCCCTATCTCCCATTTTATTTTTTAATAAAAAGGCTAGGGCAGTTCCCGTTAAAAGCCCTAAAAAAAGGCCTCCTACAGCCGCTTTTTCGGTGTAAAAAATGAGGTAGGAGCTTAAACTGAAAACAAAGGCTAGGAGTATGGGAATAATAACCGAAGAAAGGGTTTGAATCCTTGTTTGGTTTTCATTAATTTCTACAATAACGAAGTCTCCTTTTTTTAAATTTCTTCCGCTATTGTTTAAGGCCGTAATCTTATTTCCGCTGACTGCCAAAAGCCCTCTTTCCTTATTTTTGCCGGCAAAACCGCAGCCTCCGCAAGTTGCACAGCTTTTTACCGCATAGCAATCTTTTTGTTTTATGGAGCAGGCATTTTCGGTCTTTGAATTATCCAAATCTATGTTTATCTTTTCTACATTGTTTTTATCAGTCCACACTGATGTAACTATTCCGTATCTTTGCAAAGTTCCGACTCCTCAAAAATTCTTTTTATTTCTATTGCGTTCCCCTCATCATCGGTTTTGATAAAAAGGCCTTGAAGGACGGGGCGTGCCCAAGCGTCTTTTCCGAAATCGGGAAGGCAGGTGCGGTATTCTCTTATTTTATCTTCAATCGCATATCCGCCCACAGAATTAAGGCTTCCTGTTCTGCCTGCATCCGTTATGTAGGCGGTTTTATTTTCTAAAATACACTCATCGGCTGTCTGCACCCTTGTTCCCGATCCGATCAGGGCTGAAACCTTGCCTGAAAGCAAAAAGCCTAGGGCTTGTTTTTCGGCAGTTGCAAAAGAGGAAAAATCCACAAAGATGATATCCGCTTCTTCTTTTAATCGGGAAACAAGTTTTTCGGTTTCAGTAAAGGGGTTTTCAGCCATTATTTTGTGATGTCCTATTCTGCCGATGACTGAAACGACGGCTATTTTTTTGTTCGGTTTTAAATTAAAAATCTTCCATCCGTTGCCGGGAGATTCCGACGGCAAATTAAAGGGGCGTAGTACATGGGGTGTTTTAGGAAGGTCATCTACCAAGTCTTTTTTTTGAAAGATTAAATCTCCTGAAGTGATACAGTCGATACCGAGTTTTTTTAAGTAGACTGCATGCTGTTTTCCAAGCCCCCCTGAGCCCGTAGCCGAATTTGCATTAGCAATAACAAAATCGGCCTTATATTTTTCTTTTAAATTTGAAAGTTGTGTTTTTACTAGCCATACACCGGCCTTGCCTGTAATTTCGGCAATATATAAAATATTCATTATTTATTCTTGATAATCCATCTCTTTTAAAATTTTATTGCATCTTTCAGCCAAATCATTCATTCCCAATTCAAGATAGGTATCACGCAAGTTAAAAACCGCATCTCCCATTTCAGGGTCAAGTGTAACGGCCGATTCAAAGGCTCTCCGTGCAGCCCTATAGTTTTCCTTATTAAATAAAACCGTTCCGTAATTATTCCAAACCCTTCCGTTTTCGGGCTCCAGTTTTATAGCGCTTTCAAAGGCTCTTTCTGCCTGGTCGATGTCTCCCGTTTCAAATAAAACAAGCCCTAATGAATCCCAAGCGTCAGCCTCATAGGGATTATATTTTAAGGATTGAAAAAGGGCAAACTTACTGTCATTTTGCCTTTTAGCGGCATAGTAGCTCAAACCTAGGTTGAGCCACATCAGGCTGTTATCGGGTTCAAGGGCAAGCCCTTTTTTTAAGCAGGCTATAGCTTCATTGTGAAAGCCCTGCATAGACATGCTCACTCCCGTATCGTTAAAAAATTGAGCCGATTCTTGCATTTTCTACCTCAATATCGTGTTAAACAAATCGAAGATAAGTTCTTTTGCTTCGTTTTGTTTGTAATTATTTTGAAGCTTTATCAATGAAGCTTCTACAATCTTTTTGCCGTAATCTTCTGCCCTTTTTACAGCCTTTGAAGAACAAATAGCCGAAATCGAGGCTTCGACTGCGGGAGATTCTATGCCTTCTTTTGCAGCCTGTTTAAATAAAAGCTTTATTTTTTCGACACCTTCAGGATTTTCTTCCGTATAAAAAATTAGAGGAAGGCTTTTTTTGCCTTCAACTATGTCATCGCCCCGCCTTTTACCGGCGTTGCCTTCAGTAATATTTTTTACATCGTCCAAGATCTGAAAACCTATACCCATATCGGTCATAAGTTTTCCGTATTCCAGAACTTCATTGATAGGTTTACCGGCAGCTATAAAGCCTAATTCTCCTGCCAACTTTGCAAGAGAGCCTGTTTTTAGACTTATCATAGTTATGTATTCATCAACTGACGGAATTATATCGGAATTTGAATGCCAGCCTATATCCATAGACTGCCCTAAATGGAGCCTTCTTAAATTTTGCGAGTAAAGCGAGTATATTACGGCCCTTACGGATTCTGAAACTTCATAATTTATCAGGGGATTAAGGGCTTCAAAATAAAGCCATGAGGCGGAATTTAAAGCCGTATCAAGCCCGTATTTTATGTGAGCCGCAGGAGCCCCTCTGCGGGTATCGGATTTATCCTCTATATCGTCATGGACGAGGCTTGCCGTATGACAAAATTCGATGAGGGGGGTAAGGGGGTAGGCCTTTTCGGGATCGCCTTCTGCAAGTTCGCATGAAAGAACACATAGAAGGGGCCGCCACCTTTTTCCTCCGCGTTTTACCAAATCCCTTACAGGATTGATGATATTTAAAAAAAAGCTGTCCGGCAAGCTGTAAGCTAATTCGCCGAAACTTTGAGAAATCCACGAAGAATTTATTTTTTCAGGCAAAAAACAATCGAGAGTTTTTTCGATATGTTCAAGCCGATTTTTTAATTCCATCATCTTTTCACAATATATCACAAAAAGGAAAAATTGGCAATCTATATTTGGTAATTGCCCAAATTCTTCTTTTTTGGTAAAATAAGAATGCTATAAAAATTTTGGAGCAGAATTATGGCAAAAGAAAAAAGAATTTTAGACCTTGAAAAGACCATAAAAAAACATCAAGACCTTTATTATAATGCCCAACCTGAAATTTCGGATGCGGAATTCGATGCTCTTTGGGATGAATTAAAAGCACTGGATCCTCAAAATAAACTTTTTTTTACGGTTCCGCTGGAGTCTACCGAGGGTTTTGCAAAGTCGGAGCATATTATTCCTATGGGAAGTCAGGAAAAGGCTGCCGATCCGCCTTCCTTTGAAGCTTGGGCCTTAAAGATGCCCTTTAAAGAATATATCGTGCAATATAAAATGGACGGGGCAAGTCTTGAGCTTCAATACGAAGAAGGGCATTTTGTGCGTGCCGTTACCAGAGGCGACGGAAAAATCGGGGACGATATAACCGAGAATGTACTTAAAATGAAAGGGCTGATAAAAGATATTACTGTAAATGCGGGGCCTGCCTATGGGACTAAACCCTTTTCCGGCGGAATAAGGTGCGAGGTTATAATGCTTCGTTCCATTCATCAAAAATACTTTAAGGATAAGGCTAATTGCCGAAATGCTGCAAACGGGCTTATGAAAAAAAAGAACGGAGAATTGTGCGAACACCTAAATCTTTTTGCCTATGATGCCGTTCAAGGAAGTATAGGCCGCCCTTTTACGGGAGATGCCCCCTTTAAAACCGAGTCCGAAAAACTCGTCTGGCTTAAAAAAGCGGGCTTTAATTGTGTTGAAGTAAAATACTGTAAAAGTATTGCTGAAGTAATAGAATATAGGGCTCATGTTATGGATATCCGCCCTTCCTTGGACTATGACATAGACGGCCTTGTAATCAAAAATGATACAATCGATCCTGAAGACATGAAAAGAGCCCGTCCAGAAAAGCAGATAGCTTTTAAGTTCAGCTTGGAAGAAGCGGTTACCGTCCTAAAAGAAATCGAATGGAGCGAGTCGGGGGCTACCTATACCCCCATAGCCCTTATCGAGCCTGTACGCCTTGCCGGTACTACGGTAAAAAGAGCAAGCCTTGCAAACCCGAACATAATCAAGGCCCTAAACTTAAAAATCGGAAGCAGGGTAGTGGTAACCAAGAGGGGGGAGATAATTCCTAAGATAGAAGCCCTTGCAGAAAATCCTCCTAATGTTAAAGAAATAGAATATCCAGATACCTGTTCCGTATGCGGCAGTCCTCTTACCAATGAGGGTACAAGGCTTTATTGCCCCAACATGAGCTGCCCTAAACTTATCCATCACCGAATCGAAAAATGGATAAGCGTTCTCGATATAAGGGATTTCGGTATAACCCTCATAAAAAGACTTTTTGAGATGGGACGGGTTAATTCAATCACCGATTTATATACCCTCACTGTCGAAGAATTGGCAGCTATAGACCGCATGGGAAAGCTCTCTGCCGAAAAGGTCTATAAGGCCCTCCATTCCAAAAAAGAAATAAGCTTAACCGAATTTATTGCCGGCTTTGATATTGAAGGAATCGGCGAAACAATGGTCGAAAAGCTTGAAGAAGCGGGTTTTAATGATTTGAATGAGCTTCTTGGAGCCTCGGAAGCCGACTTTGCAAATGTTTATCAGTTCGGGCAGGTTCTATCCCATACCTTAGTAACAAACCTTTCGATCTTAAAAGATGAGATGACCGGATTGATAGATAAGGGTTATATAAAAATTAAACCTCCGCTTACATCGGAAGAGGGGGCAGTTTTAAAGGGCTTAAGTTTTTGTTTTACTGGGGAGCTTAACACGATGAAGAGGGCTCAGGCTGAAGCCTTGGTAAAAGAAAAGGGGGGAACTGTAAAATCTTCCGTTGTAAAGGGCCTAAGTTATCTTGTAACCAATACACCCGATTCGGGGTCATCTAAAAACAAAAAAGCCCAAGAATTGGGAACTGCAATCATAACCGAAGAGGCTTTTTTAAATCTTATTGGGAAGGTATAGCCTTGTTAAAGAGAAAAAAAAGGTTTTTAATTATTTTTTTATCCGTTTCTCTTTTATTTTTTTTAATCTTCGGGGCAGTGGAGCTTTATAATTATAAATTAGGTTCTATCAAACAAAAACTGTCTAAAACAAATTTAAGTATTTATAGTACAGGAACGATGATAAAAACATTCGGACAAAATACGGAAACGGTGAGCGCCGTTATTTCTTTTTTTACACCGAGCGGAAATCTTATAAACAGTTACGAAAGAGCCTGGCAGGGCTGGGAGCTTAATCTTGAATGTATAGTTTTTACCTTTGAATCAGGCTCAATAGTATTTCCTTACCGCCTTTTTTCGAATGAGTCAAAGTACGGTACCGGCGTAAAACTTTTTGATTATTATAACCGAGATGGGTATCCTGCAATTTATGATTACTATTTTTTTTCAAAAGAAGAAAAAGAACTTATAAAAAGCCTTTACGGATATGCAGTTTTTTCTCCCTATCTTTTAAAAGTTTTTTCTTATGCAAAGACAAAAACCGTAAGTTTACATAATTTTAAACCCGATACGGAATATCTTTTATATGTCGGTTCTGATGGAGAAATAAGATTTATAAAAAATTAAGGAAAAATTATCTGAATTCTGAGTAAAACCTCTTGACAAAATCCGGTATATCGAGTAAACTTGCTCTTGTTGTCTATGCCAACTTAGCTCAGCTGGTCCAGAGCACGTGATTTGTAATCTCGGGGTCTAGGGTTCGAATCCCTAAGTTGGCTTTTTATGGGGAGTTTCCCGAGCGGTCAAAGGGGGCAGACTGTAAATCTGTTGGCTATGCCTTCCAAGGTCCGAATCCTTGACTCCCCATTTTGGGATTGTTTTAAGTCTTTTGATAAAAAGAGCTTGAAACAATCCCTTTTTTGTTTTATACTATTGACATGGATAAGCAATTCTGGAAAAGCGGTTTAAATTTTTCATGTACAAGGTGTTCGGCCTGCTGCCGATTTGATCCGGGATTTGTGTTTTTATCCGAACATGATCTTTCGAGATTATTGGAATGGGCAACTATGCCGAAAGATGAATTTATAAAAGTGTATTGCCGCTGGGTTCCTAAGGATGACGGTTTTGAGTACCTATCCTTAAAAGAAAAACCCAATTATGACTGTATACTTTGGGATGACGGATGTAAGGCCTATACTGCCAGACCTCGTCAATGCTCGGATTTTCCTTTTTGGAATTCGATTTTAAGTTCAAAGGATATGTGGGATATAAATGCCCGATATTGTCCCGGTATGGGAAAAGGCGAATTTTATTCTGCAGAAAAAATTGAAAAAATTCTTACAAGGAGAAAAGCTGAACCTTGTATTAAACGGAGAGTAGATTAAAATCTTAAGGAAGAATTTTTGGAGTATTTATGCTTGTAAAATTTTGGGGCGTTAGGGGGTCGCTTCCGGCTCCGCTTACGCCGGCACAAGTTCAAAGTAAGATTGCTGCTGTAGTTCAAAGGATAACTCTAAAAGACATCGAAAGTCAGGACTCAAGGGAAAGGTTTTTAGCCTCTCTTCCTAAATGGCTTTTTGGTACTATAGGATCCAATACCGCCTGTGTTGAAGTCGAAACCGATGACGGTGGACACCTTATTTTTGATGCAGGAACAGGAATAAGGGAGTTAGGAATCGATTTGATGAAAAGACCCGACTATGGAAAAAACACGACATACCATTTGTTTTTTTCACATTTTCATTGGGATCATATTCAGGGTCTTCCTTTTTTTAATCCCGCCTATGACCCCCGAAACAAGATAATTGTTTACAGTACCCGAAAAAAAGCAAAAGAATTTTTAGAAGATCAGATGAAGTATCCGTATTTTCCTATTTCGATGTTAGGAGAAGACGGATTCGGTGCTTCTTTTGAGTTTAAATATATTGAGCCTGATCAAAAATATGTTGAGATAGGCGATACTAAGATAGGCTGGCATAGAGTGCGTCATCCGGGAGGATGTACGGCCTATTCGGTAATCGAAAAAGGAAAAAAAATAATTTATTCTACAGATACGGAGCTCCGTCCTCGTGATTTTGAAAGGAACGAACAAAATGCCGAATTTTATACCGATGCCGAGATGCTGATAATTGATGCCCAATACACCCTTACCGATTCAATTTTAAAGGAAGGGTGGGGACACTCGACTTTTTCCGTAGCCATAGATTTTGCAGCCGGTTGGAATATAAAAAGCATTGCTCTTTTTCATCATGAGCCTACATATCATGATAAAAAAGTATTTTCGCTCAAACAAACAGCCGACTGGTACAGGGATTGTTCTCGTGCTCCCGATATCAAGATTTTTATTGCTCAAGAAGGCAGGTCTTTTTTAATATGAGTGAAACCGAATCAGTATCATATTTGTTTTCAGATAACGAATTAAAACAACTGGCTTTATACCTCAGAAAAAATGCCGACTCGCTTCCCAGAGTTTTAGAACCATTATCCGATTTTGCAGAATCGTACGTTTATGGGAGGATGACTATAGGAGAAGCAGAGGCTTTTTTTGAGCAAGCATCCTTATAAGAAAAAAGGAATTTTTTATATGAAAAAAAAATCAAAGATTGTCATAATAATATTGTGTATAGCCGGCCTTCTTGCCGGTACAATATTTTTTGTTTTGTCGCTTAATAATCCCCCTTTAGAATTTTCAGAACCGCTTGTAACATTTAAAATACCGCGCGGTACTGCCGCAAAAACGGTTATTGGTGAGTTAAAAGCTAAAAATCTTATACGCTCGGAGCTTTATGCCTATGCCTATCTTAGGCTTAAAAAACTTAATTTAAAGGCCGGCACATATCAAATAAGGCCCGAAATGACCACCCATGATATTTTACATAAGCTGACCCAAGGCTCTCAAGCCCTTAAAAAGCTTACAATACCTGAGGGCTTAACTCTAAAAAAGACGGCTCAAGTTTTCGAAACTGTAGGTCTTATAAAAGCTGAAGACTTTATTGCAATAACTTCCGATTCCGATTTTTTAGAAAAAAACGAAATTAAGGCAAAAACAGCCGAGGGCTTTTTATATCCGGATACCTATTTTTTCGGAGAAGAAGATACGCCTGAGATGATGGTAAAAATGATTATAAAAACTTTTTTTGAAAAAACTTCATCCATTCCGAATTTTCCTAAAGATTTTAACGAAATTTATAAAAAGGTGATTTTGGCCAGCATTATTGAAAGAGAGTATCAGCTTCCTGAAGAAGCTCCTATAATTTCAAGCGTTTTTACTAACCGCCTTAAAATAAATATGGGACTTCAATCATGTGCAACCGTTGAATACATAATCACCGAAATCAAAAATAAAAAGCATCCTACTCGGCTTTTTTATGAAGACTTGGAAATTCAAAGTCCTTACAATACCTACATCCATGAAGGCCTTCCGCCGGGGCCTATTTCGAACCCCGGATTTACGGCCTTAAATGCTGCCTGTAATCCCGCAAATACGGATTATTTTTATTTCAGACTGATCGATCCGGATACCGGAAAGCATGTATTTACAAAAACCATAACTGAGCATAATAAGGCCGGAGAAGGTCTTTTATTAAAAAAAGCCGCCGGTCAATAATAGGTACTTGTAGAATAAAATTATCATTTGTGATATAATTATTCCCGCTCGGAGGAATTTGTTTTGAAAATTGGAGTAGATGCATTCGGATGTGATCACGGCCGCTCAGGCATAGGCTCTTATATACTGTCTATTGTAAAAAATTTGCCTAAAAATGATTACGAATTCGAGCTTTTTGGTCCCGAACTTGATAAGTATACATATACATCCGACATAGATTATGTTTCTTTTACAGGTATAGATATTTCCGATACAAAATTTTCGGAAAAAATTTGGCATTTTAAAAATTTAAACTCTTTTATAAAAAAGCAAAGATATGATGCCGTCATTTACCCTGCAGGGGTAGAACTTTTACCTCCGATTTTTACCGTACCTTCTATTTTGGTTATTCAAAGTCTTTTATCTGCAGACCTTGGTACTATTGCAAAGATGGGCTTAAGGCGTACGCTTAAAAATGCCTCAGGCCTTATAAGTCCTACAAAATACATTCAAAACGATTTATCGCAATTTGGGGTAAACGCATCCGACATAAAAGTAATATATAACGGTATTGACTGTTCTCTTTTTAAGCCCATCACAAATGATGAAGATAGGGTTTTAATACAGCCCTTTGCAATTCAAAGACCGTATATAATTTATGCCTCCCGCATAACACATGAACAAAAATGCCATGTAGAATTGATAAAGGCCTTTGCCCTATTTAAAAAGCAAACAGGTTCTCCTCATCGTCTTGTTATTGCAGGTTCTGACGGAAATAATTCCGAAGCTGTTCATAATGCGGTAATACAATCGGGCTTTTCTTCGGATATTTTGCTTACAGGTTATTTTCCTCATGAAAGTCTTCCTCAGCTTTATTCATCGGCAGACCTTTGTGTCTTTCCTTCGATGATAGAAGGAGTAGGCTTACCGGTTATTGAAGCCATGGCCTGCGGTGTTCCTGTTGCTTGTGCAAGGGCCGGAGCGCTTCCGGAAGTTGCAGGGGATTCTGCTCTGTTTTTTAATTCAAAAAAACCAGAGGAAATTGCAGAAGCCATTTCTTCTTTAGTCGATTGCGATAAAAATACGGCAAAAAGAAAAGAAATTATAGAGAAA
This sequence comes from Treponema denticola ATCC 35405, assembly GCF_000008185.1. Lineage (NCBI taxonomy): Bacteria > Pseudomonadati > Spirochaetota > Spirochaetia > Treponematales > Treponemataceae > Treponema > Treponema denticola. Next base: position 1,588,323 of record NC_002967.9, read on the forward strand.
GGTCTTGACTGGGTAAAAAAATATAATTGGGAGACCACAGCTCATCAAACTATCGAATACATAGATTCTTTGCTAAAAAAATAACCGAAAAATATATTGAAAAATATACCGTAAAATGATATAATCTTCTAATATCACGAGGATTTTATGAAAGAATTTTTAAATTACAATACGGTAAGAGATAACGGATTCATTCTCGCCAGAAAGATGTATGATGAAGGATATGTTCCCGATGTTATTTATGCCTCTATGAGAGGAGGTGCTTATCTGGCAAATGTAATAAGTGAATTTTTTAAAATAGCTTATAAAGACGAAAAGAAGATTTTATATTCAACAGTTGTCGCTCACTCTTACTCCGGAGTTCATAATAACTCGGAAATAGTATTGGACGGTTGGACGCTCCATCCAAGCAAACTGCCGGCCGAGGCTTTGGTTTTATTGGTAGACGATATTTTCGATTCCGGTGCTACAATAAATTATCTCGTCGATGAGTTAATTAAACAAGGATTAAAAAGAGAAAATATAAAAATTGCCGTTCATGATTATAAATATTTTCATGATAAAAAAGAACAATATGAGCATCACCCCGATTATTGGTGCCGAAAGCATGATATTTATACAGAAAAGGATAATTTATGGATTCATTATATGAGCCATGAATTAGTCGGTCTTTCTAATAAAGAACTCGAAGAAAACTATTATTCGAAAAATCCTGCTTTAAAAGATGTATTTAAAGGAATAATAAATTGAAAAGACTTAAAATTTATAGCATTCTTAAAATTGGTTTCATTATAGCAGCTTTTGGCTTGTTTGCTTTAGATTTAAATTGCTATGAATTGGATGAACTTGAAATAAAGCAAGATTATAAAAAAGACGGTGTAAACCTTGATATAAAATATCCTGAAAGCCAAGAGGATTACGTTTTTTATAGATCTTTTAATCCGCTTACCAATTTGTATTCAAACGGTAAACTAAAAAAAGGTGAAAGACCGTTTTTTAATTTTGGAACGGAACTTTGTGTTTGGGTACAAACCTCATCGGGAAAGTTAAGTAAACCGGCTCATCTAATTGTTGAGCCCTTGGAAGAAAAAAAACTTTTAAATGTTTTAAGTCCTCAAGAGGGTACTTGGAATGAGACGCAAAAACTTATAATTCAACATCCTCCTAAAACACAAATTATATATTCCGTGGATGGAAGCGATCCCTTGGACTTCGGTCTTTTATATACCGGACCTATCAACCTTGAAAAAGAAGGAAAAATAGAGCTTAGAATAAAGGCTGTACCCGAATCGGGAAATATCACAGAGAAAATAATAAACTATGAAGTATCTCCCGATGGTATTCCTTCTCCTAAAATACCTGAGACCGCTTTAAATGAAAAGCCCGATAAAGATTTAGAGTACAATATTTTAAATTGGTATTTTTTGGAATTTAATTCCGATGTGCCTATTTATTATTTGATCAAAAAAACAAATGATGATTCAACAACCGATGCTTCCCAACTCTTAAATATTTATGACGGGCCTGTTTTTATTGATAGAACTAAAGATACCGTATTTTACTGGGTAAAAGCAAAAGAAGAAAATGTAAATAAAATATTTTTACCTAAAAAACCTGTTTTATCCTCGGTACCCAAAACAGCAGTAAATAGAAATATTGAGCTTAAATTTGATGATGAGCGTTATACTTATTTTTTTGAAACAGGTGACGGCAATACTTATATTTATCCCGATAAAAATTCTTCTCAATTTAAAAAAGATGCATCTTATATATTTGATGTGGGAATAAAAGAAGAACGTTTTTTTGATGTTAAAATAAGAGCTTTCTATGATGGTCTCTTTCATGGTGAGTTGAAAACATCATTTACAATAGATAAGCTTCCTCCCGAAAAACCTGAAGTTTCTTTTACCCCGCTCATATCGCCTACAAATTCGGATGTAAAAATAAAAATTAAATCGGCTTCAGTTGAGACAGTAGTTGAAATTGAACCTCCTATTTTTACTTCGTCTTCGAAAGACGAAATTGTTTTAACCGGAGCTATGGGGGAAAAAACTATTTATTCCGTAAATATTTATAATAAGGATGAAGCAGGTAATAAGAGTGCAAATGTCAATAAGGAATTTATAATAGATAAAAATGCCGTATATGTAGATAATAATTATAAGATTAAAAATTCCGATGGAAATCCGTCAAAACCTTTTTCCTCTATTTATGAAGCTGTTGATTATATAAATAAGGTATCTCTATTGCAACAAAATAAGGTAAGTTCCGAAAAATGGAAAATATATGTAAGAGGGGATTGTATTTTAAATGAAGCCGTGCTTATTACAAGAAATATAAAAATTACCTCTGCAGGTCAAAAGACCGCAATTCATTTTTCTAAAAATTCGGGTTTTGTTGTAATCGGTGCAAATTTCGAAATTGAAAACTTTAAAATTTTTAGAAGGGAAAGAGCTGAAGAACCGCGTGAGGTTCCGATAATTTATGCAGATAAGGCAAGTATAAAACTTAATAATGTAAGTCTTCAAGCTTTTGAGGGCGGGCCTGTTTTAAGTTCTTTCTATTCTCATTTGGATATATCCGATACTAAGGTAATTTCGGAACAGACAAAGCACTGTCTTATATTTAACCTAAATAACTCTTCAGCCGTTTTTCAAAATACTGATTTTACAGGAAAAGGATTTTCGGTTGCAGCAATCTCCGCCTCAAATTCAATTATTGAACTTGATAATCTAAACGCCTCTCTTAGTCCGAATTTTACTGCAAGGTTTTTGGAGGCTTGGAATTCCGAAATATCTTTAGGAAGGCTTAACCTTATCCGTTTACCTGAATCGGCACAAAATAGAGATACCGCTGTTTGGTATAATAAGAATTCAAGAATGGATATTAAATTCAAACCCATTGTCAGAGGTTTTTCAAATTCAATTGAGAGAGAACCATAATGTTATGCGGTATAGATGAGGCGGGAAGAGGGCCCCTTGCAGGTCCTGTTACGGCAGCTGCCGTTATCCTTCCAAGCAGCTTTGATTTTTCAATTTTAAAAGATTCAAAAAAACTGACAGAAAAAAAAAGAGAAGAAGTACGTAAAACCATATATGCCGACCCAAATGTTATTTGGGCTATCGGCTGGGCATCCAATTATGAAATAGATGAGATAAATATCTTGCAGGCAACTTTTTTGGCAATGGAAAGAGCTTATGAAGGCCTTTATTTAAAACTTCAAGAATTCTGTAAATTAAACAATGATAAATTTATAGAACCGGATATTATTGTTGACGGTAACTTTATTCCCAATATTAAAAATTGCTCTTCGATTAAAGCTCTCGTAAAAGCTGATGATTCCGTTTATGAGGTTATGGCTGCTTCTATTTTAGCAAAGACTGCAAGGGATAGAATGATGATACGCTACTCTTGGATTTATCCTGAATACGGATATGAAAAACACAAGGGTTACGGAACAAAAAAGCACATAGAAGCAATTAGATTTAACGGCTATAGTCCGATTCAGCGCAGATCTTTTTTTGTAAAAAATTTGTAAAAATATTTATAAATAGCTTACTTGTATTATTTATAAAAAAATGTTAATCTTATTGTAGTTATTTACAATAAAAAAGTATTTGTGAGGAGTAACAAATTGAATCCTTTTGATATTATGAAAAATGCAAAAGAAATCCAAGCAAAAATTGCCAATATTAAATCCGACCTTGATCAAGAAGTTGTTGAAGGTGTATCGGGCGGAGGTCTTGTAAAAATCCGCTTAAAAGGCAGTTTTGAAGTTGAATCTATCTTCCTTGATCCTATAGCTGTAGATAATCGTGATGTTCCTATGCTTCAGGATTTAGTCAGGGCTGCTCATAATGATGCAGTGGCAAAACTAAAAGAACTTTTACAAAATAAACTTGGGCCCCTTGCAAGTCTTGCAGGCGGTTTACCTTTTTAAAAGAGGTATTAAATTAGATGAATGCTATTGATGCAGTTATAGACTCATTTTCCCGCCTTCCCGGTATAGGTCATAAGAGTGCTGCCCGCATCGCCTATCATCTTCTAAAACAAGGGCCTGCGGATGCCTTGCGTTTAGCGGAAGCTGTTTCTACCTTACACGAGAAAATTCATCCTTGTACTATATGCGGTTCTTATACGGAAGATGAGATTTGTTCTATTTGTGCGGATGAAACAAGGGATAGGGCAACTATCTGTGTAGTAGGCTTTCCTCAGGATGTGAATACAATTTCTTCAATCCCCGAATATAGAGGATTGTTCCATGTTTTGGGCGGACTTATAGCTCCCCTTGAAGGTATAGGCCCCGATCAATTACATATAAGTGAGCTTATCAGACGTATTCATGAAGGCGGAATTACCGAGGTTATTCTTGCAACCAACCCTACGATTGAAGGCGATACTACGGCCCTGTACATTCAAAAAATATTGCAGGACCTGCCTGTTAATATAACAAGGCTTGCCTCAGGCTTACCTGTCGGAGGCGATTTGGAATATGCCGATCGTTTGACCCTTGCAAGGAGTTTAAACGGCCGCATTAAATTTTAATTTTTATGGGAGAATAAAAATGAATGAATCCACAATGCAGAGATTGCGCTATAATTACGAACCGAAAATCCCAAAAGTATTTGCGGAACCTTTGAGTTTGATTAAGCCGGAAATAGGAGAGGCTACACACGCGCAATCTAATCAGGCGGAATTAAAAGAAATATTCCCACATACTTACGGAATGCCCATTATCAGATTTGTAAAGGGAAAATCGGAAGTAGAGCATAAGCCCTTAAAATTCGGTGTAATTCTTTCGGGGGGACAGGCTCCCGGAGGTCACAACGTAATTTCCGGTCTTTTTGATGCCCTAAAAAAAGGTAATGCAAATTCCAAACTTTACGGATTTTTAAGAGGCCCTGAAGGTTTGGTAAAAGGGCGTTATGTCGAAATAAAAAAAGCCTTAATCGATAAGTACAGAAATACGGGCGGCTTTGACATAATCGGCTCAGGAAGAACAAAGATAGAAACTGAGGAACAGATTGAAAGTTCTATTCAAAACGTAAAAAAATTAAAACTGGATGCCCTTATCATAATCGGAGGAGATGATTCGAATACAAATGCGGCTTTTTTGGCAAAATACTTTATTCAGGCAAAATTAGATACCAAGGTTATAGGCGTTCCAAAAACAATAGACGGCGACTTAAAAAATCAATACATCGAAACTTCCTTCGGTTTTGATACTGCAACAAAACTCTATTCGGAGTTAATCGGAAACATTTGCCGAGACGTAAATTCCGCACGTAAATATTGGCATTTTATAAAGCTCATGGGACGCTCTGCAAGCCACATAGCCCTTGAATGTGCCTTAAAAACCCAGCCCAATGTCTGCTTAATCGGTGAAGAACTGGCCGAAAAAAAGGTTACCTTACAGCAGGTTACAGATTACATTGTGGATATAATTGTAAAAAGATCCCAAAAAGGCGAAAACTTCGGGGTTGTTTTGGTTCCGGAAGGAATTATAGAATTTATCCCTGAAATGGATGAATTGATTGAAGAAATAAATGATATTATGGCCGAAAAGACTTCAGCCTTTTCAAAGCTAAAGACCTTTGCAGGAAAAAAATCTTGGCTTCAAAAACACTTGTCCAAAAAAGCCTTTGCTCTTTTTGACAACCTGCCTGAAAACATTTCTTTACAGCTTTTAATGGATAGAGACCCACACGGAAATGTTCAAGTTTCCCGCATTGAAACTGAAAAACTTTTAATAGATTTGGTTACCAGAAAAATAACCGAGATGAAAAAGGAAGGTACATATAACGGAAAATTCAGTACCTATGCTCATTTTTTCGGATATGAAGGGCGCTCTGCCTTTCCTTCAAACTTTGATTCGGATTATTGTTATACCTTGGGCTTTACGGCCTTTTTATTGGCACTTAACGGCTTTTCAGGCTATATAGCTTCGGTTAAAAACCTGACTGATGAGGTAGAACATTGGCTTCCTTGCGGCGTACCTCTTTCCATGATGATGAATATGGAAAGAAGAAAGGGTAAGATGACTCCGGTTATAAAAAAATCCGTAGTAGATCTAAACGGTAAACCTTTTAAAACCTATGAAAAAAATAGGGATAAGTGGGCTGTCGAAACCCTTTACCGATTCCCCGGAGCAATTCAATATTTCGGTGACCTTGAAGTATGTGACATACCTACTAAGACCCTCTTACTCGAAAAAGGAAATTTAAAAGAAAAGAGGAAGAAAAAATAAATTGATTTTAAAAATAAAAGCACCGATTAAAACCGGTGCTTTTTTAATTTGAAAGTTTTTACTTAAAAAACATTCCGATAAAATCTTTTTTTTCCAGACTTCCGAAATAGGGTGTTAGATCAGTGTTTCTAAGTTTTTCTGTTAAAACACTTTCGGAATACTCGCAGCCGTTTAAAAGTTCTTCCAGTTCTGCCTTATCGGCTGTACCGAAAAAATCCCCGTGAATTTTTAAAGAATTTATTTTCATGTTTTCAACATTAAAAAATACTTCGATACTGCCTATTGGAAAACGCTCGTAGTGAGAATATTCTGCCTTTGGAGAGGCTCCGTAATTCCATTCTTTACGGGAAAATCTTTCCTCATAAATTTTCATAACACCTTTAAGTTCTTCTTCCGAAAGTTTATACTCGACAGGCTCTTGATTTTCAACTTCAAAGATTGCTTTTAAAAGTTCGTCTTTAAATTGGTCAACTGTAATATCGCGTTTTAAATATGGTTTTATATTTGTTACCCTTGAGCGGACACTTTTTACGCCTTTAGATTCAAGTTTTTCTTTTCGGACAGTCAAGGCTTTGGAAAGGGCTTCCATTTCCACATTAAAAAGAATGGAACCGTCGCTTAAAACCCGTCCCTGCCAAACCGACTGAGACGCCCCTATACATTTTTGCCCTTCAATCGTAACATCGTTTCTGCCTGAAAGTTCTGCATCAACTCCGATTTTTTTTAAAGCATTTACAATCGGAATATAATATTTTTTAAAATCAATCTTTTCGTTTCCTTTTGTTTTTGTAACAAAAGAAAAGTTTAAGTTTTCGAGGTCTTGATAGATGGCCCCTCCGCCTGTAATACGTCTGACAACCTTTATACCGTTTTCATTTATATATTTTTCGTTTATTTCCTGATAGGTATTTTGATTTTTACCTAAAAGAATAGTGGGGCTGTTACTCCATAAAAAAACATATTCCTCATTTTCCAAAGGGAGGTTCCTAAAGCAGTACTCTTCAAAGGCCATATTATATTCGGGGTCATGCGAATTGTTAACTATGTATTTCATGGAAAGCTATTATAATAAAAAAATGATTTTATGCAAGAGTATCATAGAGAGCATCCCAATAGCATAGGTCTTTATGTCTCAATGACTTATGAAAAACATTGTAAAAACTATTCAGGCATAATCTCAAAAAAGTAAAAAATGTATTTTTTTTAATTTACGTCTTGACAAATTAATATATGTATGATAAGTTTACGAATAGGCCGTTTTTGTGTGCGTATCATTTTCTCCCTTTAATTTGACGGCTTAATACTTTTATTTTTAGGAAAATTGTTTTTATGAAAAAATTAAGCATTAAACCGTTTTTGTGTTTATTGTTTTCTGTTTTAATATTTACAAGCGGCTGTTCAAGTGTGTGGAGTAAAAAGTACAAAGACGATGCAGGCGTTATGTATGGGATGATCTATGATGGAAATGAAGAAGGGGTTTCCGGGGTAAATGTAAAAGTGAATGGAGGGCTAAAAGCAGTATCGGACGGGCAGGGCAGGTTTATCTTAAAATTTTTATATGCAGACATAAAGGATAAAAAAGAACAAAGGATAGAGCTTGAAAAAGAAGGCTATGAGAAAATTGAAGAAGTATTTTATTATGAGCCTATGAGTTTATTGCATATAAGGATGGAAAGCGGAGAAGATATATTAAAAGAAGCTGAAAGTTTGATAGATGAAAAAGAATATAGACGGGCAGAAGAATCTATAGATAGGGTTATAAAAATAGAAGAGTATCGGGATGAAGGTCTTTTTTTAAAAGCAGTGATTAAATATAAAGAAGGAAAGAAAGAGGAAGCCGCTGAGTTGTTGGAAAAACTAAAAGAAAAAGATAATGAAAGCATAAAAAGCTTTTTAAGAAAATTAAAATGATCAGGATTTTAAATAATGGAAAAAGAAAATGCTAAACAGCAGTTAAAATCAAATATAAAATTTTCCGTTATACTCATAGTACTTTTATGTTTAAATATTTATACGGTTTTTCAAATAAAAAAAAGTCAAGAAGAAGTAAAAAATATAACTAAATTGCTTGAGCATATGGAAAAAAATATACTGGAAAGAATAGAGTACAATCGGGATGAAATAAATACGAAAATCGAGATAAGTACGGAAAACATATTAAACGAAATAAAAGAAACGGAAAAACTATTAAAACTGCAAGGTAAGGAAACGCAATTACAGCTTAAAAACCTATTCTCAAGTCAAAAAAGAATAAATGAAAACGATAAGAAAAAGGATCTAAGATTGATATATGCAGAGGGTATATTGGAAAAAAGAGAAACGGAAGCATATAATTTGCTAAAAGAAAAAAGATATGCAGCAGCATATAAAATATATAAAGAAATAAAGGAAAGTGATCCTGAAAGATTGAGCTCGCGATATTACGGAGTATATAGTTTGTTTTATTCAAATGAGATGGATAAAGAAAATTATGATTATATATTGGAAGAAATAGAATACTTAAGAAAAAACGGAATGGAAGAAAGCAGTTTTAAAATAATAGAAAACTTTATAAAAAGAGAAAAGGCAATAAACGATGAACAGAGTTAAGAGTTTACTATTAGCTATAATAATAATTTTTATAAGATTAGAAGCTGAACAAGTATATATAGCCCCTTTATTAAGTGTAGATGAAGGAGAGGAGAGCTATGAAACAGATACTAAATTGCAAGACGATATTTGTGAGAGCATAGAAGAGCAAAAAGAATTTTTAGGAGTAGAAATAATAAAGACGAGAAAAAAGATAAAACAGGTAAGGTCTTCATATGATGCGCTGAAATTATGCAGAGAAGAAAAAATAAAATATTTGATCTATGGCTGGATAAAGAAAAGTGAATACACATACGAAGGTGAATTAAGAATTTTTGACGGCGAGGGAAGGAAAAATATATTTACTGTGTATGAAAAAGATGGAATAGAAAATTATGAAAAATTTATAAAGAATATAAGCAAAAAAGTTCTGGATAGTTTACATGAAATTTTTTATATTCCGAAACAGGAAGAAGTGGAGAAGTATAGCAGAATAAATGTAGGGACTGATATTTGGTATTGGACATTTATGAATAAGGCTTTGGTAAAATACATGAGTGGGACTATCGGAATAGGCGGTAGTTTTGAAATAATACCTGATGATAGCGTGTTTTTTATAAAAACATATCCCGTTTATTTTTCGGTGGGATTATCTTTGGATTATAGATTGGGTGTAAACCGCAAAGAGGCGATAAAAAGTTATTTAAATAATATAAATGCAGTAGGATATACAAATATGTACATAAACTTTTATGATATTCATAGAGTTTACGCCAAAGCCGGAGTCTTATACAGTTTAGACATCGTATCATATCAAGATAAATATTCGGATAGTAAAGTTAATACATCGGGAGCTGTTGGAATTATTACAGGTATCGGTTATAAATACGCAGTAACTGAGAAGATAAAAATAATATTTGCGAATGAATTTGAGTTTGTATTCTATAAAAATGTAATGAGTAAATATCTAGGAAAGGTTGGAGTTGAGTTTGAAGTTTTTAAAAAGGAGTATAAAAGAAAATGAAAGGGAAAATATTGAAATTACTTATAATAGTCATTGTAATTTTTAATGGAGCGTGCGGAACCGGAGTATATGAGATAGTATCGAGAGATCAAAGAGATCCTGATAATTTTTATGTAAACGTAGATTCTTTTAGCGAAGAAAATGTAATAAAATGCATTTGGGAAGAAGATGAAAGGTGCGATAAATACATATTGATGAGAAGTGAAGATAAAAACGTATTAAAGTTTAAAGAAGTGTATAATGGAGAAGGGACGGAATATGAAGATAGAGTATTAAAAGAAGATACAAGATATATCTATAGACTTGATAAGATTAGAGGTAAAAAAAGATTTTTAGGGAATATACATTACATGGGCATATACAGTAAACAGGTAAAAGATGTATATGAACCCAACGACAGAAAAGAAAAGGCTGTATTATTGCAAAACGATATACAAGGAAATGTATATTATTATAGGTCGCATGAAGGGACTGTTTTAGAAGATGAGGATTGGTATAAGGTAAGAATACCTGCAAAAAGACAGGCTACGATAGCAATAGTATACGATGCAGCTAATTTACCTTTTATAATAACAAAACCGTATAACGGCAGCAGTGAAAAACCTGCAAATAATGTGGGTATCATAATAAAAAATGATACGGATGTAGAAAAAGAATTAAGCTTTAAAATATCATTGGATAGGAACATAGTGGTAAGCGGCAGTGCGGGAGGAGGATGCTATCCATATACGTTAAGACTTATATCAATAAAATAGGAAAGAAATAATGAGAAAGAAAACGATTTTATTTATATTATTTTTCTCGGTATGTATGCTATATGGGCAAGAAGGAGTTAAAGATACAAAAAGTGAAAAATATGAATTAAAGTATATTGAAGTAAAAAAATTTATAGATGCATTGCCGGAAGAACTGAAAAAAAATAAGATAAATGTATTGGCGGATATAAACGGATTTATAATAAGATGTACTCAAGAAGAACAAAAAATAGTGGAAGAATATATAAAGATACTGGATATAGAAAAAGAAGAGAGAGCGATATTATTAAAATATATATCTTCGGAGGAATTGTTAAAACATCTTCCACCTGCCGTAAATAGAGAAAGTATAGTAGTAACCGGAAATCCCAATTTAATATTTTTTAGAGGGAGCAATATAAAGAGGGAAAAGTTTTTAAAAGAAATGGAGCTGATAGATAAACCTAAGGCACAGATAAGGTATCAGCTGTTGGTAGTGCAATATGAAAAAAGTGAAAACATAAACTGGGCGAAAAGTCTTGAAGTAAAAAAAGCTAAGGGAAAGCCTATGAGTGAGTTTTCAGGTATAATGAGCAATATATTTAATATAAATTTTGATATAGTCAGCAAATTTGGTTATCAATTTATAGCAAAACTTAATTTTGAATTAGCTGAAAATAAGGCAAGAGTTTTAGCGGATACAACATTAAACGGAATAACGGGAGAAGAAGTAAGGTTTCAAAATACCAATACATTCAGATATATAGATAAAACTCTTGATTCAAACGGTAAACCTTTATACGGTTCGATGAGAGAGATAACATCGGGTTTATTACTTAACATAAAGGGTAATGTATCCGGAGACGGAATGATAACGATGGAAGTAAATGCACAAGTGTCAAAACAGGGCTCAGGCGGAGTTACAAGCGGTGTTTTACCTCCGACATCCGAAAAAATAGTAAAAACAAAAGTGAGAACGCCCTCCGGCAAGCCGATTATAATAGGCGGACTATTACAGGTTGAACAAAACTCAAGCGAAAAAAAAATTCCCGGCTTAGGAGACATACCGATAGCAGGCTTAGCTTTTAAAGATATAAACGGCTCTGAAACAGTAACGGAAATGGTCATCTACATCGTGCCGTACATACATCGAGAAAGAGAGAAAAAGATGGGTAAGAAAGAGAGGCTATTAAGGTTATATAAAAAATACATAGAAGGAGAAGATAAAGAATGAAAAAAATAAAGAAGGTGATAATCTTAATTATAATATTTGTGATAACAGGCTGCGTTAATCCTTATAACCGGATAAGGGATGGAGAAAGCGGGATTTTTGAAGAAGGTAATGATCTTGAAGGAAATGAAGATGAAGAGGGAGGAACAAATCCATTTGAAGATAAGTTATTTAAAAAAGAAGGAGAAAAAATAATATTAAAAACAAACAATGCAAAATATTGGGGAGTTAGGGGCTATACGTTATGGAAATTTTTAGGAAAAGAAATAAATAAAAAAGAGCCGAGTATAAAAGTAGTAAAAAAAGAAGGAGCAAGCGAAGCAGGATACGGATTAGTATGCTACAGCACAAAGACGGAGGCAGGGCAGAAAAAATATAGAATGCTCGTGATTTTAATACATGTAGACGGGAAGTATTCTATAGGATACGTAGTAAACGGCTTATACAAACACATAGCGTGGAAAAAAGAAAGTAAAGAACTTAATAAAGGGTACGGGATAGAAAACAGTATAAGCGTAAAGAAGGAAGGGAAAAAAATAGAAATATATTTTAACGATGAAAGTTATTTAAGGAAGCCTTCATATACGATAAACGACTCAAGTGAATATTTACTTGGAGAAGGGGAAGCCGGGTTAATAGGAGTAGTTTCGGCAAAAGATAAGTTCCCTGATGATTTTGTGTGGATAGAATACAAAGTGAAGTAAATATTTAAAATAGGTAAAAAAAAGATTTTAAATAAAACCTTATAAAAGAAGAGGAGATAAAAGCAAATGAGAAAGATAATGAAAAGAATAAAAGAAAAAAGCATTTCGATAATATTATTTATAGCATATATGACGGTAGGAGTATTACCCATAAACCTATATGGTGAAGGAGTCGGAGAGGAGCAGATAAAAATAAACAACTCTATCTTATTGGCAAGCAAGGTAATAGGGAAAGAAGGAGGCGTTATAGAAGGAGAAGGAATAAGATTTGAAATACCTGAAGGAGCATTAGAAGAAGAAACTGAAATAAAGATAAGCAGATTAATAAGAGTAGAAGAGGGAGAAATAAAAAACGTAACGGCAGGAGAAGGCGGATACAGATTTGAACCTGAGGGGCAAAAATTTAAAAAAGAGTGTATTATAAAAATGGCATATGATGAGCGTATCGAAGAAGAATATGCACAAGAGATATATACGTATTATTATAATAAAAGAAAGAAGGCATGGGAAGCGTTAAAAAGGAAGGGCATAGATGTAGAAAAAAAGGTAATAGAGTCTTACACAAATCATTTTACGGATATGATAAATGGGACGTTAAGCTTACCTGAATCGCCCGGTCCTGTAAACATAAACTTAAACAGCATAAAAGAACTAAAAGCAGCGGATGCGGTAGGGGGGATAGAAAGAATAGAAGGATTAAAGGGCGGAAGTGAAGGAAGTGCCTCATTTAACATGAAACTGCAATTACCCGGCGGAGTAAGAGGGTTTACACCTGAGTTGGCGGTAAGCTATTCAAGCGGAAGCGGGTATGGAGTATTGGGCAAAGGTTTTAGTTTAAGCGGAATAGAAAGCATAAGTATAGATACAAGATTGGGCTTACCTGAATATAACGGCAAAGACACGTATATAATAAACGGAATAAAGGTAAGATATGAGGGAGGAGGATGGAAGGAAGAGAAAAAACAAAGTTATGCAGCAATAAAAAATGAGTGGGCAGAAAGGAAGGGAAGCGAAAACTATTTTGAGATAAGAGAAAAAGACGGAAGTGTTAAAATATATGGGCTAAGGAATTGGAGCGGAATAAGTGAAGGTAAAAAATATATATATTACTTGGATGAGATAAGGGACAGCTTTGGGAACATAATAGAATATAACTATGAAAATGGAAAAAGCGTAGAAGGGGAAGAGGTAGTATTAAAGGAAATAGTGTATGGGAAAGAAAGAGAGAGACGAATAAAGATAGAGTATGAGGGAAGAGAGGATGTAAGAGTAGAGGGAAGAGGAAAGTATTTAAAGAAAGAAAGTAAAAGAATAAGAGAGATAAGAAGTGAAGTTAAAGGAGAGGAAGTAAAGACATATAAATTTAATTATAAAGAAAACACATTTTTAGAAAGCTTATTGGATAGCATAGAGGTAACGGGAAGGGGAAGAGAAGAAGGAAAATACGCATACAGGTTTGAATATGAGGATGCCGGGAAGTATGAAGATGGAAGCATAAGAGTCTTTGGAGAAACGGAGAGGTGGTATAAGGGAAGCGGAATTCTTGATAAAAATACGGGCGGAATACGCGTAACAAGCGGAAATTCGAAGGGAGCCAATATTTCAGGGTCAGGGGGCATAGGAGTTGGTGATCTGACTGGAAAGTATGATGGAAGGATTACGGTAGGAGGAGGAGGGAGTAAAAGTTCGGGAAATAGTGTAAGTGAGCAGCTATATTTGGATATAAACGGAGACGGAAGGCCTGATGCGGTTTCACAATGCAGGGGTGGATTTTTGGTTAGTCTTAATACGGGGAATGGTTTTGGCCCTGCTGAAAAATGGGATGCCGATATTGAAGGAATAGAAAAAGAAGTCAGTGACAGTACAGGAACAAGTCTAAATGTATATGGAGGAATTGGAACCCCTGATGGAGTACCCTCACCAGGATTCACATATTCACGTGCAAAACAAGATACGATAACAAAGTTAAAAACTTCATTTAGCGATATTAATGGAGACGGTTTTATAGATATAGTAATAGAAGGAGCGGGGTATTATTTGAGGAATACGGGTAAAAGATTTGTCCGTACTGAATTTGAAAATATAGATAGTTTAAAGATAGCCGAAATCAAACTTGATAAAGCGGCAGCTAAAGAATACAATGATAGTTTTTATCAACAAAATCCGTTTCGGAATTGGATCGGCCGGTACAATGGAAAGATAGAAATAGAAACTGAAGGAAGATTTGATGACGGTGAAAGTAATTATGATGAGATATGGTTTCAAATATATAAAGGAAATAAAAAAATATCAAACAAAATAATAAATGAAGGGAATAGATATAGCCATAGTATTAATGAAGACAGTATAAAAGGTAGAGGAAACTTATATTTTGTACCTTATGGAGAATGTAAAAAAAGCGGTCAGAGAATAAAATGGAATGTGAAGGTAAGATATAAAAGTATAGAGCCCTTTTCAGATATGGAAAATGTAGTATTATGGAGGGTAGATAGAGAAAGTATTCTAAAGGATACGGAATTAGAAATATTGAGAGGAAAAGAATATGAAGATGAATATACATGGCAATATGTGGTCAAAGACGATTGGCAAGAAATATTAAATGAAGGAATAAATAAAGATAATGTAGAAAAAACAAAAGCAGCTTATTACTTAATAAAAAACGGTTATTTTGTACCAAAATATATATACAAAGAAGACATGGATTTAATTTTACAGGCTAGGGGGTATGAAGGTGATGATAAACAAAAAGAATTAAAAAAATTGCTTATAAGTATGTATACATATGAAATAACAAGTGAAAAATATATTTTACATGATAAAGATGTGTTGTCATATAAGTTTAAAGATTGGCCTGGAAGAAATCCTATCGATAAAGAAATAAAACTTAGGAATGTATTTAAGAATATAGATGTGCAAACTTTAGAAAAGATATTAAGATATAAAAATAAATATATAAGGGGATTAGAAGAGAATATATATCCTAATAAAGGATTATTTACCGGAGACACATGGGAAATTAAAGGGAAAGAGAAAAGGAGAGAGGTGAAATTTAAAGGTATCGGATATATAGATACCAATGGGGATATTTATTTAGATAAAATAGATAATAAATTTGTAATATTAAAAAATAGAAAGATTTTTCTTGAAGAAGAAGAATTTGGAGAAGTGATAGCAGTAGAAGAAAGTTATAGGCAGAAAAGAATAAAAACAAAAATAAACAGTAACAAAATAGTTTTAACCTATGAATTGAATAATTATCAGCCGAAAGCATTTAAACTTTCATATGAAGAATTTATGAAGGTATGGAAAGAGAATAAAGGATATGTGTCCTACACATTGGATAATGAAAAATGGAAAAAGATAAATAAAGGACTTTATTTAAAAATAGAAAAAATGGCAGAAAAACTGAAAGGAGAAGAAGGAAAATTATTTATAGGCAGTGTTTATAAAATTAGTGAGGAAGGAAACCATTATAATATAAAAGAGGAGATAAGTGAGGAAGAAAAAGAAAGATTAAATAAAATACTGATTGAATATGGATTATCGATATTTATTAAGGAGCGTAAGTATGAATATGATGATATAGAAAAAATATATAATTTAAAAGATATTGAAGCATTAAATCTTCTTACAAAGGAAGAACTCCTTGCTTTAGAAGGAGAAGCTTACACACATGCTTTATTAAAATACAATAAACTTAAAGATGATGAGCAAAATATAGGTTTAGGCCGATATGATGTAATAAAAACATATCTTAAATATGATAAGAATAATGAATATCAGGTTATGGATTATAGAGGAGAGCATCCATATATAAGGCTTCCTATATTTGAAAATGGAATTTTAAAATCAAAAAATATATTTATAGAGACTTGGGATAGTGCAAAAGATTTTTCAAACAATCAATTATCGGAAGAAGTTATTAAATATACTGAAGCAGAAAAACGTAAATATAAAGAGTTGCATGAAGTAGAAGAGAATGGAGAAAAAATTATAAAGGAGGTAGAAGTAGAAAAAATAATAAACATTGATACTAAATGCGGAGTAAAAGAATTTTTATCAGGGGGAAATAAACAATGGTATTATGGTGTATGGATAAAAGACCAAAACTATGAGGAAAATGCATTTAGTGAAGAAAAATTGAAGAGGATAGCATATGAATCTTCTAATGCAATAAATAAAGATATCAATGATATGGAATCCAATAAGGATAATATTTCAAAAAATCTGAATGGAAAAGAAACTCCGTTGTATTATCCTATTAGAAAGAATGAGGAGTTTATACTTTCAGATGGACAAAAAATAACACCCATAAAAAAGGAAGCAGAGTCTAAAAAAGATATAGACGAACAATATTATATAGGAAACGTTTCGGAATCTTTATCTGAAAACGAAGATAGTTTACAAAAATATTGCCCGTATATAAAAGAAGACCTTATATTTATAAATAGGAGCGGCGGTACTGTATATTATACTATTCCCGGAATAAAGCCTTCAAATTTGTCTGGTATATCAATTAGACGTTCAGTAAATAAAAGTAAAGAGGACTCTTTTTCCCCTTCTTTAAATTATACTAAGATTTTTAATGTTATTAAGAGTAAAGATATAGAAGATTTAATGAAAGGCCTTGCTGATGAAATGGAGAAAATACAAGAAATATCTATTAGCGGCGATATCAGCCGTAGTACAAGCCGAGGAAAATCGTATGTCGATATTTTATTGAGTGATGTAAACGGAGACGGAAAAGCGGATATAATACAAAAAGAAGGGCAAAATATAAAAGTTTCTTTAGGAGACGGAAAAGGTTTTGAAAAAGAATATTATATTCAAGATTTGAGTAAAATTATAGAAACCTCCGATAAGATAACATCAACCGGAGGAGGTGTAAGCGGAGGAGGAGTAAATAAAAAAGTATACAGCTCCAAAGGAAAACTGCTTTATTCGACAATCGTAAATCCTATAAGTACAGGAGCCAATTTAAGCAAATCTAAGGGGTCCGGAGTAGATGAAACTTCCTTTATGGATATAAATGGAGACGGTTTACCTGATAGCGTGAGAAACGAAGGTTCTTATTTGAACTGCGGGGATAAGGTATGCTTTGTAGGAGATAATATTTTAAAAGTAAATCTAGGAAAAACTGAAACACATACCGTATCAGGAGTTTTAAATCTTTCAACATCTTTGAGTAATACTTATGCCAATGAAGGCGTAAAAACCGATACGGTATCGGCCAATTTATCGGGTTCACTGTCATATTCGGGAAGTTATACCGACACGAAAAGACAGTTTGTAAATTTACGAGGTCATTTACCAGATATGATGAGTCTTAGTAATAAAAATAATGCGGCTGTAATCACCCTAAATACCGGCGGAAAGATAGAAAAGGAGATGACGATAAATCTTCCTGAATGGGATTTATCGTCTGAAGATAAAGCAAAATTATTTTTTGTAAGTGATGCTAATTTGGGTGTGGCTTTTTTAAAAAATATTCCGGGATTGGGAAAATATCTAAACAGCGGTTTTGATTCGGCCGTTTTAAGCGATGGATTGGCTTTAAACCCATTGTCTGCATTTCTTATAAAAAAGATTAATTGTTTAAATATGTCTTCAACCGTAAATTTCGGTGCCGGCACAAACGGAGGAGTTTCAGGCAATGTATTGATACCTCTTACAGGTTATAGTCTAAACCTGTCATTTTCGGCAGGAGCAGGTGTTAATGCATCGGGAAGAGTTTCCGGTGTAAACGTTTCAATGCTTGACATAGACGGCGACGGTTTAGCTGACCGAGTATTAAGAATACCGGGAAGTAACGGAGCCGTGTACGTCCAGCGCAATCTTTTAGGAAAGGTAGGCTTACTTAAAAAAATAAAATTACCCCAAGGCGGAAGCTATGAATTAAAATATGAGCGGGTAGGAAACACCGTAGACCTTCCCCAAGCCAAATACGTATTAAGCGAAGTAACGGCAAGGTCGGGCCTAAAAACTAAAACAGGCAATGAACAAGAGTATACAACCCATTACACTTACGATGACGGTTATTATAACAGAATAGAAAAAGAATTCTACGGCTTTAAAACGGTAAGAAGTAAAAACGCAATAGGTACGGAAACGGAAACCGAATACTATATCGACTCTTACTACCGCAAAGGCATGGTAAAAAAAGAGACTATAAAAAACGGAAACCAAGTATACTCAATAAAAGAATACGAGGTAGACACAGCTCCGCATGCGAGAATAAAAAAAGAAGTAAACACCGTACGGGAAGGGTACAGTGAAATAAAAACTGAAAGCGAATACGAGTACGACAAATACGGCAACGTTACAAAACTCTATGATAAGGGAGACGTAACAAACACAAACGACGACATCATAGCCGAGATAACGTACTGGAAAGGCGGAAACCGAGAAACATACTTTAAAGCACACCCTGAAAAAATACAAGTCTTACACGGAAAGACGGGAACTCTCTTACGCAAACGGGAAGGAAGCTATGATGCAAGAACCGGCGCCTTAACCGAACTAAAACAATACACAACGCAGTCGGCGTATCTATTACACCGCATAGAATGGACGGATGAAGGAAACATAAAAGCGCTAACAGGCCCGACCGGAAAGCGAAGTGAATACAAATACCTTGACGGTATATACCCGATTGAAATAAAAGAGGTAAGCTCTAAAGGAGAAGCGCCTTACATAAGCGAAATAGAATGGGACAGCGTCTTAGGCGTAAAGCTAAAAGAAACAGATAGTGCAAACAACACCATGAGTTATAAATATGACAACTTTGGAAGAGTAACCGAGGTGAGAAGTCCCTACGATTATGAAAGAGATAAAAACAACGGAAAAATAATCAAAGCCGGAGAAACCCCTTATGCAAAATATGAATATCACACACCGGCCGATTCCTTTTGGTACACCGTAACCGAAAACAAAATAAGCACCGAAGCCGAAGACAGCGGTGTAATGAAGACGATTGTAATTCACGACGGTCTGGGACGCATAAGCTACACAGCCAAAGAAGGAGAAGTGTACATTGACGGAACGAATGATCAAACCCAAACGGGCTGGAACATCTCAAGTGTAATCAACTACGACAAGGCAGGACGAAAGAGTGAAGAAGGAATGCCCTTCTTTTACGGAGGGAACTTAGAACAAGAACTGGTAAATAAAAACTCTTATCAAGCCCTTGAATCTTTTTACGAACTAAATAATTTTACAACGATAAGAAACGGAACAAAATACGAATATGACGACATTGACCGAAATATCCTAACCACGCTTCCAGATGGCCACACACAAAAAACGGAATACTCGATAGACTCTTCTTTACAAATAACAAAGGCAACCGACCCGAAAGAAAACATAAGCATAAGCAAAAAAGATGCACGGGGAAACATACGGGAAGTAGAACGCTTAGATAAAAATAATAGCCTCCTTACAAAGGCAAGATACGAATATTCGGTGTTAGGAGAAATGCTAAAAGCCTACGATGCTAAAGACAACTTATTGGCGGTAAACTATGATATGTTAGGACGGCGAATAAGTTTAGAAAGCAAGGACACCGGCAAAAAAGAATGGATATATGATGATAAGGGCCGGCTTTACGCAGAAACGGACTCAGTATTAAAAAACAAAGCTGCCGAAATAAGATATGAATACGACGGCTTTGACCGCATAATAAAGACAGACTATCCTTTTAGCCAAGACATAGAATATAAATACGGAGCGCCGGGACAAAAAGGAGCAGGGCAAGTAGTCTACAAAAAAGATGAGACGGGAGAAACGCATTATAGTTACGGAAACTTAAACGAGGTAATAAAAGAAACAAGAACGATAAACCGCTATGGAGCGGGAACTAATCCTGAAACTGCAAGCTTTGAATACCGCTCGGACTACCTTGGCCGAATGCAGAGTATGAAATACCCTGACGGAGAAACCATAACCTACACCTACGATAAAGGCGGACAGCTCAAGGGAGTGAGCGGAGCAAAAACTACAAACAAGGGTAGTATAAAATACTCCTACGTCGATAAAATCCTATATGACGAACACGCACAAAGAGTATATATAAAGTATGGAAACGGCGTAGAAACACGGTACAAATATGATGAAAAACGAAGATGGCTTGATACAATAGAAACAAAGAATAACCAAACTCAGGATATCTTCCAAAAAATAAAGTACTCATTTGACCCTGTAGGAAACGTACGAGGTTATAATAACGACGCAACTACCTACGAAACACAACAAACATATTCTTATGACAACTTGTACCAACTGATAAGCGTAGAAGGAACAAGCAACCAATACAAGGGTAAAAAAAGCTTCGGCATGACACCCGTAAGCATTGCAAAATACAGACAAACCTTTGCCTTTGACGCCATAGGCAACATGACCAATAAGCTAAGTACTACCAACATACCCGGTTCCCAAGGAAACTCGTATCCCAAAGCAGAACTTGATTACAGCCTCGACTACGAATACGATCCGGCTTACGCTCATCGACTAATCCATGCAGGCACCCGATACTACCGATACGACGCAAACGGCAACATAACGGCAGAAAAAGACGGACCATTTACGGATGAAGAAGAATTTACCTTTACATACTCCTATTTTGAAAATGAAGACGTCTACGGTGCCGATTACGGCTTCGGCCTTGATGCTCCGAAAGAAACCGAACAGGCAAACCCGCAAGACCTCTTTGCTTACAGGCGCAACTACACCTGGAACGAGCGTAACCTCTTAACCAAATCAAGCGACCGCAACTTTACCGTCCACTACCGCTATGGAGACGACGGGCAAAGAGCACTAAAATACACCGACGAGGGAAGAAGTGAAACCTTATACTTCAATAATTTCTTTACGATACACATACCCACACAAGATCAGAATAACCCGCAAGGTTTACGGGTGCACAAGCATATCTTTGTCGGTAACTCACGTCTTGTAACGGCAATGACACATACGGATAACCACGGCGACAATGAAGAACAAAAAGCAAAAAGATATTACTACCACAGTGACCATTTGGGAAGTGCACAATTTGTAACAGACTGGAAAGGCAGACAGTATGAGCATATTGAATACACACCCTACGGAGAGCTATGGATTGAAGAAGTTGCTGCAGGCTTAGATAAACTTCCCTTTAGGTTTACGGGGAAAGAGCTGGATGAGGAGACGGGGCTTTATTATTATGGAGCTAGGTATCTTGACCCGAAGTATAGTAGATGGCTGTCAGGAGATCCAGCACTGGGTGAGTATATTCCGCAAGCTCCGGTAAATGACGAAGCTAAAAAGCACAACGAGAACCTGCCGGGCATGGGCGGGGTATTTAATGTTGTAAACTTACATGTGTATCATTATGCGGGGAATAATCCGGTGAAATATACGGATCCGGATGGGAAAATAACATGGAATAGAGCTGAGGATGGAGATATTCATTATAATAGTTTATATAATCCTGATCTTAGAAATTGTTATGCAGTATTTTCTATAAATACTGAACATTATAGGGCAACAAGAGAGACAAATACTATAAAAAATCACTCTTATAGTTTATCAGGAACAAAAGATATCATAGAAATTAGACAAGGAGGTATTGAGGCGCAAACTATAACTACAGTTACTTTGAAACGATTTAATATAAATCTTGATGGCAAGAATTATGATGTATTTAAAATGGAAGGTGAATCTAATATTAGATTACTTTTTATATCAAATACTAAACACTTAAAATCTTCATTTTTTGCTAACGATCCACTAGGTGATGATAAATCAATATATAATGGTTTTTATAACTTAAATAATTTTATAGATTTTCTTAAAGGAGAAGATGCAAACAAATTAGCTTTTGCTGCTATAAGTTTTGGGTTGGCCTTTTTTCTAAATCCTGTTGAAGCTAATTTTACAGATGGATTATTTAATCATTTATCTTCAAAAGCAGAGGGGCAAGTTCCGACAACTTCCGGTATAGATAAGGATACGTTGGATTTACTCAGTCAAATAATTGAGGAGTATGAGAGATAATATATGTATAAAAATATAAAAAAAGAATTATTCCTTTTAATTATAATGCTCATTATATTTATCTTGTTTATTATGAGCAGATGTGAAGTCAATGAAAATGCGGTATATGTAAAATTATTATCTGAGGACACTTATTTTGATTTTAAGGAGCATATAGCACCAAAAGAAATTATAAATGAATTTAAAAGGATAAAAGGAAATTCATTAATTCCATCATTTATACACTGTATTGCAGAATCCTCTGATTGTTTACTGTATGAAGATGAAAGTAATATTTTTCATATTATAAAAATAGAAAATGGACAGCTTCAAGATTCTTTGTATAAACCAAAATTTGAATATACTATAGACGGAACTTATATATATTTTGTCTTTGAAGATGAATTTCTTAATTATGTTGATAGAATTTTAATGTGTTTAAAACTAAATGGACAAAAAGCGGGGCTTTATCCTATTCCTATCAGTACGATTATTTTAAAATGTGAAGCAATTATTCAAATCGAAAAATTGTCAGGATCAACTTTGGAAAATATTGATTTTGAAATTGCATATACCCATTATTATGGGGAAAATTGGACTTTGCCTTTCAAAGATTTATATAAGAAGGAGTAAGATTATTTTTGTAACCAATTAGTGAAATATATCATACAGTCAACTTAAATGTTTATCACTGAATAGATTCCTTTGTGTTTTGATAATATTTTACAAAATTATTGAGTTAACATAAACTATGAAACTAAAACCTTGTATTTATTCACAACCTAACTATCTCACTTCTCGGACAGCGATTGAAGCAGAAATCCTTTTTGCGGTGTGTTTAAGCAAAAAGCAAGCTCTGACCGGAGGGAAGAGCCTTGCCTGTGAAGACAAATGCAGCAAAAAGATTGGAGCGGAAAGCGCGGTGTTCAATTTTGTTTTCTTCGTAATGCTAAAAAACAAAATTGAGCAGTCCGCCAAAACAAACTCATTACTAGACAGCCCCACTGACATGCCTTTTGGAAATAGGTGGAGCAGATACAAGGAGCCTAGTAAAAATAAAGCGGAGGCGTATCGGGTATACGTCGAGCATTTATTTTTACGTAGCGACGCAGGAGATGCCCGCATATTTTCAAAAGAGGTAATTCACGACGGTCTGGGAAGAATAAGCTACACAGCCAAAGAAGGAGAAGTGTACATTGACGGAACGAATGATCAAACCCAAACGGGCTGGAACATCTCAAGTGTAATCAACTACGACAAGGCAGGACGAAAGAGTGAAGAAGGAATGCCCTTCTTTTACGGAGGGAACTTAGAACAAGAACTGGTAAATAAAAACTCTTATCAAGCCCTTGAATCTTTTTACGAACTAAATAATTTTACAACGATAAGAAACGGAACAAAATACGAATATGACGACATTGACCGAAATATCCTAACCACGCTTCCAGATGGCCACACACAAAAAACGGAATACTCGATAGACTCTTCTTTACAAATAACAAAGGCAACCGACCCGAAAGAAAACATAAGCATAAGCAAAAAAGATGCACGGGGAAACATACGGGAAGTAGAACGCTTAGATAAAAATAATAGCCTCCTTACAAAGGCAAGATACGAATATTCGGTGTTAGGAGAAATGCTAAAAGCCTACGATGCTAAAGACAACTTATTGGCGGTAAACTATGATATGTTAGGACGGCGAATAAGTTTAGAAAGCAAGGACACAGGCAAAAAAGAATGGATATATGATGATAAGGGCCGGCTTTACGCAGAAACGGACTCAGTATTAAAAAACAAAGCTGCCGAAATAAGATATGAATACGACGGCTTTGACCGCATAATAAAGACAGACTATCCTTTTAGCCAAGACATAGAATATAAATACGGAGCGCCGGGACAAAAAGGAGCAGGGCAAGTAGTCTACAAAAAAGATGAGACGGGAGAAACGCATTATAGTTACGGAAACTTAAACGAGGTAATAAAAGAAACAAGAACGATAAACCGCTATGGAGCGGGAACTAATCCTGAAACTGCAAGCTTTGAATACCGCTCGGACTACCTTGGCCGAATGCAGAGTATGAAATACCCTGACGGAGAAACCATAACCTACACCTACGATAAAGGCGGACAGCTCAAGGGAGTGAGCGGAGCAAAAACTACAAACAAGGGTAGTATAAAATACTCCTACGTCGATAAAATCCTATATGACGAACACGCACAAAGAGTATATATAAAGTATGGAAACGGCGTAGAAACACGGTACAAATATGATGAAAAACGAAGATGGCTTGATACAATAGAAACAAAGAATAACCAAACTCAGGATATCTTCCAAAAAATAAAGTACTCATTTGACCCTGTAGGAAACGTACGAGGTTATAATAACGACGCAACTACCTACGAAACACAACAAACATATTCTTATGACAACTTGTACCAACTGATAAGCGTAGAAGGAACAAGCAACCAATACAAGGGTAAAAAGAGCTTCGGAGCAACGCCGGTAAGTATTGCAAAATATAAACAAACCTTTAGCTTTGACAATATAGGCAACATGACCAATAAGCTAAGTACTACCAACATACCCGGTTCCCAAGGAAACTCGTATCCCAAAGCAGAACTTGATTACAGCCTCGACTACGAATACGATCCGGCTTACGCTCATCGACTAATCCATGCAGGCACCCGATACTACCGCTACGACGCGAACGGCAACATAACGGCAGAAAAAGACGGACCTTTTACGGATGAAGAAGAATTTACCTTTACCTACTCATATTTTGAAAATGAAGACGTCTACGGTACCGACTACGGCTTCGGCCTTGACGCTCCGAAAGAAACCGAGCAGACAAACCCGCAAGACCTCTTTGCTTACAGGCGTAACTACACATGGAATGAGCGTAACTTATTAACAAAATCAAGCGACCGCAACTTTACCGTACACTACCGCTACGGAGACGATGGACAGAGGGCACTTAAGTATACCGATGAGGGAAGAAGCGAAACCTTATACTTCAATAACTTTTTCACGATACATATCCCGACGCAAGATCAAAACAACCCGCAAGGCTTAAGGGTGCATAAACATATCTTTGTCGGTAACAGCCGCCTTGTAACGGCAATGACACATACCGATAACAGTGGAGACAACGAAGAACAAAAAGCAAAACGGTACTACTATCATTCAGATCACCTCGGCAGTGCACAGTTCGTAACAGACTGGAAAGGTAGGCAGTATGAACATATAGAGTATACACCCTACGGAGAACTATGGATAGAGGAAGTTGCCGCAGGGCTGGATAAACTGCCCTTTAGGTTTACGGGAAAAGAGCTTGACGAGGAGACGGGACTGTACTACTACGGTGCGAGGTATCTTGATCCGAAGTATTCAAGGTGGTTAAGCGGGGATCCGGCATTAGGTGAGTATATACCGCAAGCGCCGGTAAATGACGAAGCCAAAAAGCACAACGAGAACTTACCCGGAATAGGCGGAGTGTTTAATACCGTAAATCTTCACGTTTATCATTATGCGGGGAATAATCCGGTAAAGTATGTGGACCCAACAGGCCGTACGACAGAAGATGGTGCTGAAGTTACTGTTATAATTTATTACAATAGAAAAGATCAAATAGCTTTTAAAAAAGCTGCTGAAACCGCAGCTAAGTCTTATTCAAATCAAGATAATACCTATTTGATTGAGGTTTATACTGCCGATGAGTTTAAATCTCAATGGAGTTGGCTGAATGTTTATTTTGAAGTAAATAATATAGAAGTTGACAATATGGAGATTTTTTGTCATGGAGATGCTGAGAATTTATACTTTAAAGGAGGTAATTTATCTGTCAGTGATGTAAGTTTTTTAGATGATTTTTCTTTTTCAAAAAATGCTCAAATGATACTACATTCCTGTAACAGTGGGTCTTCTGATTCTGGAATATCACAAGCTTTTGCAAATAAGGAAAATATTACAGTATCTGGACAAACCGGATATGCTAACTTTTCCTCTGCATTTGAAAAATTTAGATTTATTTTTTTTGCTTCTTCAATTTATTTGGAAGCTTATAACAGAACAAAAAATAATCCTAAGGGAGATGGTACAAGACTTCCAAGAAGGAATTATCGAAAGGAATAAATTATGACTATTTTTTTTAGAGTATTAGGCATATTATATATTTTAGGATGTTTAGTATTATTTTTTTATTGCTTTGTCTTTACAGGTTTATCAAATCATTCATCATATAATATAACCTGTTATATTATATGTTATGGATTGCTGGGATTTATACTAGGACTTATATTAATTTTTTTCAGTTCAGAAAGAAAAATTAGTATTCTTTTATTTGCAATTATAATTTTAATTTTTGCAGGTGTTTCTAATGTTTTTAACATTATGATCAGTTATGATGAATGGCTTAGGCGTGGAATGCCTGAAAAATATACATTTTTATTTTCAAAATGAATATTTTGTAAAAGAGACTGGAATAATATTAAAAATGAAAACTAAAGGTGTATCGGGTCAAAAATCATAATAAAATTGAGGAGTAAGATTATGAAAAAATTTGGAATATGCATTGTAATATTGACTATAATATTCACAGTTTTGGATAGAATGAATAAATATTGGGAGTGTGAGAATTTCATTTTTAATACTACAATGATTATGAATGGTAATTATTATTTAGTTACTAAGGAAGATATGAAAATTGTTGAGGTGTCTGCTTTACAGTGGTATTATACAAATTCTATAGCTTCTATTTTATTAGTGTTATGGATTTTAACAGGCTTATTGTTTTTATATGTGATGGGACGCCATGTCTTGCCTTATTTTTGGTATAAAAAATACGATCATATGTTTGATGAAACTTGATTTTTGTGTGCTTTTAGAATAAACATTTTGGCTATATATTATTGTAAATGATGGATGGAAAAGGGAATGCACAAGTTGAAGAGAATCTTAAAGATTTCCAGTAATACCAGTAAAATAGGTGGGGTGTATGCTTAAACTTGATATTGCAATTGTAGTAAGACATCCGATACTGCCTGCTCGTGATATAACACTTATTTTTGATATTAAAGCAGCTGCTGAACACTCTGTTAATGAAGTACGAGTTTCAGCCTCCGGTAAAAAATGCGGAATTTTCAGGGAATCTTATGTTCGCTATGATGTTGTTCCTGAAATACTAAAGGGGAATAATCATGATATTATCATTCATGATTTGAATACATATTTTAAATCGAAAGTGAAGGATAGACAAAAACTTGAATCATTTTTGCAAAGCGGCGGGAATATAACCTATGAAGTTTATCTGGATAAAATACATGATGAAAATATATTTGAATTGTCTCCATGGATTTTAGATGAATGTGCTGATTTAGGTATACCATTATGTTTGAGTATGTTGATGGCGAGTGAAAATATAGTCTCTAAAAATACAGATTATAAGGCTCTGGATTTTATAACCGTTTCCATTGAACAGCCAATACCAAATAATGGGGTAGTTTATTATGCACATGAGTTCCTTTTAACTGAGGATACTTATTTAAAGAATGAAATTAATATGGCTATTAGTTTTTATAAAAGACATATTGTTGATATGTGTCTATCTATAAAAGAAAAGGTATGGTGTAAAATAACATTATGTCTAAAGACTTATTATCATTACGCTTTTGAACTTTCTTCCGAGATATGTAAGATGTGTGCTGAGTTGAATATTGGAGTCATGGTATGTTTTTAATTAATTTATGCAACAGGGAAAGCGGTATTAACTACCTGCGGAGAACTATGGACTTCTAAGTTAGAAAGTTGTGTGCTGTTTTGCCGACACTTGCTTATTTTTATATTTTATGCAATAATAAAAACTATAAGAAAGCTTCGGGATTCTTAAGGGCAAGGTGCTTGCTCCGCCCTTTTAAACAGCAGTTTTGAAGATAGGAGAGGCATAGGGAAGGGTAACAACCAACAACATTTCGAGGTAAAGAAATTTTTATCTGCAAAAGTGTCTTTCCTTCCCTTTAAATATGTGGATCCGGATGGAAAAAAACATTTGATGATAGGTGTTGGAGAATTTTCTAATGATCCAATAACAGAAAATGCATTAAGGAGGCAATTGAAGTATAATGAAAGGCTTACACATTGATAATAAAATATTTTTAAAAAAGATAATGCAACTATTCCTGTAGTTAGTGAGTAATTGGTGAATATGAGTTGCAAGATAATTATTGAACGTGCTGAAATAGTAAATGGTTACTCTAAACAGTTATTAAATATTGCAAAAATAAAACACATTAATTTAGATGTTTTTTTTCAAGCCTATAAAGGTATTGAGGGGATTGTAGTGGATAGAGAAAGTATTTACTCTAACTGTATTTGTGTAGATCAAAACCATAATATAAATAATAAATGTTATGGTTTTGATGTAGGAATTCTTGATATTGATTATTATTCCTTTTCTTCAATATACAATGAGATAATTTTTTCCTCATATGATTTTTTTTATAAATACAAAGAGAATCTTAATAATTTTTTTCTTTTTCCGACATATTATGAGGCTTCTCAATTTTTAAACTTCCATAAGCAAATATATGAAGAAGGAAATGATGTTGAACATACGGATTTACTTAGTATTTATAGGATATTAAAATAAATTGTATAAATAGTTGAAATATGATATTATGTGAGAAAATAAAAAACTTGGAGGAAAGAGTAACAGGTAATTGATAAAACTGTTGAGGAAAATAGATAAAACTATGAAAACAAAACGTTGTCTTTATCCACAGCCTAACTCTCTCACCCCCCGGACTGCGATTGGAAGGGAGCAAAAGCAATTTGTCAAAATTGCTTTTGCTGTACATCTTTCCGCAGTAATTCCTGCGGAAAGATACCGAAGCGATAGCGGAGCCCTGAAAAGCGCGGTGTTCAATTTTGTTTTCTCCGTAATGCTAAAAAACAAAATTGAGCAGTCCGCCAAAATAAAGTTATTAATAAACCTCCCCACTGACAGGACTTTTGGAAATAGGTGGAGCAGATACAAGGAGCCTAGTAAAAATAAAGCGGAGGCGTATCGGGTATACGTCGAGCTCATTTTACGTAGCGACGCAGGAGGTGCCCGCCATTTCAAAAGAAATGACGCACACCGATAACCAAGGCGACAACGAAGAACAAAAAGCAAAGCGGTATTACTACCATAGTGACCACTTAGGCAGTGCACAGTTTGTAACCGACTGGAAAGGCAGACAGTACGAGAACATTGAATACACACCGTACGGAGAACTGTGGACTTACAAGTCAAAAACTGCTATGCTGTTTTTGACGACGTATAATAATTTCCTTGCAAAGCAGCCCTCAGGGCTGATTGAAGAAGTTGCTGCAGGGCTGGATAAGTTACCGTTCAGATTTACGGGAAAGGAGCTGGATGAGGAGACAGGACTGTATTATTATGGAGCTAGATACCTTGATCCGAAATATTCAAGGTGGCTGAGTGGAGACCCGGCGCTAAATGATTACATGGCAGGCTCTTCTGTTGGTAAAGGCGGTATATATAATACTGTCAACTTTAATGTATACCATTATGGCGGAAATAACCCGATTAAGTATATAGATCCTACGGGAATGTATACAGAAGATGAAATTGAAAATTTTAAAAAAAGCTCTGCTAAAAAACAGCTTGAGTTCTTAAAAAACGAATATGATAGTGTGAAAGTATCTCCTTCAAATCAATTGAGAGGGGAAAAATCCAAAGAAATGAGAACGTTGAAGGATTCAATGAAGCTTGACGGATTATTTAAGGCTGATGAGACTTTTATGAATGAAACATTACATGACTTTTTAAATCTTAAAGAAGATGGAACGATGAATTATAGTCTTGATGAATTAATGAATCCAAATTCTGGATGGTCAGAAGTGTCTAGTATCGAATCCCAATATCATCAAACTAATGCAGAAAAACCGAATTTAAATGCAAAATTTATTCATCAAGATGGGCGGGAAGTGGTTATAAATTCAAAAGAAATGGTCGTATTGGATTATCCTGACAAAGGAACATTTAATTATGTAAACGGATCAATAATTAATCCGCTTACATGGCGGGGGCACTCATTATACGATATAAAACCATACGAAAAATTGATAACGCATAATGTTCTTATTACTAGTAACAAATCTTATTGGTTTGGTTATAATACTAGCTGTTGGATAAAGAATAAATGAGGATAGCATGAAAATAATTATTGGTATATTTCTATTGGTTGCGGTATGTGTTATAGGCATTTATAGTTTTATAAATGGCGGTCTGTTTGCAGATATCTTATATCCTAAAACGAGTTTTGGTTTTTATTGCTTGGATGCAAAACCTCCATCGGCGGTTGACCAAAGATTAGCGTTTGGCGATAAATATCCTCAGGCCTTTAATTTATATTTTAGCCCGCCAGGAAATATTCTTACTTTGCGGGTGGTCAAAACAGCTATCCAGTTTGACTTATTTGTAAAAAAACCATATACAATATTGAAAATAAATGAAATGAGAGTTTTGTTCAATGATGGAAAGACTATTAAGACTTTATGCAAGAATAAAGTATACACTTTTAAAGATTCATATTATGAGACCCTTAATGGATGGTATTTTTTACGAGAGTTTGCTGATCCTTTAGCCACTATAAAATTAGGTAATGTATTTATGGATAAAAAAGCGGGTGATGAATTTAATTGTGTAATTGAAATTCAATACTCCCTTGATAATGAACCTGTGCAAATACAAAAACTGAATTATCGTGTGGTTGCTGTAAAAGGTAAATTTCAAGATATATATTTGCCATAATGGTGTAATAGATATAATTATTTGAAGAAATTATGATTTTTTTTTATTATTGTAAATATTTTAAATATCTCATCTTTCGAACAGCGATTGAAAGCGACGGCGGAGCCTTGAAAAGTGCGGTGCTCAATTTTGTTTTCTTCATAATACTAAAAAACAAAATTGAGCAGTTCGCCAAAAGAAGATTATTACTAAATTTTTGGTATAAAAAATACGATCATATATTTGATGAAACTTGATTTTTGTGTGCTGTTAGAATAAACAGTTTGTCTATGGGTGCCTACGCTTGTTTATTTTTATATTTTGTGCAATAATAAAAACTATAAGAAAGCTTTGGGATTCTTAAGGGTAAGATGCTTGCTCCGCCCTTTTAAACAGCAGTTTTGAAGATTGGTATGGCTTTAGGCAAAGCTGGAAGTCATTATTTTGAATATGCAGAATCAGCTTTCAAACGTGCAAAACTTGTTCCCAGAAGTATTGCTGATACTATAAAAACTTCTTATGAAGAATATAAGCAATGGTGTGAAAAAATAAAAATTTGGAGGAAAAATAAATGCCAAGGTATATAGATAATTTTTTTATAATTTTGTCGTTTTTGCCTGGACTTTATTGGATCATATTATATATTCTTTTATTGTTATATGTAATTGCTTCATGGTTAGGAAGATTGAATAGAAAAATGAAAACTATTATATTTAGTAGTCTAGCAGTTGATACATGGTTTCATATTTTTAGATATACAATACTACCTTCAATAATATTAATTATTTTTACGATAATTTTAGGTAAAAGGATGTATTATGGTAATATGGATTATCGTTATGGTTCTATAAAAATTTTAATAATATTTATTGTAGGAGTAATTTGGTTTTTAGGAGCGTGGATTATATCGAGTATACAAAAGAAACGTGCGGAAAATGGTGATTTGGGATTTGCTTATAAAATGACAGCAATATTATCATGTATTTTATTTCCTCTAATTGCATTAATTATTGTATTTTTTTTAGTGAAACAATAATAATGAAATTGAGGAGTAATAGGCACTAAAAAACTATATTTTTATAGATAGTCTTGAAAATGACGTATGTAGTTTTATTTAGAAAGAGGTATTAATGGTGATTATATTAGAGGTCACCTCTAAAAACTTACTTTAAAAAAGATGAAAAATATGTTAAAAAGAAGAATGAAACAGAAAAGATTATTTGATGAAGAAGATCGTTTAAGAGTATTAAGCAAATATACCAAATCCTATTATTGAGGCTTGGTATAATGCTAGTGAAAAAACTGAGTCGATTAATGATTATGCAGCAAATTAGATAGAGCATTATTATAAAACAGGAGAAATTGAGTAAAAATGAAGAATTTTTTTTTAATTTTGTTTTTTATTTTAATAATTATGGAAGTTAATGCAATGTTTTCTGGAATTATTTTTTGGGATATATCTATTAAAGATTCTGATATTAAAAAATTAGATAAGAATGATATTGTTATGTGTTTAAAAGAGAAAATAAATATAATTTATGCAATAGAGGAATCAAAAATATTATCATATTTTTATGATAAGCATTGCATAGAAGTTAATTGTGATGTTAACCTCGAAGATTTGAAAGCTAATATGAAGGGATTTAATGACTTATTATTTTCATTTGTTATTGATGATATGATTGTTTTTACTGGTATAAATAGAATTGGAAGACCACCATTAGCTGCAAAAAATATGTATGATGATGAATTTATTAAGTTATTTGAAGTTAGATATATAAATAAATATTATTTAGTTTTTTCTAATACTCCATATTCAGTATTATATAGTATTAAAAGTGTAGCTAATTCTGATAATGGTAAAATCAAAAAAGAATATGCTATATTATATAATTTTTTTATTAAGAGAAAAAAGTTAAGAATGAATTTTTCGGAAAATTAGTGCTAAAGTAAAAAATTATATTATTCAAATTTTATCTCAGAGTTTTTCTTAGGCAAAACTACACCTCAACAAGTTCACGAATTGAATGCTGCCCTGTTTCCATTTGAGTTTTAGAATGTTCCAAAGCTTTTATATTTTTTTCCGAATAAAAAGAATTATCTTGAACAATTTCAAATGGGATTTTACGCTGTATTAAAGTTTGTTTTAAAAATATACGTATTGCAGTTGTCGTATCCATTCCTATTGATTCAAAAAAAGCATCCGCATCCTGTTTTAGATTTTTATCTATCCGTGTCTGTAAAACTGCTGT
This sequence comes from Treponema denticola ATCC 35405, assembly GCF_000008185.1. NCBI lineage: Bacteria > Pseudomonadati > Spirochaetota > Spirochaetia > Treponematales > Treponemataceae > Treponema > Treponema denticola. The sequence goes on from NC_002967.9 coordinate 1,621,883, forward strand.
TTTCATATTTACCTCTTATTAGTAATATACTACAAAAGCAATAAAAAAGCAATACTTTTGCACAAATGCTTTTCATTAAAAAGTATAAAGAAATTTACAGTGAGAGGAATTACCCGGTACCTAGACTTTTTTATGATTTTAACCTATAATCAAAAAAATTATGAATTTTAAGGCTGGGTTTATGACTTGTAATCAAAGAAAACCTGATTGGTTAAAAATAAAACTTCCTACCGGAGAACTTTCACAGGAAGTATCGAATACAATAAAAATACATAAATTAAATACTATATGTACCAGCGGCAAATGTCCCAATCAGGGAGAATGTTGGAGGTGCGGAACTGCAACATTTATGATTTGCGGAAATATCTGTACGCGTGCATGTAAATTCTGTAATGTGCCTACCGGTTGCCCATTGCCCCTAAATCCTAATGAGCCGATGGAAATAGCTCAATCGGTTGAGGCTTTAAAATTAAAACATGTAGTTTTAACCTCGGTAGATAGGGACGATATAAAAGATTTCGGTGCTTCCCACTGGGTAAAGGTTATAAGAGCCGTAAAACAAAAAACACCGAATGTTACTATGGAAGTTTTAATTCCCGATTTTCAAGGCCATGAAGATTTGGTATCGATGATTATCGAAGCAAAACCTGAGGTAATTTCTCATAATCTTGAAACGGTACGCAGGCTTTCTCCCCATGTCAGGAGCAGGGCTACATATGATACTTCTCTCAAAGTTTTAAAACAAATTGCAGACTCCGGCTTGGTATGCAAATCAGGTATTATGTTGGGGCTGGGGGAAACAAGGGCTGAAATTTTAGAAACCATGGACGATTTACGCAAAATAAACTGCAAAGTTATGACCATAGGCCAATACCTCAGGCCCTCTATAAAAAACATTGAGGTTAAAGAATATGTAAGGCCTGAAGTCTTTGAAGAATATAAACAAATAGGTTTGGAGAAGGGCTTTTCTTTTGTGGAAAGCGGTCCCCTTGTTCGTTCCAGTTATCATGCCGAAAAGCATGTGTTGAGCTAAATATGACATACTTTTTTGAAACATACGGCTGTCAGATGAATCAGGCTGAATCCTCATCAATGGAACAGATTCTGCTAGAAAAGGGGTGGACGAATTCTTCCGATGCCGAACACTGCGATTTACTTATAATAAATACTTGTTCCGTACGCATAACTGCCGAAAACAGGGTTCTGGGAAGACTGGGACATTTTTCGGGTTTGAAAAAAAAGCGTAAATTTTTTGTGCTTTTAATAGGTTGCATGGCTGAAAGGCTTTATACCGAAATACAAAAAGAATTCCCGCTCATCGATTATGTTGTCGGAATGTTTGAACGCAATCTTCTTCCTCAAATTTTTGATGAAATTAAAGCCCGCCTTAAAAATGATAATTATATGGCGGAGTTTACTCATGACAATATCGAAGAAAAACCCGTATCGGGTTATTATTTCGCACCTCTTTCTCATTCGCCGAAGTCCTTTCAAAGCTATGTGCCCATTATGAACGGCTGCAATAATTTTTGTACTTATTGTATTGTGCCCTATGTTCGGGGCAGGGAAGTTTCGCGTCCCGTAAATGAAATATTGCAGGAAATTACCGAGCTTTCATCAAGGGGGGTAAGGGAAATTACCTTGCTCGGCCAAAACGTAAATTCCTATAAAGGAGAAGACGGGGAGGGGAGGCTAATCGATTTTCCAAAACTTTTAACTCTTATAGCGAGAGAAGCGGATAAAACCGATATGATAAGATGGATACGCTTTATGTCGAGTCATCCTAAGGATATGTCCGATGCTTTAATCGACACAATCGCTGCCGAAAAAAGACTTTGCAAACTCGTTCATCTTCCGGTTCAACACGGCTCCGATACAATTTTAAAAAGAATGAACAGGGTTTACACGATTGAACATTATAAGAACAGAATAAAACGCCTAAAAGAAACCATACCGGATATAGCCTTGAGTACCGATATTCTGATGGGCTTCCCCGGAGAAACCGAAGATGATGTAAAGGCTACATTGGATTTGATGCAGGAAATAGAATTCGATTCGGCCTTTATGTATCATTATAATCCGCGTGAAGGAACAAAGGCTTTCAATTATCCTGACAGGATTCCTGAAGAAGTAAAAATAGAAAGATTGGGCCGTGTAATCGACTTACAGCTAAAAATTACGGCAAAAAAAATGAAGGCAAAACTCGGTAAAAAGGTAGATATCTTGGTTGAATCCCATTCAAGAAATGAAAGGTCTGAACTTTTCGGGCACACCGAACAAGGAGAGATGACCGTAATCCAAGGCAATCCTCCCGAATCCTTAATCGGAAATTTTGCCCATGCAGAATTAAAAGAACTAAAAGGAAAAACATTTAGAGCAAATCTTAATTAGATAAAATCTTAACATGTATACATTTTTATACTGAATTATTAAATATTGTAGAAATAATAATACATCTTAATAAACACAATATGTGTTGACTCGACTAAAATAGAGAATATATTTTATAAATGGATAAGTTGGGCCGTAGAGATGTCAACTTGGATTTTATTGTGAAGAATGGGTAAAAATTCCTTCTAAAAAAACTCATAAAAACCCTTTATAAAACTTCCTATAATGTATGTTCTGTCTACTTACATGAGGTTTTAATTGGATTGGGTGGTTTTTAAAAGGTTTCATCTCCTCTTTTCTTTATCTTAAAATTTTGATATACTTTCTTTATATTTTATAAGCCCCTTTCATTAAAAGGAAAATTGGAATTTTATTATGAAGAAAAAGCTTTTATTTTTTTTGATTTTTATAAGTATACTGTTCTCAACCTTTATTACTTCTTGCAGCAATAATAAAGAAAAAGAAATTGTTTATGAAAAAATAAAACCTAAAAGGATTATAAAAAACAATATCCTCATTGTTCTTGGAAAAGATTATTATGAGCGGAAAGATATTTTAAAATATCTTGAAAATGAATATGCTCTCGGAAGTCCCGATTCTCATGTTAGAGTTTTACCCTATTCCGATATGGTGAAAGCGACTAAACAGCCTCGTCTTAGAATGATTAACGAAAAGATTGAAGAACAAAAAACCACGATACTTATTTCCATAGGTATACCTGAAGGCGGAGGCCGTTATCTTATTCAGGCGGCGGAGAATAATCCTGAACTTTCAATAATAAGCCTTTTGCCCATGGACGAAATTCTCCCACTAGAAGCTGCTTCGGATATTGTAGTTGATTTTCAAATTCCTAAAGAGATAATGAATGAGGAAAAGGATTTTTTGATAAGCGATAATGAGGTTATGCTCTTACTTGTAGCAGCTATTTTTGCCGGTGAGGATATAAATGCTCATAAAAAAAACATAAAGATTTTTCCGATTGAGGAATTTCAACAGGCTTTTTTTACGGCACAAACAATTTTGGGCAAGACGCTTTTTACTAATCATCATTATACAATTAAACCGTATACTGATTCCGATACGGGACTTCAATCCCACAGATATATTTTAATTTATAAGGATTTTGATGAGAGTCAAGAAACGGATATTTCGGATGATAAAGAAAACTCAGGGGAAAACGAAACGGAGAATGACGGCATTATAAATCCGGATAAGCTTGAGGGAGGTGCTTAACCGGTGAACTCTTTGGAGTACTTTAATAAGGGAATTTTTGCATCTCCTGAAGCTCTTGAAAAACTAAAATCTGCCGAAAAAGCACGCCTTATTTTAATTTCGGATACACACGGTAATGTAGATACTATAATTGATATTTTGGGCCGCGAGGGAAAAAAATCCGATGCCGTTTTATTTTCAGGAGACGGCCTTGCAGATTTTTTAAATTATATAACGATTTCACAATATGAAAAAGAGCTGATGGAATGTATGCCTCCTGTAGCAGCCCTTGTTATGGGAAATTGCGATTCAAAAAAATATGTTCTAAATTTAGATGCAAGAAAAACGGGAGCGGATTTCGGCTTTAAAAAAAATCCCGAACGATATTTGGAATTTTTTGAATTTCTTTTTTTAGAGACTTGCCGTAAAAAAATTCTTTTAACCCACGGGCATGAATTCTATGTAGATTTTGAATTAAACACTCTTTTAAATTTTGCACGGCAGCAAGACTGCTCGGTTGCGGTTTTCGGCCATACCCATGTACCATTAATTAAAGAAGTAAACGGAATATTTTTGATAAACCCCGGTTCGGTATCAAGACCTAGAATGGGCTCAAATAAAAGCTATGGAATTTTAACTATGAGCAAAGATGCAAAACCGTCAATGGAATTTAAAAATTTATAAAGCAGATATTTTTTCTTCTTCCAATTGTTTTAAGATTTTTTCATCCAGTTTTATGGAAAGATTTTTTTCATGTGTAGGAAGAACGGTTCCTTTGGGTGCGTTTTTTGCCCTGCGTAAATATTTTACCTGAGTGGTATATAGATCGGCTTGTCCGTTTTTTCTCGCCTTTGAATAAAAGACTGCGAGGTTTCCGGCCTTAATCAAAACAGGTAAGGGGATACTCTTCCCTGCCCTAGCCTTTATAAAAACATAGCCGCCTGCATAATCCCTTGTGTGAAGCCAAAGGTCTGTACCCTTAACAAAATGACGCAAAAGCTCATCATTTTCAGCTGCCGTTCGGCCTACTAAAATAGTCCAACCTTCCGAAAAGAATTTTAAACCCGGAGCACTCTTCGTATTTTTAGCTTTTTGCTGTACCGGAATTTTTTCTTTTTGAAGAATTTTTTGAATTAAATAAGGGTTTTCTTCCGTTTTAATTTTTTCTATTTTTTCTTTTAGTTTTTCTATTTCTTTTTCGGCCGATATAATATCTTCTTCCAAGGCCTCTAAACCCGAAACGGCTTTTTTATATTTTTCATAATAGAGATTCGCATTTTCTTGGGGTGTTTTTAGGGGCTCCAAAGTAATAGTTATTTTTGCACCGTTTTTTGTGTAATCTTCAAGTTCTATAAATTTCATTCCTTTTTTTATCAGATGAAGGTTTGAAAAAAGCAAATCTCCTGCATTTTTTAAACTTTGAGCATTTAAAAATTCTTCCCTTTTTGCTTTAAGTTTTAAAAGAGCTTTTTCGATTTTTAATATTTTAGTTCCGTAAAGGTTTTCGGCCTCGTCCAGCAGGGCTTCTTTTGAAACCTTTGGAGCATTATTAATATACCATTCTTCGACAGCCTCATTAAAAGTTTTTGTTTTGTCATACTCGCGAACACAATAATCTTGTTTTTTTATTTTTTGAGGTTCTGGAGTCAGCCAAGTTCCGCCTGATATTTCTCCCTTCTTAGGCCGGCGGTAAAAAGCGTCGATTATAAGGTTATTTTCATCGGTTAAAACTATGTTTGCAGCCCCGCTCCACAGCCTTAAATATAAAAAAAAGTCCCCTGCTCCGCTTGCAATGTGAAGACGTATGATTCTGTCTTCGTTTAGTTGTTCCGCTTTTAGAATTTTCCCGCCCTTGATTCTGGATTTTAAAAGCTCCATAAAACGCATAGGCTTATCGAATTTAGGAATTTTTTTACGTGTAGAATGAAGCCGGCATGCTCCGGCATCAAGAGAAATAAAAAGAGTAAGAGGTTTATCTTTGTAAAGATAAAAGACCAAGGCTGTATAAGAGGGCTGAATTATTTTTTGAATAAAAAAGCCCTCTAATTTCAGCTCTTCAAGAATTAGATCTATTTCTTTATTGTTTAAGGACATTAAAATCCGAATCCTTTTAAAAGATCTTTTACCTTGTTTTCTGCCTCTTTTTGAGCTTCTTTTATTTTTCCGGCGGCAATATCTTTTATACGTTTTTCGGCTTCAGCCTTCTTCTTATCCAATATTGTTTCATAATTTTTTACGTCATTAAGAAGTTTTTTAGCCTTATTTGCTGCCGACATAAAGGTGTCGATTTCTTTTTTGTAAGTTTCTTTTTGTTCACTAAGCCATTTTTGTCCCTGCTTTAAAAGCTCTGCTTTTACTTTTTCAACCTGGCGGGCTAATTCTTTTTTTAAGGCAGCTGCTATTTGATTATCCACATCCGTATCGACATCGAGGGTAAAACTTTCTCCCTTATTGATTGTAAGGGTTGTTTTTACGTTTATCTTTTTTATATCTGATAGAATGTTTTGGTAGATTTCAAAAACAAAGGCCGGTTCAAATTTTTGAACACTAAGAATGCTTTTGATGATTTCCATATTTGCATTGATAACTACATCCTTATCTTTAGAAATCTTTATACCGCCTCCGGTTTTTAAGATACCTGTAAGAGAAGGAACGGCATCTGCAGGTGAAGGAATATCCATATCCAAGCCTTCAAATGTAAAATCGGTATCGACGAGCTCATTTGTATAAGAACGTAAATCGATTATACCCTCTGCAGTTTCTTTTAATTTTCCGTGGGCTGCATTTAAATTAATTGTAAGAGGAATACCGAGTTTATCGTAATCATTAGTTATAGCCTTAGCTCTTCCTCCGATTTCAAAGACATCCTTTTCGGGATGATGACCTGAAAGCGAAATATTCCGTATCAAAAAAGTCGGAACCGAGTCTTTTCCGAAGATAAAGGTTTTGCCGGGAAGGCGTTCCATAGCTTTCGATTTTTGAGCCAATGTAAGTTCCTTTTCTTGTTTAGGCTGTTTTTGAGAGCTTTGTAAAAGTTCCATTCCTTGAACAAAATAAGGATAATATGTACCAAGAGTATTTACTATAAAAGTGTTTATAAGATCGGCAACCAGTTTTTTACCGGTATCGATATTGATAGACTTTATTTGCCCTGCAATGTTGTTTAAACGGTTTAAGTCATTTTTAATTGCTTCACTTGCATCCCGTGCCAGCCGGTCAACATCCTTTATATCATTTTGAACATCATTAAAAAGGCTGTTCGCCAAATTAAAATCATCCTGCCCTGTTTTAACTACTTTTTGAATAATTTCTATCAATTCTTGAAGCTGTTTTACATCATTAATATTATTTATGTCTATGGCCATTAGTTTTTGAACAGACTCAACGGTATCTACGACCTGTTTTTCTACATCGTCCTTAGTCTTAATCCATTTTTGAGCCATAGGATCTACGGAATTTATTATCTTTTCGGTAATTTCAGGAGTTTTAAAAGCGGCCTTTTCTCGTTCAAGAATTTTTCTCGGATCTATTTGATCTTGAACGGCTTTTAAACCGCTGTCAACGGATACTTGGGATTGCACTTTTTTAAGTTCAGCATTGATTAGTTCCGTAATGGGATTAGGCTTCTTATTGGGATCTACAGGTTTTTGTTTTTTGGGAGGCAAGGCTCCGGAAGTTGTTCTTTCAGTATTCCATGTAAAACCTTCAATCGCCATATTTTCTGCAACAAATTTTCCGCGGCTTAATTCCAAAAGGTTAAAATAAAAGTCTATATTTTGGATTTCAAATAAATTGCGCATGGGTTCTTTTTTATTTGCAACCTTATATCCTTGGATTCTAAACCTAGTGTTAAACAAGTCGAAGTCTACAAGGCTTACCTCACATTTTGCACCGAAGGCTGCTTCGGAGCCTCCGACTATAATTTTTTTTGCCAATACATTTCTAAAAATATATACAAAGAATAGAACGGCAAAAACGCAGGCCAAAGCACCCAGTACTGCCGGAAAATTTACCCTTCCCTTTTGCCTGCCTATTTCCAAAGCTATTTTGTTTATTCGTTTTAATTGAGTCTTATCGTTTATCTTTGTTTTATCGAATTCGAAATATTCTTTGTTTGTTTTTTCATCGGTACTTGAAACTATAAAACCTTGGATAAAATCTTTATCTGCCGGAATGAAAATCTTTTTATAGATTTTTCGATTAAGAGATCTTTTTGTATAACGCTTTTTAAAAAGTTTTTTTACCTTTTCAAGTTTTTTTGCCTCTTTAGCGGCCCTTTTGGCAGCTTTTATTTCATCTTTTTGCAATGATTCGTTATTTTTATTCGTCATATTAAAAATTGTCCTTTATATCAGATATTTTTGTTAAGTGGCGAAGAAGCGGTATCTTACCTAAAAGGCCGACACCCTTTACATTTACGGCAGGCTGCATATATTTTCTATATTTTGCTATTATAATTCTTGTTAAGATGTATACGGGAATATACAGTATAAGTCCACAAATTATACCTCCCAAGACCATTGTGTTCGAAAGCTTAAAAAGAGCTACAAAAGGAATGTTTTCTAAGGCGATAAAGATGGGGCGTAAAAATAGCAGTTGAACAGCCCAAAAACCTATGTTGTTTATTAGTACATCCATAAATGGGGTTAAAAACCCGAATAAAATAAAAGATATAAAAAAGGCTCCTTTATTTATGCGGATAAAAATAGACAAAAAAAACAAAAACGTAAATGTTAAATTATTTTTAGGTAATATTGCCAAAAAAAGGCCTAAGGCGACGGCATGAGCTATATCACCGGGATGAGCATTTGCATTAATGGCTCTAAAAAATGAAGTTACATATTTTATCATAGAAATACGGTTTTAAACCTCCTCCTTTTCATTTAGTCTATAACATGGAAGCTTTTTTTTCAATAGCATCGGCATATACTTTTAAATATTTTTCCGCGGCTATATTCCATCCGAACTTTTTACTCATGGCCTTGGTTCTCATCTTTTTTATGTGATCTTTTTTATTATACCATGCATAAGCTGCCCAGCCGACCGTATCGTAAATACTTTGAGGGCTTAAGTAGTCAAGCACAAAACCCGTACCCTCGCCTGTTTCTTCATTATAGTTTTCTACCGTATCTGCGAGCCCTCCAGTCTTTCGGACTATGGGCAAGGTTCCGTAAAGGAGGGAATACATTTGGTTTAAGCCGCATGGTTCATATCTTGAAGGCATCAAGAAAAAGTCGCTTCCGGCTTCGATTAAATGACTTAATTCTTCATTATAGCCTATATAACATCTAAAATTAGGCAGCCTTTGTGAAAGAAAATTGAGCTCTTTTTCGCACCAAGATTCACCTGAGCCCAAAACAACCATTTGAAGTTTTATATCGGAACATATCTTAAAGGCTGAACCGTACATGGGTCCGAAAAGCTCTGAAATACCCTTTTGATCAACCAATCGGCTTATCATACCGAATACCGGAACGGAAATATCTATTTCGAGACCGAACCTTTCCTGTAAAACGGATTTATTTTTTTCCTTTTCCTCAAGGGTTTTAGAATTGTATCGGTAAGGAATATACTCGTCTTTTGAAGGATTCCAAATTGAGGTGTCTACCCCATTTAAAATTCCTGTCAGTTCTTTTTCCCTGTACCGCAAAATACCATCCATCCTAAAGCCGAATTCGGGGCGTTTAATTTCTTCCGCATAAGAAGGAGAAACGGTTGTAAGCATATCGGAAGAAACAAGGGCCGCTTTTAAAAAGTTTATTCTATCCCAGTCTTCAAAGCCTGTAGTATAAAAGTCGTTCCAATCAAGGCCTGTGTCGGGAAAGGTATGCTTTGAATAAACACCTTGGTAACCCATATTATGAATGGTAAAAACACTTGCCGTATTTTTAAATTCCGTATTTTTTTCTGTAAAGCGTAAAAGTACGGGTACCAAGCCCGCAGCCCAATCATGGGCATGTACAACGTCGGGAATCCATGCCTGTTTTCTGCAAACTTGAAAAGCTGCATGGGCTAAAAGTGAAAATCTTTTCGTATTATCGGAAAAATCAGGTTCAAAAGCTGAACCGTAAACGCCATCTCTGCCAAAGGCTTGTTCATGGTCTATAAAATAAACCTTTACCTTTGAAGAAGGCAGATTTGACTCATAAACTCCTACCCAGTGTTCATAAGGCCCAAGATGAACGGCCATAGCCCCCGGAATTTGCTTTAAGTTTTTTCGATCGATTTTATAATAACGAGGCATTACAACCCTTACATCATGTCTTTTTTCTGCAAGAGCTATTGATAAAGCTGTAACGGCATCAGCCAAACCTCCTACTTTTGCAAAAGGAACAAGCTCGCTTGTAACCATCATTATTTTCATAAGCTTCCCCTATAAAAACTTTTGCAGCAAATATTAATTTGCGAAAAAGTTTTTTCAAGTAGTTTTGCAAAGCAAAACTACATACAATAAACGATGTTTTGTGTAAAGCACAAAACTCGCAGATAAACAGTAAGGCAGAATTCCTGCCGAGCTGTTTATCCTGCATCCATTATAATAATGATACCATAGTTTTATTGATTTTAAAAGACTATAACTAAAAAGTCGTAACTTTATAAGGTAAAATTTTGTTGTTTTAGTATACTTACAAAGGAGTTTTTTGGCTTTTGTAAGTGCTTAATTTTTTTGGAGGCTTTTATGAAAAATTCTAGTATTAAGGTCATAAAACTTATCGGTGTTTTATGTATCTGTTTTGTTTTATTTGGAGCATGCAGTCCTCAAGCAAGCGAAAAGCGTTTTGTAAGCGTTACAGGACGATCTTCTATTTCGAAATCTCCTGATCAGGTTTCAATTTCGTTTTCGGTTTTTTCTAAGGATAGGGACTTATCTGCGGCAAAAAAGAAAAATGATGCGGCAATTTTAAAATTAAAAGAGCTTTTTGAAAAATATAAAATCGAACAAAAAAATATAAGTATTGAACGCGTAAATATTAACCCTAGATCCAGATATAGGGACAACGGTGATGAATATTTTGATGGATATGAGGTGGTACAAAACATAGCTGTTCTTATTACAAAGATTGAAGATTACGAAGTCTTTTTAACGGAACTTTTAAATACGGGAGTAGATAGAATCTACAATGTCGGTTTTTCGGTTGCCGATATGAGAAAGCTGATGGACGAAGCAAGGGTTGAGGCCGTAAAAGCAGCTGAAGAAAAAGCTCTCCTTCTTTGTAAGGCAGCCACCAACAGCGGAAAACCCCTTTCTTTAGGAAAAATAATCAGCATAAGCGAGGAACCTACAGGTATGTTCCAACGAAACTATTATAATTATGCTGCCCAAAATATGAAAGAAGCCGCCGATTATGAGGCAGCAGGTGGAAATTTTTCTCCCATGGGACAGATTGAAGTTTCTGCAGAAATAAGCGTTGTCTTTGAATTGGAATAGTTAGGGGGAAGCTCTGTTGGAGCACAGCTATAAAATATCATCCCATGTCGGATGTATATATTTTTCTTCCGTGCTCATAACAAAGCTTCCCGTTTTGATCGGTATTTTTAGTTTATCGCTTCAAAAACATATCGTTCTTCGTTTGTATTAAAGCTGTAATTATAAGATTTTAAGCCTTCTACAGTAATTTCCTGTTTGCTCGGACCATAGGTAGTAGTAACACTCCTATAAATAATACCGGGCCTCGTTTTAGTAAACGAAGATTCGACGATATGGGTTCCCGGTGTAACATAAAATCCGTTTGAAAGTTTTTCTGTAAAAAATAGCGGGCGCTCTCCGTCAACACTGTTGACGGATATTTGCCGGGCAGCACTTGCCAGATAACCGGTTACCGAACTTGTTTTACCGATATACACTTTTACGGCATTGGGATGTTCATTCAGCCAGTTTGTAACCCGTTTCTTCTCATTCTTTGTTTTAAAGATTGCAAAGGCAAAATAAGCAATTAAACCTATCGGGATAATGATAAAATAATAGATATTCGAAAAACTTGCATTACTCATGATTGTGTCCATATGTTTGCTCCTTTATGGTTTTCAGCTTAGCCGTTTTATCAGCTGTTGTGTTTTTCCGTTGTATTTTCGGTATCGAGCTTGGCTACGGAATCTCCGGTAATACCTAAGTTCTCCAAAAGCTCATTAAAATGAGAAATACCGATAAGTTCGCAATCAACCAGCACTTCCTCTTCTCCCGGTCTCGTAAGATACAGTGAACATTCCGTATCGCTTCCGGCAGAAGATCGTCCGTATGTCGAGGTAACGATTTTAGCCCTGACAGCTGTTGTCGCAATATCATATATGTCCGTTTTTTTACCTTTTTTTATGGTCAGCGTTTTATCATCAACCTCTATCGTAATGATATTATTGATAATTACAAGCCAAACATACCCTGCCAAAATGGCAATAAAAACAAGCGCTCTTACTATATTGCTTGGTATAAAAAAACCGACAATAAAGCTTACAATTACGGCAAGAGCTAATCCCATAGCAGCATTTACAAGGACTCTGTAAATCCTTGTCTTATAGGTGTGTTTCATATAAACTCCTAAAAATAAAAATATTTTGTAATTATAATTATTTACCGGCTTTTGTCAATCTTTTTTTAAGATGACATCCTTATTTTTTTAAGATAAAATCTCCACAATAAAATCTTCATGCACTCTTGCATAGCTTTTGCATTTTAACTATAATATTTAATTATGGAAAAAATGCAAAGAACCGTAACCTGCGGCGGCTTAAATAAGGATTTTGCAGGAAAAACTGTTGTTTTAAACGGCTGGATTCACCGAAAAAGGGATCACGGCGGTATTACTTTTTTAAATTTACGCGACCGTTACGGTTTGACTCAGGTAGTTGTGGACGATGATGCAAGCGAAGACTTAAAAGCCCTTGCAGTAAGCCTCAAGCAGGAATTCTGTATTGCCGTTGAGGGGCTTGTAAGACCCCGCCCCGATTCTATGATAAACAAAGAAATGGCAACGGGAGAAATCGAAGTTAAGGCCTTAAAGATTGAAGTGCTTTCAAAAAGCGAGGTGCTTCCTTTTCAGATTGACGAAAAAACAAATGCAAACGAAGATTTACGGCTTAAATACAGGTATTTGGACTTACGCTCAAAGGCTATGCAGGAACACATTATGTTGCGCTCCAAGTTTACCTTTGCTGTCCGCGAATTTTTAACTTCAAAAGATTTTTTGGAAATTGAAACCCCGACATTTATTAAGTCCACGCCGGAAGGAGCCCGCGACTATCTGGTTCCCTCCCGCCTTTATCCGGGAAAATTCTATGCCCTACCCCAATCTCCGCAGATTTATAAGCAGATTTTAATGGTCTCCGGCTTTGATAAATATTTTCAGATTGCGCGCTGCTACCGCGACGAGGATGCCCGAGGCGACAGACAGCCCGAGTTCACTCAAATCGACCTTGAAATGAGCTTTGCTTCCCGCGAAGATGTTTTAAGCTTAACCGAAGGAATGATGCAGTATGCTTTTAAAAAGAGCATAAATGTAGACCTTCCTAAAACATTTGAACGCATAAGCTACGATGAAGCTATCGATATTTACGGCACTGATAAGCCCGATCTCCGTTTTGAAATGAAGATGCAGGATGCAGCCTTTATGGCCGAAATCGGAAACTTTGCAGTTTTCAAAGATGCCGTTTCTTTAGGCGGAGCCGTCAAGGCCTTGGTTGTAAAAGGACAGGCGGAAGCCTATAGCCGAAAAAAAATTGAAGAGCTTGAAGCCGCAGCCAAAATATACAAGGCTAAGGGCTTGGCTTGGATTAAGGTAACGGAAGGCGGTGCAAAGCTTGAAGGCGGTGTTTCCAAATTCTTTGAAGGAAAGGAAGCGGAAATTTGCTCAAAACTCGGAGCCGAAAAAGGCGACTTAATTCTTTTTGTAGCCGATAAGTACAAGATTGCCTGCACGGCCTTGGGCGCCGTCAGAAGCAAACTCGGAAAGGACTTAGGTCTTTTAAACCCTGCCGAATTTAAATTTGCTTGGATTGTGGACTTCCCCCTCTTTGAATGGAATGAGGAAGAAAACAAATGGGACCCGGCTCATCACATGTTCTCGGCTCCTCAAGAAAAATATATTGCAACAATGGAAGAAAATCCCGAACCCGTAAAAGGCGATCTTTACGACCTGGTCTTAAACGGATATGAGGTAGCCTCGGGCTCCATAAGAATCCATAATCCCGAACTGCAAAAGCGTATCTTTAAGATTGTCGGCTTTGACGAAAGCGAGGCGGAAAAGAAGTTCGGCTTTTTAACGGAAGCCTTTAAATACGGTGCCCCGCCCCACGGCGGCATTGCTCCGGGGCTTGACCGCATAGTGATGATTATGGCAGGCGAAACATCGATAAAAGAAGTAATCGCCTTCCCGAAAAACTCTTTTGCAGTAAGCCCTATGGACGACAGCCCCAGCGAAGTAGACCAAAAGCAGCTGGACGAACTCCATTTGGTTATTAAGGAATGAGGTTTAAATGAAAAACATTATTTTGACAGGGGATAGACCCACAGGAAAACTTCATATAGGGCACTATGTAGGCTCCTTAAAAAACCGGGTGGCTTTGCAGAATTCGGGCAAGTATGACGAAATTTATATTATGATTGCCGATGCGCAGGCTACAACTGACAATGCGGATAATCTTGAAAAAGTGCGTACAAGCGTTATCGAAGTGGCCTTGGATTATCTTGCCTGCGGAATAGACCCTCAAAAATCGACAATCCTCGTGCAGACTCAAATCCCTGAACTTTGCGAGCTTACCTTTTATTATATGAATCTCGTTACCCTGGCCCGCCTTGAACGGAACCCTACGGTAAAAAATGAGATTAAGCTGAGAGGCTTTAACACAGGTGTCAACGCCGGTGGAAACACCGGTATCCCTGTAGGTTTTTTAACCTACCCTATAAGTCAGGCAGCCGATATTACGGCCTTTTTGGCAAATACGGTTCCTGTTGGCGAAGACCAGATGCCCATGATTGAGCAAACGCGCGAGATAGTCCGCTCCTTTAATTCTCTTTACGGGGAAACCTTGGTAGAGCCCAAGGAGCTTTTGCCTGCAAACAAAACCTGCGGCCGGCTTCCCGGAACCGACGGAAAAGCTAAGATGAGTAAGTCGCTCGGCAACTGTATTTATATTTCGGACAGCCCCGAAGAAATCAAAAAGAAGGTAATGGGAATGTTTACAGACCCTAATCACCTCCGTGTTGAAGACCCGGGGAAGGTTGAAGGAAATCCGGTATTTGCTTATCTTGACGCCTTTGCCCGAAATGAGCACTTCCCTGAGTTTTGGAGCGATTATTCATGCTTGAATGAGGTTAAGGAGCATTACCAAAAAGGCGGTCTAGGCGATGTCAAAATTAAAAAATTTTTAAACAATATTTTACAGGAAGAACTTAGGCCAATCAGGGAAAAAAGAGAGGCCTTTCAAAAAGACCTTCCTTCCGTTTATCAAATCCTGATTGAAGGCACCAAAAAAGCAAGGGAAAAAGCCGCAGCTACAACTCATTCTGTCCGCTCTGCAATGAAAATAAACTATTTTGAGGGAATGTGACACATCAGCAAAGCTGACGACGAGTTTTAATTAAATAAAACTAAAACATCTCCATTTTCCCCTTGAATTTTATGTGTTTGTATGATAATATCTTAAATATTGGAGGAAGGAAACTATATGGCAAATGCAGGAGGCCTTAATAAAAAGGCCAAGGTCGAAAATGATGACCTTTTAAAATTAGTTACATTCCAACTCGGAGAAGAACTTTACGGTGTAGAAATTATGGATGTTGACCAAATAGTCAGGGTTCAGGATGTAAGGCCTATTCCGAATGCTCCGTATTATGTTGAAGGAATTTTTAACCTACGAAGCGAAATTATTCCGGTAATAAGTCTTCACAAGAGATTTCACATAAAAAAGGCTTCTTTGGATGAAGGCGATGAGTTTTTGGGCGGCTTTATAATCATAAAGGTTGAGAACAATAAAATAGGTATTATAATCGATAGAGTAGCCCGTGTTGTTGACGTAAAAAAAGAAGAAATACAGCCTCCGCCCCAGATGATTGCAGGTATCGGAGCCGAGTACATTAACGGCGTTGTCCGCCGAGATCCGGGTTATCTGATAATCTTGGATATTCACAGGCTCTTTAATCCGAAAGAATTACAGAAGATTACGAATTTATAAAAATTATGAAAATACCCGTTTACAGTTCCACTATAAGACGCTCCGAAATGGATGCTGTTCTTACATGTATGGTTGAGGAAAAAATAGGCCCCGGTGAGATGAACCAAAAGCTTATCAAGCAGGTTTGCGAGACCTTTCAAACGGCAGGAGCCGCCGCATTTAGAAGCCCGGCCATAGCTTTAAATTATGCTTTAAAGGCCTTAAACCTTGAAAACGAAGCATTGGTTATTATCTCAAGCCTTGCACCATCTTGGCAATATGTAGAATTAAACCGCCAAGGGTATAAGCCGATTGTGCTTGATGTAGAAGCCGATTCCGTTTTT
The DNA here is from genome assembly GCF_000008185.1 of Treponema denticola ATCC 35405. Taxonomy (NCBI): domain Bacteria; kingdom Pseudomonadati; phylum Spirochaetota; class Spirochaetia; order Treponematales; family Treponemataceae; genus Treponema; species Treponema denticola. Next base: position 1,637,974 of record NC_002967.9, read on the forward strand.
CCTTCCTTCGAGAGCATTGAAAATGCGGTTCAAGCAGGCGGAAGAGTTCTTGTCCTACATGAAACCTTGGGCTTTTTACCCGATATGGAAAAGATATTAAGCTTAAACATTCCCGTAATAGAAGATATTTCTCAAAGTGCAGGAGCTGCCTATAAGGAAAAATATGCCGGCAGTATGGGAGTCTTTTCGATTTTGGGACTGGAAGAAAAGGATATTCTAACAGGTGGAGGAGGTGCCGTATTACTTGCTCCCGAAAGGCGGAATGCAATAGTTTTAAAAAAACTTTATGACGAATCCCCTCTTACAGACCAATTGCCCGACATAAATGCTTCCTTGGCCTTTGTGCAGTTGAAGCAGATGGCAAAAAACATGGAGCAGCGCAAGGAAATGCACGAGTCCTATATCCGCTCTTTAATGCAGGGAAAACATAAAACGATAGCTCAAAAAGAAGACACGGTAAATCCGGTTTATTCTTTTCCGGTTATTTTAAATTCCGGAGTTTCTGATGTGCAAAAATATGCGGCAAAAAAGGATATAGACATAGAGCTTGCTTTTAAAAATTCTACCGTCGAATACTTAAAAGAAAATCAAGAAAGTTTTATAAATGCATCTTCTCTTTTATTAAGATGTGTTCTTTTTCCTCTTTATCCGCGATTGGGTGCAAAAAAATCGTCCGAGATTGCAAGAGTTTTAGCTACCCTGCCCTAATTTCTTTTATAAAATTAGGCCGAGCTTTTAAGGAGGAATTTTGAAAAAAGTCCTTATAGTTTTAAGTATCGAAAAACCCAATGCAAAAAAGATTTGTAAAGAAATTGAAGCTTTTTTATCGGCAAAGGGAATCGATTCCTTTGTATATAAATATGACGGCATCTCCCATTCTCCCGAATTAAACGAAGACTATGACCTTGCAATAAGCCTTGGCGGAGACGGTACGGTTTTATTTACTGCCCGTTATAGTGCTCCTCGGCATATTCCCGTTTTTCCGATAAATTTAGGGAGGTTCGGTTTTATAGCAAATATCGAACCCAAGGAATGGGAAGGAGAACTTTTACACCTCTTAAACGGAAAACAAGCCTTACATAAAAGGATGCTCCTTTCAGCTTCGATAAATCGGAAAAATAAAGAAATTGTAAAATATGAGGCCTTAAATGATGCCGTTGTTTCAGGTTCGGGCATAGCAAAGCTGATAAACTTGGATATTTCCTTTAACGGAATTTCTTTCGGTGTTTTTAGAGCTGACGGGGTAATAGTTTCTACTCCTACAGGTTCGACTGCCTACTCGGCAGCTTCGGGAGGACCAATCTTAGACCCCGATGTATCGGCCTTTGTTTTGACCCCTATTTCTCCTTTTTCCTTATCGAACCGCCCCTTGGTTCTTCCATCGTCGGGTCAAATGAAGATAAAAATTCTTCCTGCAAGAGCAAAAGACATTATAGTTTCAATTGACGGACAGGAGATGGTTTCTTTACAAGAAGACGATGAGATTATAATAAGCGAGTCTCCCAATAAGGTAAAAATGGCAGGCTGTTCTCCCGATAATTTTTACAAGGCCCTGCGTTCAAAGCTCGGCTGGTCGGGTTCTTCATCGCCCAAACTGAATTGATGCAAAAATTGAATTGATTGACATTTTCTCCCCTTTATTGTATTATCGTATCTTATGATTACAGTAAGCGATTTAAGTTTAAAGTTCGGCGACAGGCCGCTTTTTAAGGATGTTAATTTAAAATTTACAAAAGGCAACTGCTACGGAATTATCGGCGCAAACGGAGCCGGAAAGTCTACTTTTTTAAAAGTGCTTTCGGGAGAATTGGAGCATGACTCAGGTGAGTTCAGTATTACCCCCGGAGAGCGAATGGCTGTTTTAAGGCAGGATCACTTTGCCTTTGATGAGTACAGCGTAAAAGACACGGTTTTTATGGGCTATCCTAAGCTCTACAATGTTAGAAATGAAAGAGAAGCCATTTATGCAAAAGAAAATTTTAGCGAAGAAGACGGAATACGGGCTTCGGAGTTGGAGGCCGAATTTGCCGATTTAAACGGCTGGGAGGCTGAAAATCAAATAGAGCAAATTCTTTCAGGTCTAGGTCTTGATGAAAACTACCATGACAGGATGATGAGCGAACTGGATGAGGGGCAGAAGGTGCGGGTCTTGCTGGCTCAGGCTATCTTCGGCACCCCCGATATTCTTCTTTTGGACGAACCGACAAACGGTTTAGACCTTGAATCCATAGCATGGCTTGAAGAGTTTTTAATAGACTTTCCCAATATTATAATTGTTGTTTCTCACGACAGGCATTTTTTAAATGCGGTTTGTACCCATGTCTGCGACATTGACTACGGAAAAATCCGCATGTATTCAGGTAACTACGATTTCTGGTACCAGATGAGCAGAATTATGCAAAGGCAGGCTAAGGACCAACAAAAGAAGAGAGAAGAAAAGATGAAGGATTTGAGGGAGTTTATCCTACGCTTTGCCTCAAATGCTGCAAAGAGCCGTCAGGCAACCAGCCGAAAAAAAGTTTACGATAAACTGGCCTTGGAAGAAATTGAAGTTACGAGCCGTAAATTCCCTTATGTTCATTTTAAGCCCAATAGGGAAATCGGAAATAATGTTGTCCGCACCGAAAAAATTTTTTATAAGACGCCCGACACAGCGGAAGAAAAGGGTATTCAGCTTTTAAGCGATTTTTCGTTTACGGTAAACAGAACCGATAAGATAGCCTTCGTAGGCCAAGAGCATAATTCCAAAACCGCCCTCTTCGATATTTTAACCGGAAAATTAAACCCCGATTCGGGAGATGTTTACTGGGGACAGACCGTATCCCATGCCTACCTTAATAAGGACAATGCCGAGTATTTTAATAACGATTTAAATATTACCGAATGGCTTAAACAATATTCCCCCGACCAAGATGATGCCTATGTAAGAGGCTTTTTAGGCCGAATGCTTTTTTCGGGTGATGAGTCATTAAAGCCCGTAAATGTTCTATCCGGAGGTGAAAAGGTACGCTGTATGTTGAGTAAGCTCATGCTTTCGGGAGCAAATGTTTTAATATTGGATGAGCCGACAAACCACCTCGATCTTGAAGCTATTACGAGTCTAAACGATGCCCTTGTGGAATTCCCCGGTGTTATTCTTTTTAACTCCCATGACCACGAATTTATTTCTTCAATTGCAAATAGAATTATCGAAATTACCCCCAACGGCGTAATCGACAGGATGATGAATTTTGACGACTATATAAAAGACGAACACGTCAAAAAGCTGCGTGAAGAACTATACGGCAACACCAAAAAGATGCAGATTTAAAAATCTGTTCTATAATTATGATTGAAATTTCTCGTTTATAACATAGCCCTTTCGATCCCGCTTCGGACTTCTCGGCATTTCCCATATAAAATGGTCCGTATGTAAAAGACTGTGCGCTTTGTGGCTGTTCGGCTTTTCAAAGAAATCATTATAGAGAGCTTTTATGCATTCGTTTTCATGAGAATACCGCACTTTTGAGTTCTTATCGATAAAGTATAAATTACTGCCTCTTTTAACAGCTAATTCACCGGATTCATGTATCGGCTGCCCTCCGCCTCCTACGCATCCGCCGGGGCAAGCCATAATTTCTACAAAATCATAGTGTTTTTCGCCTGCTTCTATAGAATCTATAAGCCGTCTGGTATTGGCAAGTCCGCTGGTTACGGCAATCCGTAAATTATTTTCTTTTAAGGTAAAAGATGCTTCAATAATGCCCGACTCTTCTTGCGAAGAATGCCTTACAACCTTAAAAGCATCCGGCGGACAATTTTTTCCCATAATGGCATAATAGGCTGTACGTAAGGCGGCCTCCATAACACCGCCTGTAGCTCCGAAAATAATTCCGGCTCCTGAAGCATCATGGAAAAGCTTATCGGGTTCCGTTTCTTTAAGGGTTTCGGGGAGAATATGAGCAGACTTAAGCATCCTTACAAATTCCCGCGTAGTCAAAACACAGTCCATGTCATGTCCTGCATACTCTCCATAGAAAAGCTCCATATCGATTTCGCTTTTTTTTGCAACACAGGGCATAATAGCTACAGAGAAAATATCCTCAGGTTTTTTACCGATTTTTTCTGCAAAATATGACTTCATAACCGCACCGAACATCTGCATGGGAGACTTAGCGGAAGATAGATGAGAAACCAAATGAGGATATTGGCTTTTTATAAAGCGAACCCATCCGGGACAACAGGAGGTAAACATCGGTTTATCTTTTAGCTCTCCCTTCGAAAAACGTTCAATAAATTCATAGGCTTCTTCCATTATGGTTAAATCTGCCGAAAAGGCTGTATCAAATACGTAGTCGGCTCCTATTCTTTTTAATGCATCAAATATTTTGTTTACGGAAGCATCTTTTAGATCAAGGCCGATATGTTCTCCCCAAGCCGTACGTATTGCAGGGGCTACTTGCACGACAACAACCTTATCAGGATTTGCAACTGCCCTCCAGAATTTTTCCGTGTCATCTCTTTCACGTAAGGCACCCACGGGACAATGGGTAATACACTGACCGCATAAAGAGCAGTCTGCATCGGCTATAGTCCTTGAGCCTGAAACATTTATTGTAGTTCTTGCTCCCGTTCCTTCCAACTCCCAAATGTTCAGGCTTTGGATCTTATCGCAAACCTGAATACAGCGCATACATTTAATACATTTTTTTGAATCCCGTATAAGAGGAAAATTCTTATCCCATGGCTGATCTTCAAGCTGTTCTTCATATAAAACATCTTGAATGTTAAGATCGTTTGCAAGAGTTTGTAAGGTACAGTTTCCGCTTCTTACACAGATGGCACACTTACAATCATGCTGTGACAAAATCATCTGAACGGTTCTTCTTCTGTCAATTCTTACCTTGGGGCTGTTAGTGTATACAACCATTCCTTCTTCAACGGAATTATTACAAGCGGTTATAAGTTTTTCTTTTCCTTCCAGTTCAACAACACATACACGGCAGGCAGCAATTTCATTTATTCCTTTTAAAAAACAAAGTTTCGGTATAGGGATTCCGGCGCTTTCTGCAGCTTCCATAATCGTCATGTTTTCTTTAGCCGATATTTTTATATTATCTATAGTCAAGTTTACCATAATCGTTCCCGTCCTCCCTTAAATATACCAAATCCGAAGTGATCGCATTTAAGACAGCGATTTGATTCTTGACAAGCTTCCTTTTTACTCATACAGAATTCTACGCCTTCAAAATCCTTTATTCTTTCAGAAGCTTCCCTCTCTCCAAGTTCAACCCTTCCGCAAGCAAGGCGGTCATCAATATTGGGAATGGGAATTTCTATATCACAGCTTATAGTGTGGCTATAGCCTAAATATTCGTCTATATTTGCGGCCATAACTTTTCCGGCGGCAATGGCCTTTATAACCGTAGCGGGGCCTGAAGCACAGTCTCCGCCTGAAAATAGGCCAGGCATTCCTTGAAAACTTGCGCTGGGCATGGTAAAAAGCTTTCCTCGATCAACCGGTATACCGGAATCTTCATAATGTTGAGTTTCGATATCCTGACCTATTGCAACGACAAGCACTTCACACGGAATAAAAATATCAGGTTCTCCTGTAGATACAACGGAGGCTCGCCCGTCTTTTATTTTGGAAATCATCTGAGGAGTAACCCAAACGCCTGTGAGTTTTCCATTCTTTACTTCAAGTTTTGAAGGAGCTTTTAGGGTCATCATTTCTACCCCTTCGGCTAAGGCTCCTTCTATTTCGGCAGGAAGAGCCGTCATATCGGCTACACGCCTTCGGTAAAGACAGGTAACTTTTTCCGATTTTAGACGGACAGCAGTACGCACTGCATCCATGGCAACATTTCCGCCTCCTATTATTGCAGTTTTTTTACCTGTTAAATCCATGCCCTTATCCATTCCCACATCTCTAAGGAATTGAACAGCAGAGATAACGCCTTCCGAATCTTCTCCTTCAAGGCCCAGCTTTTTGTCGGTTGAGGCTCCAATTGCTATTATAGCCGCATCATTATCTTTTATAAGTTCATTGAGTTCTATATCGGTTCCTATTTTTTTACCGTAAACGACTTTAACTCCGGTTTCAAGAATTGCATCTATATCTTCGTCCAATCTGTCCTTAGGGAGACGGTAATTAGGTATACCGTAACGGAGCATCCCTCCTAATTTGGGCAGCATCTCATATACGGTTGTCTGATGTCCCATGAGCTGTAAATAATAAGCCGCGGTAAGCCCGGCAGGCCCTCCTCCGACTATGGCGATCGATTTTCCTGTAGAGGGTGCACATGGGGGAGGCGGAACTTTTCCGGCAAATTCAACGGCAACCCTTTTTAATCCTCTTATATTTATTGCGGTGTCTACCATATTTCGACGGCACCTATGTTCGCAAGGATGTTCACAGATAAAGGCACATGTAGAAGGAAAAGGATTGTCCTTTCTGATTAAGCGGACGGCATCGGCATATCTTTCATCCCTGACAAGGGCAATATAGCCCGGAATATCCACATTTGCAGGACAGAGGGCTACACAGGGTACGGGCTGAGTTGTTATACAGCCGCATCTTCCGTGTTTTATATGTTCTTCAAAGTCATCACGGCAATAGATTATGCTTTTATAAACCATATCGGCTGCTTCATACCCCAGTGCACAGTCTGCTGTTTCCCTTATAGATTTAGCAGTTTCTTCAATAAGATCAAGGGTTTTCATTGTTGATTTTCCGTTTAGGACATCAGTTAAAATATGCTTTAACTGTAAAAGGCCGATACGGCATGGTGCACATTTTCCGCAAGTTTGGGCATGACACATTTCAATAAAGGCTCGTGTTATGTAAACGGGACAAAGTCCGGGAGGACTTGCTTCAATTCGATGTTGAAGATTCTCATACAGTTCTTCAATTATAATTTGAGACCGGTTTTGTGAAAATATCTCAAGTCGACTCATTTGCATACTCCTTATATCATATATATTAACCTAAGTTAAATCCACTTACACCTTTAATTGTACACTATGTTTATCAAAATAGCAAGTTTTAATTTGATAACTTTAGAATTTTTTCTATAAAGTGTTTATTCTATAAGGCCGTATTTCATCGAATAGATTAAAACCCTTATCGAAAGGCTGTCATCCTTGAGGTATTTTTTGATTCTTTCTTCGGCTCCTCTTTCCATGGCTTTGAGAATCATTTCAATCTTGTTTTCAACAAGATAGTTGAAGGCTTCTTCAGCCGTTAAAAAGGCATTGACCGTTTCGATTGTTTTTTTGTCTGCCCCATGCATGGCAAGGTAGTAGACAAAGGCTTCCATGCGCGTGTCGGCGGTCCGGTTATGGGTGTTAAAAATACCTATGGAAAGTTTAGCGAATTTACCTATGTGTCCGAGTAAGGTCATGGTTTTAAAGCCTTTAGAATAGGCATAGCTTAAACTATCTCCTATATAGTTTGAAATTTTTACGGTGGGAAGGTCTATTATAGTGTTTAGTTTTTCTTTAAGGCCTTCCCCGTAGTTTCCGGGTACCAAAAGTATTTCTTTTTTTTCCGAATTTTGTAATATTCCGTCTATTTCAAGATAGATGGTTTTTTTGATAGCATCCTCGCTCATAGGATAGACTATGCCCTTTGTACCTATAATAGAGATGCCGCCTTCAACACCGATATTTTTATTAAATGTTTTTTTGCCGATTTCGGCTCCTTGAGGACTGAAAATTTCTACATTGAAGCCCTTTTTTGAAACCTTTAAAACTTCTTTTTCTATCATTTGACGGGGTACGGGATTAATGGCAGCCTCCCCTACTTCTCCGAAAAGACCTTTTTTGGTAATTCTTCCTATACCCTCTCCCCCATCAATGAGAACCTTCCCATCGTTTCTATAAGATACCCGAGCATAGATATAGATGCCGTCGGTGCTGTCCGGGTCGTCTCCCGCATCTTTTTGAACGGCTGCCTCTCCAATAGCTGTCCCGTCTTTGTTTTTATATGAGCGGCAATGCTCTACCGGAAGGTCAAGGACAAGTCCTGCAGGCGTATCGATTTTAACCGAGGTCATAGTTTCACCGCCCAAAATCAAGGCCGCTGCCTTAGCCGCCGCCGCCGCACAGCTCCCCGTCGTATATCCGCATCTTAGCTTTTGTCCGTCTTTGTCGATATATAAATCCAGTTTCATTTTATAGATAAGATTATAGCATTAAAAATGGGTTTTTGAAAGAGGATATACACCCTTTCTTAAATCATACCTGCTTTTTCAAAATGTTTTTTAAGAAGCTTTTTCGAGATAAGCGCTCCAATACATCCGCATAGCGCCGTTATAATAAGCATTATTACGGTTATTGTAGGTGAAACAAGTTTAGTTAACGTTTCCAAATACTCGGCTCCAAACATTTCTTTATATGCATTAAGTGTTTGCTCTGCATAAAATAAAAACGGCACATACATTCCTCCAAAACTTGCAAGAACACAAAATAGTATATATCCGATTGTCAAGCCTTTATAATTTTCAATTCCTTTTATTCTTGCGATGAGCATTGCAAGAACACCGCCAATGATGCAGCTGATTATATATGGCGGATAAAAGCCTATAATACTTGTAAGTATACAAAATAATAATATCATCCATGGATTTTTTGTTTTAGCAGGTACTAAGAAATAAGCAATTGCTCCGATGATTGCCCAGATAGGCATTGTTAAAAGCATTGTGTATGGCGACATAAATAGAAAAGACAGTATTCTGTACAAAATCTGTGAGCATAGAACCATCAATGCCGTAATAATCAAATCTTTAATTTGAAAATTTCTTTTTCCTTCCATAAGTTAAGTTCTCCTTAAAATTCAATATTTTTTATTTTCATAACAACAACAGCTGTATAAAAAACAAGCATTATTATCAATAGCAATATATCAAGCATCCCGAAACGAACTTCTCTATAGCTTGTTTTTTTACCTGAAACACCTAATCCTCGTGTTTCAACGGAAGCGGCTAATTCCGTTGCAGTAGATAACATTCTCATTAAGAACGGTATCAACATCATTTCGTACATTTTACATGGATGCTTTAATACACCCAATAGAGAAACATCTATTCCTCTAGTCTTTATTCCTTGTTTAATGCAAACAATGTCTTGTTTTATCGTAGGAAAAAAACGCAGGATAACCGCTAAAGGAATATTGATATAGTATGGAATTTTCATGTTTTGTAAGGTAGCCAATATTTCCGATATTTCAGCAGTTCTCATCAAGTTTGTTGCAGCAAATAGTATTGTAACAAAACATAAAAGAAAATAATGTATTGTTGTTGCGATAAATAAAGGACTTATCTCGGCTGCTATAAAAAGCCCGCTGTATACAAATAGAAATTTAACAGCAGTTTTATTTATCCCGCTCATTATTGCAAAGATAAAGACCGATAAAAAAAGCAATATCTCATATTTTTTACCCGGTAATGTAAAAACAAAAACACTTACTAATAAAACTTGCAATAATTTAATTCTTGGATCATATTTTATTCCATATCGTTTACAGCGCTTAAACATTACTTTGCAACCCCATTCCGTAACAAAAAATCTTTTACGGTTCTAAAGTCTCGATTGTTTTTTAAACTGATACTTCCGCCGATTGTACCGTTTGCTATAAAAACGGCTCTTGTTGCAACTCGGCTAAGAAATTCCAAATCATGGGAAATAACAAAGTTTACGGTTCCTTGTCGGCTCAGAATGTTTATTGCTTTTGAAACTGCTTTCATATTTTCGTAATCAAGCCCGGAAGTCGGCTCATCAAAAATAAGAATAGATTTATTTGAAGCCATCGCTGCCGCAATAGTTACCCGCTGCTTCTGACCCCCTGATAGTGCCCATGGATGCTTTTCTTTATATGCAAAGATATGTAATAATTTCATTATACATTCGATTTTTTGCGTATTCCTTTTGCTGGATAATCCGGAACTTACATATAGCTCGGATAAAACAGAATCTGAATATAATTGATAATCAGATTCCTGCATGACAAAATAAACACTTTTATATAATTCTTTTTGTTTTACCTGTTTGCCGTCAAGGAAAAATCGGCCATGAGCGGATTTTAATAAGCCTGCAATAATTTTCCCTAAAGTAGTTTTACCTTCACCGTTTTGTCCGATAATTGCAATGGTCTCCCCTGCATAAGCCGTTATATTGATATTGTCTAAAAGCTTCTTAGAATGGTTATATGAAAAAGATAATTTTTTAATTTCAAGTTTTATGTTGTCGCTTCTCTCATATTCTGTTTTATTTTCCCTATTCAACCCGATTTCTTCTATATTAAATGTTCTCAGTTTATAGTTTGTCAAATCGGCTGTATTCATATTTTCAATATCACTTTTACATAATTCTTTAACGATATTTCCGTTACTCATGATAAAACATCTATCACATAAGTTTTTTAAATAAAATAAGCGATGTTCCGAAACAATAACCGTATGTCCTGCTTCTTTCAGCTTCCGTATCATTTCTTGTAACTGCATAATTGCATGAATATCCAAGTTGGCAGATGGCTCATCAAAAACATATATGTTAGGATTTAAAGTTTTTGCAGCAATAATAGCAATCTTTTGTTTTTCTCCGCTTGACAAAGAGAACATATCTCTATTCATAAGGCATTTAGCGTCAAAATCATAAAACGCATTGTCAACGCCCTTTATCATTTCGGCTCTCTCTATTCCGTAATTTTCACAAGCAAATGCCGCTTCTGCCGTGGTGTTTGTTGTAAAAAATTGACTCCTCGGATTTTGAAATATGGAAGCAATGTTTCTGCCGAGCTCTCCTACAGAAGTAGTTTTTGTGTCTTTACCAAGAATTTTCACACATCCTGTCAAACTGCCTTCAAAAAAATGAGGTATTAAACCGTTTATCAACCTCATAATAGTTGTTTTTCCGCAGCCGGATTGTCCTGTGAGGACAATACATTCTCCTTCTTCTATTTTAAGATTGATATGCTTTAAAGAACCCTCTGTTTGTGTTCCATAGCTAAAACTTACATCATCAAAATCAACAATACTATCTGCCATTCAATTATCCTATATATGCCAGCCGATGGATTTTTCGCGTATTTCGATAAAATGCTTGTAAATTCCTTCTTGCTTAATCAACTCTTTATGACTTCCCTGCTGCACAACTCTGCCTTTATCTATAACGATAATATGATCAGCTTCTCTAACGGTAGATAATCTATGAGCAATACTTATAAACGTCTTATTTTTTGTTAACTCCCGTATCGCACTGATTAATAAATGCTCATTTTCAGGATCAACGCTCGAAGTTGCTTCATCAAGAATAATAATCGGAGCATCTTTAAGAATTGCCCGTGCAATGGATATTCTTTGTTTTTCTCCTCCTGATAAGGTAGAACCGCCCTCGCCGATAAGGGTGCGGTATCCATCCGGAAAGTTCATAATAAAATCATGACAACAGGCTCTTTTGCACGCTGCTATAACCTCTTCATGAGAAGCATTCGGATTTCCGAATTTTATATTGTTTTCAATCGTATCGTTAAACAAATAAACTTTTTGAAAAACCATACTGATGTTTTTTAATAAACTTTCGGAAGTAAAGTCTTTTACATTCCTTCCGCCGATCAGCACTTCGCCTTTTTTTACATCCCAAAACCGCGCTATTAAATTACACAATGTTGTTTTACCCGAACCGGAAGCGCCTACAATCGCTAAGCTGCTTTTTGAGTTTACTTTTAAATTGACATCTTTTAAGATTGTCCTTTCGTTATAGCCGAAGTCAACGTTTTTAAACTCTATATCATAGGAGTTTATAGTTATATCCTTTCCATTTTCATCTAAAGAAGGAATGTCGGAAATATATTCCAATCGATCCAATTGTGTTGCTAACATTTTGCTTAAAAATGCCCCGTTGTTTATTAACTCCAATTCCATAAATATCAAAAATGCGGATACAATAAACATAAGTGTATACGAAAGCGGAATACTATGATGTAAATACAAGATCACTGCAACAAATACTAACACGCAGCTTGCAATTTTATAAATCATCTCATACAGCTTCATAACTAATGCGGTAGCTTCCGTAACAGCTATATCAACGCTACACTTTTTAGAAAAAGCTTCTTCAATCTTATCTTTACCTTCTTTTCCTTTTTTAAACGAACGAAGCACAGAAATGCCTCTGATGTATTCGATAGCATGAGTAACTAACTGCTCTTGCGCCTCCTGCATAACCGATGAATAGTTTTCGGCTTGTTTTGCAATCAACCCTAATACTGCAACCCCTAAAATAATAGCCGTCAAAGATATCAGCCCTACCGGATAACAAAATATCAAGAGCATAACTGTCATACTGAACGCATGAAAAAATCCGCCTACAATAAAGTTCACTGCAAGCATAGCCATTGCCTCTAAATCGGAAATAGTCGTCGTTAAGATGGTTTGAATTGTTCCTAAATTTTTTTCCGAAAAATACCCCATCGGTGCTTTTTTTAATTTTTCTCCTATTTCAATTCTTTTGTCTCTAAAAATCTCATAGCCTGATGCACTTAGGTTTCTATCACACAAATATTGAAAGATAAACCTCCCCAATATACTTATTCCTACAATTAAAACAGCCTGCAAAATAATGAGCATATTTAATTTTTCAAGGTTTATCAGGATAAATAAAACCGAAAACAGCATAAACGAAGCAAAAAAAGATTTAAATGCGCCGAAAATAAGACCTCGAATTACATTTGAACGGTATTCGCCTGATATTTCTAATATTCTTCTTACAATGTTAAACATTTATTGTTCTTCCTTATCTTCATCTACTCCGCCGACATATTTATTCCATAATGAGGTATATACACCGTGTTGATTTAAAAGCTCATCATGAATACCGCTTTCAACAATCTCTCCGTTTTTCATAACTAAAATAGTATCGGCATGTGTAATTGTTGAAAGTCGATGAGCCACAACAATAAGCGTTTTACCTTTTATAAGATTATTGATTGCGGTTTGAATTAAATATTCATTTTCCGGATCGGCAAAAGCGGTCGCTTCATCTAAAATGATGACCTTAGATTGTTTTAATATTGCGCGTGCAATAGTAATGCGCTGGCGCTCTCCGCCGGAAAGCTCTCCTCCTCCGTCTCCGACTTTTGTATCATAGCCGTCTTTCAATTCCATAATAAAATTATGGCAAGAGGCTGCTTTTGCCGCCTCAATAATTTCTTCATCGCTTGCATTGGGCTTTCCTATTTTGATGTTTTCTTTTATGCTTGTATTAAATAAAAAAGTATCTTGGGCCACATAGCTTATTTCACCGGTAAGCTGCTCAAATGGTATTTCTGATATTTTTTTGCCGCCGTAAAAGATATGCCCTTTTGTAGGATCCCAAAAACCGGCCATTAATTTAGCAATAGTTGATTTACCGGATCCGGAGCAGCCTACCAGAGCCGTTACCGTATTCGGTTTTAGTTCAAAGCTGATATTTTTTACTGCCAATTCCGTATCATACGCAAAGGAAACATTTTCAAAACGGTATAACGTATTATCAAATGTTACTTTTTCTTTCGGTCTTATAAGCTCATCTTTTAACAAAAACAATTCTATCATGCCTAAACTTGCCTTTACCATATTGAATTGCTCGGAATACTTTCCTACTTTTATAAAATGCGCTATAAAACTGATAGGTAAAATAATGCAAACGATAAAATTTGACAAAGTTATTTGCCCGTTCATATATAAATAGGCTCCGACCGGTAAAGTACCGAGCAGGGTTGAAGGCGTAACTGCCTGAATAAACGCAGACCAAAACCAACTTTGCTTCCACCAACTCAAGGTACTGTTGTGAAAAAAATCTATTGCATTACTGAATTTTTCATAAGAAGCAGTACTTTGATTAAATGCTTTGATAACTTCTATTCCGTTTACATATTCAACCAAGGTACTATTCATATCATTTTGCGCTTTTGCATATGTCTTACTTCTTATCTGATAATCTTTCATCATGCCGATATATCCGAGCATACCTAAGGGAATGGTAAGCAAGGAAGCAAAGCCCATTCTATAATCCAAGACAAAAATCAAAATCAAAAAAAATGCAGGGGATATCACACTAGATGTTATTTCCGGCATAAAGTGAGCCATAGAATCTTCAAGTTTTGATACTGTATCGACCATTATGTTTTTAAATGTGCCTATTGGTGTGTCAATCATTACTCCCATGGGTACCGATAACATTTTTTCCGCAATGTTACTTCTTATGTTTTTTAAAATATGATAGGTTGCCTTATGTGAAATAACCGTTGAATATAATGTAAAAGTGCCTTTCAATATTTGTCCTAATAAGGCTATCAACGTTATGTATATAACGGTCTTAAACGTTGCTTTATATAGATAGATTTTTTCTATCAGTTTTGCTATAGCAATAAATGGAACCATTCCAAACAGTTCTCCTATAATTGCCCAAAAAATTGATTTATATAAATCGGCTTTTTTATTTCCCGCATATCTTAGTAGAGATGAGACCACATTGCTTTGTTTATTATTCATGATATATCCTCAATTCATTTAATAAGCCGCCCCAACCATAATATTGAAAAGTAACAATGCTTTTGATGTACCTGCTCACATCATTGTATGGAATAGCGTGAATGATACATTCACATAATGACGTTATATAACCTTTCGTAATGATATGTACCTCAAGTTCTTTAATTTTGGTTGCAGAAGATTTTTTGCCGGCTGTGGCTTGAATGAGCTTCATATTTTTATGCGTATATCTATCTGCAATTTCTTCCGCAAAATTTTCTACCCGTGAACCTTTACTGCAGGCAAGAAGCAGCTTAAACTCATCAAAATGCTCATACATATAATCTACAAACCTCATGGTTTCAGAAAATAATGCTTCAATAACAACATTGTCAGTTTCTTCCGATAGCGGCATAGACGCTTTATCAGTACTTCTAATTTCAACATCCGTTACGATATCTAATGTGTACTCATATACATCTTCAATAAGTGTAAAAAACAGTTCTTCCTTATTCTTAAAGTGACGGTATATTGCACCTGTGGTTACATTCGCCGTTTTCGCAATCTCCCCCACCTGTGCTTTTTCAAAACCATTCCGTAAAAACTCTTCTTTAGCGCATTCCAAAATTCTGTTTTTAGTTATGTCCGAACAATATGACACCGGTCTTCTTCTCCGTATATTTTTAATTTGATAATCTAATTATCTTTAATAATTAAATTATCATTTTTTTAAATTTAAGTCAAGTATCTTTATTATTAAAATGTATATTTTTAGGTTATTACAATAGCTCTTACAATTTCTCTATCATGATCAATATAAGTGAATTCCCACTCGGTATCTTGTAATTCAATTTCAAGTATATTATTCATAATATGCCTCAATCTTTTATTAAAAGCATTGCTTTTTTAGTGCTTTTGTAGTATTCTTAAGGTTTTCAGGGGTATCATAAGGAAAAACTATGAATGTATACGATTTAATTGCAGAACATTACAGCGACCTTTTCCCGCTTGAATTAGAGAAGAGTCGAATTTGAGTTATATTGAAAGTTTCCCCATAAACCCAATAATTTCACCTTCATTTCCGTTTACCGGAATTTTCTTGTATGCGTTTTCACCGAGCAGGAGGGCGGTGTTGCAGACTTTGAATAAGAGTTCCAAGTCGTGGGTGATGATGAGGACGGAAACTTCTTGAGCGCAGTGTAAGATGAGCTTTGCGATTTCGTCCATGCGTTTGTAGTCGAGGCCGCTGGTCGGCTCGTCTAAGATGATGATGCGCCTGCCGCTCAAAAATGCCGTTGCAAGGGCGAGCCGCTGCTTTTGTCCGCCTGAAAGTTCCTGCGGATGGTCAAGCCTTTTTTCCCAAAGGTCAATTGTGCGCAGGTACTCAGCCGCTTGTTGCAAATAGGATTCATCCTTCCGTTTTGAAGAAGGAATAAGCTCGTTTTCTACCGTATCAAAAAAAATCTGATAGTCAACATCCTGCATCATATAATACGCATTTCTTAAGCGCTGCCGCCGCCGCTTCCCGTAACCGATCTGCCCCTTGCAAGACAAAAGCCCGCCTAAAGCTTTGCCGAGTGTGGTCTTTCCTATACCGTTTTTTCCGATAACGGCGGTAATCTCTCCTGCGTGTACATCAAACGAAAGATTTTTGATAAGTTCTCGTCTGCCGATAGAAACGCTCAAACCCTCGATATGCGTAACCGCTTGTTTCGGTACCGAAGGGTTTTCGCAGACAAGACTGTCATACCGTATTGCCCTCAGTCCGTACCGCCTGCAATCCTCTGTTGTCAGTTCACCTTTCAAAAAGATTTTTTCGATAGTGCCGTCTTTCATGTAGATGAGCTTATCGTACAATTCATTTAAGAAAAATAAACGGTGCTCGGCAATGATAATCGTTTTTCCCATCGCCTTTAAATCCCGTATCATCGCTTGAAATTGCACAATACCCTCATAGTCGAGATTGGAAGAAGGCTCATCGAAAAAAAGCAGCTTTGTGTCATAGATGAGTGTGGAAGCGATGGCGACCTTTTGTTTTTGCCCGCCGGAAAGCTCTGAAAGTTTTGCACCTTTAAGCGATTCTATCTGCATCGTTTGAAAAGCAGCATCGGTTTTTTCGCACAGGGTTTGAGAATCCATACCGAGATTTTCTCCGGCAAAGGCAACCTCTTCCTCTGCAATGGTAGCAAAAAACTGATCACTCGGATTTTGAAACACATTGCCGATGTACTTTGCCAATTCGCCCTTTTTATAATCCAAGATGTTCTTCCCTAAAATGCGCACCTCACCGTCGAGTATTCCGCCGTAATGATAGGGAATTAAGCCGTTTAATATCCGCGTTAAGGTAGTCTTCCCGCAGCCGGAAAAACCCGTAAGCACAACGAGCTCGCCTTCTTCAATGCTCAAATCAATGGCATGGAGCGTGGGACTTTCATCATTTTCATAGGTGAAGTTTTTTATTCTTGCTTCTACTATGCCCATACGGATATCCATAGTAAAAAAACAGCTGCTAATAAACCCACCGTATCATACCAGCCGAAGCGCACCGGTTTATAACTCGTCTTTTTTCCTTCGTACTCAATCCCCTTTGCGATTATCGAAGAGGTCAGCGTTTCACTTACATGAAGACATTTATAAATAAGGGGAATAAGATAGAGTTCAAACGAACGGATAGGATGTAACAGGCTCAAACGCAAACCCCGCACCTTCATACCGTTTTTTATTTCGTTTAACCGTGCCGTCATTTCGTCCAAAAAGCGTAAGGCGGTAACCAGTCCTATCGAAAGAGATTGCGGCGCTTTTACCGCACGCAATGCGCTCATAATTTTTAAGGGACTGGTTAAAATCAATATCCTTCCGATGTTAAAGATAGGATAGAGCCTTAAAAATAAGGCTATCAATCCTATCAATGCTCCAGTTGTCATTCCTAAATCGACATATGCCAAGAGCTTTATCAGCAAAAATAGGCCGATGTAGGCCAAAGCCCTTTTTACGCCTTCCGTGTACGAAAATAAGAACAAAAAAAGAAAGCTCATTCCGAGCAGCACATAATACATGGTCTGATTGACAAGAAACACCAAGAATGATGTGAGCAATATAAGTATAAAAAGCGTTATCGGATTCATTGACCATCCTTGAGTGTTTCTTGCCGGCTTCATTATAATACGCTCTTTTTACTGCTCTTTTCAAAGAACTTTTTGTTGATATAGGTACCGAATAAGCCTGCCAAAGATTCCAAGACGATGTTGCACGCTACCGCTATTGCGATGGCTTTTCCCGTGTAAAACTGAATCATCCACTGAGCCTGTTCACTTGAAATAGACGGAGCGAACTTCGTAATTCCTTCCGCACCTAATACTTTGACAAATATAATCGGGTGCATTGCAACAATAAACATTGCAGCCGAAAAAGCGATTGAAACTTTTACATTGCTTGAATAATCGCCGATGATGATTTCGGCAAGCACTGCCGAAACCAAACAAATCGGTATCATTATCCAATAGCCCATAAGGGTATATAACAATCCGTAGATAAGCCAGAATAAAAATGCCGTCCAGCGGTGTTTTACTTTTTTAGCCGTTATCACAAAAACAGGGCCGACTGCAAAAGCGGCAAATCCTGCAGAAGCGTATAAGGCTATGGCTCCCAGTGTTCCCGTCAGCATCGAAATTGCCATTCCGATTGCAAACCCGATAACCGTCAACACGGCTATCCGTACAATGTCTTTTAGTTTCATAAAAAACCTCCAATATTTTCAATTATAACATTGTTATATTTGAATCTAAAAAAAATAGATTCACTTTCCTCATTCATAATTATAAATGAGTTTTAATTCATAATTAAATTGCCCTGTGCGCATTTTTTTCCAGCCTTCATTAAAGAAGTCCGCAATTAAATAGGCATTGTGTTCGGCTTCTTCTTTTGTTTCGCAATGAACGGCAACTTCCGATAGTGCATACAGGTATGCATGGTTCAGTAAGTGAATGCCTTTTTTGGTGATTACTTGAGCGGCCTTCTTTTTCCCGTGAATCATCTCCAAGATTTTCAGGTGGTTTTCATCTTCTTTTTCTATTATTTCATCTAAAAAATGCTCATGTTTTGTTCCATAAGAACAAAACGCCAAGAGCTCGAAAATATCTTTGTTATCAAAAAAATAGGATACCATACCGACGGCTCCCTTTAATTTTAAATCGAGAATGGATTCGATTGTTTGTTTTGTGATCACCGTTTCTTTTTTATACATTGTAAAACTTTGTTGTTTGAGCAAGCTATAATGGTACTCTATATCGGTAATGACCGGCTGTACCAATTCGGAAAAAAGAGCTTCTTTGTCTTTAAAATGACCGTAAAAGGCTCCGGTCGTAACACCCGCCTGCGCACAGATTTCCCGCAGATTGGCTTTTTCAAAGCCCTTCTCTTTGAAAATCTTTTTCCCGCATTCCAGAATTTTCTTATGCGTAAGGTCAAAATCTCCGTTTCCCATTAAAAGCACCTGTCAAATATAGCTTAGTTATATTATAAGGGTTTTTAGTTTTTTGTCAATAAGGGATTCCGGATATTTTTTTTAACGAGTGAGGTTGGTTGTGAGTATGAGAGAACTTCTTTAATTATAAGTTGGGTATTCAGTTTTTTTAGAAATCACTTATCAATTCTTTTGCTTTCATAAGTATCGGCAACTCTCTATTCGCAATGAGTTTTCCTAATCGGCTGTTTGAGTATTTATTATATTTATCTATAGCTTCTTTATAACTTAATTTTAAAGTAGATAAATGAAAATCTTCAACTTCTGTTTGTGTCATATTCTTATCACCGAAGGACTTTACTCTGCAAAGATAATAATTATTTAAATTATGCCTGTGAATTAAATTATAGTAATCACTGACAATTCCTATTTTAGAAAGAATATCAACTTCCACACCTAATTCTTCCTTAAGTTCTCTTCTAATTGCATCTTCCAAATCTTCGTTCGGTTCAACTCCGCCGCCTGCTGTCTCAATCAGTGTTACTTTACCAAAATCATCATCTCTATGAACTTTAACAAAATAATAATTTTCATAATCATCAATTACAATAGCTCTTACAATTTCTCTATCATGATCAATATAAGTGAATTCCCACTCGGTATCTTGTAATTCAATTTCAAGTATATTATTCATAATATGCCTCAATCTTTTATTAAAAGCATTGCTTTTTTAGTGCTTTTGTAGTATTCTTTAGGTTTTCAGGGGTATTATAAAGAAAACTATGAATGTATACGATTTAATTGCAGAACATTACAGCGGCCTTTTTCCGCTTGAAACGGAAAAACTTGAATTTATACAACACCTTTGTCCGTTGCCGGGCAGATTGTGTGATGCAGGCTGTGCAACCGGTGAGCTTGTAATGGGTTTATATCAAAAGGGATATGATATATGCGGACTCGACTTAAATGAAAAGATGATTGGAATTGCAGAAAAGAAAGCTTCGTGTATCCGCAAAACAGGTGAGCTTATGTTCTATCATGCAGATATCGCCGATATTATGCAGTTCGGTAAATTTAAGGGCGTACTGTGTTTCGGTAATACGCTTCCGCACTTGCGTGATGAAGAGGCTCTCCGCCGTTTTTTCGGTTCCGTGTATCGGTCATTAGAGGAGCACGGCATCTTTATTGTTGAAGTACTCAATTATGACCGCATCCTTGATGATAAAAAAATGGACTTTAAAGATAAAGAAACAAAAGATTTTATTTTTAAGCGGAACTATGATTTTTTACCGGGTGGGAATATCAGATTTACTATAGAATTTACCGATAAGCAGCGCAGTACCGTCGGTTCGGATTTTACGGTATTACATCCACTTAAGAGGCAAATGCTTTTAGCCTTATTTAAGCAGACAGGATTCAAATCCGTTTCAGCCTATTCTGATTACAGCTTTACGGAAAGCCGTGCAGAAGATTATGCCGTAGTATACACAGCAAATAAATAAGAGATATAATATTCTCATTTTGATAAGGAGCAGTTTATGAAAAACACAAAATATCTTTACATGGTTTTGATTTTTTTTGCGATCATTGTAATAAAAGGCATGGCAGCAGAAAACAACAAAGAGTACAAAGTACTGATAGGTATGGCCCCAGATAAAGCGGTAAATCTTAAAGGAATAAAAACGCTGGTAATTGATGCGGAATTTTTTTCTAAAGAGGAGATAGCACAGCTTCACAAAAACGGAAATGTTAATATATTTTCTTATTTAAACATCGGCTCTATCGAAACATTCCGCGATGATTATGAAGCATTTAAATATCTAGCTTTAGGCGACTATGAAAATTGGGATGAAGAAAAATGGATAAATGTTGCGGACAAAAGATGGCAAAAAAGAATTAAGGACAAAGCACGGCTCTTATCTCAAAAAGGCATAGACGGTTTTTTTCTTGATAATGCCGACATCTATTATCATTATAAAACACCCGAAATATATCGGGGACTTATGACCCTTTTACAGGAAATACATAAAAAAAATAAACCTATTATAATCAACGGCGGGGATACTTTTATAAGTCAGGCAATGAAGGAAAATGCTCTTAAAGGAATCGTAAACGGAATAAATCAGGAAAGCGTATTTACCGAAATAAATTTTAAGGATAACACATTTGGAGTAAAACCCATAGAAGACAGAGAGTATTTTATGGACTATCTGGATAAATGTAAAACCTATGGATTTACCGTCTATTTACTGGAATACGGCCCAAGCAAAAAAATTGAAAAAGATATAAAGGCTTATTGTCAAAGAAACGGCTTTATTTACGATATTTCCCATTCATTGCAGCTCTATAAACCTTTTTAATTGACAAATATAGGGATAGGCTTAATATTTTTTATTGTTTGTTCCAGCTTAACCTTTTCATTCCTTATATCTATTTCCGTTTGTATGTTAATAAAAAAATCATCTGAAACATTAAAGTACTTTGCAAACCGTAAAGAAGTGTCAGCCGTAATTTTTCGTTTATTTTTTAAAATATCTTGAATACGTGATACAGGAACAGCTATATCCTTAGCAAGCCTATAAGCACTTATATCAAGCGGTTTTAAAAATTCTTCGTTTAAAATTTCGCCTATTGTAGGTGTAGGAATTAACTTTGACATAACAACCTCCATCAATGATAATCTACAATTTTTTATACCTGATTAACAGGTATAAGTCAAGAGTATAAATAATATTTTTTATATTAATACTTTAACATTCATACTTTGTCATTTTTATTATATTGATATTTTGCAGTTTTTAGAGTATTGTCTTTATATGGTTAGCCAAATAATTAAACTGTCCTTATAAAACTTTCCACAATTTATAGGGGCAATCGCAAAAAGTGGAAAAATTATATTTTAAGGAAAATTTTATGACAAGCAAAAAAAGACCTGCTTACAATAGCAGAAAAGAACATGTACATCCGTTTGAGGCTTATGTTCTGGAAAATACGAATACCCTAATACTGGGTACTTTCCCCGGAAAGAAGTTCACAGATCCTAATAAAGAGAATGACAAAGAAGATTGGTATTATGGAACAGATCGTAACGAATTTTGGGCATTAATAGAATATGCTTTAGGCTGTAAACGAAATTCATTGCAAACAAAAGACGAAAAACAAAAGTTTCTAACAGAACACAAAATAGGCATAACAGATATTATCAAAAAAGCAAGACGCAGGCAAAATAATAATTTAGATATAAATCTTAATGTTATAGAAATTACTAATCTAGATTTCATTATTGATAAATGCAAAGACATTCATATGATAATTTTGACTTCCAAAGACATGTATACAAGATTTTTTATACCATACTATGTAAAAAAATATAATGCTATTTTTAAAGAAGACAAGAATAAGGAACCGGAAACTCATGAAGAGAAAGGTAAAAAAATAAATATCTATTATTATACTTTTAAAGGAAGACCAATTCGTGTTGTCCCATTGCACAGTCCCGCAAGAAAAAATGTATCAATCAAGATAAAAAAAGCACTATATAAATATATACTAAAAAATAATAAGTAATCTTACCCCACTGAAAATCGTACACGGATGTACATTAATAGCGGACATGGATGTCCGTGGTTCCAACTTCAAGAGTTTGCGCTTGCCACAAACTCTAAGCTGAAAATCGGACACGGATGTCCGATTTTCAGCGAACTACTTGAATTTTTACCGATTTTCTTTTATACTTCCCTGATTGTAAATTAGGAGCCGATATGGGTAAGGTAATTATGGGGGCAGAAGCTCTTGACGGGTATTTAACTGAAGACGATCTAAGGCATCTTAACGAAATGAATGCTCTTTATCAGGAAGCTATTGAAAATTTTGCTGTTTTAGAAAAGGAAAACGGCGAAAAAAAGAAAAAGGCCAAAGATGAGGTTATAAGACTTTATACCGAGATGGGACATCTTATGCAAAATATATGCAAAGATATACCTCAACTTAAAGTTTTCTCTTTTGATACTGAACATGAAAATCATGCCGAGGCTTCAAGGGTTATTGCAAAACTCCGCTCCATAAAAACCGAACACAGCGAATTCTTATACTATACCCAGCGTTCTTTTGAAATGCTTTTTAAACTTGCTTATAAGGGGCACCAAAAAGACAAGAAAAACTATCTTGTAGTAAAAACTCCTGTAACGAATCCGGTTCAAAACTATGCGGTTCACAAGATAACCGACATTGACCATAAAATCGAAAATACGGTTATGTGTGTTATGTTGAGAGGAGCCCTCCTCCCCTCTATGATTCTTTCAAAAGAAATTGAAGAGTATTCTTCTCACGGCTATGTAACCCCCTTTGCCCTCTTTAAGATTAAAAGAGATGATTCCCGCAAAGAAGACGATATGCAGTACATCCTTGATTTGGATAAGTCTTATTTTAACCTAAAAGATTTGGACGGAAAGGACCTTATCTTTGCAGACCCTATGAATGCGACCGGAGGGAGCCTCGTAACCGTTGTAAAACACCTAAAAAAACTAGGCGTAAAGCCGAAATCGATAAGCTGTTTTCATGTAATTTCTGCCTTAAAGGGAGCCTTACGCATTGTGCGTGCCTTGGATAACTGCACACTTTACACCCTTTGGATGGACCCTGCTTTAAATGCTTCGGCTTATATTATGCCGGGTCTCGGCGATGCAGGAGACAGGATAAACGGAACCGATACCGATGAAACACCCAGAAACATTATTCAGCTCCTTGCAGACTATGGCTCAAATATTGCGGGGCTTTACCGCTCTCAGCTTCGTCAGATAGAAAAAACCGTTTTAGGAAACTAGAGGATTTTAAAAAAATGAGAAAAAATATTTTTATAGTTTTTTTGGGAGCCTTGTTTTTTATTTGCTTTACAAAAGTTTTTGCAAAGGGAGCTGTTGAAGAAGACCTTGCAGGAGAGTATTTTTCAATTGCTCAAGGTTATACAGAGCTAAAAAACTATTCTAAGGCTGCAGATTATTATCTTAAAGCCGAAAAGTCTGAAAAATATAAAAATGCAGCTCAATATAATTTGGCACAAGTTTACGCCCTTCAAAATGAATGGGATAATTGTCTAAAATATATTGAACCCCTCTATAAACAAGCTCCGGAAAACATAAAAATATCTACAGCCTACGCCTATGCTCTGGCCTCATCCGGAAAAGAAGAAAAAGCCCTTTTAATTTATGAAAAGATTTATTTGGAAAATAAGGAAACTCCCGAATATTTCTTTAACTATGTTAGAATTCTAATTATTGTAAAAAAATATGAAAAAGCAAAAGAACTTCTTAACGAATCCAAGGAAAAGTTTACACAAGAAGATGATAAAAAAACTATTAGTGAACTTGAAAAAGAAATAGAAAAACTTTTAAATCCGCCTGAATTAAAAAAAGATTCAACGCAAGATGATAAAAAGTCTGAAGAAAGAAATTAAGAAACCTAATCAAAAATCGGAACGGCTTCATAGCCTTCGCTTTTTAAACGGATAACCATATCTCCCTTGCCGTCATCCTTTACTAAAACCGAAAAGAAAGCATCCTCCCCTCGCTCTTCTTTTTTTATTGTTACCGTAAAGCCCTTTTTTTTAAGTTCATCTGCAAGTCCTTTAGCAAAATTTTCAGTTTTAAAAAAACCGGTTTGATAAAATTTTGCAGCCGGCACTTCATTATTTTGTGCTAATCCTAAAGTTTCACCTTGACTTAATGAGACGGATTCGGAAGCTGAATCTGCAAGAGATTCTTTAAAGTCTCTATTTTGAGGCATTAAATACCAAAATGTTTTAGGGCTCAAAAAAGCCTCGCCTCGAACAACAGCGGCCTCAATGCTGTTAGGGAATTTTTTTATGAGAGTGTTCTCAGCCTTCTTATCTCCATCGACCCACCAAAGAGTCAAAAGCATGGCAGGATGAAATTCTGCGAATTTTGAATCGGTAACATATTTTTTTATATTTTCAAGAGAGCTTTTTTCATCCGATTTTAATTTAAGCCATTCAAAAAGAACAAGAACTTTTATGTCTTCTTTAGAAAATGGGGTTTCAATGATAGGCAGCAAGCGGTTATGGCAAAGCTCGGAGGACTCGCTTATATTATCGGCTAAAAGATATGCCCCAAGAGCCTTGGTTAAAAGAGTTTTTCTTTCTTTCTCGGGAGAAAGTTCCGCAGCTTCAAGATAGTGTCTTCCGGCTCGTAAAAATAAATCGAACCTTTCTTCATAGTCGGCCAAAACGGATAAAGCTATAATTTTTTCTTCATTTGAAGAAACCTTTTTTATTTCTGCTTCAATAAACGAAGAAACATCAGCAGGAGTTTTTTTTGTAAAACCGTTTTTGATAATCTTTTGAATATTTGGAGGTAAGGAATTTTGAGCAGTCAGGCTATGCAAAAAAAAGAGAGTACATAAAAAGAACGGTATTTTTTTTATATTAAATTCCATAAACCTTTTATCTCTTACCTCATTTAATTTCAGAGTTTGTATCGGTTATTGGAGTTGTAGATTCTTTTTTACGCTTAAACCATGATTTTTTAGGCTTTTTTAAGTCCACAGTGTCTATTCCGACACCATCGCTCGCCGTAAATGTTTCTTTTTTTTCATTTAAAGGCTTATTTTTTTTCTTTTTACTTCCAAATAAAAAAGGAATGGTTAAGATAAGTCCGATTAAAAACGAAAAAATATTGCTTACATAAACAGGTACATTTTCAAATGTATAAAAAATCAAAGAAATATTGCAAGAGTTATTCATATTAAATCCTGCAAATAAGCCTAAAAATAATACTATCAATAAAAAATAAATCAGTTTCCAGTTCATATAGTTCCTTTTAAGAGCATTTCCAATACTCAAAAGAATAGTATACATAAAATGTAAAAAAGAACAACAGGGGGAATAAAATCTACTTAACCGCCTAATTAATCCTGTTTATTTCTTTTCCGGCTATAAAGGCTTTTGCGTTAGCTGCAGCTGTTTTTATAAGCCTCTCTCTGGCCTCAAAGGTTTGCCATGCCATGTGTGGCGTAATAATACAGTTCGGAGCTTTAAGCAAGGGATTATCCTTAGCCGGAGGTTCTACACTGAGAACATCGCAGGCAAGACCTGCAAGTCTTTTTTCCTTTAAAGCCTCTGCTGCATCCTTTTCGTTTATAAGAGGGCCCCGTCCCGTATTGATTACAATGGAAGTTTTTTTTATCTTTTTTAAGGACTCGGCATTTATAATTTCTTTTGTTTCCGGAGTCAAAGGACAGTTTAAGCTTATTATATCGGAAGAAGAAAAAAGCTCATCTAAAGAAACTTGTTTTGCTTCTTCTAAGCCCTTAATATTTTTTTTAGAGCGGTTAAAATAGATTACCTTCATATTCATGGCAAGGGCAATTTTTGCAACGGCTTGGCCTATGTTCCCAAAGCCGACTATACCCATAGTCTTATCGGAAAGCTCCCTTATATCAAAGCTATGATAGCAAAAATGAGGGGACGCCGACCATTTTCCGCCCATAACTTCATCGCTATGCTCCTTTACATGCCAATAAAAGTGAAAAATAAGGGCAAATACAAGTTGAGCCACGCTGTCGGTGCTGTAAGAGGGAATATTCGTTACACAGATATTTTTAGCTCTTGCAGCCTCAATATCGACAACATTGTATCCGGTAGCTAAAACTCCTATATATTTAAGACGTGGCAAAGAATCCATTATTTCTTTAGAAAAAACAACCTTATTGGTAAGAACGGCATCAGCCTCCTTACACCTTTCAAGAAGTTCCTCTGCACTTGTTTTATCGTATATTGTAAGATTTGAAACCGATTTTAACTCATCCCACGAAAGGTCTCCGGGATTGGAAGTAAACCCGTCAAGAATAACCAAATTTAATTTTTCACTCATAAAAACACCTCTGAATATTTATCATTCCATATTTTTTTAAATTCGTCAAGGGGTCCCTTTTGACATAAGAATGTTGATTTATAATACCTTTAAAATCTAAAAGAGGAATATCCATAGAACGGGCATAATCGCACAATACCTATTCTGCAAATATTCTCATTTGAGCTATTTTTCCTGCATTCATATTAAAATCAATTTTCTTATAAATACGGGGTATATGGTAAATTTAAAGCCGTTGCAGTAAATAAATTTTTAGGTTTTTCTTCAGGTATTAAGAATGAAACCGTCATAGGTTGAATATAAGAGCTTTCAAGAGGATATAGTTCTTCCAGACGAAAGTCATCGATTTTAAAACCATATTCATCACGTAATTATTGTTCAACTATGGGTAAGATGTTTTTTTACACAATCTCCTAATTGTAAAGACAATTATATCATAAAAAGATGGATAAGTCTATGTGTTGGATGGAGAGCTTGTAAAGTTTTATAAGTATTTGGATGCTTCAAATTGTAATTTATACCTCTTTTGAAGAGTGATAAAATACAAAAATTAAATAATTATTTCACTAAATACCTTGACCTCTATAAAATATATTCGTATTTTGAAATGTAAAAGGAGCATGTCTATGTATAGAGCTTTTAATGTCCACATAATAGATCAAGAAATGGATACATTGTTAAAAAATAGTAATCAAGTTTATGATGATTTTTTATTGATTTCTCATTCTCATAAACAATATATACAGCAATCATTGGATAATTTTTTGTTACCCAATAATTCTATTGATGTACAAAGTCTTGAGCAAGACTGGTTTCCAAGTGTTGATGCTCATGTTTTTATCTCACATTCACATAAGGATATTGAATTGGTACAAAAGTTTGAAAAGTGGTTATATCAGCAATTTGGTATAAAATGTTTTGTGGACTCAAAGGTATGGGGATATGCAAATGATTTATTAAAAAAATTAGACGATAAATATAGTTTACTTTACAGTGAAAATAATATAAATACTTACTATTATGAGAAAACAATTATATCATCTAGCCATGTTCATATGATGCTTGCAACTGCATTATTAAAAATGATTGATAAAATTAATTATATATTCTTCTTGAATACACCGCAGTCATTGTCTTTAAATAATATTCATCAATTTACTTACTCACCTTGGATATATTACGAATTATTATTACTAAAATTTATCAGGAAAAATAAAATAAAAAGGCTTACGGAACAAGAAATGAGACAGTCCTTTTCTATGGAAGCTGAGAATCTAGCAATGTCTTTTCCTGTTGATATTAAAAATTTATGTAAATTATCCCGAGATAACCTATATGCATGGGAAAATCATATGATGTCTCACGAAAATACTCCCTATTCTGCATTAGAGCAATTAGATCTATTATTTCCAGATGTAAAACTCACAGACAATTTCTCAAAAAGAGGTAGAATTTATGGATAATAAGTTAAAACATTTAGAATTTATTCAAAATGTTATCGAACGAATGAATAATAATTCCATTCAGTTAAAGACATGGACAATTTTATTGGCTGTAGGTGTATTAGCTCTTGCTGGAAAACAAGAAAGTTGGTTCATTATGTTATGTGCGATGATGCCTACAGGATTATTTTGGCTTTTAAATATACATTTTTTAAAAATAGAACGATCCTATCGCGTGTTATATGATACTGTGCGAAAAAAAAATGAAAAAGACATAGATTTTTCAATGGATATTTCTAATATTATAGTTCCAAAAAAAACTATGCCAACAATAAGCTGTTTTTATTTACCAATTATGGCGGCTCTTTTGATTATATCCGGGTGGTTATATTTCTATTCATAAATACATTATTTTCCTTCAACAAGGAGAATCGAGTAATTGCCCCTCTGCAGAAATAAAAGATGCTCTCATAAAAGTTCTTTTCTTATCATTTGTTATGGTATTTCACGAGACTGCCTAGTGTAGTACTGAAACATGAGCCCTATTGTAGCTGTAATAGATCATCGATTGTAGTACTACACGAGACCGTCTAGTGTAGCGCTGAAACAGGTCAT
This sequence comes from Treponema denticola ATCC 35405, assembly GCF_000008185.1. Classification (NCBI taxonomy): domain Bacteria; kingdom Pseudomonadati; phylum Spirochaetota; class Spirochaetia; order Treponematales; family Treponemataceae; genus Treponema; species Treponema denticola. Next base: position 1,666,871 of record NC_002967.9, read on the forward strand.
CGATTACGGTCGTAATAGGGCATCTATTCTAGCCGTAATAGGTGACCTATTGCAGCCGTAAGAGATCGTCTGTTATGGACGCAATAGCGACATGGGCTTTGACCAGAACCGAAGGCATAATATCGGGGTCGTATAAGTCGGCATTGGTTGCTCGTGAGGGATATTACGCAGCCTAGCATTATATGTCAATAATATCCCATACAGCTCTATCAATATTGGAAAGGTACTTATCAAATCGTTCTTTTTGTACAGCAAAACAAAGCAAATGAGTTGGTCTGGAGAACCCGACATACACTGTTTTTGCGGCTTTATACATCATACCGGATTTTTTTGTTTTGGCAGTCTTACGAAATTTTTTATGTATAAAACAGTCGACAAGCCTATTTGATTCGTGCATACTTGAATTATATGTTTCCATATAAAGCAGACCGGTTACTGTTTGACCTTTTATTGCATGAACGGTTTTGATGGAAATATCAATTCCTGAAATACTGTATGTATTTATCTGCTCTTGACCTGTTGGTTTATTATTCTGGATTATAGTTGTAGGGTTTGTTATAAACAAATACGTGTCATTATTTATATTTATGAGATTATTATCTAATGATACCGCTTGCAAAAAATCAGGTAGAAATGCTTGTATATTGTGAATAGTCTGCTCTACAGGTTCACTATTGATCCGTTGCTTGCACCAACGAAAAAGGTTTCGCTTAAATAGTTCATATATATCGGTTTCTTCTTTGAGGTATTTGAATAATGTTCTTATTGTATAATAGCGTCCATGCTTATCTTGTATTTTTTGCATATAAAGTATATGTAATAATGCATTTAAAATAGACTTTCTCATTGTTTCTAAGTGCTTTTTATGAGGATCAACTGCGAGTAAATGATCTGTAAGAGAGCTGTAATTAATTTTAGTTGATGCAGCTGCTGCACAAAGAGAATCATAGTAATCGGAAATTCCAAGTTTATTGTCTGCGGCGTCATCTAAAATAGATTTCCGCCAGCCAACGGCAGCATAACTTCCTGTCATCGGCAGTTTTCCTTCATTTTGTAGTTTATAAATAAGATGAGCAAATTTCTTAATAACCGTTTTAATATTCTCTTTTTTATACACGAAAAGATAGGGTTTAATATCTATAGCTGTTCCATCTGCATTTTTTCTGAGTCCTTGTATCGCATTAGGTTCTACGGCAAATGATGACACAATGGCAGCAGTACAAGGAGAAAGCCGATGACTTCCGAGTAATGTTAAGTGTTCTCGCGGCTTCCAATCCGCCTTACCGGAATTATCAGCTTTCTCAGTAGAACCATCACTATTATCACTATCGTTTTCTCCAAAAATGCTTTGATTTACATCTCCTATACGTTGAAATACCGTTATAGTTTGTTGTTCATCTGTATGTCCTGATGTGTAAAATAACGCATCCAATAGCTTTATTTGATGACTGTGCATATCCTGCATTTCATCAACAAATACATACTTAAATCTTTTTTGGAAAATACTTACTATCCGCGGATTATCATTAATATAGAAATTTGCAAATTCAAATGCATCATTATATGTTAAAAAGCCTTTTTTCACATTATCATACTTAAATTGTGCAATCTTTATTGCTGTAGAGCATTTAAGATTCTTTAACCCATTAATACATTTTGCACAACCGTTTTGATCGATTTTAGCGGTTAGTAAAGTTGTCATTTGAACCTTGTGAGGTCGATAGCTGAACCACGTCAAGCTACTGTATTTATATTTAAGAGCTAACTCGCACCTCCTAAAATATATGTCATCATCTATTCGATAGGGATGTGTTTTATGAACATGGGCATAATAGGGAAGTGCCAAAAAAGTATCGGTAAAGCTTTGTATTGTTCCGACAAAATTAGGAAAGTTAAACAGTTTCGGGGCGATAGTTTGTAATTTAGACTGTATTTCTTCAACTGCTGTGTTTGTATGAGAAAGAATAAGTACACCCGAACCGTCAGGAAACGGCATTTTCTTTTCTAAAATGATAAGTTTTGCCAACAGTGCTGTTGTTTTACCGCTTCCGGGAACCGCTTGTAGGTCAATAGTATCTAAATTAGTGATAAAGTTTCGGCGTTCTTCATCAAAATGCTTATTTGCAGGAAGCAAGATTTTCTCTGCATATTCAATATCTTCATTTGTTATTGTTATTTGCATACAAATTGTACCGCCTCAATAAAATTCTGTATTGCCGCATCACTTTTAAGTTCATTTTCTGAACAAAAAACATTATCGAGACCTGAGGCTAGAAGATATGCAATTTTCCGTTTATTTAAAGAATCAGAAAGCAGTTTTTGGGCAAGAGCCTCTTCAAATGAACTACTATCAGAGGTAATTCTTGGGTGTACTTTTTTAACCGTTTCCTCAAAAAGATTACCGAATACTGTTGACTTGTACAAAGCATATTCAAATGTCCATTCCTTTGTTACAAACAGCCGTATATTGTTATTAGTATCATACTTTTTCGTCAGTTTTGTCATTTTTTCTGATAGAGCTTGTTCTATTTCAATATCAGTTTTTATTCTGATTTCAGCTGTATCTTTATCTTTTTCATAGTATTTTACATCGGAATCTGTAATAACAGCTATCGGGATGGGTATAGACTCATTATTGTTTTTCCGTTGAAAAATGTGCGTATAGTTAAAAAAGCCTATGGATTGTATGTTAATAATTGAAACACCGGCTTGCGTTATATCTTTTTTTATCATTCCCAGTTTTTTAAGTAGCTTTGCAAAAGACGGCAAAAACACTTGTTCCGACCAGCCTTCGACAAAAATAAGACCTTTTGCAAAAAATAGATTTGCTTTCGTTACATCAAGAAAGGTTTGTAAAAAGCAGTAATTATCATCGGATAGTTTTGTAAACTCATGTCCCATAGGGTAACAGGTATTATTAGCACAGAGAATAATATTTTTAAGGTTAATTTTTGAAGCAAGATTTGGGCTATGCGTTGTTAAAATCAATTGAACATCTTTTAGTCTTTGTAGTTTTTCAATTACTTTCAGCTGTGCCTGCGGATGTAAATGTGCCTCTAGATCTTCAATCAATCCTAGTTTTACACCGTCCCAATTCTTTCGCTGCAAATTCAAAAGTTCGGCTGCCATATAGAGCCGGTTTAGAGTTCCCAGCCCCGGATTTTGTGTCTTTTCTAAAGAAAGCTGCAATTTTCCTAAAATACTTTTTAGTGTTGTTTCGCTCATTGAAAATCGAGCTTTTTCATCATTAAAACAAAAAGACTGTAAATATTCGTCTAACTGTTCTTTTATTGCGGCTCCTTCAGTATCTGATATTTGCATTTCGTCATTGCCTGAAAAGAAATTATCTACAAATAAATTAAATTCTTGTAGATGATTAATAAAATTTTCGTGAGTTTCCTCTTTGGTAAATACTTCATGTGCCAATAAAATATTTGAAAGCCGTGAATATTTTCCCGGCATTAATTCATTTTCTGCATCGCGCAACGGTTTTAAATAGGTAACTTTCAAATACTCGCGTGCTTCTGAAGTTAGCAGATACAAAGCAGAACCTTCTCCCGCACGGATATCGGTTGTTGTAATTTTTTTTGTTTTCGGATTCCGTCGTGCTTCAAATACAACACGGAGGTAGATTACTGCAGGCTGATTGCCTTGTTTTTTGTAGCATAGCCATTCAATAAAGTTTTTTGCTTCATCATCAGTTAAATCTTCAAAAAGCAATTCTATCCGCAATCGATCCGATTCATTATAGAAATCATCGTCTGTTACTCTTAACCATTCGTAGCTTTGCGTTTTTAATACTAATTTTACCGCATCTATAATAGCCGTCTTACCTGAATCATTTTCACCGACAAGGACATTCATACCCTGATGGAAAGGAACTACTAAGTGCGGAACATTTATATCAAAATCATTCCGGCCATATTTTCTAAAATTCCACAATTTTATTTCCGATAAATACATTTTTTTACTCCTGTATTCACTTTCAATTATACTACTTACTCATCATTGTAGCTATTCCAATACGCACTTATTTTTCCTACCTCCCCCTCTTCCCCGCAAGCACCCCTTCCGTTTTCTTTAAGTAGAGCTCGAACAAAAAAGCAGTGCGGGCGGCATCATCAGAGAAGGCGGTTTTACGGTAGAGTTTGTCTACCGCAGAGTCGAGGGCGGCATGGGCTTTGACCAGAACCTGCGGCATAGTATCGGGGGCGTATAAGTCGGCATCGGTGATTTATCAAATAATACTCTTTTCTTTTAAATAATTTTCAAATTTATCATCTGTAATTACTTTATCATAAGTACTTTTTACTTTTCCTAAAGCAATATCTTCAGTTAAGTCGGATATAAATTTATTAAAATCAGGATTATCTTCTGAAAGTCTTTCCAAAGTATCCCAATCTATATTTTCATTATATCTAGCATTACAAATTATTTCTGATTCACTTATATTTTCTGCATTCAGTTTTATAATTCCAATTCCAAAAGCATTAGATAATCTTTGAAGCTCATTTCTAAAATTAGGATCTTCATCGATTTTCAAGCAAACTAAATATCCCTCATTAGCCCAGCTTGAATTTGAAACAGCCTGAAAAAAATACTGTCTTAAATTAGAATAATCTATATTCTTTTTCATTTCAAAGGAAAACAGTTTTATTGAATTGACATTCAATGAAGTTTGAAGTTTCATTGTTTCTTTTGAATAATCTTTAAACGGAAAATATACACCTACTAAATCAGGATGCAGCCATTCATTAGCCCCTTTTACTCTTTTTACTGAATTTTCCTGATAAATAGTTTTTGTGTAACAATTAAAATGCGGGTTTGAATAAACATATTTTACTAAAAGCGGATGTAAATCTCTTTCATTAAAATTACTTTCATTATTTTGTTTTAATTCTGCATTTTCTTTTTTCTCGATTTCCCGTTTTATTTCACTTCCGCTTATATTTAAACTTCTTAAAATAAATCTTGAAGGACGTTTTGAAACTTGAATAAAAGTACTTTTTTCAGCCTTTTCTTTGGCATCTACATATAATCTTGCTCCTACTGTAGCGGCCGGAGTTTTGCCCGAGCTTCCTAGTTTTTTATCAAAAGAAAACTCAACCGCTTTTTCCCAAACTTCTTCAGGAGTCATTGGCTTTTTTACTTTTTCAAAAACTTCTATAATCAAATCAAAAAAAGTATATTGTTTCTCCATCTTATCCCTTTTACATAATCAAATAAATTTACGCTTTCAAAAATCCCCCTCTAAAAACATCAGTCTTTAGAGGGGGGCGTTTAAAGCTGTTTATTTACAACAGCAGCAAGCCTTGTACCTTAAAACAGGTTCACGGGCAGCTTTTGTTTCATCTACTCGTCCGATGGGACGCGTGTAGGGATAGCCGTGAAGCTTTTCGGGATTTGAATAAGCTTCTTTTTTGAGTTTGATCATAACTTCGGCGGTAAAGTCCAAGGTGGACTTGCTTTCCGTTTCAGTAGGCTCAAACATCAAGGCTTCGTGTACGATGAGCGGGAAGTACATCGTCGGCGGGTGGATGCCGTCGTCGATTAAGCCCTTAGCTATGTCAAGAGCGCTTACGCCTGTTTCTTCCTTGATCTTTTCAAGGGTAAGAACGAATTCGTGCATACAGATTCTGTCAAAGGCAACATCATATTCTTTTTCAAGCTTCTTCTTTAGATAGTTTGCATTTAAGACAGCATAGCCTGAGCTTTCCCTTATGCCCTCGCTTCCGAGCGTAAGAATATAGGCATAGGCACGCAAGAAGACAAGGAAGTTTCCGTAGAAGTTTCTAACCCTTCCGATTGAATCCGGGCGGTTATAATCCAGCTTATAGCTTCCGTCCGAGCCTGTAACTACGGGAACCGGTAAGAATTCTTCAAGGAATTTTTTACAACCTATTGGGCCGCTTCCGGGACCGCCGCCTCCGTGAGGAGTCGAGAAGGTCTTGTGCAAGTTAAGGTGAACTATATCATAGCCCATATCTCCGGGCCTTAGTCTTCCCATAATTGCATTAAGGTTAGCACCGTCATAGTACAATAAGCCGCCTGCTTTGTGAACGATTTCGGCAATTTCTTTGATATGGGTTTCAAAGAGACCGAGGGTGTTCGGGTTTGTAAGCATGAGGGCAGCAGTATCGTTTCCTACAGTCTTTTTTAATTCTTCGATATCTACGTTTCCGTCTTTATCGGAAGGAATGTTTACGATTTCGCATCCGACCATTGCGGCACTGGCAGGGTTTGTACCGTGTGCCGAATCGGGAACCAAAATCTTGTTTCGGGCATGGTCGCCGCGTTTTTCGTGATAGGCTCTGATTACCAAAAGGGCTGTGAACTCTCCGTGAGCACCTGCTGATGGCTGGAGGGAGAAAGCATCCATTCCGGTAATTTCACCGAGTTTTTTACCTAAATCTCCCATAGCCTCAATACAACCTTTCATTGTATGTTCAGGCTGCAAGGGATGAATATTGGTAAAGTTTGGAAGATCTGCGACTTCTTCGTTAAGTTTAGGATTGTACTTCATTGTACAAGAACCTAAGGGATAAAAACCGTTATCTACACCGTGAGTACGCTTGCTCAATTCCATATAGTGGCGTACAAATTCAAGTTCCGAAACTTCAGGAAGTTTTGCATCGCTTGCTCTTAAATATTTTGAATCAAGCTTATATTCGGGTACTGTCAATTTTGCTTCGGCAAATTTATGACCCTTTACGGATTTTTCAAAAATCAATTCGCTCATTACAATACCTCCTTAATGATTTTTACGGCCTTGTCAAGTTCGCATTTGCAAAGGACATCGGTTGCACACCAAAGAATTGAGTCATCGCAAATCTTTAAACCGCCCAAGATATTATTCTTTTCAAGATTTGAAAGAATTGCATCGGCCTTTCCTTTTCCGTCAGTTACGAATTCATGGAAGAATTCTCCGTTATTTTTTACGGTTAAGCCGATCTTTTTAAGTTCATCTGCAAGATAATGTGCATTGCTTACGGAAACCTTAGCAACGGTTTTTAAGCCCTCTTTTCCGTAGGCTGTCATAAACATAGAAGCTCTTAATGCACAAAGGGCTTGGTTAGAACAGATACTGGAGCTGGCTTTTTCGCGCCTGATATGCTGTTCGCGGGCTTGAAGAGTTAGAACAAAGGCTCTTCTGCCGTCATGGTCAGTTGATTGACCGATGATTCGGCCGGGGATTTTTCGCATATTGGCTTCAATTGTAGAAAGGAAGCCGAGATAGGGGCCTCCTGCACCTAGAGGAAGACCTAAGGCCTGACCTTCTCCTAAGGCAATTGATGCACCGCATTCTTTCGGTGTTTTTAAGATTGCCAAAGAAATAGGATTGCAGCTCATTACAAACTGGGTTTTTGTACCTTCTACAAGTTTACCGACAGCTTCGCAGTCTTCGATTGTACCGAAACGGTTCGGCTGCTGCATAACAACAGCTCCGACGCTTTCATCTAAAAGGCCCTTAATCTTTGAAACATCAGTTTTATAGCCGTCACGGGGAATCATTACGAATTCTACGCCGCTGTGCTTTAGATAGGTTTTAGCAATTTCGATTGAGCTTGGTTCAACACATTCCGAAATCAAAACCTTGTTTTGTTTTCGTCCTAAGGACATAACTATAGCATCTGCGACTGCCGTGCCTCCGTCATAAACGCTGGCATTGGAAACATCCATTCCGGTAAGTTCGCAAATCATTGACTGATATTCAAAACCTGCTTGGAGTTCGCCCTGATTCATTTCGGGCTGATAGGGTGTGTAGGCTGTTAAAAACTCCTCTCTGGAAGCCATGTGCCTTACAGCGGCAGGGGCATAGTGGTTATAAGCACCGGCACCTCTTAATATCGATTTAAAGACAGTGTTTTCACTGCTTAAATTTTGAAAAAACTTTTCAACTTCTGCTTGAGTTTTCCCCTCACCTATATCAACTTTTTTACAGCCCTTGTTATCAAAGCTGTATAAATCATCAATCGATTTGACACCGATGAGATCAAGCATCTCTTTTGTTTCCTCAGCGGAATGAGGAATATAATTTGACATAAACCCTCCTATTTAAATTTAAGTCAACATGTAGAATAAACAGAAAGGCAGAATTTCTGCCCAACTGTTTATCACACTTATTTTTAATTATTTGCAGAGACCTTTGTATTTACCTGCATCCATTAATTTTGAAGATTCTCCCTTAAGTTCTACCTTAAAGAACCAAGAACCGAAGGCATCTTCATTGATTTTTTCGGGAGCATCTAAAAGCTCTTCGTTTATTTCAACAACCTTTCCTGTCATGGGGCTGATGATTTCGAAAACTGCCTTTACGGATTCTACCGTAGCACAGGCCTTGTCAGCTGTAACTTCATCCCCTACTTCAGGAAGCTCGATGAATACGACATCTCCCATTTCGCTTTGGGCATAATCACTGATACCGATAATACCGATGTTTCCTTCTTTCTTGAACCATTCGTGTGATTCCAAGTATTTTACATCTTCTTTAATTTCCATATCTAACTCCTATATTTTATTTTTAAGTTTTTGTCAAAAACTTATAAAACCTGTTTAATTAGCCCTTAATTTCTTTTAAGAAGCTCGTAGGCACGATTTTAGCCTTTAGTTTTTTACCTCGTACTTCGATAAGGACTTCTTCATCTTTAATGCCTCTATCGATTCTCATATGTCCGATACCGACTTTTAATGAGGGTGAAGAAGTTCCGGTTGTAACATAACCGATTTCCTTGTCGCCTAAGAAAACTTTGTCATGATCGCGGGCAATACCTCTGTCAATCATCTTAAAGCCTTTTCGGATTTTTTTGGCTTCGTTGGTTTCAAGAGCTTTTTTACCGATAAAGTCTTCTTTTTCAAGTTTGATAAAGGGCTTTAATGTTACTTCGGTTGCCAAGGTTTCTTCGGTCATTTCATGGCCGTACAAGGGCATACCGGCTTCAAGGCGCAAGGTGTCTCGGCAGCCTAAACCGCAAAGCTCTATTCCGAATTCTTCTCCTGCTTTCATAACTTGATTGAAAAGCTCAAGAGCCCATTCTTTGGGGCAGTAGATTTCGTAACCGTCTTCACCGGTATAACCTGTCTGAGAAACGATTACTTCTCCCTTGGGGCACTGGAAGGTCTTAAAGGTGTAGTAAGCGGAGGGCATTGCAGAAGGAGCAATAAACTTTTTTACCACAGCAGGAGCATTGGGGCCTTGAATTGCAAGCTGGGCAATTTCGGAAGATCGGTCAGTAAAGGTAACGCTCTTATCCAAATGCTTTTTTACCCAGTCATAATCTTTGTCATGGTTTCCGGCATTTACAACCAAAAGGAATTTCTTTTGATTATAGCGGTAAACAAGGAAGTCATCTACGATTCCGCCCTTTTCGTTACACATAAGGGTGTAGCGTACATCTCCGTCAGCCATTCCGCGAATATCGTTTGTAATAAGGGCATTTACGGCAGCTTCGGCATTGTCGCCTTCAATATAAAACTCTCCCATATGTGAAACATCAAAAAGTCCTACATTATTGCGAACTGCAAGATGCTCTTTTAAGATACCGGCAAACTGAATGGGCATTTCATATCCGCCGAACTCAACAAACTTGCCGCCTTTAGCGAGCAAGGTTTCATAATAGGGTGTTCTTTTCATCTCATCCTCCTAAATTTATTTTAATTTGTAATGGATAATGTGTAATGTTTTGATTACAAATTATTAATTACAAATTGTCTTTTAGCTTATTATAAAGCTCTTCATTTTTTCCCTTGCCTAGGCCTATAAGAATTTTTTGCTCATCGGTTATAACCAATATATAGGGAGCTTCATTTTTTAATATACATAGTTTTACAGAGCCTAGTTCATTATACCTAAAATAGCCTATCTTAATCGGCCCCAGACCTATGCCGTTTACCCGCCTTACACCTAAAGAAGGCAGAGTTTCGAGTTTTTTGACCTCTCTGATTTCGGAAATCGGTATGCTGACACCATAAATTCCTTTAACTTTTAATAATTCGCCTTCTACAGACGCATCTGCAGTTTTTATAACAACAAATATTCCGAGAAAAATTAAGAGCAGCAATCCTATTGTAAAAAACATTTTAAAACTGCTTTTTTGTTCTTTCAAAACACGCCTCCCAGTTAACCATATTGTACACCAGATATAAAAGAAAAGCAATAGCAAATAGATAAAAAAATATTGCTTTAATTATAAAATCAAAAACGGCAAAGCTAAAATAAGCCTTGCCGTCGGTAATTATAAAAATCTTGTTTGATTTTTATAATTACCTGACGAGTTTTTCATAAGTCTTTACTTATCAATGACTTATGAAAAACATCGCAAAGCTATCATGGAAAGCCTTTACAAAACTGAAGTTTTGAAAGGCTTTCTTATAATTATTTTTTATAGATCATGTGGGTAGCCGACTTTTCGACATCTTCTACAGCCTCATAAAAGGCTTCTACTACCGTAGGATGAGGATACATGGATTTTAAGATATTTTCCCTCTTAGCCTTGTTTGTTACAAGAGTTCCTATGGCACCTATCATATCGGTAGCCGAATCGCACATCATCTGACAGCCTACAATCCTGTCTTCTTCATTAAACAGAACCTTAATAAAGCCTACATCCAAGCCTGAAAGCACCGATTTTCCGTTTGAACCCATTGGAACTTTTCCGATTTTTACGGTAATTCCTTTGGCTTCAGCCTCTTTTTCGGAAAGACCGACTCCTGCAATCTCCGGTGTGGAATATACACAGGAAGGAATAACATCTTGTTTTTCGTGTTTAGTATTGTTTACAATATTTTCGACAACCAGATGACCTTGATTTTCGGCATTGTGGGCAAGCATTACATTTCCCTTTACTGCGTCTCCAATGGCATAAATACCTTCGACATTAGTTTTCATGCAGGCATCGGTAATTATGCCCCGTTTATCGTATTCGATTCCGGCAGAATCAAGACCGATATCCTTTATTTCGGCAATGCGTCCGATACAGACGATTACGGCATCGGCTGTAATGCTTTCTTCTTTTTCTTTAAGGGTAAAGGTACAGCCCGTTTTTTCGATTTTGGTTACCATGGCTCCGTTTATTATTTTTACTCCCCTCTTTTTTAAAACAATGGCCTGCTGCATTGCAATATCCCTATCAAAGGGAGGAAGAATTGTTTTTTCGAGTTCGACGATGGTTACTTCCTTACCTAAATTTGCATAGACTGTGGCAAACTCAATGCCTATAACACCGCCGCCTATGATGATGACGCTCTTAAAATCGACAGGCTCTTTTCCTAAAATATCGTCAGATGTCATAGCAGTTTCTATTCCGGCTATCGGAGGAGCAAAAACAGAAGAACCTGTTGCGATGATGAGGTTTTTAAATTCAAGCTCTTTTCCATTTACACTTACGGAAGATTTTGAAGTGATTTTGCCTTCCCCGTTATAAAAATCAACGCCGGCGTTTTCAATGAGTTTTTCGATACCGCCTACAAGTTTATCCACAACAGCATTTTTTTTCTCGTAGATGGCCTTAATATCGTATTTTAAGTTTTCACCTGAAAGACCGAGATCGTTTTCGGCAAAACTTCCAAAGACCTCGGCTGTGTGAAGAAGATATTTTGTCGGAATACAGCCCTTGTTCAAACAAGTTCCTCCAAGCCTGTTTTTTTCGATAAGAGCGGTTTTTAGCCCTGCCCTTCCAGCTTTTATGGCCGCAACATAGCCGCCCGGGCCACCGCCCAAAACAATTAAATCATACATACTAATCTCCTAAAAAACAGCTTAAAATTTTAAGCATTATAATGTTTGTTTTCCAAAGTATACACGATGATCTTAATAAAAGCAAGGGGAGAAAAAAGTTTGTTACTACGGATTTTTAGGTTTAATTTTAATTAAAAACCAAGATTTCATCTCCTGAAACGAAATAAACTGTTTGTAAATTTCGTTTATATTTTTTTGCCCCCTTGGATAGTGAGTATAATTTAAGTTTTATACGTTCTGCATATTTTTCATTATGTTTTTCATAAAAAAGAAGAGACCTATTGTCAACAAAACAGAGTACCCGAGTGTTTTTACTTTTATTTACGTTGTCGATTATAATGTCTATTTTTATCGGTGTATCTCCATTTAAAAAATATAATAATGTTTTATCTCCATTAATCTCCATATATTTAGTATATGAGTGTGAATCATATAGACAGGGTTTTATATCATAGTGAAAATCTAAAAACAGTCTTGCTATATACAAGTTGTCGAAATTATATTTTACATTCGGATATGTTTTTATTCTTCCATTAATAGCATAGTCGTAGGTTTTGATTTTTTTGATGTACCATTTTGTCTCGGTAATATCGTAGTCTGAATTTGAAAGATCATTAATGTTATAGTAAAATTTTAAAAAATCCTTCGCAAAGCATGGAAATTTTGAATAATCCCATGCACCCGTATCCGAAAAAATAATGCCGTCCGTCAACTTTGCAAAAGAAGCAGCCGCAAAACCGTAAGCAGGCCAAGCACGCCCGCTAAAGATCCAATAACCGCCGGTATTTATAATATACGGCATACGTTCTTTAATATCGGGAATCATAGCCTGTTTACCGTCAAACAGATAGTCGGATGTTATACATATATCATCATCGAATGGATAAAAATCAACATGGGTAAAATCTGTAATTTTTTGATTGCAAACCATAAATTCGTAAGCAATCCATATTACTTCATTTGCCTCAGGAGCTCTAAAAGGCATGTTATTATTAATTCTGTCTTCCTGTTTCCTTTTGGTATTATAAATACCCGCATACACATTAAAGTCGATATGTATATCATTTTTTAGGAAAAAATCTTTTATATTTTTTTTAAACTCTTCCAATAAATCACCAAATAAAATATTTCTGTTATTGCCCGGATATATGGTAAAATAAGCACTCATATTTATCCCTCCTTATTTTGAGCTAACTTTTTCAAGCCTATCAATTTTACATTCCATTAATGAATAAAGCTCATAAGTATAATATACCGTTATAAAAGTATATGAGCAAGTATATTAAATTAACAGTGTAAATCTAATCTCACCCTTTGTGCTCTCCGCTCCCCTTGCGGTTTATTTAAAATTTTCGATGATTTAGCTGATTGTTAGTGAAAGGAAAAAACTATTTAGAAATAAAAAAAAGCCAACTCTCGGACTTGAACCGAGTACCTGCACGTTACGAGGGTGCTGCTCTGCCGGGTGAGCTAAGTTGGCAAGTTGATTTTTGATAAAGAAACTTTATCAAAAATCAACAAAAAAGTCAATAGGAAGAATTTTGCTTAAACCTTATTTATGACATCCAAAACGGTGCCGTCACGGTAGGTGCTTATTCCCACCACTTCGCCGGAACGGGGCTTAACTTGGGGTTTTCCCGTAAAGGATTCTGCAATTTCTTTTAATTCTTCGATGGTTTTAATTTCAAGATTTGTTTCCGCCTTCAGCTTTTTAATTAAATCTGCATGGCGCGGATTAATTGCAATACCTCTGTCAGTAACAAAAACATCGATTGTTTCTCCCGGAGTGGTTACAGTGCGGACCTTATCGACGAGACAAGAAATGCGGGCATTAAATAGCTTTGAAACGATTATCGAAAGTTTTGCTCCGGCTGCCGTATCGGCATGTCCTCCCGAACCGCCCAATATAATCCCATCGGAACCGGTGGTTACATTTACGTTATAGTCCAAATCTATTTCGCTCGCACCGAGGATAACGACATCAAGCTTTCCTGCAACATGGTCGGGATTGTTAGGGTTTGCATAAAGGTCGGCTGAAATCTTGTGATGGTTTGCATTTTTTTCGATAGAGTCTACGGCCGAAAGGTCAAAGCACTGAACATCATAAAGATCTTCAAAAAGGCCTTCTTCAAGCATCTTTACAAAATAGCCTGTAATTCCGCCGCAGCCGAAACTTCCCTTTATGTTTTTTTCTTTCATTGCTCGGTGCATTTCGTCTGCAACAGCAAGGGAAATACCGCCTGCTCCGGTCTGCATACTAAAGCCGTTCTTAAAAAGGCCTGAGTGTTCAATAAGAGTGCGGCAGTCGCGGGCTATCTTTAAGCCGATCGGATCTTTTGTAATCTGAGTTGTTCCGCTTACAATACCTGCAGGGTCTCCTATTTTATCTACCTCTACCACCATGTCTACAAAACGGCCTTCAATGTCTGCTCTTTTAACTTTTGAAACCCTTGTATCGGTAATGGCTATAGTTTTTTTTGCCATTTGAGCATCGGCTACGGCATAACCTAAGGAACCGCAAAATGACCTTCCTTCGGAGCCTGAAATATTTCCTTGATCGTCTACACAGGGCGAGGCTAAAAAGGCAGCGTCTATCGTAACCTCTTTTTCTAAAATCATTCTGGGGCGTCCGCCGTGGGTAGTCATAATTACGGGCTTTTTACACTTACCGTAACTTACAGCCTTTGCAACAGGCCCTGACATATAGGATGTCATAAGTTGGGTAACAGTTCCGTCTTCCATAAGTTCAACCAAAATCTCATGGCAGGGGAAAATCGAAGAAGCCATTACGGTCAAATCTTTGATTCCTCTTTTTTTAATTTCCCTCATTACCATATCAAGAACATAGTCGCCGTTTCTAAGGTGATGATGAAAACTTATAACCATTCCGTCATGGAGTTTGAACTCATCAAGGGCTTGGGATACGTTTTTCCCGAAGGCGGGTTTTACATTTTTTGTAAGCTCATATTTTGCATTTTTTTTATTTACAAAGGCTCCCTTAAAAGGATTGTCCAAGCCTTCTCTTCCAAGTATGTTATTCATATCTCTTCCTCCCTATTTTATCAAGCCCCAGTTTTTGGCAGAATCATAAAGAGCTTGAGCCCTCTTGATAACCGGTAAGTCGACCATCTTTCCCTTAAAGCTGAATACGCCTAAGCCCTTTTGTTTGGCTTCTTCCGCAGCCTGTAAAATAGCCTCGGCTCTTTCAATTTCGGCACTTGAAGGAGAAAATATTTTATGAATCTCTTCGACCTGACGCGGATTGATAACCAAGCGGCCCGAAAATCCTATGCTCTTACTAAAGGCCGTATCGAGCCTTAGGCCCTCAAAGTCTTCTACATCCGTAAAGGGGGTATCAAGGGAGTCCAAACCATAGGCATGGGCGGCTGTCGTCAAACTAAAGCGGGCGTATTCCAGTTCTTTTGAAAGACGGGTACGCTGAATCCCCATATCGACCGAATAATCTTCGCCGCCTAAAAGAAGGCCTTGAATCAGCGATGAGGCCTTGGCTATCGAATTTACATCCATAATTCCGCGGGCTGATTCTACCAGCATAAGAAAGCTGAAATTCTTAGTGATATTGTGAGCCTTTTTTATCTCGTTTATTTTTTGCTCAACCGAGTGAACGGCATCGACCGAAGCCTTAGGAATTACGATTCCATCGGGAAGAACGGGGATAATTGCCTCCAAGTCCTTTTCCCAATAAGGGGAGTCGATGGGGTTTATTCTTACAGTTATTTCGGAATGGGTAAACTTTAAAAAGGAAAGAGCATTCCGCACCAGAGTACGGGCCGAGTCTTTTTCATCAAGGGAAACGGCATCTTCCAAATCGTAAATGATGGAATCCGCTCCCAAAATATCGGCCGATACCAACATTCCCGGATTATTACCGGGCATAAAAAGCATACTTCTTCTATTTTTCATTTGCGCGCCTCAATGCTGTTTCTACACGGGCCTTGATTGTACAATCTAAGGCGCCCTTGTCTTCGATAAAGAGTTTGGCATTTTTTACTTCAAACTCATCCAATACTTCCTGCACCGTTTTTTTAATCTGTGCACCGAATTCGTTTAAAACAGAGCTTTTTAAGTCAAGTTCAAGTTTTTCGGAAGGAACAATACGGACAAGGCAATCATTTGATTGGAGTGTTCCGCAAACCGCTTCTCGTTTTATTTGCATAGATACCCCTTAAATTTTGATATGATAAGTATTATATCAATATAAAAAGAATAAGTCAATCTTGGGGAAGGAAGACGGTTTTAATATAAAAAATCAGCCGAACGCGTAAGAGCGTAAAACAGCATTGATTTTTGTTTTATAGCCTTTACCTTGAGCTTTAAACCATTCCAATACATCAGCATCTATTTTAATACTAGTTTCACTTTTTTGATGTACTTCATACCATGGCCTGAATTTAGCAAGCTCCTCTTTAGATTGTTTGGGGCAGTCATCAGTAGGTATAGACTTTGCCTTTCGGATAGTTTGTTTTTCTTCTTCGGTGAGCGGAGTTTTCTTTAAATCATCTAATGTCATAGTTACTATAGTATTCATTTATTTCCTCCTGATTTGCTTTTCGTGCAGATATAATCCTAATTATATCATTTTTTCTTTCAGTAAACACAACAAAAAGCACATCTTCAACAAGACCAATTGCATTCCAACGCTGTTCTTCAAGGGTTGAATGCTGCTCATCATATTTTTCTATACGCTTACTGTCAAGAAATACACGAGCAGCTATTTTGAATGAAATACCGTCATGCTTTTTTATGTTAGTTTCATTTTTGATCTCATCCCATTCAAAAATCATCCCTAACTCCCTTATAATTTATAGTATATATACTATTGTACACATAGTCAAGAATTATGAAGCTTTTCTAAGAAAAAAACGAAACACTATAATTTCCTTATTTTAAAGGTCAAGAATCGAATTTAACTACAAGGAAGGCTAAGACCGCAATTTTTTATGCAGTCTTAGCTGAATTTACCTTTGCGGTTTAATTTTATTTACTCCCACTCAAAAACATTTGAGGGCTCATACTTTAACTCCCGTGAAAATTTTGCATTGGTATCTGTAGATGTAAGAGTCCAACTCCCGATATCAAAACTCAAGACCTTGTTTTTATTTTGAGCTTCATTACCGGTGATGCTCTTATCCCCATAATAGCCGTCGGAGGCAATTATTAGTTTATTGGGAACCGTACCTATGAACCTGTATGGGGCGTAACCGTGTTGATGATCTTCATCTTGAGACTTCCATAAATCTTGATATCTTTGATTATCAAAATTTCCGTTAAGAGGAGATTGGGTCTTCCACAGTTCAGCTTCTATTTTTACTGTGTTGGTACTTAAATTATTCATTTGGCCTTTTTGTCTTGCAATTAAAAAAAATAAGATACCATTTACTACCTTCATTGCAAAAATATTTTCATCTTTATAGTTATCTCCTGAAGAATAAGACTGTGCAGAGTTATGAAAATACCAATCACCATGATTTGTGCCGTTATTTTTATATTTTAATATGTTGATTTTATATCTGAGTGGTGAATCCGTATAATCTTGTTTTACAGCAACAAACGCTCCCTCCTTGTTAGCCGCCATAGCAGTTATTTTAAATTTATTACCGATTTGAACATTCTTATTTTCCATAACTGTGTTAAAATTTGCCTTATTCCATCTACTAATTCTCATAGGAGTATTTGTTCCATCTTTATAACCATAATACAAATACCCGTTTGTACTATCTGAAACATCAACAGCAATAGCTATGGGCGGGTTTGAAGAATTAAGATAAGTTGAGCCGCTTCCTTTTAAAGCTTGTTCTTTAACGTTCTCTGTATTATAACTGCCGTCATAATTTTTTTCATACCTTCTTACACAATAAAGATTACTTGTATTGTTCCAAACTACATAGAGGTTCCCTTCTTGGTCATAGCAAAAAACATCTGTCGGATTCTCAATATTAACACTGATATTAGAACCTGCAATAAAAGCCGTCGTAGGCAAACCGGTATACCCGCCCTCATCAACCTGATAATACACCATACCTAAATTCGAATTAGTATTCTTCTGCCACAATAAGACCTTGCCCGTACCGGGAGGAGGCGTGGCGCTTTCTTCGTATTCCTTAAACCATTTATTTTCGGTTGCGTAAGAATAAAGGCTCTTGGTTGAGGTATTAAACGAGAATACTCGGTTTACGTTTTTGTCGATTCTTACACTGCCGTCTACCTTTTTAAACGTACAGCCGTCATCGGCAATCGAGATGCTTTGCTCATCATAGCCGATAAAACAAGCAGGGCCGTAAAAGTTAGCTTCACCGGCAGTAACTATGCCGTCCTCAGCCGTTACCGTATCATTAAACCCGTATTTTTGAGGATGATTTGTTATTCCGGAAGAATTGTATGTATATTCAATCATACCGCCTAAGGAGTAATAATGAGCCGGAGGAGTTCCCGAAGGCAGACTATTTTTTGCAAAGAGGATATATATTTTATCTTTTTTTACAAGGATATCCTTAAAATCTACATTAATTGGTGTTCCTGGTGTTACTGATCCCGATATGGTTATTTGTCCTGTTGATACGGATACGGTGCTGCCGGCCTCAGTGAGTGTAAGCCCGCTTCCTTCTTCCGTAATAGTGAACATTTTTAAATCGGTACTAGCAGGACTCTCTAATGCAAATAGGTTATTATTATAAACTGCAATGGGGCCGGCAGGGATCGTGGAAGTTCCGGCAATTACAGAACCGTCGTCTTTTATAAGATAAAGATTTGAATTTGCAGCAGCATACACCTTTCCGGTTATGGGATCGGAAGCTAGTTTTACACTTGGAGCACCGGTAATCGTAGATGGGAGGGAACCGGCAAAATTATTCTGTGTTCCGTCGCTTTCATAGCGGCTCAGCCTCCAACCGGAGCTTTCTTTATAGGCAATGTATAGGCGGCCTCGGCTGTCTCTGGTAAAAACAGGCAGTGGATTTGAGCTAATATCAATTGTTTTTCCGGCTATATTAAATTCATATGTATTTGCCGCAGCCTTCGTCGAAAAGCCCACGTTTGCCAATGAAGAGGCGTTTTTGTTTAAAAGAAGCTGTATATCGTTATTACCTTCTTTTACGGTGTGGCTATTGTGAGCCGACCAAGAAGAAGACGGGCCGTTTAATTTTACGGTTATTTCTAACCTTGATCCTACAGGAAAATCGGCTTGAAAAAACTTAGGTTCGGAGGCAAGAATTTTTTTATAAATGGAGCTGTTCCCATCCGTTACAATATCTATTTCAAGTTCCGAGTCTGCAAGATCTGGAAGTCCCGTCGAAGAATTTATTGAGCGGGCTTTACCGCCTTCCAAATCGATTGTAATGGTTCCGTATTCTTCTTGAAAAAATAAAGAACAAGAAGAAAGTATTAAAACAAGTGATAAAGCAAAAAATAATATCCTTTTCATAAAAACCTCTAACATTGATATTTTTTATCTATAATTTTAAATACACCGATCCCATAATAACACAAAAATATAAAAATAACAATATAGCCGCATTTAATGCCGCATTTAATGCTTGCATTTAAAGCCTCTTACATAGTATAATCCTTTCCCGAACGGAGGTCATTTTATGAAAGATACAATCTATGTTTTGGATGCCTACGGGCTTATTTACCGCTCTTATTTTGCCTTTATTTCAAGACCTCTTACAAACTCTAAGGGCGAAAATGTTTCGGCTATCTTCGGCTTTTTTAAAAGCCTTCATTCCATATTTACCGAATATAATCCTAAGCTCTTTGTTACTGCCCTCGATTCCCTTACACCTACTTTTAGGCATGAGATGTACAAAGAATACAAGGCTACAAGGGATAAAACGCCCGATGACCTCCATGCGCAAATCGACAAAATAGAAGAAATTTTAAAAACATTTAAATTGCCTACAGTCCGCTGTAACGGCTTTGAGGCCGATGATGTAATAGCTTCCATAGCCGCCCTTGCAGAAAAGGAAGGCAGGGAATGTGTGGTTATTTCGGGCGACAAGGATTTAATGCAGCTTGTTTCAAAAACCACGACAATGCTTAAACCGGGGAAGATTAAGGCTTGGGAGGGCTTCGATGCCGAAAATGTAAAAGAAGAATGGGGCGTTTATCCCGACGGAATGTTAGATCTTCTTTCCCTCATAGGCGACAGTGCCGACAATGTTCCCGGCATAAAGGGGGTCGGCCCGAAAACAGCCGTAAAACTCCTTGAAGAGTATAAAAGCCTCGACGGCATCTACGCAAATACAGGAAACTTAAAGGGGGCTTTAAAAACAAAAATAGAAGAAGGAAAGGAATCGGCTTATTTTTCTAAAGAGCTTATAAGGCTCCGCTTCGATGTTCCTGTCGAAAAAGACTTAAACGCCTACTCTACTTCGCAAATGGACTATGAGGCGGCTGCCCGTCTTTTTATAAGCGAAGAGCTTCCCAATATTGCAAAACTATATTCCGAAAAAATAATTGCCGAAAAAAATGCTCCATCTTCAAAAGAAAACTTAAAACAAGAGACCGGTCTTTTTGAAAATTCGGAACAAACTTCTCCCGAAATGCTCCCGCAAGAATTAGGAACAGGAGAAGAAATCTCCCTTCCTCAAAATAAAGGTGATTACAAACTTGTAGACGAAGCGGAAGAACTTTTTAAAATAGTAGACGAAGCCTTAAAACAGGGCCTTGCATCATACGACTGTGAAACCACAAGTGAAGATCCCCTAAATGCAGAAGTCTGCGGCTTCTCCCTTGCCCTAAAAGAAGGAGAGGCCTATTATTTCCCCTTAAAGGCACCCTGTCCCGAACTTGGAGAGGAAGCTCCAAAACTCATAGCCTTTAAGGATGCTAAAAAGGCCGTAACAAAGCTCTTTGACTCAAAGATGACCCTCATAATGCATAACGGCAAATTCGATATTCAGGCAGCCCTTTCATCAAAACTTGC
The DNA here is from genome assembly GCF_000008185.1 of Treponema denticola ATCC 35405. Taxonomy (NCBI): domain Bacteria; kingdom Pseudomonadati; phylum Spirochaetota; class Spirochaetia; order Treponematales; family Treponemataceae; genus Treponema; species Treponema denticola. Next base: position 1,687,549 of record NC_002967.9, read on the forward strand.
GAGCGGCATTTCGGCAAATCTTTTTGACACGATGATAGCCGCATGGCTTTTAGACCCTGCCCGCTCTTCTTACGGAATGGATAAACTTGCAGAAAGTATTTTAGGCGTAAAAACCATAAGGTTTAAAGACCTTGTAAAGCAGGGACAAAACTTTTCGGATATTCCATTAAAAGAAGCCTGTCCCTATGCTGCAGAAGATGCCGACATAACATTCCGCTTTTATAAAAAATTCTTACCCCTCTTAAAAAAGAATAATTTGGAAAAACTTTTCTTTGACCTTGAAATGCCCATCACAAAACTTTTAACCGAGATGGAAATAAAGGGTATCTTTTTAAAGGGAGAAGAACTTACGGCCTACTCAAAAGAATTGGGAAAAGAACTTGAAGATTGCGAAAAGGATATTTACCGCCTCGTGGGCCATGAGTTTAATATAGCCTCCCCTAAACAGCTTCAAGAAGTTTTATTTGAAGAAAGAAAACTTACCCCCGGCAAAAAAACTAAGACGGGGTATTCTACGGATACTTCGGTCCTTGAAAACCTTGCTTCGGAAGATCCCGTACCTGCAAAAATCTTGGATTACAGGGCTCTTGCAAAGTTAAAATCCACATACACCGATACCCTTCCCAAGATGACGGACAAAAACGGAAGAATCCATACAAGTTTTATTCAAACGGGAACAGCCACAGGCCGTCTTTCAAGCCGAGACCCCAATTTACAAAATATCCCCATACGCGGAAACGAGGGGCGGAAGATAAGGGAAGCCTTTCAGGCGGAAAAGGGGCGGGTTCTTATTTCTGCAGATTATTCGCAGATTGAGCTTGTAATCCTTGCTCATCTTTCAAAAGATCAAAACCTAGTAGAAGCCTTTAATACGGGAATAGACGTTCACGCCAAGACTGCAAGCCTAATCTTTGCCGTAGACATAAAAGATGTAAGTCAGGATATGAGACGCATAGCAAAGACCATAAACTTCGGCGTAATGTACGGCATGAGCGCCTTCCGCCTTGCTTCTTCTTTAAGAATTCCTCGAAAAAGAGCTGATGAGTTTATAAAGGCTTATTTTGCCACATACTCGGGCGTATCCGGCTTTATGGCAAATGTTTGTCAAGAAGCCGAACAAAGAGGCTATGTAGAAACCTTAATGGGAAGAAGGCGTTATCTTCCGGCTATAAACAGTAAAAACAAGGTAGAAAAGGCGGGGGCCGAACGCATTGCGGTAAACACCCCGATTCAGGGCACGGCCGCCGATATAGTAAAACTTGCAATGCTTGAAGTCGATAAAGCCTTAAAAAAACAAAAACTTGATGCTTCCATACTTTTGCAGGTTCATGATGAGCTTATAATAGAGGCAGCCGAATCTGAAAGAGAAAAAGTCATGTCCCTCGTAAAAGAAAAAATGGAAGGCGTAATCAAACTTTCGGTACCCTTAAGGGTAAGTATTGAATCGGGAATGAGCTGGGGAGAGTTCCACTAATGGATAGTGTTCTAAACGGCAGACAAAGCCGGCAAAGCCTCGATGCGCCCTCAGAACCGATTTTAATAGGGCTTTCAGGGCCTTCTTGTTCGGGTAAAAACACGGCAAGTACTATTTTACAAGACTACGGGTTTTATTGTATTGATGCCGATGCCGTTTCAAGAAAAGTTTTTACAGAACATGAAAAAGAAATTTTAAATCTCTTTCAAGCCGAGGCTGAAAAACGAGGCATAAATTTAAAAAATGAAAATGGCATCGACAAAAAAGCATTTGCCCTCTTGGTCTTTTCGGATGAAGAACTTTTAAAAAAACATGAAGCCTTTATTCTCCCCATAATCGAAGAAAAAATATGGGAGGAAATTAAAAGGGCATTTACCGAAAAACCTGAGCGCCCCATTCTTTTAAATGCCCCTACCCTTCACAAGACGAGCTTTATAAAAAAATGCCTCTTTATATTGTACATAGATGCACCTTTTATTTTAAGGCTTATAAGGGCAAAAAAAAGAGACAGGCTGCCTTTAAAAAATATTTGGTTAAGATTTTCAAAACAAAAGAAATTCTTTTCTCAATACTTTTTTTTAAATGCCGATACAATAGTAGTAAAGAACTTTTGGTCTTCTGCAAGTTTAAAAAGAAAACTATTGCAGGAAGTTAAAAAAAGAGGTTTTTGAGGTCGATTTATGGAACAGAAAAAAATTTTATGGATAGTACTTTTTATTTCGTTGTTTGCTCTGATTATCTTCGGTGTCGGTTTATACCTGTATGCCCCATTCCGTAATAAAAGCACTATGACTGCAGCACAAATATCCGATTTAGGCAGAATAGAAGCAGATAAAACGGATACAAGCGTTGATCCTCTTCAATGGACTCGAAATCCCGAATCAATTCCTCCGCTTGAGCCGGATTCTACGACACTTGTAAATATTGCCAACAATATAACCGTTGTAAACGGTGAAGGCCAAACAGGAACAACAGAAACCTCTATCAACGTAAGCGATTTAACTAATACTCAAAAGGACGAAAAAACTGCAAGTTTACCGGAAAATCTTGCTGCAAATTTAAACACAAACCAAGAAGGCAATAAAAAAAATTCCGATACCGAAACACAAACTACTCCTGCAAAAGAAGCTAATCAAAATACAGGCGTAGCTTCGGTAAAAGGCGTAACCTCAAATACGGTTCAAAAACCTAAAACCGAAAAGAAGACTCCTCAAAAAACGGAAAAGCCTGCTGTCAAAACAAGCCCTGCTCAAAAAACGGTTTCCACACTGTACTGGGTTCAAACAGCTTCTTTGACAAGCCGCTTAAATGCAGAAGCAGCAAGAGATACCCTCACCTCAAAACACATGAAGGCGGAAATCTTTACCAAAGAGACGGCAACAGGGCTTACACACCGAGTCAGAGTCGGACCGTTTAAAAACAAAACCGAGGCCGAATATTGGCTTAAAAAAATAAAAGAAATTAAGGGTTTTGAAGGAAGTTATGTAACCCAAGACCGAAAAAAAAGCTGATTATGTCTACAAAGGTCTGTCTTGTTTTAACGGAAAAAACAATCGAAAAAAATCTTTCCGCACTGGAAAAGTATAAGAAGTTTATTGATATTGCGGAGCTTCGTGTAGATTATCTCAATCAAAGCGAAATACTCTATTTAAGGAATTTCCCTGAACGGGCCGGAATCCCTTGTATCTTAACCGTTCGAAGAAAATCTGACGGCGGAAATTTTACGGGAGGCGAAGGTGCAAGGATGACAATCTTTGCACGCGGCCTTGCCTTTGCAAACGCCGACCCGATAAAAAATTTTTCTTATATAGATTTGGAAAGCGATTTTGATTCATCCGGAATCGAAGAAGCGGCAAGGGCCTTTGATATTAAAATAATAAGAAGCCTTCACAGTAAGGTTCCGGTAAAAAATATAGTAAAGACCGTAGAAGGGTTAAGCCGTTTTGAAACCGACATTCCCAAATTGGCTTTTACGGCAAATTGTTTAAACGATGTTTCCGAGCTTTTTAAAGCATCAAAGCTGATAAAAAACCAAGAGTACATTTTATCGGTTATGGGGCCATACGGTTTAAGCTCCCGTATCCTATCAAATAAATTAAATTCCCAAATAGTATATACCTTCACTCCCGAATACATAAAGAAAAATAAACTTGAACAAGAACTTATAGATCCTGAAACTTTAGAAGAATTATACGGATTTTCAAAAATCGATGAGGAGACAAGTCTTTATGGAGTTATAGGTAAGGATGTAAACACAAGTTTGAGCCCCCAAATTCATAATAAGGGTTTTAAACGAAAAAATCTTAATTCCGTTTATATCCCAATATCGGCGGTGTCATCAAAGGAAGCCTTGGACTTTGCCAATCTTCTTAAGATAAAAGGTCTTTCCGTTACGGCTCCTTTTAAAAGCGAAATCATTCCTCTGATAAATTCCATATCCGAAGCCTCTAAATTTATCGGAGCCGTAAATACCTTGGTAAGCGAAAACAAAAAATGGTTCGGCTATAATACGGATGTTGACGGTTTTCAGCAGGCTTTAATGGAATTCTTAAACGAAAAAGACTTACGCAAATATAAGGTCGCTATTATAGGGGCCGGAGGAGCAGCCAGAGCCGTCGCAGAAGTAATAAGCTCTCTCCATGGAAAAGCCTGTATCTTTAATCGTACGGCCGAAAAAGCTAAAAACATAGCCGAAAAATATAAATTTAAATGGGCACTATTGGATCCTATAAATATAAAACAGCTTCATGCTTTTTCGGAACTGATAATTCAAACCACAAATGCCGGTATGGAGCCCGACATATATATGGACCCTCTTAATTTTTATACCTTTACAGGAAAAGAAAAAGTATTTGAGTTAATCTACAGGCCTGAAACCACTAAGATGTTAAAGCGGGCAAGGACGGCAGGATGTCAGGTTTGTAACGGCTATAAAATGCTTGAATATCAAGCCTATCATCAATTTAAAGCTTTTGCAGGAAAGGAGTATTTATAATGGACACGTCACAGTTAAAAGAAAGAGTTGCCTATCATGCAATAGACACTCTTTTTTCGGAAGGAAAAATTTTTGACGGAATGAAGATAGGACTCGGCACAGGCTCTACAGCTATGCCGGCTGTACACCGTCTCGCCCAATTATTGTCGTCAGGTAAGTTAAAAAAAATATACGCCGTACCTACAAGTTTTCAAACATCAATCGAATGTGAAAAACTAGGCATCCCTATTTATTCTTTAAGTTCTCAGCAAATAGGAGGAAGCTTAGACCTTGCTATAGACGGAGCAGACGAAATCGACCCCGATAAAAACCTAATCAAGGGAGGCGGAGCTGCCCTCCTCAAAGAAAAAATAATAGCATATAATTCAAAAGAATTTGTTGTCATTGCCGATGAAAGAAAAAAAGTTAAATCTATGGGAAAAGGATTTGCCCTTCCGATAGAAATTATACCGGAAGCACGTTTAAGTATTACAAAGGCTCTTGAAGCCCAAGGCATAGAAGTATTTCTGCGTGAGGGCGTAAAAAAAATGGGACCTGTTGTTACCGACAACGGAAACTTTATAATTGATGTAAAATGGCCTAAAGCAGCCGATGTAGATCCCAAAGCCTTGGAAGAAAGTTTAAACAAGATTACAGGTGTAGTAGAAAACGGTTTTTTTACAAAAAACACTCCAAGAGTATTTATCGTACACCAAGATGGAAATATAGAAGATTTATAAAAGATACACTTTATAATAATTATATTATAAAATTACCCCACAAGAGCGCAAAGAATAATAATTGATTAAAAAACATCCTAAAAAAATCTTTGCGATCTTCTTAACCTTTGCGGTTTATTTTATGTTAAAAACCGTCGTAGTTTACCTTATCTTTTTCCGCATTTTCTTTGTTGCCGTTTTCAGTTTTATTTGAAGGTTCAAAACGATCAAAGTCCTTTTGCATACCTTCTACAATTTTAACAAGATTATCTTGTTTTAAAAGCTCAATAAGGTCTTCACATTGGGCTGGAGAAAATGCCAATCGTAAAGCCGGACAGCTTGCATCATCTCTTTCCCCTATAGCCTTTGTTGTTGCATTACCTAATATAAAATAAGGTTTATTTTCAGATAATAATTGATATTCTGCTCTTAATGTCGGTTTTGCCTCATGTGCGCCTCCGCCAAAAAGTCCCCAAGTCATAGAGACCTTTGTCTTCCCGAAAAAAGCTTTTCTTTTTGCATTAGCGGCACTCAAATTTCTATCGTTATAAGAAGACAGATAAGTTTCCATTGCCTTAATCAATATTTCCCTATCTGCTTGATCCAAAAAAACTTCAACCTTATCAATCATAAATTTATGCTCAATAGATACAATATTTGTGCGTGGGTAAAAAGTAAATTTAAATTCGGTAGGTTTTATCTCTTCCTTTGTCCTCTTAACTGAACCTCCGATAAGTGTTCCTAAATCTATAGGAGAAAAGTCACCTAAAAAATTAGGATCATTTTTGGGTGCTGTTTTACATGAATCCAAAACAATCAAAAACATAAAGGCACTTAAAATACTCAAAATTTTTCTATTCATTTTATGTCTCCTTAATTTATTTATTATAGAATACAAACTCTAAACAATATGAATTCTATCTTAGTTACAACCTATTGTTTTACTTCAAACATTTGAACCTGTTTGTTTAATACGGTTAGAACAAGAACCGTCCCTTGGGGAAGACCGTAAGGAATGCTGCATTTTCCTCCCTGATGATTAAAACTTATAAGCTCCTTTCTCTTTCCGTCAGGATATACGGCATCAACCGTAACTTTTACCGGATAAGGATATCTAGGTAAAGCAGGCGAATAAACACCGTAAACCATTTTTTCGGTAGAATCGGGGAATTGCATACCTAATTCTATTTGAGAGTAAGCATCTATAGAGGAATCTGCCGGCTGGCTTTGACTGACAACAACCGGGGCATCAAGAGAAGAATTGACTTCGGCTTTTATTACAAATGAAATTTTACTTTGAGCTATTGCAGAATAAATATCGTCAAGTTTAAGCCCTTCCATGTTTGGAACGGAAACCTTCTCATTTTCAGGGCCCTTGCTTACAATAAATTCAATAAAAACGCCTTCGGATATCTTTGTATCCGGAGCGGGATTTTGCTCCAAAATCGTACCGGCAGGAATTGAACTTGATTTGTACATAATCGGTTCTTTTATCGAAATCAACTGTTTACGGCCTGAAGTAAAAAGAGAGGCAAAATGCTGTTGAACCTCCGATAAGGTTTTTCCCACATAATTTTCTACTCTGTCAAGAACGGCACCACTGCTTACAGTGACAGTTATTCTTTTTCCGGCTTTAACGATAGTTCCTGCAGGAGGGCTTTGCTCTAAAACCGTCCCTGCATCTTCGGTATTATCCGAAAATCTTAACTGAAGACGAGGATAGAGTTCTTTAACCTGTAGTTTAAGAACCGCATCTTCAAATTTTTCGCCTTCGATATTAGGAACCAAAACTTGATCGGCCGTTTTTACCGACATAAAAAACACGATTGTAGAAACAATAATAAAAAACACAAGCATTACTAAAGAAGTAATAACTATCACTTTTCCGTTACTTTCTATGCTGTCTGCAATATCACCAAGACCCATTTATTCCACCATCCATATTTTAAAATTTATGTTTCAAAACCGCCTTCCAAAAAATCCGGAGAGCCGTTTAAAAAATCCTTCCATTCAAGCTTTTTTTTTGCCTGCTTTTGTAATACCGAAACAGCGAGTATTCCATTTCCTGTTTGAATTAAAATACCGCATTTCTTATCGGTACCCAGTATTGTACCAAATTTTTTATTTTTTGTCATTTCATTTGAAGCATCTTCATATAAATTAGCTTCAATTATGCTTATTTTTTCGCTGTTTTTAAAGGTAAAGCAGCCCGGCCATGGGGTAAATGCCCTTATTTTTCTTTCAATTTCTTCAGCCGGCTTTGACCAATCTATAAGCCCGTCTTCTTTTTTTAACATTGAGCAATAAAGAGCTTTTGCCTCTTCCTGAGGCCTTGCCTGCTTTAATTTGTTTTCAAAATCCGAAAGCACATCACGTAAAAGCGGGCAGCACTTATCGGCACAATCGGCTAAAAGGCTTTCCGTTGTTTCGGAATCATTTAAGGGAATTTCAAGCTGTCCCAAAATACTTCCGCAATCCGTTTTTTGAGCAAGGGTCTGAATCGTAATTCCGGTAAGTTTATCTCCCGCCAATATGGCCGCAGGAACAGGGGCCGGCCCCCTCCACCTTGGTAAAAGAGAGGGATGAATATTTATTCCGCCCAGCGGAAAAAGAGCCATAGTCTTAGGTCCGAAAATTTTACCGTAGGCAAAACAAACCAAAAGCTCCGATTTTAAAGCCTCAAGTTCTTTTCTATAATTATCATCAAGTTTTTGAGGTGTCAAAATAGGAAAGTTTTCCGGTAAAACACCTTCTTTTATAAGCTCCTTTACTGCAAGAGCCGTATCGGAATCCTGCATCTTTTTATTCCGTCCTGCCGGAGCCGGAGGATTTGTCAATACTCCGCAAAGGTCAAATTCGCGAGCTATCAGGTTTAAGGCAGGTACGGCACAGGAAGGAGTTCCCGCAAAAAGGATTCTCATCTCAGGCGGATCCTCTTTTTTGAAAAAAGAGCCTTTTTATGCTCAAACTTTTCGATAGCTTCGGCCTTTTTTTCTTCGCTTAAACGGTCTATAAAAAGAATTCCGTTTAAGTGGTCATTTTCATGCTGAATAACTCTGGCAAGGAGTCCTGAGGCCTCAATGGTCTTTATTTTACCGTCAATATTTAAAAACTGCACTTTTACGGCTGAAGGTCTCATAACTTCATCATAGACCTTAGGTATGCTCAAACAGCCTTCTTCCATCAAACACATTTCCTGAGACGTTTCGATAATTTCAGGGTTTATAAAAACATATTTTTGTTCGTTTATAAATACGATAAAAAGTCTTATGTTTTCTCCTACTTGCGGAGCCGCCAAGCCTATACCGTTTTCTTTTTTTACGGTAACAAACATTTCGTCGATTAAGCTTTTAATATTTTCATCTATTTTTTCAACAGGTTTGGATACTTCCCTCAAAGTTTCTTCGCCTAAATATAATACTTTCATAGAGTATGATTATACAAAATAAGGGCTGCACCGTCAACCATGCTGTAAATTTTGGCATAAAATACGAATTTAATTGTGTTAAATTTATATAATGTATAAAAATTATATTCGTAATTGCAAATAGTCAATATTCATAGCTTGGGCTATTTTTTCCAGTGTTGCTTTTCGATTCTTTTTGGATGTTTCCATCTGACTATAGGCTGCTTGGCTTATCCCCATTTTTTCGGCAATTTCAGTCTGTGTAAGGTTTAAGTATTCACGCCATGCCTGAATGGAACTCATATCTTCCAAATGTATTTTTTTTATTACTTCATGCGGAATTGTTTCTTTTTCGTTAAATTCTCTTACCTTATGATTACATAATGTTTGAAAAACTTTAAAAGGAATAACCGCATATTCCGGTTTCCCGTCCTTTCCTGCTATAAATTGAACATCAATAAGTGTTGTCATCTCTTTTTTTTACCTCCTCGATTGATAATATATGTATTTTTTCAATGTGATTAAATAGAATCCTATATCTACCGACACGCAATCGATAATCGTATTTATGATTACTTAATGCTTTTACATTTAAAACATACGGAAATCCGGATAAAGTATCAACAGCTTCAAGAATTTGCTTTTTATCAGCTTTTTGTATTTTGTTAAGTTGTTTTGACGCTTTTCGGCTCCATCTAATCGATATCATTGTTCTATTATAAGATAATTATAAGTTTTTGTCAATTATTTTTTTCAGTTCATTCTGAGCGGTTTCGCAGTGCATACATCAGTTTTTGGCCTTTGTAAAGGGCTTCGGAAATAAAAATCGGAAAAAGTTTAAAAATTTTTAAAAGACTTTTTTTTCCTCCCCTTGCCTTCCAAGAGTGATCCAGCTTTGTCCAAATAGAAAACAAAAGAGGAATAAAAAACAAAAAAAGGGAAAACAAAACAGCAAGCTTAAAGGGTAAAATTTTTTCTAATGTCTCCTTCAATTGAAGAGAGCTTGTGGTATTAAAAAAAAGGGAGCTTATCTGCATAAGACAGATGAGTTTTAAAATAAGAAAGACCAAATCCTTTATACTGCTTTCCGTTTTTATAAGAACCGAAAAAACATGGAGGCTTACAAGAAGCAGGCAATAAGGCAGAATCGGTTTTAAATCCCGTAATTGCTCTAAAAACGAAAAACCTATAAAACGGGCAAAAAAAACAAAAAAGACCGAATAAAAGAAAACATAATTAGGAAAGAAAAAAATTATGGCTGTAAAGCCGAAAAGAAAAAACAATTTTAAAAGGGGGGACATCCTATGTAAAAAGCTCGTTCCCCTTCGGTAAGAAAATAAGGGCCTTATATCCAAATTAAATCCTCCCTTTTTGTGTATGAAGTAAGAGGAGGCCTTATACTCCATTCTTTTAGGTTTTGTCTTAAGCCCTCTTCAGCAGTCCCATCAAAAACCTTTTTCCCCCTATGGAGAACTAAAAACCTGTCGGCGAGGGCATAACATTTTTCAAGCTCATGGCTTAAAATAAGAAGGGTATAGTTTTCGGTCTTTAATTCTTTAATAAGGGAATTAACCTGCACTACCCCTTCATAATCCAAATTTGCATAGGGCTCATCAAAGATGATTACCGGAAACTTCATCGCCAAAATTCCTGCAACGCAAAGCCGCCTCTTTTCTCCTCCCGATAAGGAACGGGAAGAATAATAACGCTTATCCTTTAAGCCTGTTTTTTCCAAGGCAGTTTCCAGTCTTTTTTTTCTTTCTTCCTGCGGAAGTTTTATATTTTTTAGCCCGAACATAATATCTTCCTCAGGTGTTTCTCCCAATATCTGTAAGTCTGAATCCTGAAAAACTATGCCGCATCTTTCTTTTACATCTACAAGCCCCGATGATGGCCTTATAAGCCCTGCAATAATCGACATAAGAAGAGTTTTTCCCGAACCGTTAGCGCCTGAAATAAGAATGCTCTCTCCCTTAAAAACGCTCAAAGAAATTTCATCCAAGGCCTTAAAATTAACCGTTCCGTCAAAAGAGCTTTGAACAAAGGTCTTGCTTATATTTTTTAAGCTTATAATTTCTGCTTTCATGGTTTAAGAAGAAGCCTCTAAAAAATATCTTGCCGTAACGGGACGCAGCTTATAAATTAAAGCGGAAACTAATATCATCTTGATAAAATCCCCCGGCAAATAAGGAATACAGGCAAGGCTCAATGATTCAAAAAGCCCCCTGTTTGTAAGCTGCATAAATCTTGCTATCCCAAAAACATAAATAAGAGCAAAGCCTGAAAAAGAGGCTGCAATTATTTTTAAATAGTTTATTAACTTAATGCTATTATTTTTACCTGAAGAAACTAAGGCAAGGTCCTTTGCTCCGGGCTTTCTAAAAAAAATAATTAAAAAAGCTGCTGCCGCAAGATAGCCGATTAAAAAGCCTCCCGTCGGCCCTAAAAGATGTGCAAGCCCCCCTCTTCCGCCCGAAAAAACGGGAAGGCCGAGTAAACCGGCAATCAAAAAAAGAGCTGTTGAAGCCGTCCCGTAAAGCCCCCCTAAAAGCCCCGATGCCAAAATAGGCATCATATTTTGAAGCACTATTGGAACGGGAGTTCCGGGAAGAGGAAATGCTATAAAACCGCTTACGGCAATAAGAGCCGCAAAAAGCGGAACAAAAATCGGCATAATCGATAGTTTAAAATTTGAGCTCATATTTTCTCCAAATCAAATTGATAACCATAATAATAAAATAGGGTAACAATTTAAGAGACCTATGTCAAGCCCCCGTATTGCCTCAGGTTAAATCTGACCGATTCGGCTTAAATATTTTGCCGGTTTAAAACTCAAGCTGTTTTATTCTCGGAATCATTTCAAGATTTGGGCAGCGATTGCTTATTTCGATTACCGTTAAATCATCGAGAGCGGCGATGTCTTTGCGAATTTCGCCTGCGAGCCCGGAATCAACGGCAGTAAAGCAATCGTCTAAAACTACAAGTTTAGTCTTACATAAAAGAGCCCTTGCAATTCCAATGCGTTGGGTTTGTCCGCCTGAAACGCCACCCGTTAAGTTACCGACTTTTGTTTCCAAGCCGTTGGGCATGGTTTCCATGTCTTTGTCTAAGCGGGTAATTCTTAAAACTTTTTGGATTTCCGCTTCGGTAATGGTCCCTTCCGCTTCAGAGCTAAGACCGAGTAAAAGATTTTCACGCAAGCTTGCGTTAAAAATTTGCGGGGTCGGCGGAACATAAACGGCAAGGGGCGAAACAAAAATCGCTTCGGGCTTTTCTATTATTTTTCCATTTAAGATTATTTCACCGCCGGCTTTTTTAGTAATTCCCAGCATGGACTTTATCAGAGAACTTTTTCCCGAAGCAACGGCACCTGTAATAAAATAATACTCCCCGCCGGAAACCTCGAACGATTTTTCTATTTTAAAATTGCTCTCGGGATACTCCACACAAAGATTTTTTACAACAATGGACTCGATATTATATTCTTGCGGACTTTTTATATCAAGCTGTTCATCCTCGTTTTTAGCTTTTGTATAAATATCTTGAACACGCTCCAGAGAAATTTTTGTTTGTTTTATGCTGACAAAAAAATCCGAAACAGAAGATGCAAAGTTTGAAAGTGAAACAGATAAGCTGATAAAAAAAGCAAGATCTCCCACAGAAAAACTAATAGTCTCGATGTTTAAAGCAATAAAAATCAACATTGCCGAAGTAATCAGCTGATGCCCCAATCTAAACAGTGATTTAATTAAAGAGCTGCCGATATTTTCCTGAAGAGCGGCTTTCGCAGCTTTTTGATTTATATTAAAATAAGCATCGATAAAGTTTTGATTTTTATAATCGGTTTTTATTTCTTGGGCGGATTGTAATGCAGTCGTTAAAAAACCTGAAGTTGCCGCAGCCGCTTTGAGGCTGTTTTCACGCCAGCGTTCTACCTTTGGAAGCAGCAAAGTAATAATCCCAATATTCAAAGCAATTAAAACAAGAGCAATAAACGTAAAAGTTACATTAACAGAAAACATTAACACAACCGTTACGATAGCAATAGCTAAAGATGTAGAAAAATGCGGAAAAGATCCTGTGAGTAAAAAAGAAAGTTGATCTATATCTTCACGGAATTTATAAGCGGTTTCCCCGATTGCCTCAGAAGTATCAAACTCTTTCGGTTGTAATATAATTGCCCGAAGCATTTTACTTACAAAAAGTTTTTTTATTTTTGTTCTAAAAAGCCATCCCATATTCATAGTTATATATGCAAAAGCTGTAAACAAAAATCCGGTCGCCATCAAAATAATAATAAACCAAACACCCAATGGCAAATCAATTTTATTTTCAAAAAGAGAAAACATTTGCTTTTCGATAAATGCAGGAAACAATCCGGCGGTAAACTGAAGCAAAAAAGCCGAGACCATTGCCGCCAAGAAAAAAAACGGATGCCGTTTTATAACTTTTAAGTTAACCGATAATAAGGATTCCGGTTTAATTTGTTTCATTTGCTCCTCCTTCGGAGAGGATTGCTTTTTCTCCTTGAGATAATTTTCCATTCTCCAATAAAAATTTTACATTTGTTTTTTCTAAAGTTTCAGTTCTGTGGGCAATTATAATTGCCGTTTTGTTTTCTATAAGTTCATCAAATGCAAGCTGAATTTTTTCCTGCTCAGTATTATCAAGTTTTGCAGTGGACTCGTCCAAAATAATAATTTTACTTTGTTTTAAGAATAACCTCGCACAAGCTAAAAGCTGAGTTTCTCCACCGGAAAAATTTGCCGCTCCGTCTTCACAAATATAATCTAAGCCTCCTGGTAAAGCCATAATCTTTTCATACATTCCGCTTTTCTTTAAAGCTTCTTTTATTTGCTCATCGGAAATGCTTTCGTCAAACATGCGGATATTATCCCTAATACTTGCATAAAAAAGAACAATACTCTGACTTACATATCCGATGTTTTCAGCAAGCGATTTTTGACTGAACTCATTTAATGGAACACCGTTTAATAAAATTTCTCCGGACTGTGGTTCATAAAGCTTTAATAAAAGTTTTACAAGAGTCGATTTTCCGCTTCCAGTCCTTCCCTGTAAAGCACAATGATCTCCGGCATTTATTTTAAAACTTAAATTATCTAAAATCAAATCCCGCTCATCATAGGCAAAGGAAACATCTTTAAACTCAACACTATATGTTTTATCATCGAGAGTTTTATTCCCAAAAGAAATATGGGGCTTTTCAATATATAATTTAAAAACCCTATTTATCCTTGCACCAAGACCCTGAAATGTAGTTGCATTTTGAGCGAGCATTTCAAGCGGCCATTCTAAAAGTACAAAATAATTATATAACATAAAAGTTTGACCGAGGCTTAGCTTCGCATCTTTTAGTAAATAAAACAAGAGCACAACCAAACAGGATTTTTCAATAAATGTTATAGCTTGGTTTAACATCATCGTAAAAGTAAAAAGTCTATAAAATTTTTTTTCATTTTTAAAAGATGTATCATGTAAGCTGTCTGACTTTTCAAGGATTTTATCTCTTGCGTTTAAGCTGTGAAGCTCTTCTCGTCCTGTAATAGTTTCCGTAACAAGGGCATTCACCTCTGCCATGTTTTTTTCGCACAGTTTCAAGAGAACTAGTATCTTTTTTGGATTGACGCAACATCATAATAATACTGATAACGGAACAAATAACAAAAATACATCCTAATAGAACGGAATTAAAAAAAACAATTATTAAAATCCCAAAAAGAATAATAATATTCGAAATTATATCAAGTACAAAAGTAGAAATATTATTTGAAAGAATTAACACATCGCCTTCAACACATTCTACCAATTCGCCGACAGAATTGTTATGATAAAAAGTCATATCCAATTGCAAAAGATTTTTTAGCATATCGGAACGCAGTGCTTTAGTTAAACTCCAAGAAAGCTTTTGCATAAAAAAATTGCGGAAAGTATTTAAAACCTCTACAAAAAAAACAAATCCCAAATAAAAAAGAGCAATTACTAAAATACTTTTTGTCCCAAGTCCGCCTGAAACTCCGTCTATAAACTTTTGAAAAAGCTGAGGTATGTACAAAGTAAGCCCAATATGAGAAAAAAAGAATAAACATAAACTCGCAAAAAGTATTTTATGCCTAAATAAAAATTTTTTAAAGTACGAAATAAACGATTTATGTGGTGTCATGATTATACAATATCCTTAAATTAGTTTTAAATATACATACTTGTAAATAGTCTATCATGTTGAAAATACGTTGTCAAGCCTGTTCCACCATACTTGAAGCCTCCTACAAAATAAGCTATAATGCTCAAGATATGAAATATAAAAATCTACCTGTATACGAACAAAAAGACAGAATATTGGAAATGCTTGAGCACAATCAGGTAATCGTTGTAGAAAGCCCTACGGGTTCAGGCAAGACTACCCAGCTGCCGGTTATTTTACATGAAGCAGGCTACAGCCGTTCAGGTATGATAGGCGTTACCCAGCCGAGGCGTATTGCAGCCCTTTCGGTGAGCGAATTTATTTCAAAACAGCTTAAAGAGCCTATGCCCGGCCTTGTCGGATATAAGATGCGCTTTGAAGATAAGACTTCAAACGATACGAAAATAAAAATAATGACCGACGGCATTCTTTTACAGGAACTTAAACTGGATCCTTGGCTCAGCAAGTACTCCGTAATCTTGGTAGATGAGGCTCATGAGCGGAGCTTAAATATAGACTTTATACTGGGACTTTTAAAACGGATAATAACGGAACGAAAAGATTTTAAGGTTATAATTTCGTCGGCCACAATAAATACAGATCTATTTTCGATGTACTTTGACGGATGCCCCGTAATCAAAATAGATGCCATCACCTACCCTGTTACCCTGATCTTTGACCCCCCTGCGGTTAAGGCTTCTACCGATACCCAAGAAGCGGAAACGGCCTTGATGGACAAGATAGCCTCGATTGTAGGACGCATTTTAAGCGAGGGACGAAGCGGTGCCATTCTGGTTTTTCTTCCGGGGGAAAGAGCCATCAAGGACTGCATTGAAAGACTTTCAAAAGAACCGTGGTACAGAAAACTTTTTATTCTCCCCCTCTACGGCCGTTTAAGCAAAGAAGAACAAGAAAGAGTTTTTAAATCCCCGCCCTTCGGAAAAAAGAAGATTGTTATATCGACAAACATAGCGGAAACCTCCATAACGATAAACGACATTGCTGCCGTTATAGACTCGGGGCTTGCAAAACTTAACTTTTATAATCCTTTTACCTTTACTTCAAGTTTGGATGAAACCCTAATATCTCGAGCCTCATGTAATCAAAGACGAGGCAGAGCCGGAAGAACTCAGGAAGGAGTATGCTACCGCCTTTACACACGCAAGGACTTTGAAACAAGACAGCTTTATACCCTCGAAGAAATCTACCGTACAGACCTATCCGAGGTTGTTATGCGTATGGCGGAACTGGGAATTCTCGACTTTGAAAATTTCGATTTTATTTCGCCTCCGGGTAAAAAAGGCATAATAGGAGCCATAGATACCCTAAACATGCTCGATGCCCTAGAAAGCGACCGCTCTTTAAGCAGCATAGGAAAGATGATGTGTCTTTTCCCTTTGGCTCCAAGACAATCCCGAATCATAGTTGAAGCAATTACAAGATACCCCGACCTTGTAGAAGAAGTTTTAATCGCCGCGGCTTTTTTATCGGCTCGGAGCCCCGTCATCTTCCCCGAAGGCGAAGAAATTGAAGCCCGCAAGGCTCACGCCCTTTTTGATGAACCCCTCGGAGATTTTGCCTCATTCTTAAAGGTTTTTAGAATGTACTCTCAAGCCCTCGATAAGGAAAGGTTTTGTAAAATTCACTATCTCGATGACAGAGTAATGGCCGAAATAGCCAACATAAAAGAACAACTTGAACTCATAGTTTCGGATATGGGCGTTCCGATTCTTTCGGGCGGAAAAATGGAACACTACCTTACGGCTATAGCCAAGGGAATGATTCAGTTTGTATGCTCGGCTCAGGGAAGGGACTCTTACCGCTCCCTCACAACAGAAAAGATTTTTATCCACCCCGGCTCCTGCATGTACAAGGAAAAAGAACAGTTTATAGTTGCAGGCGAAATAGTCAGAACTTCGCGTATGTATGCCATGTCGGTTTCTCCTCTTTCAAAAAAGATAATTGAAGAGGTTGCCCCTGCCCTTTTAGAAAGAAAGGATAAAAGAGCAAAGAAAGAAAAAGACGAACACAGGGCAGACCAAAAAGAAGAAAAGAAAAAGCCGGAAGAAGAAAGCGTTCTTATCGAGGGAACTCGCTATCTTATCAAAAAAATCAAGGGCAAAAAGCATCTCATTCTTCCATGGAAAGAATTTAAACTTACGGCCGAGGCTGTCTTCAAAAAATACAGTGAAGAAAATCAAAACGGAGCCTTGGAGCAATTAAAGGGCTTAAGGGGAAAAATAGAAATCAATAAGAGCGAGCTCCTCTCAGGCGAAAAGATGGATTTAATTTTAAATGTGGTAAATAATTTTAATATTGAACAGATAGAAAAAACAGAAGATGAAAAGCACTTTGACAGGAATAAAAATTATTTTATTGAAGAAGACTTGGAAGCCCTTGTAAATTCCTTAAATCTTTTATTTAGAACTACAATAGCAAAAAAGACTACAAAGCAGCTGGGCTTTATAACCCTCTTTTGTGACGGTACAGGACATTTTTGGTTTAAAACTTCAAGAGGTTTTCATACGGCCTTACACGAAAGCCTTGTATCCCTTCAAAGCTTGATTGACCTTGCAGGAGAAAATTTTAACGAAGACCAAAAAATAATAGTCCGCACTATCTACGGAAAAATGAATAAGATGATTTAAGGTCAGTACTAAAAAACTTGTTGTTTTTTAGCGGTAACCGTGATCCTTTGAAAAAAAATTATTGGAGGTTCGATAAACAGTTCGGCAGGAATTCTGCCTTGCTGTTTATCGGTATTGGAGGTGCTTATGTGGTGGTTAGTTGCTGTTTTGAGCGGTATTTTTGTGTTTTTATTTTTAAAAAAATCGTGGAAAGAAAATTCGGAAGGAGTTAAATTAAACGACGGAACTGCTGCAGAAGATGAAGCCTTAGATGATGTAGTTGAAATGGAAGATGCTTTTTTTGAAGCTGTCCAATCGGGAAAAAAGGCCGTCAAATTTATGCACTTGTTCTATCAAGAAGACTTGATGATGATAAAATCATTATTTCAAAGTGAACATATTCCATACCGTGTTGAAAATGAACATGTAGCTTCGGTTCTTGTAGGATACGGTGTTACCGGCTTTAACCATACCGACTTTTATATTCTTCGTGAAGATTATGATGATGCATTTAAAATCGTAAAAGAATATGCAGAAAACAAGCGTTTATCCGGAAAGGTTTCAGGAATGGCGGATAAGATGGGAGCTGTAATTACCGTTTTATTTGCATCAAGTTTTATACCCGATAAACATGAAACCTCAGGTATAGTGGTTTTTAAACTTGAAGAAGAAGATTAATCCTTTTAACTCGAAAACGATTAATTAAACTCCTTTAATTTTTTTAAGAGGGAGGCTGCCTGATAGTTTTTAGGATTTAATTCCAAGGCATAACCTAAGACACTTATAGCCCTATCATAAGCCTTTCTTTCATAAAAAATTGAGGCAATTTCATAGTGAAGCATACTTTGTCTTTTTTTATCCTGTGTCATTGATGCGGCAAGGCTGTAAGTATCTACAGCCTCAGAGGTTTTACCCGACATATAATACATATAGGCGGAATTTACCGTAGAAGCATAAGCATAGGCAGAAACTTGTGCAGAAGCCGCAAAAGAAGATACGGCATTTTCAAAGTCTCCGCTCAAAGCCGAATTTATCCCTGCATAAAAAGAATCTTCATATCGTTTTCCTATTTCACTAACGCTAAGACAAGCATTAAAATCTCCCGATTGAGCAAAGTACCATTTTGCATATTCTCTGATAATGGACTCCTTGCCGTATTTTTCAAGAATCTTCCACATATCGGCCTTGCCCCTTGCTTTGGAAGCATAGGTTTTATCCGTTATTTGATTGTATCTAAATTCTTCTAAAATAAACCTTTGGTCAAAATTCGGATTCTTCATAGCCCTTGCTAAAAGGTCTTCAGGCTTATATGTCATCTTGGGAGAGGTAAAATAAGTTTCTTCCATCTTAATTGAATAAAAGCCCTTAGATTCAAGATAGGCACTAAGCTCATCTTGCGAATTTAATTCGCGTAAAGCAATATCTTCACGGACATAGCGGGCAATTACAGGGTAAAAGTCCGGATATAAATCAATACATTCTATTAAAAGATCTACACGCTCTTTTTCATCAGGAGCCGTAAGAGCCAAATCATAAAATACTATGGGAGAAGCTTCGGGACTTCTATCGGCCGCAGCCTGCCAAAAGGCCCTAGCCCTCTCCGTATCTCCTTGCCCGTAGGCTGCATCGGCAGCAAGCATAAGATGAAGCCGTGCATTTTCAGCCGTTTTACCTTCGCCTCCGTCTTTATCCGCATAAACAAGAGAAAAATATAAATCACCGAAAATAGAATCGAAGACACCGAGGTCGTAAACAATACAGCTCCAAAAAAAAGGATGCTCGGGAGCAACATCATTCGGAATATTATAGCGTAAATTAGAAGCCTCCCTTAAACGGCCCTTGGCGGCCAAGACAATAGCGGCATTCTTTAAAAAAACTTGATTTTCAGTTTTATCGTAAGCTGCTTTTAAAAGACTAAAATCGGAATTAAAGGAATTTAAGGCGATATCGGACAAAATTGAGGCTTCGGCACCCAATGAAGCATAAGGCGTATCTTTTAATTTTTCACAATAAGGCAGAGCTTCAGCCGGCTTTCCTGAATCAATAAGAATCGAAGTTAATAAGGCAGAAAGCTCCGGCGAATCAGGAATCTTCTTTATGCCTGTTTGAAGAGAAATTAAGGCATCGGGAATAGAATTAAGTTTTAATTGCCGTTTGACAATACTTACATAATTTGTAGAATTTACGGCCTTTTTTTGAAGACGTTTTAAACTCTTCAAAGCCTTAGCCTGATAACCTTCCGCTATTTGAAGATCAATCTTGGAAAGTTCTTTAAAAAAAGCTTGTTCATTAGTTTTGCCCGAACAAGAAAAAAATAAAAAAGCTATAAAAAGAATAAAAACTGTCTTTAGCCGCTGCATTTTTAAATTTTAAGACTTATTTTTAATACTGTCAAGTACCGCATTTACAAATTTATAGGAATCATCGGTACCGAAATCTTTGGCCAAATTTATAGCCTCATCTATTACGATGGGCGGAGGGGTATCTTTTTGATATATAAGAGAATAGACACTCAATCTTAAAATCGCCTTATCTACAGAATTAAGCCGATCTATAACCCAGTTATCCAGATTTTCCTGAATTACCTTATCTATTTCGGTTATATTTTCGATTGTACCCAAGACCATCATTTTAGGAAAGAGATAGCCATTGGGATCCTTTATAGAGTCTTCATTTTGCCAAGAGAAATTCAATAAATCGTCAAGGACGGCTCCTCCAACATCCCAAGCAACAAGGGCTTGAAAAGCGAGAATCCGTCCTCTGCGTCTGCCTACACTCATTTAAAATCTATCGATTACCACTTAAGAAGTTTATCAAGTTCAGCATCGCTTTTTAATATCTTGCAATTATCATCGGTGCGTAAACCTTCATATGTAGTTTGAATGATAGATTGAATAGCATTTAGTGCAAGTCCCTGAGAAAGAAGGGCTTTTATCTGATCATAAAGCGTAACTGTAGATGAGGGATCAGGGACATCACTTAAAGTTAAAATTTTGGCATTAAGCTTTTCCGTTATAACAAAAAACTGTCTGCTGTCTACCCTATCCTGTATATCGAATATATAGTTTACATCTTTTGAGAAAATTTCCATTAAGGCTTCAGGAGTAGCATTTAACAACTGAGCACCCTCTGCCGTTTTAGGTATATAACCTTCTTGGGCAACGTAATTACCGGCTTCTGCATTTTTCTTGATGTTTGCAATCTCTTTTATATTCTTCTTAACCTTTTTGTGCAATTCATTAATTTTATCTATTTCTTCCTTGTCTTTACCTTCTTTTTTTACTGCGACAAAAAGCATTTTGACCATATCGGGACGAACCAACTCACCTTTTTTCATTTCATAGTATGAACGTATCTGAGCGTCTGTAGGTGTTGCCATTTTTACAATTTCTGCTTGATGTTTTGAAGCTATATAGTTTTGAATTATAAGATTATCTTTGATAATTTTTTTGAGTTCTTCAACAGTACAACCTGTTTGTTTTTTCATAAACTCGTCAAGCGATATGTTTTCTTTTTGTTTTATCAATTTAGCGAATTCGCTCTCTGTTATTGGATATTTTACATATTGAGAAAGCACATCGTTAAAAGCGTTATCAACTTGGGAATTGGAAATCTTGATATTTTCTTTTTCGGCAGCTTGAACCAAAAGCTTGGTTCGCATTAAACTTTCCAAAACAAGCTTTTTATCATCATTTGTAGCTATATTTCCGCCCTGAGATTCGGCAAATTTTACAAGCTTTTTAAGCTGACCAAGAGTTATAGGTTCCTTTTTTGACAGATTTACCTGTGCAATAACCTGTAAATCATTTTGGGCAGACAAAAGGCCCAAAAAACCGACTAACATAACTGCAATAAAAATGTTCTTTTTCATTTTATCCTCATCTATTATCCCATATGGGGATGATATATTTTAAAGAAGGCAAAGCCGATCTTCGCCCTATTAACAAAATTGAACGGCAATAAGTTACATTTAATGTTCAAGTACAGCTCTTATTCGCCTGACCCCTGAGGAAGAAGACTGTTCTTTTTTAATGCAAAAACGGCCTAAAGAACCTGTTCTTTCAACGTGGGGGCCTCCGCAAACCTCGGTAGAAAAGTCTCCTATTTTGTATACCTTAACAACATCTTCATATTTTTCGCCGAAAAGAGCCATAGCGCCTATTTTTTTTGCTTCTTCTAAAGGCATAACTTCCATAGTTACGGGCAAATCGGCCTTTATAGCCTCATTCACAAGCCTTTCAACCTCTTTTTTTTCGGCCTCCGTCATGGGCTCGGGATGAGAAAAGTCGAAGCGGAGCCTTTCAGCCGTTATATTCGAGCCTTTTTGCTGAACATGATCGCCTAAAACCATTCTTAAAGCCTTGTGCAAAAGATGGGTTGCCGTATGATAGGCCGTTGTCTGCTCCGAATGGTCGGCAAGACCGCCCTTAAATACCTGTTCGCTTCCGGCTCTGGATAGTTCCTGATGCTTTTTAAAAGCCTCATCAAATTCTTCCCTGTTTACGGTTAAACCCGATTCGGAGGCAAGTTCTTCCGTTAATTCGATAGGAAAGCCGTAGGTATCATAGAGTTTAAATGCCATTCTTCCCGGAATAATCTTTTTAGGATTTTTTAAAAGGTTCGGAAGCATTTTTTCGAATTCTGCCTCGCCTTTTTTTAAGGTTTCAAGGAATTTGTCTTCTTCGGCCTTAAGTTCCGTTAAAATTAAGGTTTCATTTTCCTTTAGTTCGGTATAAAAGCCGGCATTTTGAGCGATAACGGCAGAAGCCGGAACGGATAAAAAGTTGCCGTCTATGCCGAGTTTTTTGCCGTGTCTTACAGCCCTTCTGATAAGCCTTCTTAAAACATAGCCCGCCCCGATATTTGACGGAAGCGTAGTTTTCGGATCTCCCAAAATAAAGCAAGCTGTTCGGACATGGTCGGCTATAATTCTGATAGAGGTATCGGTTTTTTCGTTATCGCCGTATTTTACGCCGCTTATATCTTCAATCGATTTAATAATTGAAGTAAAGGCTTCGGTATTATAAACGGAAGGCTTTCCTTGAAGCATGGCAACTGTTCGTTCAACCCCCATTCCCGTATCTACGCATTTTCTTTTTAAGGGAGAATATGATCCGTCCATGTTTTTATGATATTGCATAAAAACATTGTTCCATATTTCTACATATTTACCGCAGTTACAGCCGGGGCGGCAATTTGAACCGCAGGCAGGTTTTCCCGTATCTATAAAAATTTCCGTATCGGGACCGCATGGGCCTGTTTCACCGGCAGGGCCCCACCAGTTATCTTCTTTGGGGAGGAAAAAGATTCTATCTTTAGAGACACCCAGACTTTCCCAAATCGAAGCCGATTCTTCATCACGGGGAGCGTCTTCATTTCCTTCAAAGACAGTAAAGGAAAGTTTATCGATAGGAATCCCTAAATACTTTTCATCCGTTAAAAATTCAAAGCTATAGGCGATTGATTCTTTTTTAAAATAATCTCCCAAAGACCAGTTTCCAAGCATTTCAAAAAAGGTCAGGTGAGAAGCATCCCCTACATCATCTATATCGCCCGTGCGCACACATTTTTGCACATCGGTTAAACGGGTTCCGGCAGGATGAGGCTCCCCCATTAAATAAGGGACAAGCGGGTGCATACCGGCAGTTGTAAATAAAACCGTGGGGTCATTTTCAGGAATAAGAGACCTCCCCGAAATTTCCACATGCCCCTTGCTTTTAAAAAAGTCTATATATTTTGAACGCAGTTCATCAATCGTAATATTTTTATTCATAGGGAAGCTATTTTAAGGAATAAAAAAGAAATTGTCAATTACCCTGCATTGGCTTATTATCATCCACATAAAGGCCTTAATACCTCTCAATTCTCGCTTCAGTGTACCCGGAGCTTGTTACCCTACCCTTCAAACTATCGCCGTCAGCCCCTCTGGGAATACGTACTTTTTTACAGTATGAATCATTTGAATAATTTCCAAAAGCGGCTGTACCAACTGAATTTACCTTACCCGGCAAGGTTATGACAGCTTCCGCACAAGATTTAAATGCCTGCACCCCGATAGTAGTTAAGTCGGCACATACTGATAGATCAACTGCATCAATTTTTTTACAGTTTTCAAACGCAGATGCTCCAATTGTAGTGATAGTTTTAGGTAACTTCAGACCGCTTATTAAACCGCACCCTTGAAATAGTCCGACATCAATAATTTTAAGGTCTAAACACGAGGATAAATCTACCATACCTTCAAGTGCAACACACTGATAAAAAGCAGTACTTCCGATTGATGTAAGGCTTTGCGGGAATTTTACTCCGGTAATTTTTGTACAGTTATAAAATGCGGATTTTCCGATAGATTGCATTGAAGTACACGGAGATAAATCCATCATTGTGTTTATGCCATTACAACCGTTAAATGCCAACTCTCCGAGTGTTTGTAAGCTTGCAGGGAATTGCACGCCGGTTATTCCATAGCATGAATTAAAGGCTTGATTACCGATAGCGATCAATGCCCTACAATTACCTAAATTCAAAGTGCCTTCAATGCCATTACAACTCGAAAACGCAGATGCCCCGATTCCTGTAATACCTTCACCTAAAATAAGAGTCTTAATTTTTTGATACGAATGAGGGAAGACATCTGAACACTTAAAATTTATATTGCCTTTTAAAACAGATAATTTAGTTATATCTCTGTCATTATAAAACGACGCATCGTTTCCGGTTGCCATTAAAATATCGCCCTTTCCAAATTCGACTGAAGCTAAGGCAGTACATTCTCCAAACGCTTTATTCCCAATTTTTGTAAGACTTTCCGGAAGTTTAATTTCCGTCAAACCGGAACATTTTAAAAATGCCGAGTCAGCTATTTCGGTAATATTCGGGGGTAGCTTTACTGTTTGTATTTTTTTATCGGAAGAAAATATCGAATTTTCGATTTTTTGCAATTCCGTACAGCCTGACATATCAATCGAGCCTGCTATATTGTAACAATTTGTAAAACAAGATGACCCGATAGTTTTAATGTTTTTGGGGAATTTAATGTCGCTTATATTAGAGCAACCGTAAAAGGCGGAAGATCCGAGCGACACTAACTTGTTACAAGCGGACATATCCAAAACACCTGATAAACCTATACAGCTTGAAAAGGCGGAACTGTCGATTTTGGTAAGGTTTTTCGGTAACCGGACTCCAAGCAGCCTTGAGCAGCCGGAAAAGGCCGAATAACCTATTGATGTTAATTTATCGCATTGCGACAAATCCAAAACGCCTTTTATACCGAGACATTCACTAAAAGCTGTAGAACCAATTTCGGTAACATCCTCCCCGAAAACAACCGAGGAAATCGTTTTATATGAATCGGCAAGCATATCTTTTACCTTAAAAGTTACTTTGCCTGAAAGAATTGTCAGCTCCTTAATACTTTTGCACTTAAGAAAAGAACCGCTAGTACCAGTTGTATATGTGATTGCACCGTTTCCAAGAACAACTTTCTGTAAAGATATGCAGTTTGCAAAACTCTTATCCTTGAGCGTTTGCAACGAAGCGGGCAGTTTGATTTCCGTAATCGCCGAACAGTCTAAAAAGGCTGAACCTCCAATTTCGGTAAGATTTGTACATGCCCGCATGTCAAGTGCACCTCTTATACCGCGGCATTTTTCAAATGCATTATCTTGTATTGTTCTCAATTTTTGACCGAAAGTAATGCCGGTAATTGCCGAACAATTATAAAAAGCACTCCTACCTATTTCTAAAAGGTTATTCGGCAACTGCACAGCCGTCAGTGCACTACAGTCACTAAATGAATAGTTTCCGATTCGCTTAAGATTATTCGGCAACTGCACAGCCGTCAATGCATAACAGTTACTAAATGCAGAGTCCCCTATTTGCTCAAGATTTTTCGGAAACTGTACAGCCGTCAAAGCATAACAGTTATTAAATGCAGAGTTTCCAATTCGCTCAAGATTATCCGGGAAGGTAATGCTCCGCAGTGCTGAACATCCGGAGAACACACTGTCTTCAATTTTGGTAAGTTTTGAATATGGCGATAAATCTACTTGTTCTATCTGATAACAACCATAAAAAGCTCTATTTTCAATAGTTTCTATTGACTTAGGTAACTTAACCGTTTTTAAGTTTGAACAATTTTCAAAGCTTGTCGACTTTATGCTTTTCAAGTTTTCACAATGGGCAATATCCAACTCGGCAATACCGCTGCAAGATAAAAACGCAGAATTATCGATAAATTCAAGCGAAGCCGGTAATTTAAGGACTTCCAAACTTGTACAATTACTAAAAGCAGCAGCATGTATTGACGTCAGTTTTTTACAGTGTGAAATATCCAAACCCGTAAGTTGTGTACAGCCGGAAAAGGCATTAGAACATATTGAAGTAACTTCTTCACCTAGGTATAGACTCAAAATTTTATTTGGCTGCTGTACCAATGAGCACTTAAAGTTTATATCACCGCTCAATATACGCAACTCCGTAATTTGGTTACAGTTGTAAAATGCATTATTGCCGATAGTAACAGAACCTTTTTTGAATTCTACCGTCTTAAGGCTTGTACAATTTGCAAAAGCATTTGTATCGATATCGGTAACAGTCGCCGGTATGGTTATTTCCGTTATCTCTGAAAAGTTATTAAATGCATAACCTTCGATTTTTGTAACACCTTCACATAATACAATTTCAGAAATATGCAGCTGACTAGAGCTTGAAAAAGCATAGTAGAAGTTACTCTTTACCACACCGCCCAAGATTGTAATTTTTGATAATTTTTTGCATTGATCAAAAATAGTACTATAGCATTGTGTTCCCCCATCTGCAAATTCAACTGCTTGAAGTTCCCTACAATTTCTAAAAGCATATGGTTGTACGTTAATGAGAGTCTTTGGGAAAGAAACGCTTTTTATTGCATTACAGTTGATAAATACATTCTGGTTTATTGTTGTAATGGTTTTTCCGCCTATTTGATCGGGTATAACAAGATGTGAAGGTAAATTTTCAGGTTGACAAGTGTATCCAGTAATTGCCCCATAGTTATCCAGCCTAAAAATTCCTGTGTCAAATGCTTTAACAAAGACGGCACTATCAGAGTCAAAACAATAGTTATCCGTTATACTTGTACCATTTTCATCACCGAGCAGCCAGCTGATACTCGAACTGTTTTCAACGCTTATGCAGGCTTCAATTTTAGATTTTACTTCAGACCACAGCGACCCACAGTCAATAGTAAGACTTGCTGTGTTTACCGTAACTTTGTCATTTCCTGCAATACTGACGGTGACAGTTTTTCGCTTGGACACGGCAAAAACAGTTACATCTTCCGTGAATGAGGTTTCGTTTGTTATTTCAGTTCCAGACCCATCAGCCAGTTTCCATTGCACAAATTCGTAATATTGTTTACATACCGCACACGATGCAACAGCGGTTTTTATACCGGCCCAGACGGAATTCTTTTTTACCTCTATACTATCTTTTTTTACTTCGATGCCGACATCACCTTGAACTGTTATGGTAATCATTTCGGCCGGAGGAACAGGAATTTTTTTCTCTTCAGCAAACAGTTTTGTGTCTGCCGTAAACTCATGGTCGTCGGTTAAAACCGCACCGCTTTGATTGTCGATTTTCCAAGCTATACACTCATAGCCCTCAGCACATTCTATACTATCAGTTGCTGCCTGTTTAACCCCAGACCACTTTGTGCCTTCTTCAACCGTCAGCGTTTGCCGCTTTACTGTTATATTGCTATCGCCGAATATACTCAAAGTAAACTTTTTCAGTTGCGGTGAGCCTTGCTGTCTAACAACCGGAAAAATATCCGTATTGCTTTCAAAGGTGTATGAATCATTGATAAAAACACTGTCCTGTGTGCGAAGTTTCCAACCGATAAGCTCATACCCTGTTTCAACATTAAGCCGCTTGATTGCTGTTTCTTTGATGCTGAGCCAAGATGATCTTGACCCAACGGTAAACTCCGGCTCCGATACGGTTGTATGTTCAACCTGCTTGATAGTAATCTTAATATTGGTATTTTGCGGCTCGTCTATTTTTTTTGCAACCGCAAAGAGAACTGAATCGTCGGTAAATTTTTCCTTATCGCTTATATCCGCACCGTTTTGTTGATTCAATTTCCATGAAGCAAGTTCATAGCCGGAAGTAAAAGTAATCAGTTTTTCAGCTTCTTTTTTTACCTCAGAACCTACAGCTCCTTTTTCAACCCAAAACGAAACTTTTTCTTTTGTTAAATGCTCACCAATTACCAGTATTTTAATCCGATTTGCATTGGTATTTACCTCATACGGCTCTTTAATAACTGTTACCGGTTGCTTACAGCTCATATAAAAACTGCTCAACAAAACAGCAAAAATCACAGTTCTAACAACACCTAAAGTAAAAAACTTCTTCATACATGCTCCATCCTTTTTTATTCTATAATGCAGTATAGGCCATTCATCTATTTTTTGTCAATTATCCACCACAGAAATTACTTTTTTGATTCCTCCTATAATTCAATGCTTGTTGTATATTTTTATCTAAATATACCGAGTAAAGATTCTTTACGGCAATGCCGAATAAGGTACGGGAGAACATGATGAAAAAAATTATTTTTATTTTTACGATTCTTTTGACGGTTTTTACGGGTCTATATTCGGAAGAGACAGGACCCGAATTTGAGGTTACTCTTAATATTACCAACATCGAAACTATCGAAGGAAAACTGTTTTTGAGTATCTATCAAGATGCACAATCTTTTAAGAAAAAAGAGCCTTTAAAGACTGTCAGCGTTCAAGTAGACGGTAAGGAAATGACAATAACGGAAAAACTACCTCAAGGAGAATATGTTTTTTTTGTTTATCAAGACATTAACAAAAACGATAAACTGGACAGAAACTTTTTAGGCATGCCTAAGGAACCTGTAGGATACGGCAACCATAAGGGCGGAAGGCCCGGAGGATTTAACAAGTTAAAAATAGAAATCAAAGAAAATAAAAGCGTAGATATTAAACTTTTTAAAATTTAAGTTTTCTTTAGGCTAGATTTTAATCTTACTATCTGTTAAAATGCCCTCGCTTGAGAGGGCTTTTTTAATGGATAGTGTAAAAAATTTAAAAAACAAGCTTCCGCCTCACAATATGGAAGCAGAAAAGGCTGTTTTGGGAGCTATTTTAATAG
Organism: Treponema denticola ATCC 35405; assembly: GCF_000008185.1. Lineage (NCBI taxonomy): Bacteria > Pseudomonadati > Spirochaetota > Spirochaetia > Treponematales > Treponemataceae > Treponema > Treponema denticola. Next base: position 1,716,123 of record NC_002967.9, read on the forward strand.
ATCCTGATGTCTTTACCTTTGTAAGACCGATTTTAGATGCGTCAGCTTTTTATTCTCCTCAGCACCAAAAGATATATAAGGCTATTTCGGAATTAGACACCCAGTCTCAAAAGGCGGATATTTTAATATTGACAGACTATCTTCGCTCGGTAAATGAATTGGATTCAGTCGGAGGGGCAAGCTACATAGCATCGCTTACGGATGAGGTTCCAAGCTCTGCAAACTACGAATTTTATGCAAAAATCGTGTTGGAAGCCGCTATAAGAAGAAATTTGCTAAAAGTTTCCAATAAAATTTCTGCAGATGTATTTGATGACAGCATATCAAGCCGGACAGTCTTGGAAGAAGCTCAAAAAAGTATCTTTGACCTTACGGAAGCCGGCAATTCGGCGACTTTTAAGTCTTTGGCTGAGGTCATAATGCCTACTTTGGAGGTTCTCCAAAAACTACACGAACGCAAGGGAGCATACACCGGTGTTCCTTCAGGTTTCGGTAATTTGGATAATATGACCTACGGATTTCAGGACTCGGAATTTATAATAATAGGAGCCCGTCCCTCCGTAGGAAAAACAGCCCTAGCCATGACCATGGCGGCCCACATCGCTATTGACGAAAAAATTCCGACTGCCTTTTTTTCTCTTGAAATGTCGGATATGCAGCTGGTACAGCGTTTGATAGCTTCAAGAGCAAAAATAAATTCGAACAGAATAAGGTCTGCAAACCTAACGGCCAGAGATTTCGGCAAGGTATCAGAAACCTGCGGTATGCTCTATGAAGCCCCATTTTACCTTGTGGATATGCCGAATATGAAGCTTTTGGATTTAAGAGCCATAGCCCGCCAGCTTTGCAGTCCGCCCTATAACGTAAAAATTATTTTTATAGACTATATAACCCTTATTACGGGGGAAAATGCAAGCATACCGCGTCATGAACAGATTGCCGAAATTTCAAGGTCTCTAAAAAGTTTGGCAAGAGAACTGAATATTCCCGTAGTTGCCCTATCCCAGCTGACAAGGGATGCCGAAGGAAAAAAACCCGGGCTTGCCGATATAAGGGAATCGGGTTCTCTTGAACAGGATGCCGATGTGGTCATGTTTTTACACCGTGAAAGAGCCGACACAAGCGAAGATGAAGCAAAACCTATTCCGACCGAACTCATTTTGGCAAAACAAAGAAACGGCCCCATAGGCACTGTCCCGCTCTTGTTTTTATCCCAATATACGACCTTTGTTACCGAAGCTAAAGAAAAATGATAGATAAAAAGATAAAATCTTCTTGACTATTGGCAGGAAAAGCAGGATAATATATCTAGGATTATTATTTTAAGGAGGTTTCTTTGAAAAAAGTAAGAGTATTACTTTTACTATTGTCTGTTCTTTTTATGTTTTCCTGTAAGTCTGCTCCCAAGCAAAAAGAAGAAAAGCCGGCTGAACCTGAAAAAACTCAAGAACAAGAAGTAGTAAAGGAAGAAACAGATAAGAAAGCAAATGAAAAAAATATGTCTGATGATTATTACACGGTATATTTTGCACCGCAATCTTATCAAATCGATCAGTTTACCGCACAAATACTAAAAGAAATAGGCGAAGATCTAAAAGCAAAAAATGTAAAGAAAATCGTCATTTATGGTCACAGTGCAAAACTGGATTCACAAAAGGATGAAGATCGTATTGCATTACAGCGAGCAATTGCTGTTGCAAGCTATTTTCAAAAAATGAAGCTGTTTGATGCGAACAATATAATCGTCGAAGGTAAAGGAGCAAGTGAACCTGCCCGAAGCCATTCAGAGATTACTGACCGCTTCAAAAACCGAAGAGTAGAAATTCACAGTGTTAAATAAACACTATGAAACTTTAAAAAATCATTTTGGAGGTAACTAATGATTAAAAAAATTTTTTTTGTAGCCGTATGTTCACTTTTAGTGGTTTCGGCTTGGGCACAGGCTCCTTCGATTGTTGGAACAGACTATGTCCGCCCCGCAATTCACTATGTTGAAGAAGGCACCAACTATGTAAACAGTGATGTCTTTTTTAAACTAAGATCAACCGATAAAGAAACCGGTCTTGACTTTGTAGAATTTGCCTTGAATGGTGCAGATTTTATGAGATACAAAAACCCCTTCCAACTTCTTGAAGAAGGAAAATATGATATTTCATACAGAGGATTTGATAACAGCGGAAATCTGGAATTGCCCAAAACTTTGTCGGTAATCGTAGATAATACAGCTCCTGATACAATGATCAAGACAACAGCACCTTTGTACAATGACGGTGTCGTAGTTTATTGCTCAGCCGATACAAAATGGTATGTTTCTGCAGCCGACATAGTCGGAGGATCAGGTGTAGCAGCCGGTTACATGGGAACGGATCTTAACTCTCTTAAAATATCCGGAAACGGAAAAGAGTCTGAACAGACCTATGTTTCCTTAGATGGTGAAGGACCTGTAAACCTTTATTACACAGCTATTGACAATGTAGGAAACCTTGCTCCTATTAAGTTACTCGCAGTTACTATCGACAGGACAGCTCCCGTCGTAAGCATTGCAAATTCAAACCGTCTTATCAACAAGGATGAGGAGTACATGGTATTCCCCAGCGATAGAGTTGTAGATGAAGAAGGCAGAGTTATTGTTTCTACAAGTGAAACCGTTTCATTTGCAGCAAAAGACGATCTTTCAGGCGTTGATGCAATTTATGTAAAAGTAAATGACGGAGAATATACCAAGTATGTAGAACCGATCAGATTTACGCAAAATGCAGTTTACAAAATCGAAGTTAAAGCTATCGATAATGTAGGCAATGTTTCTGAGCCTGTTATGTACACATTCTATGTAGATCAGATTACACCTAATTCGGAGGTTGATATAATCGACAGGTCAGGGAATCTTCTCCCGGCCACAACCCCCGCAAATGCCCAGTAAAAAAATTGAGGCATCACCGATAAATCGGCTTCCGATATAACGATTAATCGGTTTCCGATATAATCGGTAATATAAAAAAGCCGAAGTAAACGGGATATCCCTGCTTCGGCTTTTTTGTTTTGTAAAAAGATAAAGTATGAAATTAAAAAAGATATGTTTTTGTATTTTAATTCTCATAAATTTTTCATATGTTTTTGGAAATACCGATCTAAATAAAACAAAAACTGAAATTGAAGTAGAGTTAAACTATCCTTTAAATTTTAATATTTCTATATCGCATTTTTTAAGGTCTTACAAGGAAAATTCGGATTCAAAATATACCGAGCTTGAATTTAGGGCCTCATTGAAGCCTGCAAATATTTTGGGGTGTTTAAATGTAAAAATAGTTTATCTGCCTTTTATCAACTTTTTCTCCGGAACTACGATAAGTACAGGCTGGGCCTACCCTAGCCTAAATTTTTATGGACTTGCCGAAAATAAAAATGTCAATAACTTACAGGTTATCAAACCGCTATATTTTTCAAAATTCTTTATTGATCTCAATGCAGGCCTAGAACTTTATTTTGATTTAAACTCAAAAATAAAAAATGAATGGTCAGGTCTAATTTTAAAAACAAGGCATATTATAAGTTACAAAGACATTGTTCCTCAAACAAATGAGGATTTTTTCTTTTTTGATAATGACTTAGGTGAAAATAGAAACGGAGCCCGTTATACCGGAACATACTCGATAGAATACAATATGCCTCTTTACTTAAACACTATAAGAGTAGAGCTTATAAGCCATAAAAACCTATATAAGCCACTCCCCTTTACTAAAAATAAGGCCGAACAATTATGGACTTTTGAATTAAAGAATGAACTCTTTTTTAAACCATCTGAAAAAATAAGAATAAAACTACAAGCTGTATGGAAGACAGCTCCAATTTATTATAATTACAAAGATGAAGCTCATTTTACGCAAAAAATAATCAATTCAAAAAAGAAGATAGGTATGTTCTTTGAGTCTGTTGCAATCAGTCTTATATTTAAACTATAGCTTAAGCTCCGGGTTGAAAAAAACCTTTATCCGTAATTATACCTGCACAAAGTTCATAAGGCGTTATATCAAAGGCAGGATAAAGCCCTGAGATTGAACCGCTCTTATTTTCAAGATTACAATCATCCGGTAAAATTGCAGTTCTTTTTCCCATAGCGTAAAGAGCTTCTTCAGGATTTCTATATTCAATTTTTACTTCTTTTGCAGAAACATAATTTTTATCGGGAAAGCCTATTGCGTAATAAGGAATACCAAAGTAACTTGCAGCTATAGCAATTTGAAGGGTTCCTATTTTGTTTATGATAGAACCGTCAAGGCTTATAACATCGGAAGCTGAAACACAAAAGTTAATCTTTTTTTCGCTCATTAAAAGGGCTATCATATTGTCGGTAATGACGGTCGTGTCAAAGCCCATGTCATAGGCCAAAGAAGCGGTCAATCGGGCTCCTTGAAAATATGGACGGGTTTCGGCACAAAAAACCTTGATATTTTTATCGGTTTCTTTAAACCTGCGTAAATATCCTCCGACTGTAGTCTCTCCAAAACATTGGGTTAAAATCGAAGATCCGTCAGGAACCAAATCGGCAAAAAAAGAGCCGGCTGCCGTATTTTTTTTATACCTGACATTGTTTTGCTCTACTGCATTTTGTTTTAAGGAGGTAATAATTTCATTTGAAGACAATCCGCTTTGGATGAGTCTTTCAAAAAGGCTCAATGATTCGGCTGTAACAAGCTGCATTGCCTTGCTTGTGGTAGGACGGGCATGGGATAGAATATATGCTGCCTCTTTCATAAACTCAAGGTATGCCGTTTTTGAAAGATTTTTTCCTTGATAGGCAGCAAGAGCCATACCCATAGCAGCCGCTGAAAATGGCCCGCCGCTTTGGGTTACCATGTCGGCAATAGCCTTTGCAACTTCCACGTATGTTTTACATATACAAAATTCTTTTTTTTCGGGATAAATACGCCTGTCTAAAATACGCACTTCTCCACATTCTTCATCAAACCAAGCAACATTTTCATATTGTAAAATAAAGCCTAAGTTATAATCTTCTCGCATTTTTAAGTATTTTACCGATTTTTCCTGTTTTATTTATAAATTCTACACTAATTTACTTAATAATATAAGCATTTTTTATAACTTTGTCAGTATAAAATAAAAAAAACTTAAAAGAAGACTTGCGTTTTTTAAAAAGATATTTTATAATATACTTAATAGTTAATGGTGTAAATAATAAACAACCTTAACTATAATATCAATGAAAGGAGTGCAGTTATGGAAGCAAAAAAAGAAAAGAGAAATTTAAATTTATTTAACATTTTCTCTCTTGGTTTTGGCGGAGCCGTAGGTTCAGGGATTTTCGTGTTAACAGGCTTAGGAATTGCCGCTACAGGTAAATCCATTGTCGTTTCAATTATGGCTGGTTGTATTTTTATGCTTTTAGCATACTTTTACAATGTCCTTTTATCATCAATGTTTATGTTTGAAGGAGGTGATTATAGTCAAAAGGCCCTAGTGTTTAATCCTTTTTTTACAGGTATAAATGGATACATAACATTTATTAATGGATTTTCTGTTGCTATGTATAGCCTTGCAATGGTAAATTATGCAGGAATAGTTTTTCCTCAAATTCTACCTTACACTAAATTAATTGCGATCATAATTATTACCTTATTTTTTGCAGCAACTATAAGAGGTTCAAAATTTGTTTCTACAATCAATAATATAATGACCGTAGTATTAATCCTAGCAATTATTTTTTATATTGTATTTGGAGTTCCTAAGGTAAAACCGGGCTATTTCACAGATCCCAATTTTTTTACAGACGGATTTAAAGGTATCATTGCCGGCATTGCAATAATGGGATGGGCATGTCAAGGAACCACAATGGGGCCGGTTTCTGTATCGGCAGTAACTATTAAGCCAAAAAAAAATATACCCTATGGTATATTCCTCGTAACAATAGCAATTGCCATTGTTTATGGCTTAATGGGCTATGTATCGGCAGGAGTACTTCCCATAAGCGAGGTTGCAGGTCAAAATCTTTCACTTGTAGCAGCTGAGATTTTCCCAAGATCAATTTTTATTCTCTTTATAATGGGAGGGGCTGTCTTTGCCATAGCAACATCTATGATTACCGGCATAATAATGGTTCGATATCCAATACTAAAAGTAGCACAAGCAGGTTGGCTTCCAAAATTTTTTACACAAACAACTCAGACCGGTTATCCATGGGCTGTTTACGGTATTTATTACATATTATCAATTTTACCGGTTTTGCTTGGCTTAAAATTAGATGCTATTGTTTCGCTGGTAATGATACCTGCAATGCTTACAAACCTATATACAAATATAAAATGTATTAAGGTGATACGGGATTATCCGGAGCAATGGAAAAAATCGGTATTGCATATGCCCAGAATACTTATGGACATCATATGTATTCTTTCGGCACTTTGTGCAGCCATAGTATGCTATAACCTGTTTATGATGCTTTCTACAAAGGAAAAACTTTTGATGATAGGGATTATGGTTATCATATCGATTCTATCAATTTATAATTTAAAATCAAAACATGTAAAAATTGAAGAATTGGAAGCAAATAAAAGGCAAATTATCGAAGATGCCTTACTTGCTGAAACTGAAGAATAGGAGAAAAAAAATGATTTACGATTTTACAACAAAAATTTCAAGAAAAAACTTAGGTTCACTTAAGTGGGATTTAATGTATTCACAAAATCCTGAGGTTGGAAATGAGGTGGTTCCTCTTTCGGTAGCAGACATGGAATTTAAAAATCCGCCGGAACTTATTGAAGGTTTAAAAAAATATCTTGACGAAACAGTGTTAGGATATACAGGACCGACTGAAGAGTATAAAAAAACCATAAAAAAATGGATGAAGGATAGGCATCAATGGGATATTGAAACAGACTGGATAATAAATACTGCCGGGGTCGTTCCTGCAGTGTTCAATGCCGTTAGGGAATTTACAAAACCGGGAGACGGAGTCATTATCATCACCCCCGTTTATTATCCTTTCTTTATGGCTATAAAAAATCAAGAGCGTAAAATCATAGAATGTGAATTATTGGAAAAAGACGGATATTATACAATCGATTTTGAAAAACTAGAAAAATTATCCAAGGATAAAAACAATAAGGCTTTGCTCTTTTGCTCGCCGCACAATCCTGTAGGCAGGGTTTGGAAAAAAGATGAACTTCAAAAAATAAAGGATATAGTTTTAAAATCCGATCTTATGCTATGGTCAGATGAAATTCACTTTGACTTAATTATGCCCGGTTATGAGCATACAGTATTCCAATCTATTGATGAGCAGCTTGCCGATAAAACAATTACTTTTACTGCACCGTCTAAAACATTTAATATTGCAGGAATGGGCATGAGCAATATAATAATTAAAAATCCGGATATCAGGGAAAGGTTTACAAAGTCTCGGGATATTACAAGCGGGATGCCATTTACTACACTCGGATATAAGGCTTGCGAAATTTGCTATAAAGAATGCGGAAAATGGCTGGATGACTGCATAAAGGTAATCGACAAAAATCAAAGAATTGTAAAAGATTTTTTTGAAGTAAATCACCCCGAAATAAAGGCTCCTCTTATTGAAGGCACCTATTTGCAATGGATAGATTTTAGAGCTTTGAAAATGGATCATAAGGATATGGAAGAATTTATGATTCACAAAGCTCAAATATTTTTTGATGAAGGCTATATTTTTGGAGACGGAGGTATAGGATTTGAAAGAATCAACTTGGCAGCTCCATCATCTGTTATTCAAGAAAGTTTAGAAAGACTAAATAAGGCCTTAAAAGATCTTAAAAACCGGCATTAAAAATAAAATTTACTGCCGGTAAAATTCCTCCTCATATTTAATATATAAAATGTGGGGAGGTCTTTTATAAAGGCTTATTTTTGCTGTTATTTTTTTCGAGAATATCGGTGTAAGCTTTCAAAATTTTATCAAAAGCTACCATTTCATCAACGGTAAAAGTTTCAAGAAGTTTTTTTCTTGTCTTGACATTGTCTTTATTGTCATAAGCTTTATGAGTTAAAACCGTTTTTTTTGCTTTTTCTGTAGTGTGCAAAAAAAAGACTTTACCGTCAGCTTGGTTTACCTCCTTATAAACCAAGCCCCATTTTATAAGCCTATGCACAATTTGAGAAATTGCGCTTGATGTTCTATTCCATTTTTTTGCCAAAGCTGAAACCGTTATATTTTCATTATCATAAATATCGGTCAAAATATGCATTTCAATCATCGTATATTTCTTACCCGTACCATAATCTCTCCTTATAGTATAATAATAAGAAAATGATAATACAAAATCGTACATGCCATCAACAATATTGCTTATATTTTTATACCTTTTTTCAATCAAATCTACAGGCTCATTGTCTTCTACCCATGCATTAATTATTTCATTTTTATAAATATCATTCAACATTTAAAACTCCCGAACAGTCTGGTTAAAATTTAGTAATACACATTTACATGATAGACATTTTAAAAAAAATTGTCAATTATTTAGACATTTTTATCTCAAACTATTGACAAAAATATAAAAAAAGCATATACTCCTCCCCATGAGCAAGACATTTTAGATGACTTACTCATAAAATTTCAATACTTGACATTTTTTGGGTTTATGTATATTATACACACGCTCACTGTTAAGCGAGAGTGGTGGAATTGGCAGACACGCTAGACTTAGGATCTAGTGCTTCGGCGTGAGGGTTCAAGTCCCTCCTCTCGCACAATTCCACAAAACAAAAAGTGGAGTAGAATTGCGGGAATAGCTCAGTGGTAGAGCGCCACCTTGCCAAGGTGGATGTCGCGAGTTCAATCCTCGTTTCCCGCTTCTAAAGCGATTCGGTGAACGGATCGCTTTTTTTTATACCCTTTTGTACAAAGGGCTGTCTTAAAATCAACTCTAAGGAAGGAAAAATGGACTACGAAAAGAACGTAACTCTTAAAGAAAAATCACATGCGGAACTTTCAGTAAAAATAAAAAAATCTGATGTTCAAGAAAGCTATAAAAAACTGCTCAACAAATACTCAAAAGAGCTTCAAATACCGGGATTTAGAAAAGGAAAGGTTCCCGTATCCGTACTTGAAACAAAATACGGCGATGCTATCAAAGGAGATCTTGCAGGAGACCTAATCGAAGAGTCCTTAAAAGAAATCTTTGAATCTCTTGATGAATATGAAAGACCTCTCCCCTACTCTTATCCCGAACTGAACGAAAAGCCCGAATTAAAAGTTGAAGAAGACTTTTCCTTTACAGTCCATTATGATGTCTTCCCCAAGGTAGAAATTAAAAAAACGGAGGGCTTTACTATTGAAGTGCCGGAAGCAAGCGTTTCTGAAAAAGACATAAAAAAAGAACTTGAAAGGCTTCAAGAGCGGAATGCCCTTGTTACAGCCTGCAAAGAAGGAACTTCAGCCGAAAAAGACCATATTGCAACAATCGATTATTGCGAACTTGACGATGAAGGAAAAACTATTTCAGGCACCGAAAGAAAAGACTTTGTATTTACAATAGGTTCAGGCTTAAATATCTATAAGATTGATGATGATATAGTCGGCATGAAAAAAGGTGAATCTAAGGAAATCACAAAGACCTTCCCCGAGGATGATTCAAACAAGGACCTTGCCGGAAAAACAAAGAAAATAAAGGTAACTCTTACAGCTCTTAAATACAAAGATTTACCGGCCCTTGATGATGACTTTGCTCAAGATATAAACGAAAAATATAAGAACTTGGACGAATTAAAGGCCGATATCAAGAAAAAGTTTGAAATAAGCGTAGAAGAAAAAATCAAATCTTTACAAAAAAATGCTTTAACCGAACAAATGGTAAAAGAACATACAATAGACCTGCCTGAATCTATGGTAAGAGCAGAACTTGAATCCAGATGGATGATGATGGCTAATCAATTTAGAACCACGCCTGAAGAACTTGAAAAAATGTTCGGTAAAGGCCCGCAATCAAAAGCAGCTCTTTTAGAAGGCTGGAGAGAGGATTCCGAGAAAACTTTAAAGGAAAGAGTTTTAATTGAAACCCTTCTTAAAGAAAAAAATATTGAAGTAAGCGATGACGAGATTGAGGCCGAATATGTCCGTTTATCCGAAAGAATGGATATCGCTCTTGATGAGCTGAAAAAATATTATTCCAACCCTCGCGAAAAAGAATATTTAAGCGAAGGTCTAAAAGAAGAAAAACTTTTTAAAGCTCTTTATGAAAAATCGACAATCAAAAAAGGCAAAAAGCTTACATTTGATGAACTTTTAAAAGATTAAATTTTACTGTTTTAAGGAAAAAAAATGAGTACACTTGTACCTTATGTAATTGAACAAACCGGAAACGGAGAACGCAGCTATGATATTTTCTCGCGTCTTTTAAAGGATAGAATTATCTTTGTAGACGGAGAAATAAACGATATGTCTGCCGATTTGGTTGTAGCCCAGCTTTTATTTTTAGAGGCCCAAAATCCCGACAAGGATATCAGCCTCTATATAAACAGTCCAGGAGGCTCTGTAACGGCAGGCCTTGCGATTTACGATACTATGCAGCACATTCGTCCCGATGTACAAACAATTTGCTTGGGGCAATGCGCCAGTATGGGAGCAGTCCTTTTGGCCGGAGGAGCAAAAAATAAACGCTATGCCCTCCCCTCATCCCGTGTTATGATTCATCAGCCATGGGGAGGAGTTCAAGGACAGGCGGTAGATATAAATATCCAAGCCAAGGAAATTGTAAGATTAAAAAAACTTACTATTAAATACTTTGCGGAAAATACCGGCAAGACGGAAAAGCAGGTAGCAGCCGATATGGAAAGAGATTTCTTTATGTCGGCTGAAGAAGCCTTAACCTACGGTATTATCGATACCGTTATGAATAGGAGAAAAGATGGCTAGAAATAGAATGGGCGGAGCTTTAATATGCTCTTTTTGTAATAAACCGGAAAGCTCTGAACGCTTTGTAGTTCCGGGTCCCGGAGGTATTGCCATCTGTGATAGATGTGTAGATCTTTGCGAAAGCTATATAAAATCGTATAAGACTGTCAGGCCTGTTGACCGTTCAGGAGCCATTCCTACACCTCAAGAGCTCAAAGAATATCTTGACGAATATGTAATAGGTCAAGAACAGGCAAAGAGAGTTCTATCTGTAGCCGTTTATAACCATTATAAGCGGATAATGAATCCTCCTTTAGAGAATGACGTAGTCATAGAAAAGTCAAATGTCCTTTTGCTGGGCCCTACGGGATCGGGTAAAACTCTTTTAGCAAAAACCCTTGCACAAAAAATGCAGGTTCCCTTTGCCATCGCCGATGCAACAACCTTGACCGAAGCAGGCTACGTAGGCGAAGACGTGGAAAATATCCTTCTTAAGCTTATCCAAAATGCAAACGGAGATATAAAAGAAGCCGAAATGGGTATCATCTTTATCGATGAAATAGATAAGATTTCCAGAAAGAGCGAAAATGTTTCCATTACCCGAGATGTATCGGGCGAAGGTGTTCAACAAGCTCTTCTAAAAATAATAGAAGGAACCTCAGCTTCTGTACCTCCTCAGGGCGGAAGAAAGCATCCGAATCAGGACATGCTTAAAATAGATACAACAAATATCCTATTTATCTGCGGAGGGGCATTTGTGGGTTTGGATAAGATAGTGGAAGCCCGCATCTCTACAAAGCCTATAGGCTTCGGTGCTGAGGTAAAAAAGCTGAGCGAAAAAAATCTTACCGAGTTGTATGATCAGGTTTCACCCGATGATTTGGTAAAATTCGGGCTTATCCCGGAACTGATAGGAAGAATCCCGATAAAGGTAGCCTTAAATGAGCTTACAAAGGAAGATTTAACACGAATATTGGTTGAACCCAAAAATGCCATAATAAAACAGTTTCAGGCAACCTTTAAACTTGATAATGTCGATCTTCACTTTGACAAAGATGCTATTACAGCCATTGCTCAGCAGGCTATAGACCAAAATACGGGAGCGAGAGGTTTACGTTCCATTGTCGAAAAGCTCATGCTGGATGCAATGTTTGAAGCCCCCTCCATAAAGGGTAGAAAAGAGCTGATAATAAATAAAAAAATGATAGGAAACTCTTCGTCAAAACCGAAGATAAAACTTCTCGACGAAAAAACCGCTTAAAACTTATCGAAATATTAATGAGACTGTCCCAAGAAAAACCTTGCGGCAGTCTTTTTTTATACGTTTCCCTTTGCAACTACTACGAGAAAAGAAAAAAGAACAGCCAATATTATCGATAAAAACAATAAAAATATATCCGTAATGAATTTTATAATATTAATCTCTTTATAACGTATCATAAAAAAAATTCTAACGGCAATTGCTGCAAAAGTAAAAATTATAAGTAAGACACAAAGACTCATCAATACATTTAAGATTATAAACAGGCTGGAATCTAAAAAATCTTGGGAACTGCTTAAAATATAAAAAATAATAAAAGCAAAGATAGAAGCACTCAAAAATCTTATTGAGCGGTCTAAAAAGCGAATAGTAAAACGTTTATATCTGGGCTGGGGTTGTATATCTTTACTATCCATAAGGATTAAAATTTAAATATGCGGATAAAATATCCGCATATTTATAAAGTCTTAGTTTTCCGATTCCGAATTTTGAATTTCTTCAGAAACGGCTTCTTCAGTAACGGAATTTTCTTCTGCTAAAATTTGTTCATCAGAAGCTTCTTCATCCCTGCGAGGTCTTCGTCCTTTTTTCTCGGAAGCCTTAACGGGCTTTTCTTCAGCAATCTGAGCCTCAACGGTAAAAGAAATCTCTGCAGAGGTATTTTCATAAAGCTTTACAATGGCCTTATGTACACCTGTGCTCTTAACTGTCTGACCGAGGATTTCGATACGTTTTCTTTCAATATCGAAATTAAGTTTTTGCAGTTCATCAAAAAGAGTTTGAGTTGTAACGGCACCATAGAGTTTTCCGTTAGGTCCTGCAGGCATAAGAATCTTAATTGAAAGAGCCTCAAGTTTTTCTTTAAGCCCTGCAGCATCTTGGCGTTTTGCAGCCTTTTTAGCTTCAATTTCTTCTTTACGTGATTCAAAATGAGCCAGAGTAAACTCATTACAAGGAACAGCTAAGTTTCTGGGGAAAAGGTAGTTTCGGGCATATCCCTTAGCTACGTTCTTAATATCGCCTTCTTCTCCGAGATACTTAACATCTTCATTTAAAATTACTTTCATATACAAGCTCCTAAAAAAATATCCGCCCAATTCCGGGAGTCGGAAAGGGCTTTTTGACATAGTCTAATTTTTAATGTAAGCAAAAACTCTAACGCAATGAAGCTTTAGGCAGCTGCTTACATTAAAATTCCTATTCGTTCATAACGAAAGGAAGCAATGCAACAGCTCTTGCACGCTTAATTTCAACGGCAAGTTTTCGCTGGTGTTTTGCACAAGTTCCGGTAATTCTTCTGGGAAGAATCTTACCTCTCTCGGTTATAAAACGGCGTAAGGCATCCGGTTCTTTATAATCGATCTTTACCTTTTGTGCACAAAAGCGGCAAACCTTTTTGCGGTAAAAAGATCTACCCTTTCTTTTGTCTTCGCCTTCGCGAATATTTTCCTGCATGTTAGCTTCCATGTCTACATCATTCATTGTTTCGTCCGACATTTAAATCTCCTTAAAATGGAATATTATCCAAATCTGAATTTCCCATATCCGGCTGGTAATCATCATAAGAAGGCTCCTGTCTTCTTTGATAAGCAGAAGGTGCTTGATTTCCATCATTATACGAATTATTTCCACCGCCCTGATATGATCCTTGGCGCTGAGGTGCGGCCTGTGATTGTCCGCCCTGACCTGCCGAGCCTCCGACAAGCTGAATATTGTTAGCAACAATCTCAACCTTGCTGCGGGTTTGCCCGTCTTGCTCCCAACGGTTTTGCCTAAGCTCTCCGTCAATAGCAACCTGTTTACCTTTTACAAGGTACTGGTTTAAGGCTTCACCCTGCCGGCCCCAAAGAACCACGTCAAAAAAACTTGCTTCTTCGCTCCAGTCATCGCCTGTTTTCCGTCTTCTGTTGACCGCTATAGCAAAATTACAAACCGCAATACCGGAAGACGTATATTTAAGCTCAGCATCTCTAGTTAAGCGGCCTACCAATACTACATGATTTATATCTGCCATAAAGTCTCCTTTTTAGTCCTCTAAACGAACAAAAAGATAGGTCAACATCTGAGTGATCAGCTTAAAACGCTTATCCAATTCAATCATCTTTGCAGGATCTGCTTCAATGTTGAAAAGCACATAACGTCCCTTTGTCTTCTTTTTGATTTCATAAGCTAAATCCCGATCGCCGAAAGGCTCTTCAGATTTGATCTGAACACCGAAATCCGCCAGAATTGAATGTAGAGCATCTATTCCCGGTTTATAGAGATCCTCTTCAACCGGAAAAACCGTCATAAGTTCATAGTTTCTCATGTTCCCTCCTATGGACACATTTCTGAGGCCCGCATTTTCTGCGAGCCGGAGTTTTCATAGAATATCAAAAAATACTATCTTAGTCAATACCCGGCATAAAACCGGCTAAACCTAGCACTTCATCATCCCGCATACTGTAGGCTTTAGCATTTCATCATGCCGAAGACCATTACGAAAAGAGCAACGGTTTCGCAAAGACCTACGATAGTAATGTACTGTACAAAGCCCTTTCCTGTTTCAGCCATAGCGTCGGAACCTGAAGCAGAAGCCTTACCTTGAGCAATAGCTGAAGCTGCGATAGAAACACCGCAAACAAGGCCTAAGCCCAATAAGAACCAATCGCTCTGGGAGGATGTAAGCATCCTGTTCATAAGCAAGAAACCGTAAAGAGTCTGCGTAAGCGGGGCGCCTGCAAAGGCGACCAAACTGAAGGGAGCGGGCTTGTTATTTAAATAACAGCGCTTCCATGCACCGATTGTTGACTGACCTGCAATTGCAAGACCGATTGCAGAACCGATAGCTGAAATACCCAACGCAGCAGCAGCACCAAAAAAACCAAAAGTCATATCCTTCCTCCAAATTTATTCGTTAAAGGGTTCATATTTAAAGCCCGACCAAGTCAAGCCTACATGATTAGAGAATTCCAAGGTATTCAATCGAACACCGTGGACTATAACGGAAAGCACGTTCATAATATAGTTAAGACCGTGTCCGAACAATAAAAGTAAGACACCTGCAAAGATTATAAAGCCTCTAAGGCAGGGCCTGCCATCTCGTTTACGGTTGCACTTATAGCGCCTCCGGCAAGACCTACAGCCCAAAGTCTTATGTAGCTCATAATATCTGCAAATACGTTTACTACGCCCAAAAGCATATTGATAATGTTTTTTAAGCTTTCAACAATAGCCTGCCCTATTCCTTTAGAATAGTTTACAAAGATAAAGTTTAAAGCAAAACCCGCACCGATCGCAAGAAGCACGGCATTATTTATTGCATACTTTTGGGAATCTACAACAAGGTTTAAAACCACAAAATACATTCCGCCGAGCATCGAAAGAGAACCTACATCGGCAAGAAATTTAGGGGACTTAATATTCCTAAATAAACTTACTACATGGGCTATCATCAGCTGGGTTAAGCCTAGGGTAAAGCAAAGCAAAATCTGGTTTTGATTGCGTACATCCTCAGGGGTAAAGTTTGCAATAGCCGGAACAGCCAATTTTTTAAGAAAAGGCGGTACAATTTCGGTAGACATACCGAACCAGTTACAAACCAAGGTACCCCAAATAACGGTCATAAGTCCCAAATAGCCGAACATATAAAAAGCTGTAGGCACTTTTTGTTTTTTTGCCTTTGTTTTTAATATCAAAATAATTGAAATTACGAACAAAACGGCACCGTAACCGGCATCTCCAAAAATCATTGCAAAGAAAATTCCGAAAAAGAGCAGAAACCAAAGAGAGATATCAGGCTCAGTATAACCGGGAACCGTACCCAAAAAGTCGATTAAGGGAGAAATCAGGTTTACAATCTTATTACGCTTTATCTTTGTAGGTACAGGATCTTCTTCTTCGGGATCTTGAGAAATATAGGCCCAAGACTTTTCCTTTGCGAGGGAAGAAAGTTTTGCTTCATCTTCGCATGGAATATAACCTGTAAGCCAAACTAATTGAACTCTCTCTTCATCATCTTGATTTCCGAAATCTATTGTCTGCATACCATCATGCACAATCTCAAATTGAAGCTTCTTGGTAACAATTTCATCCAAGGCACGGAGAGAGTTTAAGTAGGCAGACATCTTTGTCATTTCCTGCTTGTAAGAAGAAATCTTAGCCATTAAACTCTTAAGTTTTTCTCTTAAGGCCTTAACGGAAGTTTCAGGCAGTTTTAAAGGAATAATATCCTGAGGTAAATCAACCGGAAGAGCATTTGTTTTGCTCCAGATTAAAAACCTTACCCCCGTTTTTCCCTTCCCCACTAAAATAGTCTTAATATCTTCGGAAAGGGAAGAATAAGTTTTTAATGAGGTAGTTGCAGGAAAAAGATAGATACCTTTTTCTTCCAAGAAATTAAAATCGGCAGTATTTATTTCTCCCCACTCGGCATAAGAGGCTATTTCGCCTGAAAGCCTTGCAGATTCTTCCATATTGCTCTTATAAGAAGCTGTTAAGGACAAGACGGAATCTACAAAGGTGAGGGTATCTTCTTCGCTTAAAAGAGAGGGAGGTGTTACTCCTTTTTTTTCTTTTTTGGGAAGATATTCCGTTAAAAGGCTCATAGCAAGAGTTATATCGTTTTTTTCGGATCTTAGCTCGTTTATTAAAGTACCGTTTGCAGGACGGTCTTCAATATGTAAAAGCCCTAATTTTCTTAAATCTTTTAAGGCATGACGCTGTTCTTTTTTTAAGACTAAAAGAGTTACTTTTTTCATTTGTACAATCATAGAGCTTCATCCTTATGATGAACCTTTTCAAGGTTCTTTTTTGAAATCTTACCGCGAACAACAGCTGCAACCTGCTGATCTCCCAAATAAACCGTAATCTTTTTTATGTTTGCCCTAGTTTCGGGTATCTTAACCTTTTCAAAGAGGTTTACGCGCTGAGTGGTCGTTCTAAGCTCGGAATTCAATAGGCGGACTTGTTCGTCAAGCACCTTTGCCTCAAGGTCTAAGCTCAAAACTTCCTGCAATTTTTCGGCAGCCGTATCAACCCAAAGAGGAGTCTTATAAAGATCATATTTAGAGCGTTCAAATTCCGCACCTGAAAAAACAGGGATACTCACTCCCGCAATATTTCCGGTTGAAGTTAAAAGTTCTTTTATCTTAACCATCGAGGGGTGAAAAACATTTTGCTCGCCGAATACCGCTACCCAGTCTTCGAATTCGCGATGAAGGGCATCTCTGTGAAGCCTTACTTCTTTAGCCCTGGCTTCGATGGTGCGGATTTCGGTTTGAAGCTGCTGTTTTTTGAGTTGAAGAGTCGGCAAGTATCTTCTATACATTTTTAAAGATTCTTTTTGATTCTTCAGCTCATTTTTTGTCAGTTTTATCGCCATAGCCTACCCTTTAGTTTGCCGGCCAGTACTTATTTACCAACTCGGATTTAATACCTGTTTCTTCACGGGTAAAACATTCGGCAAGAATTTTCCAGCCTAGATTTAGGGCATCTTCAAGCGGAATGTTTACGGATAAGTCCATCATTCCCGATTCGAATTTTGCACCGTATTTTAGTAGCTTTTCGTCCCATTCGCTCATCATAAAGCCCATGGACTTCTTTTCCAATGTATCCTTATATGAGGCGTAGAGCTTAATCATATTGTCCATCAAGGCTCGGTGGTCATCCCTTGTTTTACCGTTTACGTTTTGCTTTAATCGTGAAAGGCTTCCGAATGGCTCGATTCGTCCGTTTTTAAGATAGAACTGACCCTCGGTAATATAACCGGTGTTATCCGGAACCGGATGCGTTACGTCATCACCGGGCATTGTTGTAACGGCCAAGACCGTAACGGAACCAGCATCGGCAAAGTCTACAGCCTTTTCATAGCGGGCTGCAAGCTGACTGTAAAGGTCTCCGGGATAACCTCGGTTTGAAGGAACCTGTTCCTGAATAATGGCTATTTCTTTCATTGCATCTGCAAAGTTTGTCATATCGGTTAAAAGAACCAATACGTTCTTGCCTGCAATGGCAAATTTTTCTGCAACTGCAAGACACATATCCGGAATCATAAGGCACTCAACCGTAGGGTCAGCTGCCGTATGAACGAACATGGCAGTGCGGCTCAAAGCACCGGCTTCTTCAAGGGTGTCCTTAAAATAAAGATAATCGTCATATTTTAAGCCCATTCCGCCCAAGATAATTACATCAACCTCGGCCTGCATGGCTATTCGGGCTAAAAGCTCGTTATAAGGCTCACCGGAACTTGAAAATATGGGAAGCTTTTGAGAAACGACAAGGGTGTTAAATACGTCGATCATCGGAATACCGGTTCTAATCATTCTGTTTGCAAGAATACGCTTTGAGGGGTTTACCGAAGGGCCGCCTATGGGAATCATGTTATCCTTTAAAGCAGGGCCTGAATCCCGCGGATCGCCTGAACCGTTAAAAATACGGCCGAGCAAGTCTTCGGAATAGCTTACCTGCATTTCCTTACCTAAAAAGCGTACCTCATCTCCGGTTGAAACACCTCGACCTCCTGCAAAAACCTGCAATGAAACCAAGTCTCCTTCAAGCTTATTGACTTCTGCAAGGGAGGCTCCGAAACGGGTTTGAACCTCGGCCAATTCTCCGTATGATACGCCGTCGGCCTTAACCGTAATAACCGAACCGTTAATCGATTCTATTTTACTATATACCTTTTTCATCTTACACCGCCTGCTTCAATAATTTTTTAGCTCTTTCGTCTAAGCTATCCGCTTTTTCGGCGATGTGCTTTTTAATTCCGTCTTCATGGGATTTAAATGCATCCGAGCCCCAAGGCGAGTAGTTATAGTCGATGAACATAAGTTTAAGTTTGCTGAAATAAGAGCGGGCTTCATCTTTTGAAACAAATTTAAATGAAGTACCTAAAATTTCAATCAAAATATTGTATATGTGCTGTTGGCGCTCAACCGAAACTGCATCGTCTACCTTATCAAAGGAGTTTTGCTGTAAGTAAACGGCATCGAGTAAGTCGCCTTTTAAGTAAATGATAAAGTCTTCTATACTTGTTCCTTCTTCACCTACAACCTTCATCATCTGTTCAACCTCGGTTCCTCGGCGTAAAAAGCTTCTTCCGTATTTGACTTGTTCTAAAGGAAGAACGCTGGGATATTTTGACCAAGAATCGAGGGGGTGAATTGCCGGATACTTTCGGGCATCGGATCTTTCTCGTGAAAGACCATGGAAGGCTCCTACTACCTTTAGCGTGGCTTGAGTTACGGGCTCTTCAAAGTTACCGCCAGCAGGAGATACGGTTCCTCCGATTGTAACGGAGCCCTTTGAACCGTCGCTTAATCGGACAATACCTGCCCTTTCGTAGAAGGCGGCGATGTAGGATTCAAGATAGGCAGGGAAGGCTTCTTCACCGGGGATTTCTTCCAAGCGGCCCGACATTTCTCGAAGAGCCTGAGCCCATCGGCTGGTAGAGTCTGCAAGAAGAAGAACATCCAAGCCCATTTGGCGATAGTATTCCGCGAGGGTTACGCCTGTATAAACCGAGGCCTCTCGGGCAGCAACCGGCATTGAAGACGTATTACAGATAATTATGGTTCTCTCCATGAGGGTTCGGCCCGTTTTGGGGTCTTTAAGCTCGGGGAATTCTGTAAGAGTTTCTACAACTTCACCGGCTCGCTCACCGCAGGCTGCAATAATAACGATGTCGACATCGGCATTTCGGCTGGTAGCATGCTGCAAAACGGTTTTTCCTGCACCGAATGGACCGGGAATACAATAGGTTCCGCCCTTAGCAACGGGGAAAAATGTATCCATTGTTCTCATCTTTGTAACCAAGGTTTCCGTCGGCTTTAAGCGTTCTGCATAACAGTCGATTGCACGTTTTACAGGCCACTTAAAACTCATGGTAAGAGGTATTACGTTTCCTCTTTCGTCCGTAACCTCGGCTATTGTATCGTCTACTGTATAATCGCCTTCAGGTTTTATAGATTTTAATTTATAAGTTCCATACATGTTAAAAGGAATCATGATACGATGGGTAAAACTGCCTTCAGGTACGGTTCCCAGCAAGTCTGCTCGCTTTAATGTGTCTCCTTCTTTAGCAGAGGGAGTAAAGTGCCATTTTGCCGTGCGGGAAAGGGCATTTAAATAGATACCTCTTTCCAAAAAATAACCGGCTTGTTCAGCGAGCTCAGGTAAGGGATTTTGCAGCCCGTCATAAACTTGGCCTAAAAGACCGGGGCCCAACTCTACCGAAAGAAGATCTCCGGTAAACTCTACGATATCACCGACCTTTATTCCCTTTGTAATTTCAAATACTTGAAGCTGAGCTACTTCCCCCCTGATACGGATTACCTCGCTTTTTAGTTTTTTTGAACCAACCTCAACATAGCCTACCTCGTTAAGGGTAACCAAGCCTTCAAAAGAAACGCTTATCATGTTACCGTTAATACCGACTACTTTTCCTTTTGTTTTAGTCATATCATAACTCCAAATACGTATAATAAAGCATAAATCCTAAGTTTAAAAGTTACTTTGTAAAAATTTACAAAGTAACTTTTAGATTTTATCATATAAATAAAAAATATGCAATAAAAAAATCAAAAATCTTAAAAATAGAATTAAATTTTTTCGCTGTCATATTCTATGAGAGTCTTTACAGGCAAATCCCCGAGAACCTTGCTATAATTTAAAAAGGGTAAACCTACAACTCCGCAAAAACCTACAACTTTTGCCCCGCCCTCTTCTAAAATACTTCGGGCTGCATTTAAAGTTCCTCCTGTGGCAATCAGATCGTCTAAAAGAAGGACTTTTTGACCTTTTACTACATCGGTTTTGTGAACCTCAACAGATGCTTGTCCGTACTCAAGGTCATACGAGGCAGAGTAAGTTTCTCCGGGGAGTTTTCCTTTCTTTCTAATTAAAATAAGAGGTATTCCCATTTTATAGGCAAAGGGAGCAGCAAATATAAAGCCTCTAGCCTCAATGGCGGCAACAGCATCTACCTTTTTATCCTTGTACATTTCCGTCATCTTATCAAGGCAATAGCTAAAAACTTCCGGATTAACCAAAATACCGGTAATATCATAAAAAAGGATTCCCTTTTTAGGGAAGTCCGGAACGCGTCTAATCGCAGCGTCAATTATTTTATCTTTCATGATGAACAGTCTACACCTTATCTTTGCAATGGTCAATAGGAAGATATTATTTTATAAGTCTTACTCCGTATACATTTTGCAGATATCTCTTCCGCTTTCCTTAGCTTTATAAAGAGCAGAATCTGCAAAAGAAAGCATAGTTTCATATGAAAGCTCATTATTAGGAACGGAAGTATAAGCACCTAAACTGATAGTTAAGATCTTATCCTTTTCAGCCGAATGTTCAATATTTAAATTTTTAATTTCAATACGGAGTTTTTCGGCTATCTTCATTGTTTCGGAGGCAGAGCTATTATAAAGCAGAACCAAGAATTCTTCTCCTCCGTATCTTCCTACAAAATCATATTTTGCTCTAAGTTTTTTTTGTAAGGTTTGAGCAACAGTTCTAAGAACATTATCTCCGGCCTGATGTCCATACAGGTCATTGTATTGTTTAAATAAATCTATATCTATCATTATCAATGATATCGGTTGTTTATTATCCAATCCCCTACGCCAAAGATCCTTACCCACTGTGTCCAACTGTCTTCTGTTCCCTACACCTGTTAATTCGTCAACCGTAGATAAAACCGTAAGCTGTTCATTTGCAGATATAAGGTCTTTTTGTTCTTGTTGAAGTTTTTTATTGGCAATCTTATATTGAAAGAGCCTATTAATCCTGCAAGCTAAAAAAGTTAAGCCTGCAAAAATTAAAATATAGACGGCTATCATCGGCGTCGAAAGCCAAAAAGGTTTTTCTATAATAAAAGTAAAAGATGTTGGTTCAGGATATGGATTTGAAATATCCTTTACTTTAAATGTATATTTTCCCGGTTTAAGATTAGTATATTGTACATAATTTTTCATATTGGCATTAATCCAATTTTTATCAAAACCTTCGAGCATAAAAATGTAAGAAGGTCTTGAAAGAGGAGATAAATCCATCGATGAAAACTCAAAGCTTATATTATTTTCGGAATACTTATATTTATAAGTTTTTTGAAGATCTATTTTAAATACCGGAGTCTGATTTCCGTTTATACCTATAGTTCGTATTTTTACGGGAACCTCTTGTCTTTTAAACGATAAAAGATAGTTAATATCCATGCCTAAAACGCCTTCTTGTGTTCCCACAAAACATTGATCTCCAATCATAATAGGAACTGTTGTAAATCGTCTTTCATGGTTATATAAAGTATAACTGTATATAATTTCAGTATCTTTATTAAATATTGTCATACCTTTTATTGCAGTAACACATATGGAGTGATTATCCATATGGGTCATACCGATAATAAAGTTTGCGGGGAGCCCCTCATTTGCAGTATAATTTAACGCCTCTTTTTTTTCGGTATCGAATATGTTAATTCCTCCGTCACTTGTTCCAATCCACAATTTACCGGAAACATCTTGAAATAATGAGGTTATTCGGTCTGAAGAAATACCTTTTCTGTTATTTACATCGTATCGGTATATTGCGAATTCATCGGTTGAAGGCTTATACTCGGCAAGGCCCTTGTTGGTTCCTACCCAAAGTCTTTTATAAGAATCGATCAGCAGGCTAAAAACAAGATTGCTGCATATACTATTGGGATTTTTAGGATCATTTTTATATCGCTTAAGAATTCCGGATGAAGGTGAAAATTTAATAAGGCCTCCATCATAAGTACCTATCCATAAAAACTCGTTATCATCGCTTATGATATTGTATATAAGTCTTTCACCGTCTTCAATTATATTATCATTGTATAGATTAACTCCAACAAAAGCATCCTTTTTTTTATCGTACTTACATAACCCAAGATCCGTACCAACCCATATATCCTCATTTTTATCTATGTAAAATTTAAATACGGAGTTGGAAATAATTTTAGATTCGGAATAACGATAGTATTTCTTTTTTCCTGTGCTTAAATCATAATAAGTTATACCGTTATTTAAAAGACTTATCCATAAGTTTCCGTTTTTATCCTTAGTCAAACCGGAAACCGAATTTTCTCTGCCGTCGATTTTATTTTCATGGGGCAATATTAGTTTTGACCACATACGTTTAGTATCATATATGTTTACTCCGCCTCCGTTTGTGCCGACCCATAATGAGCCGTAAGTATCTACATATATCGAAAAAATAAAATCGTTTGAAAGATTATATGAACGCTGTTTTGAAGTATACTCGGTATAAGAATATGTATTTTTATCAAAACTTATTAAGCCGCCGCCCCAAGTTCCTATCAATAGTACATTATCAGAAAATTCGTTTGATAGGCATGTTATTTTGTTGTTTGAAAATGAAAACAGGTCTCGTTTTCCGTTTTTAGGATCAATTCGAAATAGTCCGGTATCCCAAACGGATACCCAATATATTCCGTCTTCTTCAAAAATATTATTAATAATTGAGTCAGTAACCGCACTATTTTTTTCAAAAAGCCTTGATCGTCGAAATCTTTTATTGGGCTCATCATATTCCCATAAGCCCTCATGTGTACATGCGTATATCCGCCCTTCAGAGTCTTCATAAATATGGGATATTCCGTTGTTTCCTATATAAAATTCGGAAGCTTGAGAAAATTTAACAACGGAACCGTCATCTTCATTTAGTATATACAAGCCGTCCAAGGTTCCGATCCATAA
Organism: Treponema denticola ATCC 35405; assembly: GCF_000008185.1. NCBI lineage: Bacteria > Pseudomonadati > Spirochaetota > Spirochaetia > Treponematales > Treponemataceae > Treponema > Treponema denticola. The sequence continues at coordinate 1,739,992 of NC_002967.9, forward strand.
GCGGCCGTGAGAATCCCTTAAAAAGCAGAGAACAACCGAACTCGTCATATCAAAATGGGTAAAAGTTTCCGTGTCGACATTAAACCTTTCAACTCCGTAAAAAGTGCCTATCCAAAACACATCGCTTCCGTTTTCTGCTTTTCTAGGGTCATTATAAAGACATTGAATTTGCGAAGACTGAATGGAATCTTTTGAAAAAGGAATATATTCGTAATTTTTATATTTAATACCGTCATAATATGCCAAACCTTCTTTAGTACCGAACCAAATCCGGCCGTATGAATCCTGCAAAATACCGGTAACAAATTTGGATGCAATGGATGAAGGCTGAGAGTAAAAAACAAGAACATCCTCATCAGAAAATAAATTAAAAGTAATCAAAATAAAAAATAAAAGAATTAGTTTCTTATACACATCCGAAATCCCTTATATCAAACACCAATACACCACCTAAAAAGTCTAAAACATTAAATAGAAAAAGTCAACTGCTTATTAATGGAACCATTACATATTTATTGACTAATGTTAAATCCCATCCTTTTTAGATCTTCCAAAAAGGATGGATAACTTATATCAAAACACTCTGCGTTTTTTAGGGTAAATACAGTCCCATCTTTATCATCAATACCAAAGCCTATAATGGTAAGCATCATAGCTATGCGGTGATCTTTATGAGAATCAACCGAGGCGGGGCTTAGGTTTTTACCTGCGTTTCCTATTATATGTAAAACATCCCTTCCCTCCGTAATATCGGCTCCAAGTTTTTTTAATTCTGAGGAAATTACGGAAAGTCTGTCACACTCTTTATAACGGCAGATTTCTATATTTTTTAAAATGGTTTCGCCTTTTGCAAAACAGGCTATCGCCGAAAGAGCCGGAACTGCATCGGGAATATCGGAACAGTCAAAGGTTCCGCCCTTTAAACTTGAAGGAAAAATTTTAAGGGTTTGCGATTTCTCCTCAAAGCGGATATCCGCATTCATCTCTTTTAAGACCTTTACTATCCTCGCATCTCCTTGAACATCATTTATATCTATATTCTTTATGCTGATAGTTGAAGCCGTAATCAGGGCTAAGGCAATGGGAAAGGCAGCACTAGACCAGTCGGCCGGAATGCCTGCCGAAAAACCTAAAATTTTTTGACTTTCTATAATTTTAAAAGTTTTAAAATCGTCCGAAACATCAAATTTAATACCGCAAGTTTTAAGCCAATGAAGGGTCATTTTTAAGTAGGGAAGCTCCCCTGCTCTTTTTAAATTTATTTGTAAAGGAAAATCGAGTAAGCCGGCTCCAAGCAGGAGGCCGCTTACAACCTGTGAAAAATCCCCCTCAAGACAGAGCGTTTTTCCTTTAAGGTTTTTAATTGAAGATGAGCCGGGTAAAACCCGTATGGGAGCCTTTTCAAAACCGTCAAGAAATTCGTATTTTAAACCGAGCTCCTCATAAATTTCGATTAAAGGCTTCGCGGGACGCTTTAAAATAGATGAATCTCCGGTTAAAATAAAATCGGAAGACATTAAAGAAAGAATGGAACCTAAAAAGTAAAAAAGAGTGCCGGAATTTCCCGCATCTATTTTTATCTGCTTTTGTTTTTCGATTCTTTTTTTTAAGCCTTCTTTCGGCGGAAAAACAATTATATCGGCAGAGGATATGTTTTTTTGTTCTATTTTAAATTTTACGCCTAAGGATTCAAATACCGATACAGCCGTTTTAGTGTCTCCGCTCATCAGAAGATTTTTTATTTGGGAAGGACCTTCAGCAAATGTAGCCAAAACAAGAGCCCTCATTGAATGACTCTTTGAAGGAGGTACTTCAATGGGCATGGGAGATACGGGTTTTGATTTTTTAATCTTTAAAATCATTTTTTTAAAAGAGCTTTAAGTTCCTTTAGGCGTTCTTGATCTTCACAGTTTGTTAAGAGCTTTATAGTTTCCTTGGCCTTTTCTTTACGATTTGTCTGAATATAAAGGTTTGTAAGATCGAATAAAAGCTCTTCGCTTTCGCCGAATTCTTCGATGGCTTGTCTTAAGCTGACTTCTGCACGGGCATGGTCTCCTTTTTTTACTGCAAGAAGGGAAATAAGCCTGTATATTCTTTCCGTAGGTTCTATATCCATAGCCTTAACCAAAAGGCCGTCAGCATCATTTAGATAGCCTATCTTTATGGAGTTTTCTGCCTTATCGGTTAGAAGAACGGGATCTACGGGTTTAAGCTTTAAGGCCTTTTGATACCAAATATCGGCTTCATCATATTGCTCATCAAAGAACAAGGCATTTGCATAAATATGGAATGCCTCTGCCCTATTTCTTTCTGCAGCCAAATCGGCGGTTCCCGCCTCGATGTCAAAAAGAGGTGCACATTCTTTTAAACGGCCTTGAAGACGCATAATCTCAACATAGTTTTCCAAAATAACTATCTCGTCGGGGAGCATCTTTCGGGCCTTTTCAATTTCGATTTGAGCGTCAAAAAAGGCATCTTCATCGATTGCACAAAGAGCTTTTAAATTAAAAATCCAGCCGTTATTAGGTTCAAGGGCTTCAGCTTCCGAAAGAGGAACAGAGCAGTCTTCCCCTATTAAATACAGGGCCTCCGCCAAGCGAAAATGATAAAGCCCGTGTTCAGGCCCAAGCTTACAAGCCTTTTTAAAGAATTTGACGGCTTCCTCAGGTTTTTCATCATGAATAAGAAGGCCGTACAAATACCATATTGTAGAATCACTCGTCTTTGCATCACATAGTTTTTTAAAATTAAGCTTAGCTTCCCATTTATTGTCTACAGCATAATAGAATTTACCGCTTAAGGCCCAGGTACGCTCATCCTCAGGAGCAATACGCTCAAGGGCGTTTATTACATTGGCCATTTCGTTATATTCTTCGGAAGCCAAAAAAAGTTTCCCCGCCTCAGTATAGGCTTCTACAGCCTCAGCTGTTTTTCCGGCAAGATTTAGCTCGTTTGCTTCATTGTACTTTAATAAGCCCTGATCCGGTTTTAACTCAAAGGCCTTTGCATAAAAGGCGGCCGATTTTTCATGTTTCCCTTGGGAATTTAAAAAATGCCCCTTTAAAGAGCAAAGCAAGACCGACTTTTCAATTTCATCATTCGGAATATCTTTGAGAATATCTCCCAATTTTTTCATATTGCCGGATTGATAGTATAGGCCGGCAAGCTCGGCCATTATTTCATAATTATCGTGTTCAATATCGAGGGCATGTAAAAATTCTTTTTCAGCTTCTTCATTTAAATGCTGGGCAAAATATATTCTTCCGGCTAAAATGTGATCCTGAATGCCGGGCTCACGGAGTTTCCATGCCTGTTTTATTTGGTAGATGGCGGCAACATATTGCCCCATAGCATAATAGGTTGAAGCAAGGTTAATATAGGCTTCAGGAGAAATTGCATCAGGATTATTGGCGGCAGAATCGGTATTTTCTACAAGAAGGGGCTGAGAGATAATTTTAAACTCGTTTAAGTAAAATTTTACCTTAGGATAGGTTTCCCAGTTCTGCCCTGCAAAGCCGATTTTTCCGGCAGCCTGAACAATATCGGACTCGAATTTACCTAACCAAGTATTGTTTACAAGAACCGTTATACTTGTTCCCGCACAGATTAATTTTATTTTAAATTTTGAACTATCGATATCGGTCAAGGGCTTTGTCCAGCCTAGGATGGGCATGGGAGTAGAATTAACAACAGCCTCAAGTCTTATCCATCCCTTGTCGGAAATAAGAAGCGAATAAAAGGCCTTATCGCTTATGTGTCTAAAGACAAATCCTGCAGCACAATAGCCCGCACTTGTATTTTCTTCAGGAAAGAAGTTATCGGTAAAAACAGGCAGCTCAATTTCGGCATCAAGAACAAAGTCCTTATATCTAAATAAGGGGTTTAGGGCCCAAGCGTAAAGATGTTTACGCTTTAGCTCCAAAGAATAGGAATGCTTACCGTCAAGGTTTTCTTCAAACAAGGATTGATACCCGTCTCCCGTTTCTTCAATAAAACGAGCTTTTTCCTTTTTAGAAAAATCGGCTTCCCATATTTCTTCTTTTATTTCTTCCGTGTCTATTACCGACTGAGCTTTTTTACTCTCATACTTTTTTAGAATCTTGTTCTTAAAATAAGAAAAATATAATTTAAGTCTTTCCATAATATTTTAAAAGATTACAAAAAAAACGCGTTTTAGTCTAGCAGGTAATTACAATTCAATACTTGCAATTTTATTTTCTGCATATATTCCATAGGGCTTAATCAAAATCGCAAAGACGGCTGCAGGTATACCGCAAAAATAGATTAAGATAAGCCAAAAATAGGAATTCATAGTGAAAAATACTACAACAGCAGAGAGAGCCAATATAATCATATTAAAAAACATAATAAAAAGCACATTTGTATTTTGCTTCATAGCCGCAACAGGATTATCCCAATGAAGTTTAGGATGGGCAGTATCCAAAAATAAAGAAACAAGGTTTACAAGGGCCGAAAAGCAAAGAGCTACCAGAGACGATAAAACTATATGAAGAAGGCCGAATTTAAATACAAAGCCTGCAAACCCCACGCCTATTACTATGGCAAAAAGAGCAAAAATCATAGCATGGGCTAATTTGGCATACATATAAACCGCAATATTAACCGGTAAACTCTTTATAAAAGGAATAAATTTTGCATCTCTTGAAAGAGCCGTATCTGCGATGTTGGTCATTGAACCTAAAAAGCCTGCTGCAAGGCCTGTAATTACAAAGCCTGCATTTCCCTGCATAAAATCGATTATATTGGGAGGAATATTATTTAAGTTTAATCCCTTTGCAATACTTATAACAATCAACAAGATAGGCATAAAGATAATGGAAAAAGGGCCGTTTAAAAGATAAACGGGAGTACGGTTCATCATTCTAAATTCCCTTTTTACATAAGCAATAAAGGGAGATGATTTTTTTATGTTTTTATGTAAAAAACTTGAAACCTGCTTTGCTTCCAGTTTTTTTATACTTTTTTCGTTAAAGCCTATTAAGCTTTCCGTATAAAGTTTTGACATAAATCCTATAACCAAGGCCGGAAGAGCTGCACAAAAAGCAATCAACAATAGGATATATAAAAAGCTTAAAACAGAAGAAGGTTCACTTAAAATATAACCTACAAGTTTTACCGGCGGGTAGAATGACCCGAAATTTTGAAAGGCGGCAGCTTTGGATTCAACCATTTTATAAAGAGCTTCAGGATCGGAACCCGAAGACGATTGAATTATATAATTAAAACCTAAGGCAAGAGCCATACCTAAAATTCCGTTTAAGGCCATTATAACGTTTTTATTTTTAAAAACTCGAGTAAAACGCATAATAAGGATATTAAAAAAATAACATACGGAAATCATAGGCAGAGGAATTACAAGAGCACAGATGACAGCCGATATATAAAACATAAAGGGCGGAGATTCCATATACCCGTAAATTCCCATTAAAACTGCAAAAAAAGCAAAAGAGGTAATAATCGAATTAAGGCTGTTTGCAAAAAACTTTGATGCAAACAAGGTACGCGGCTTAATGGGCATAGACAAAAACTGTTCTTCAATTTCGCCTATGTAGTAGGTAGAAATAGTAAGCATGGACCCGAATAAAAGACTAATAAAAGAGATCAGAAGTGCCGTTACTTCAAAAAGAATGCTTATATTGTTTACGGCCTTTGCCGTTCCGTATAGACCGAAAATCAAAAAACCGAAAATAAATAAAAATTCCGCAAAAACAAATAAAAAGAGGATTACCATTCCCAACATCTTAGCCTTGGAATTTTTTGTTACGGTTTGATCACCCTTCTTTTTTCTTTTTTGAATTTGAGCCTTAAAATTTTTAAAGTTAAAAACAGAAGCCAAATAAATTTTAACCAATCTAAAAAAAACTTTCATAATTTTTAACTCTCTTTAAGCTTCACCGTTTCCCAAATTAAAAGAAGGTTTATCGTCAACAAGTTCCAAAAAGAGCTTTTCAAGAGAAGCATTTTCTCCTCTTTTTTCACGTAATTCCTGTAAAGAACCTTCAAACATAATTTTACCGGCATTTATAATTGCGAGCCTGTCACAAAGTTTTTCGGCGACCTCCATAACATGGGTAGAAAAGAAAACGACCTTTCCTGCATCGGCTCTTTCTCTCATAATTTCTTTTAAGGAAAATGCTGATTTAGGATCCAAGCCGACCATGGGCTCATCCAAAATCCAAACAGGAGGGTCTGATAAGAGGCTTCCGGTAACCAAAAGTTTTTGCTTCATTCCGTGAGAAAAACTTCCTATGCTCCCGTTTAAAGCATCATTTATTCCGAAAAGTTTAGTGTATTTTTCTATTCTTTCTTGTCTTACATCGGCAGATACCCCATAAACGTCCCCTATAAAATTTAAGTATTCTGCAGCTTTTAACTGAGAAAAAAGCTCGGGGTTATCGGTAACATAGCCTATCCTGCGCTTTGCTTCCATAGGATCTTCAGCTATATTTACACCGTCAACGATTATCGATCCTGAATCCGGATTAAGGACTCCGGTTATCATTTTAATTGTAGTTGTTTTTCCGGCTCCGTTCGGCCCCAAAAAACCGAAGATTTCGCCGTTTTTTACGTTTACCGAAATACAGTCTACAGCTTTTGTTTTAGAAGAGCCGTAGGCCTTTGAAACATTTGAAATTTCAATCATAAATTCTCCACCCCCCTTTATCTTGCCTTGCGCATTTTCTTTACTCTTTCTTCAAGATAACCGCACTCAACCAAATATTGCCTGCGGGAAACCACCAAGGCCATAAGCTCCTTGTACATTTCAAAATTAACTTCCAAAGCTATAGGAAAAATATAGAGTTCGGTTTCATTGCAATAGCGTTCAATAAATTCGGAATCCGTTACGAAGCCTAAACTTATCATATTGCTTATTCTGTCGGCACATTTTAAAATTTTAGCCTTTTCTGATCCGTTTTTTATTATATTTTTTAGGTACTCGGTTTTTTCTTGACCTTTTTTCTTTGTAACTTCCAAAACAAGTTCATAAACCTGTCCCGATTCGGAATCAATACTTAAAATTTCGTTTACATTAAAATCTTCGATATCTTCTATAACATCATGGATTAAAGAAGCCTTTAAAAGAACACTGTCGATGTATCCATAGTCTATAAGAATAGCCATAGTATCTACCTGATGCCGGAACATATTGCCTCCTGCATGACGAGCCTTTCCGATTAAGGCGGTAGCAACCTGCATGTAAGGAGCAAGATAAATTCCTTTTAATACTCCTAAATCTCTTGTCAACGCAAACTCCTTATTGCTATCAAAAGATAGCACGCTATCCTTTTGATAGCACTTACCATGATAACTATGGATTATACTAAAATAAAAAGTTTAGTGTCAAGAAGGGGAAAATATCGAATTATGGAAAATACAAATACCAAGAGTCTAGATAATCAGTGTTTACCTAAATGTTTTCAAGCTGAACCTATTCTGAATGTGGTTAGTCTTGGAGCCTAGGCAGGCTGCAGCCCTCCCTTAATCTAGATCCTTTCAATTTCATCTTTACTGAGACTTGTCATTTTCATAATAAAATCGATTTCACAATTTGCTTGTTTCATAAGCTTTGCCGTTTCAAGTTTTGTTTGGTAAGAGCCATCGGCAAAACCTTGTTCAATACCTTCTTGATAACCTACATGTTTCCAAGAAGCCTTATCGTGTTCATATTTCATGCGATTTTCATATAGCCACTTTTCTTTTGGGCTCATTTCCATTACTTCTATTGTTTCATTTGCCTTTGCCATCATTTCTGAACTTTCTGCTAACATTTTTCTTACCTCCGGATTATCAGTTTTAATAAATTTCAGCCAGTTGTAAAGTTTCTTTTTCTTTTCGTCCTGTTCAAAGCTTTCTTGTTGTTCTTTAACTTTGGCTAAGTTTAAAAAGTGGATTTCAAGCTCATCGGAAAGCCTGTCGTTTATGTGCTTTTCTATCACATTATACTCACTGTGAATAAGATTGTTCAAATCAAAACCTTCGCCCACTATGTTTATTGTAATACATTTCGGCAGTTTTGTATACACTTCGCTTGTTTTTAAGTTTTCCGTATACATTTTAGCCCAGTAAAAGATGGTTCTTTGAACAAACTCGCTGTTCCATCTGTTTTGAATTTCGATGTCGATAATTGTATTGTTTTTTAGGCGTAATTTTACATCTAAGACACCGGTTTTATCGCTTATCAAATCTTTATGGAGCTCCTTATCCAAAAGCTCCAAACCTGCGATGTCTTCAGGTTGAATGTCTAAGATACATTTCAACAAATCCTGAAGAACATCTTTATTTTCTTCTACTCCGAAGACTCTTTTAAAAGCGTAGTCGTTGCGGAGGGTGATTTTAAATAGCTTCTTCATTTTTACCTCTCATAGCAATTATTTAAAAGAGAAAATTTTTTCCCCTTTCATAATTATTGTAGAGAATATTTGAAGTTAATAGCAAAAATTTTAAAAAGAATTAAATTTTATTCGTGCGGAGGGAAGGGGTATCCCCTTCCCTTTCAATATAGATTAAACAACCATTAAGGAAAAACTGCGGGCAGAGCTGTACCTTTCGGGATAAAGATTTCAAAGGTACCGGAAACAAAGGTGTTTGTGTTGTCATATTTTAAAATTCTCTTGTAATACACTCCGGCATCAGTGCCTTTTACGAATAACTGCGGTGAACCCTTCCAGGTTTCCGTAACCATCATATTTTCCTGATCCTTCCTGTAATATGTGAAAGTTTCAACTTCATTATCGTCCACCCATTTTGTTTTTAACGAATCGGATTTTACAGCGGCAAAAAATTGCTTGGTATATGTAGGCATACCGGTAGTAGAAGGAGCTTTCGGCAATATTTTTCCAGCATTTGATTCAAGGGATCCTGTAATCGTTAAATCTTCAGGAAATTTAATACCTTCTTCAACCGATAATCCGGGCTGAATCTCACAACGGCCGCCGCTTTTAAGCGTAATTTTAATTGTGCGAAAGCCATATCCGTTTAAATAAAAAATCCCCTGCCAAACATCACCGTCCATACTTTTTGCGTCAAGATAGTATTCTGGGCTTGTAAGATATTTGGCGGCCCCTACAGTTTCTTTTTTAAGAGTAACACTGTTTTTGCCTAATCCTGCAAAGTGCTTTTGAAAATTATTTTCGTTGCTCTTGATTGTCAGCTTCGTATTGTCCGAATTCCATGAGTATGTTCCGTAAGAACCTAAAAGAAATTGGTCAACAATTTTTTGTCCGTCAAATTGACAAGCAGTACAAAGCAAAACCATCCCAACAACAACCGCAGCTGCTGCTACGGTAAAACTTAATTTTTTCATTTTGTTTCTCCAATAAAAACTTTTTGCAGCAAATAGCAATTTGCGAAAAAAGTTTTTTCACGCAGTTTGTTTACAAACTGCATACAATAATGCGACGTTTGCCGAAAGGCAAACTCGGCAGATAAACAGAGAGGCACCATTTGTGCCGAACTGTTTATCACACCTCCTTATCAATAACTAATATAATAATACTCAATTTATCTTATTTTATCAAGCATAAGGAGCAAGGTATTTCACACTTTATAAATTGTAAGAGACATTTCACACTTACTCACTTCGTTTCATCCGGGTGAAGGCCGGGTTTTGCGTTGGCGAGAAGGAGTTTTAAACGGTTGAGCTGGTTTACTTCGCTGGCGCCGGGGTCAAAGTCGATAGCCGAAATATTTGCCTCGGGGTAACGGCGGCGCAATTCCTTTATCATACCTTTTCCGGTTACGTGATTTGGAAGGCAGGCAAAGGGCTGAACACAGGCAATATTTGAAACGCCCGAATGAATGAGCTCTATCATTTCGGCAGTTAAAAACCAGCCCTCCCCGGTAACATTTCCAAGCTGTAAAATTCCGTCAACCGAATCGGCCAATCTGTATATACTCTCAGGAGAAGTAAAACGCTTACTCTTATTTAAAGCTTTTTTTATGGGCCTTCTGTATCTTTCCATTACCCAGATACCAAGCTTTGCAAAGAGGCGTTTTTTAAACGAGTAATCGAGATAGGTATTTTGATAGATACCCGAAATAGAAGAATAAAGGAAAAAATCTAAAAGATCGGGAACAACGCATTCCGCCCCTTCCCTTTCAATGGTACTGAAAATATCGTTATTTGCGGCAGGATGGAATTTAACCAATATTTCTCCTACTACACCTACACGCGGTTTTCTAATATTTTTTAAGGGTAGATTATCGAACTCGCGTACAATGCCGTTTATAATCTCCTTATATTTTTTTGGAGACATTTTTTTTATAGCATCCTTGATAAGGACGGCATATTTTTTATATATTTCGTTTGCAGAACCGGGAACTTTTTCGTAGGGACGTGTACGATAAAGCACCCTCATTAAAAGGTCGCCGAGACACATAGCTTGAGCGACCCTGTGTAAAACAGGGAGCTTTAATTTAAAGCCGGGATTTTTTTCGATGGACTGGGCACTTATACCTATTACCGGAACAAAGCCCAAGCCTGCATCTATGAGGGCACGCCTTATAAAGCCTATGTAGTTTGTGGCTCGGCAGCCTCCCCCTGTTTGGGTAATAGCCAGAGCTGTGGTGCGTAAATCATAACGGCCCGATTTTAAAGCAGCTATCATCTGACCTGCAACTATGATTGCAGGATAGCAAGCATCATTGTTTATATACTTTAAGCCGTATTCAACGGCAGTTTGATCTATATCGGTAAGGATCTCAAGGTTATAACCGGAATGAGAAATAGCTGCCCCTATAAGGTCAAAATGAATGGGAGACATTTGAGGTGCCAGAATGGTGTACCGTTTTTCCATCTCTTTTGAAAAAACTATGCGCTCATAGGCTGCCGATTTTTTGCTTAAAATAAGCCTGCTTCTTTTCCTTTCCTTTACGGCAGCCAATAGGCTTCTTACCCTTATCCTTACAGCACCCAGATTAGAGCCCTCATCTATTTTTATAAGGGTGTACATTTTTCCCTTGGATTCTATTATTTCCTGCACTTGATCGGCTGTTACCGCATCCAAGCCGCAGCCGAAACTGGTAAGCTGTATAAATTCCAAATCATCTTGAGTTGAGGCAAAATTCCCCGCCCTGTATAAGCGGTTGTGATAGCTCCATTGATCCACAACACGTAAGGGTCGTTCTATTTTTCCCAAGTGAGCTACGGAATCTTCCGTCAAAACTGCAAGACCTAAACCGTTGAGCATCTCAGGGATGCCGTGGTTTATTTCAGGGTCAAGATGATAGGGGCGTCCTGCAAGCACAATACCTTTTAGATTTTTTTCCTTCATTAAACGCAATACTTCTTCGCCTTTTTCTTCCGTTTCTTTTTTAAAATTATTTTCCTCTTCCCAAGCGGAATTGACGGCATCCCTTATCTCTTCAAAACTTATCGAAAACTTTGTACCCAATTCTTCATAAAGACGGTCAATTAAACGGTGTTTATCGTAATATGGTAAAAATGGATTTAGATAAATTATATTCGCGTCCTGCCTGAGAACATCAATATTGTTTTTTAAGACTTCAGGATAACTTGTAACAATGGGACAGTTATAATGATTTCCGGCCCCCTCATCTTCTTTTTTTTCGTATGGAATACAGGGGTAGAAGATATTTTTTACTCCTAATTTTAAGAGAGCTTCGATATGCCCGTGGGCAATCTTCGCAGGATAACAAACCGATTCGGAAGGAATAGATTCGAGCCCCATCTCATAAGTTCCCCGTGTAGAGCGAGGAGAAATTCTAACCGAAAAACCAAGTTCCGTAAAAAAGGTAAACCAGAACGGATAGTTTTCGTACATGTTTAAAACCCTTGGAATTCCAATCTCGCCTCTGGGTGCATCATTTTTAGGAATGGGCTTATATTTAAAAAGCCTCTTATACTTCCAGTCAAAGAGGTTGGGTATATCTTTTTTGTTTACTGTTTCGTGATCCTTAGCGGAAACTTGAGATGAACATTCTTCAAGGCCACTGTTCTTATCAAGCTCGGCACCCCTTTCACACCTGTTTCCCGTGATAAAACGGCGTTTTACTCCGGATATGTCGAAGGTATTTACAGTCAAAAGACAGTTGTTGGGGCATTTGGGACAGCGTAATAAGTCAAGCTTTACCTTAAAATTTTCCAAGCCTTCCATATCGGCAATATTTGATCTTATTTTTCCTTCGGAAAGATTTTCTTCTTGAAGGTCATGCCATTGGTCTTTTGCAATTAAGGCGGCTCCATAAGCCCCCATAAGCCCTGCAACATCGGGGCGGACAGCCTGCCTTCCCGAAACAAGCTCAAAGGCACGCAAAACCGCATCATTATTAAATGTTCCGCCCTGCACTATTACCTTACTTCCTACCTCGGATGCATCGCGCAATTTAATAACCTTAAAGAGGGCATTTTTTATAACGGAATAAGAAAGACCCGAAGAAATATCTCCTACGGAAGCTCCTTCTTTTTGAGCCTGCTTAACACGGCTGTTCATAAAGACAGTACACCTTGTACCTAGGTCTACCGGTTTTTCTGCAAGAAGGGCTTTGGTTGCAAACTCGCTTATGTTCATTCCGAGGGAGCGGGCAAAATTATCTAAAAAGCTTCCGCAGCCAGAGGAACAGGCCTCATTTAGCTGAATAGAACTTATCGCTCCGTTTTTCATGCGGAGGCATTTCATATCCTGTCCGCCTATATCCAAAAGGAAATCCACTCCGGGCAAAAAGAATTCTGCGGCACGGTAGTGTGCGATTGTTTCAACTTCTCCGGCATCCACACCTAAAGCTGCCTGAAAAAGGCTTTCTCCATATCCTGTAGAAACAGATCGGGCTATAAAGGCCTTTGGAGGAAGTATCTTATAGAGGTCTTTTAAAACCCTTACAGCAAGTTCGACGGGGTTTCCCGCATTTACATCATAAAAACGCCATAGGATTTTTCCGTCCCCATCGATTAAAACGGCCTTGGTTGTAGTTGAGCCTGCATCAAGCCCTAAAAATACAGGTCCCGAAGCACCGGAAATATCGGCTGAGGGAGCCATTTCCTTTGCGTGTCTTATTCTAAAACTTTCAAGTTCTTCTTCATTTTTAAAAAGAGGAGGCAGGCGCTGAACCTCAGTCATCTCTGAAGAAGCTATCTTATAAATATCTTTTTTAAATTGAGAAAGTTTTATAAAATGAGGTTTAGCTGTAGGCTCTTCTTCAAAAATAAGAGGCGCTTTGTTTTCTTCTTTTTTTAAGGAGGTTTTAAATTGAGCTTTTTTTAGATCCAATGGAACCTGCGGCTGAAAGGGAGAGCTTGAAGCCTTAGGTATATTAGAGCTTCCTGCAGCACTTAAGGCAGCTCCCATGGCTACAAAGAGCTCGGAATTTTCAGGCGTAATAATTTCGTCATCTTTAAGTTTTAAGGTTTCGATAAACCTGTGCCTTAGCTGATCTAAAAAGTGTAAGGGGCCTCCTAAAAAAGCGACCTTTCCGCGGATAGGTTTACCGCAGGCAAGACCCGAAATAGTCTGGCTTACAACAGCTTGAAAGATACTTGCTGCTATGTCCTCTCTTTTTGCACCCTCGTTTATAAGGGGCTGAACATCGGTTTTGGCAAAGACCCCGCAGCGGGCGGCTATCGGATAGATGGTCTGAGCTTTTTTTGCAAGCTCGTTTAAACCAAGAGCATCGGTTTCCAAGAGGGCAGCCATCTGGTCTATAAAGGAACCCGTACCGCCTGCACAGGTACCGTTCATTCTTTGTTCGATATTGGCGTGCTCAAAATAGGTAATCTTTGCATCTTCGCCGCCGAGTTCTATAATAACATCGGTTTGAGGAATTATCTTACGAACAGCCGCAGTAGATGCTACGACTTCTTGAATAAAGGGAATTTTAAGCCAGTGCGATACGGCAAGGCCTCCGGATCCGGTTACGATGAGGGATAGCTCCACATCTTCGCCGTATTTTTTTTCGACGGCTTCAACGGCAAGCTCGCACACGGATATAATAGTCGTTCTTATATCGGCTCTGTGTCTTTGATATTTACTGAACAAAACCGTCCCGTCAGTTTCCAAAACAACTACCTTTACTGTAGTCGAGCCGACATCTATTCCGAATCGCAGCACACTCTCTCTATTCATAACACCAACCGATTTTAAATTATAATTTTATATCCATATCCTTATCCAATGGATATATGGGGCGCGGAGTTTGAGGATAATCCAATGTTTCCAAAACCTCGTTTGAACAGCCCTTAGATTCCGCCAATATTGCCCTCTTTGCTATTTTTTGAAAACAGGGTTCCAAATAGCCCAGCTTTACGATAACTATACAATAATCCTCTGCATTTACATCTAGGGCAGGCAAAAGCTCTTCATCCCCGAAGCCTATGTGATTTGAGGTTAAAACTATTATTGTCTCTCCCATTTCGACAAGGGCTAAACGGGAATTATAAACGCCATAGTTTTCTACAAGTTTTAAGACCCTTACAGCGCAAGGAATTTTTTTGCCGTTAATTTTATCCCATGTTCCGCCTATAGTTATTTCCAGGGAAGCACCCTCCCCTGCCTCAAAGCATTTTTCAACGGCAACCTTATCGAAAAATCCCGAATAGAGCACCTTGGTGGGAAGATCCTTTAAAGCTTCTTTTTGTTTTAAAAGAGCCTCAAAGCACTCGGTAGAATCTCCGGTAGAACCGGCTGTAGGATTATCGCCCGAATCCGAGACAAAGACAGGACCTTCTTTATTTTGCATTACCGATTCTATAGCGGTTTTTATTGAAGTAAAAGAATCATAATGTTCTACCTTAAATTTAAAATTATGACGCTCGGCCCAAAATTCTTTAGCTATTTTTAAGGCAGCCCTATCTGCAAGGCCTTGATCGTTTAAGGCCGTTGTTACTATGGTTACGCCGTTATCCTTGCTGTCTGCCCATGGGAAGCCCAAAAGAACTGATGCTGCAAGTAAGCCTTCTTCTTTTTCAGCCTCAACGCATGAAGCTATTAAGCTTTTCATAGGCTCTGCAGCGGTTTCGCTTTTTTCGCCTGCTACCAGCATTGGGATTTTTACCCTTCCTATACAAAGCTTATTTGAAGCGTCCAAAGCCTTTTTTAAAAGCTCCGCTGCATGAACTCCCGTTTCATAACAGTCAATATGGGGGGCGGTTTTATAGCCTACAATGCCGTCACAATACCTAATCATCTCGTCGGTTACCGTAGCATGCATGTCGAGGGCTGTCGTTAAAGGAATACGGGGAAGTTTTTCACGGATAGCCTTTAAAAGGTCGCCTTCTGCAGGCCCTATGTTTTGAACCTTTAAGGAACCGTGAAGACCTAGACAGATGCCGTCAATCGGGGCATCCAAAAGAGCCTTATCTATATAAGCTAAAAAATCTTTTTTAAGTTCGGTGTATAGATTATAATCAACCAAGCCGTTCGGCACAGCCCTTGCAACTACGGCAGGTACTACCTCCCAGCCCCATTTTTGAATGGTCTCAATAATTCCCGTAGAAGAATAATAGGGCTTTAAGCCTTCGGTTAAAACATCTTCTCCTCTAAAAATAACAAAGTCTTCAATCCCCGTAATAATGGGGTTAAAGCTATTCGACTCATGATTTATACATCCTACTAAAATTCGCTTCATTTTATGCTATTACCTTATTTCTTTTTTCCTTGATTTGCAACTGCATTTATTTTAGCATTGATTTTCTCTTGATCTCCAAGGTAGCGTTTACTAAGAACCTTAAAATTCTTATCGAATTCGTAAACCAAAGGAACGCCTGTCGGAATATTTACCGAGATTATTTCTTCATCGCTTAAATTTTCAAAATATTTAACCAAGGCCCTGAGGGAATTACCGTGGGCTGTGATAAGAATCCTTTTTCCTTCTAGCATTTGAGGTTTTATAGTCTTTTCAAAAAAAGGAACGGCTCTGGCTATGGTATCTTTTAAGCTTTCGGTTAAGGGGAGCTCTGATTTTTCAATACCCCTGTACTGTTCCTGCAAATAGGGGCAGCGCTTATCTCCTTCTTCCAAAACGGGAGGAGCAATATCAAAGGAACGGCGCCAAATTTTTACCTGATCTTCTCCGTATTTTTCGGCTGTTTCCGCCTTGTTTAGGCCCTGCAAGCCCCCGTAATGCCTTTCATTAAGTTTCCAAGTTTTTATGACAGGAAGCCATTCTCTATCCATCTGGCTTAAAATATAATTGAGGGTATGAATTGCTCGTTTTAGATAGGATGTATAGCAAATATCGAAGTCAAAACCTTCTTTTTTTAAATAGGTTCCGCCTTCTTTTGCTTCTTCTACACCCTTTTCGCTTAAATCGACATCCGTCCAGCCGGTAAATAAATTAAGCTTATTCCATTCACTTTCACCATGCCTTACCAAAACCAATCTCATATTAAGACTCCTACTATGTGAAGATAGTATCTAATATAATAAATAGTGTCAAGAGAGCGTATTATATGTGTTTCACTTACTTATATTCTTTAACGGAAAAGGAAGAATTAGTTTCATCTATGGAAAGTTCAACCCATGATGGAGATTTTAAAATACTTCTTACAACTAACTCCGAAAATGTGCCATAACTATAAATAAGCATTCCCGGATGATAGTGGCCGGCAAAAAAGACTTTTACATTATTTCTTGAGAAGGTATCAATCAAAACTGCCCGTTCTTTTGTATTTAACATAACAAAATATGGAATACCTCCTCCATAAATTGCATAATGAGAAAATACGAATTTAGGATTCGGATCAGCTTTCATTTCTTCTACCATATTTCTTAGCTGAGGCTCTCCCAACATTCCATCCCCTGCATCAATAACATACCATGAAAATTTGTTAGTTTTAAAGCGGTAATAAGGTACATGGGGATAAATATATTTTTTCCAATGCAGCCATCCTGAATTATGAAGGTCATGATTTCCGAGGGCTGTATATACGGGAACATCCTGTATTTTTTTTATATCTGCTACAAAAGAAACATATTGTTTATACTCTTCTTCTTTTCCATGCTCAACAATATCTCCCATTGAAATAATAAAAGAAGGAAATTCATTTGAAGCTTTTTTATTTTTCAACCAGTCAATAAATTCTTTATCATAGCGTCTTCTATCGGCACCAAAGTGAATATCTGTAAATATTACACATGTAAATTTTTTTGAAGCAGGCAATGTATGGGGGGCGGCCAAATCTACTATCTTTGTACTTCTGTCTGAAACACTATTAGGTCTGTACAAAAACTCACTTAAACCATGTCCGCAAGAAATAAGAACGAGACATACAAAAATTATATAAACAAGCAGCTTTCTTTTTTTTATCATTTTATGCCTTCCTAGGTAGAATTTTAAAAACAAGCGAAATCCCCATCATCATATTTGAATGATAAGATGTAAGCGTAAACATATCAGAATATTTTACGGAAAAGAAATTATTCAGCCTAATCTCAGACGATAAAATCCAGGCCGTTTCAAGACTGAAAATAGGAGTAAAAAACAAAGGATAATTATGCATACTATATGAAGCTATCTTAAATCTCAGTAAAAATTTATCTTTAATTAGGCTTTCTAATTTTAATGATAAGGCTAAGGTATTATCCTTTATTAATGGTATAATAGGCAGCTTATAAAAATCTGTAAGCTTTAATAAATATGATATATCGAAAGAAAATAAAACTTTATCCAATTTTCCGGCAGATAGATTAGCTCCAAGCAAAAAATTATTTTCAATGCAGTATCCGGTAAAAAGGTTTAAATTATATATAGCATGAACACCAAGAGAAAAATATTTAAGCTTAAGAGGTGAATATTTTCCGTATAAAGTTCCGCTAATAGAATCAGATCCGGTTTTTACTCCAAGCCCTGATGAGAGTTTGGGAATGAAAAAACCGTAATTCATAACATAAGAAAAAGCTTCCAGCCTACCCTTTCTCGATAAATCGGCTTCTATTCCATAAGAAAACTCATGCATATTTTTAACATCGGCTTCGGAAAATAATGCAAAACTTAAAACAATAAAAATTGTAACAAAAAAGGCTCTCATATTACCGGATTTTAACATATAATCAATAACTTAATCAATAACTTTGTCAACTTACCCCCATTGACCGGTTAAAATTATATTAAAATACAAATTCAGAATTTTTTAAGAAAATTAAATTTATTTTTGTTAAAAGTACTATTGTTTTTAACTAAAAGCTATAATATAATGGAGGCAGGAGGAAAACTAAGTGATTTCCAAAAGCTTCCATATTTTCTATGCATGGAAAAAATATTTTTTACAAGGAGAATTTTATGGAAAACGGAAAAAATTTATATCACTTATTAGAAATGGATGATCTGATGAATGTAGTTGGAGGTGACACCACTATAAACACAAGAGGTATTGATGTATGTAACCCATCACCGGAACCTGATTATATCATTGATGATGACGGGAATCATCATCATGCACCCTCACCGAGCCCAACTAATCCAAAGCCGGCACCGGGTACAGGAAACCCGGGAAATCCGCCCAATACCGGAAATGATGGTGACGGAGGCGGAGATTCTAAAGATCCTACAGAAGATACCCCATCGGACCCAGGTAATCCGGTAAATGATGACGGAGGTAATGGTTCCTCAGGAGGTACACCTGACAACGGTGATGATGAAACAGGAGGAAACACAAATCTTCCTACCGATGATGATGGAGATATTGGAAACGGAAGCGTAGGAAACGGAGGACAAACAACCACCCCGCCTGCAGCAAACATCAATACCACGCAAACAACACAAGCAGCAGATGTAAGTCCTAAACCTGTTTCACCGGCTGAAAGAGCGAGGAGTATATTAGCTAACCTGACAAATCCAATAGAACAAACTGTAAATGCTAAGACAGGATGCAAAAATGACATGTTGGCTGCTTACTATGATGATAAGTTGACAAATAAAAAGCTGAGCTTTGATGCTAGCTATAAGGAAGTACAGGATGATTTACCGATGCAAAAGGATAAAAATGGAAAAGTTATATATCCTAATACTTGTAAATACAATTCAACCATAGGTGCAGTCAGATTGTCGGGATATACTTATAAAGACGACCTTACAAAAGAAGATGTAGAAAAAATTACAAATAAAGCTGTTTCCAGTAAAAAATGTAAACTGCATACTGATGTTATCAAAGAAGTCTTTGGACTAGATGCCGTTTATTACGAGATACCGGCTGGTCTCAGCGAAAAAGAATTAAAAGCTTTAGTTGGAGATAATCCGGCTATGATAAGATTCCCGCAAAGAGCTTTTTGGGGGAATGATAAATTGCCAGAAGACGGTGAACATGGTATTGGGTACGTAAACGGAGGATTTATTGAACCGTATATGGGACGTCATGGAGAATCATGGAAAGATGTACGAGGAGCTAGGAGTACAGCAGACTTTACATCAAATTTAGGAGGTCTTTATTTTGAAATAAAGAAATAGAATATTTGTAAATAAAATATTCATCGGACAGGTCTTAAAGACCTGTCCGAGCTAAAAAATTACTTAAAAACTTTTATAAGGAGAGAAAGAAAATGTTTTTAAAAAGAAAAATCGATTTAGTAAAAAAAAGCTTATTTTTATGTCTTTTTTTAATTATGGGAAGTTTTGCAGCAACTCTTAATGCTGCAGAAAAAGCGGAATTCGTAATTAACGATGAGCCATTTATCTATAAGGGGGTAAGCCTTATTCCTTGGAAAAAATATACCAGAGAAGAAATTGAAAAAAAACTGGGAAAACCTGATTGGCATGAAGATAATCCCGGAGGTTGGTGCCGCTCTTATGAAGAGAAGATTATCTTTAATTTTAATCAAGAGAATTCATTTGATGGATTAGCTTTTAACCATCCTGAAAAATTAAAAGGCTTAAACATTTATGGATTACTCATATCAAAAAATGATAATCATTCAAGCATAGTCAAAAAGCTAATAGAACTTAAAAAAAATTTCAATATTATTTATAAAACAAACTATAGAAGGCTTAAATTTGAAATTACAATAAAAAGTAAATTCGGAAATATTAAATTAATAATTAACTGTTCAGATTCAGATAAACAAGAAGTAACAGATGTAAGCCTATGGTATATGGATTAAATAGTTTTTAAAACCTGTCCGGGCTAAAAAATTACTTAAAAACTTTTATAAGGAGAGAAAAAAAAATGCTTTTAAAAACTAAGATCGATTTATTTAAAAAAAACTTATTTTTATGTCTTTTTTTAATTATGGGAAGTTTTGCAGCAACTCTTAATGCTGCAGAAAAAGCGGAATTCATAATTAACGATGATCCATTTATCTTTAGAAATAAAAAGTTAATTCCAACTGAAAAATATACACCACAAGAATTACAAAAAAAGATAGGTAAAGCTGACGGCAGTTCGAATAAGGAAAACTTTATTGAGATTTTTTATAAAGATGAAGGAGTGGCATTTTTATTTGACAATAAAAATTATTTTTGTGGATTTAGCTTTTTTTTCATGAAAGAAGATATGAAGCCTGTTAAAATATATGGTTTAGAAATCACAAAGGATGATACATATCAAAGTATTCGAAAAAAAATAAAGGATCTCAATATCACATATAATCTTTATGAACAAGAAGGTAATAATCATGTCATCGATATGGAGTTTGTGAGCAAAAAATTCGGAAAAGTAAACACAACGATTGTGTGTTCCCGATATGAAAAGCAAAATGTCCTGCTTGTTGCAATACTATATATGGATATTGCCAATAAGTAACACAGCAATTGATTATAAGGAGAGGAAAAATGATTTTAAAGAGAAAAAAGAATATTTTTATTTGTGTTTTGTTTTGTATTTTTTTAGTACAAATATATGCCAATGATGTTAGTGAAGTTAAAATTAATGACGGCCCCATCATTTTGCGTGGAAAAAAGTTTGAATTTTATAAAACACATACCAAAGAAGATATTGAAAAGAAAATCGGTAAGCCGACCTTTTATAGACATAAGCCGGGAAGATACGATGTTGTATATGAGGATGATGGATTTATAATTAGTCTCACTAATGACGGTATTTTTGAATATATAGGTATTAATTTCGAGATTGTTCATAGGGCTGATGTAAAGGGCTTTATTATCGAAAGAGGTAATACATACTCACAAATTATCAAAAAACTTGAAAAAAAGAAATTGGACTTTACCGTTAAGGATTCAGATAATAGTATTTATATAACAGTCAAATTTTTTACTAAAAATATCGGCAATACACAACTTGAAATTTGGCTTCCCGATAAGAAAAATAGTGAAGTTATAGGACTTATATATGCACGAGCAGACCAGTAAGGAGAGAAAAAAATGCTTTTAAAAACTAAGATCGATTTATTAAAAAAAAGCTTATTTTTATGTCTTTTTTTAATTATGGGTAGTTTTGCCGTAGGACAAAACTTTGATTTGGCAGGCTTCGGATATACAGACGGACCTCCCGTTGCTTATTTTATTAAATTCCAAAAAGGAAACAAGATCGAAATAAGCTGGTATAATGCAAAAGAACAAGAGGTAAAAAAGGTCTATACTTACAAAAAAAAGTACATAGGCCGCTTTCCCTTATTTGAATTGGATGCCGATATGCCTGATGACCTATATGCAAACCTTGATCCAAAATCAAAAGAATATTTAGGCAATAAATTTATGCTTTTAACGGGCTTGGCAAAAAAAGCTTGGGGAGAAAACGAGGATGCCGTTATAGGCCTCGGTATATTGCCCGCAAGCAAGGGTAAAAAAGCTTCAGGCTTTTTTACAAGATTTCCTACAGGCGGAACAGGAGAAACACCTTATTTTTACTATGAAAATGTAAGTTCTCATCTTGTCGAAAAATCAAAAGAAGGAAAACGAGAATACAAGATAGAAAATCTATGCGACATGAGAGAAGACACTCCTTGGGTAGAAGGTGTAGCCGGCTGGGGTATAGGAGAGTCCTTTGTTATAAAAACATGGAAGAGCAGTGATGATAAATACATACTCCTGATGAACGGTTATATTTCCGCTTCAAATCCTAAACTCTACGATGAAAACGGAAGAATTAAAAAGATAATGGTTGAGGGCGTTACAAGCGGCAAGAAAAAAGAGTTCACCGTAAAGGACACACCCCACCCGCAAACTGTGGACATAAGTTTTTTACCCGAACAAGAAGATGTTAAGATTACCATATTGGATGTGTACAAGGGTACAAAATACGAGGACACAGCTATTCATTTTATGATTTTGTGGAGGACCGAAGTTATCCCTTACGAATAAAAAACTTCAAGGAGTCTTAAGAAAAACAGTATTATATATCAATTTCGGTTCAACACTTAAAATCACGGCAGTTTCTAATCGGGGCTGCCGTTTTTTCCGTTAAGGATAACACATGCAAAAAAGCCTTATTTACAGTTTGTTCCCTTACCTCATCCCTTGAGCCTGAAAACCGATAGGTATGCGTTTTAAAAACAAAAGCATCTTTTTTTAAAATTTTTAAATCAGAAGGTGCCGGACAAAAAAAAGCGGAAGAAACACATACTGTCCCGGGAGGATTTCCTTCAAGGCTTGATGGGCCTGCAACTCCGCTTACCGCAATAGAAACAGCAGGTTCAGGAGCACAGGAAGCATTAAAGAAATTTTTAACGGCACCTAAAGCCATAGCTTCTACGGTTTGCGGACTTACCACTCCGAAAGAGTCTATTATATCAGGCTCTATATTTAAAAGCGAGATTTTCGCCTGAGGCGTATAAACTATATAACCGCCCCAAAGCACTTCTGAAGCCCCCGATATTTTTGTGAATTCGGAAGCTATCAAGCCTCCAGTCAAAGATTCGGCGGTTATAAGCTTAATGCCTCTTTCTCTTAGAACAAAAAAAACTTTTTTTATAAGCTCAAAATCAATCACTCAAATTCCTATAAAAAAGCATCACTCACGGCTAAGCTGTTCTTTCAGCTGATCGGACTTTATAGAAAAAAAGTTTTTTTCGGGAAAGCTGTTATTTTTAATCATTTTCACAGAACCTTCAAAAGAAACCTTATCGGCTATTCTAAGACGGCCGGCAGTAATATCCCCCTTAACGGAAGATCCGGACTTTAAATCGACCTTATCGGCAGCCGATAGGGATCCCACGATAACGCCTTCAACAACTATCGAAGCAGCCTTAATATACTGAACTCTGCAGTCTGCATTTTTTGAAATATACAAGGAACCTTGAGAATCTATGGCTCCGATAAATTTTCCTTCAATCTGTAAGGTTTCGGAGAATTTCATCACCCCATCAAAAACGGTTTCCTTACCTAAAACCGTAACATTCTTTTCTTTATATTTATTATTCCGTTTCATTTAACCTCCGATCTTTTTATAAATTTATTAATTATGATAAAGCACAAATTTAAAATTAAAACAATTGTGCAAAGAACTCCAAAAAAATCGCCCAGATAAGAGTAAACGGTTTTATGCCCTTCTGTCAAGACGGTAACATCTGCAACCAAAATATCCTTGATAAAGGGAGGAAGCATTTCCTGAATATTTCCATTTTGATCGATAAAGGCTGTCTGCCCTGAACTTGTTGCTCTTAAAACCGGAAGGCGATTTTCGACAGCCCTAAAAACTGCCATACTCAAATGCTGATACTGACTTACAGCACTATTTGCCCAAGCATCGTTTGTAAGATTAATGATTATATTAGCACCTTTTTTTGAAAAAGCTTTTGAAATATAACCGAAGGTATCTTCAAAACATATCGGTGTTCCGATTTTAAAATTATTAAATTCAAGAAGATTAGCTTCTTTTCCTTTTTCCCAAAAATGCGTATCATTTTCTTTTAAAAATTCGTAAAAGCGTGGAAAAAGTTTTTGGTAAGGAAAGTGCTCCGTAAATGGAACTAAGTGCATTTTTCGATAAGTCTGAGGTTCAGGCGGTGAAACATTTTTCTTAGGAATAAAGAGTAAGGCTGCATTATAGTCAAGCCTCTTATCCTCAAGATTATCAAAGTTATTATCTGAAAATTTTTCATCCAAAACACCGTCATCATTTCCTATTAAAAACGGAACCTTTTGATTATCCAAAAAATGCAGCAATTCCCGCACCAAAAGAGAATTAGGATTATAGGTTGAGGTATATTTATAATGCCATCTTATCATAGGAATAAAAGCCGTTTCCGGCCAAACTACTAATTCGATATCAGGAAAATTTTTAAGAGCTTTTTCAGATAAGTTTTTAAGTTCTTCATAATTATTTCTATAAACTTCCAAATTTCCAAGCCAAGGATCTCTATTAGGCTGCACAAGAGCAATCCTTGCCCGTTGAGCCTCTGAAAGATCTATCTTTGTAAAAGCTCCATATAAAATAAATGCAAAAAAAGTACCTACCCAAATCATCATAGGCAATTTATATCTTTGATAAACATTCTTTATATCTTTTTCTTTATAAAATTCAAAAAGAAAGGAGGCTGAACATGCTGAAAAGAAAACAAGCAAAAAAGAAATGCCCCATACCCCGAATATTGAAGATACTCTGATCAATATCGGAAAATTCCATTGCGTATAACCCATTATTCCGTAGGAGTAACCTAAAAAACCCAGGGTATTTAAATATTCAAAAGCAACCCAAGCTATCGTTTGAAAAATAAAAGAGTAACGGGAAAAATACGAGTCTATTATTTTTAAGACAAAAAACAAAACGGAATAAAGAATACAATACTTTGCAATTATTATATAAATAGCAAGGGGATGAAAAAATATTATCCAAAAATTAAAGATAAAATATGAAAGAGCACCGGAAAAGGCTCCCCATAAAAATGAAAACTTTAGCTTAGTTCTTTTAAGTAATAAAAAAAATGGAATAAGAGCTATATATGCAAAAAAAGGGAACCCGTTTAAATTCAAATAATTAGGATGGGATAAGGCAAAAAGAACGGCCCCTAAAACAGCAAGCAAAAGGTTTAAAGTAAAAAATATAAATTTATTTTTCATGATTCAATAAGCTCTTGAGTATCGATTTTGTGAAGAGCTTCTTTAAGCTCTTTTCCCGGTTTAAATCTTACCTTACACCTATCGGCAGTTAAAACGGCTTCTCCGGTCTTAGGATTACGAGCATTCTTTCGGCCATGCAAAACGGCAAAATCAAAAGAACCTAGGCCGCGTATCTCCACAGGAATTCCTTGCTGCAAAAGCACGGAAAGCTCATCTAAAAACAGATTAGCTATGGCATTAATCTGCTTAAGCTGGTATTGAGGATTGTTTCGATAAACGGAATCTATTATGTCTATTTTTGACCGCTTTTGTTTCATCTTAACTAAACTGCAAATTTGGTAAACTATAAAAAAATACCGCAATCCCAATCGGTTTTGCGGTTTTTCTTCATTCTTATTTTGCTGCAAATGAAGCGTTGTACAAAAGCTGCATCCTTGACTTTTTGCGGGCTGCCGAATTTTTTGTTAAAATTCCTTTTCGGGCTGCAGAATCAAGCTGACTGGAGAGCTCGCGAAGTAAGGCTGCGGCATTTTCCGCATTAGCTGCATGAACAGCCTCAGTATACTTTCTAGCTGTTGTACGTACTTCACTTTTTGCAGAGCGGTTTCGCATTCGGCGCACTTCACTCTGGTTATGTCTTTTAATCGCAGATCGATTTTTCATTTAAGGTACCTCCGTAATTAATTTAAAACTATAGTTATTGTATATGACATAATACAGCCGCTTAGATTACACCATATCAATTTTTTTTGCAATAGCTATACGCAATTTTTTTGCATCTTCTTCGGCTAAACCAAGGTCCGAGGCAGAATCCAAGTCCCTGGCAGCTTCAGGATATAAGGCCAGTTTAAAATAGGACAAGGCACGCCTAAAATAAACATGGGCTTGAAACTTATTTATTTCAAGCGATTTTGTAAAATATTCAATGGCTTCATCATCTCTGTTTAAGAGAGTTAAAGCTATTCCCACATAATAAAACGAACGAAAATTTGCAGAATTATATTTACAGCTCTGCAAAAAATCGGCATAGGCGCCTTCATAATTAGCTTGGGCAAAATAGGCCATACCTCTGTGTTTATATACAACCGACAAAACTATATCGTTAGGATTTTGCTCAATTATTTTTGTATAAATCTTTTCGGCCTTATCGAAAAGGTTTTGATTATGAGCTTCAATTGCAGATAATATCAAATCATCTATAGTTTCGGCAAGCTTCAACTCCTCTCCATGCTCAACATTATCATGTTGAACAATATTGGTTTCAGGTAAAACTTGAGCCGTATATTCATCAGCCATCGAATAAAATTCAAAGCGCCTTTTTTCAAGCTCGGCATTAAGCTTGTTTTGATAATCGCGAATTTCCTGAAAAATAATATCAGCCAAACTCAAACTTGCGTTTATCGAAGCAAGCTTTCTTTTTAGGGGTTGATCAAAGGGAGAAAACTCCGATTTATATACCAACTCGTGCTCAACCTCAGCCCAGGCATCTTGAAGAATAGTCCTAAGCTGTATCTCAAAAATTAAATTTTTAGGTAAGACAAGACCTACCTTAAATTCTTCAGGTATGTCAAGCAAAAAATGAACCGATTCATACCCGAATTCTCTAAAAGTTCTTTCAGACCCCTTACGTTCCACTTCTATTATCTTAAAATTTTTTAGCAGAATTCTTTCAACTTCATTTATGTCCTGTAAAAATGGACATATTATTCTTACTCCCAGAATGTCGGTAAGAACAGGAAGATCTGATGTATCTTTTTTGGGAGGAAATTTTAAAAGTTTCAAATAATAACTATTAAAACTTTTTACCCTTGTTTTATATGTAGGAGCAGAAGTTATTTTTACTATAGAACGTAGAAACTCCTCTATGCGCACTATCAAGATATTTAAGTGAGGCACATAAGAAGTATAAACCTCCCTTAATTTTTCTTTTTTAGGGAGCCAAGGTACGTCTTCAGACAACATATTTTGTTAAAATCATTTTTACACAGGGACATCAAACAAAAGCGGCCGAGCAGTCTCGACCGCTTTATCATTTTTTAGAACTTATTGTTGGTTCTTTTCGGACCCTTCTGAAGGTGTGAAACCTTCTTCTGTAGCCATCTTTTCCTGTTCGAGGAATCGTAAAACTTGAGTGTGTCCGAATTTTTCAACTTCAATCTTCTTTCTCTTTGTTTCTCTTTCTTCCTGAATACCCCAAAGGTCTTCATCAGCAAAGTCTCGTACTGTTGTCAATACGGCTTTGTCATAGATGATCTTAACATCCTTGAAGTATGCAATAGCATCTCCGCCGTCATGAGCGGCATCACGAGTAATTAAGAAACCTTCAAAAGCTACATGAGGAAGAGCTGTAGGGTAAACAGGATAAAGCCTCAATTCCCTAGACTTTACGTTCGCAATGTATGAAGGATTGTTCCATACCAATTCTCTCCAGCCGTCAAACAAGAGATAACCCATGAAGTATCGTTTTACTACATTGTTCTGATCTCTAAGAAGAACATAAAGACCATGGGGGAAGTTCATACCATAGGTATTTACGGCAATTGATTTGATAACGCCGGTATTTCGAACAACACCATAGCCGTCTTCAAATCTTGATTTACCGGAAGCCTTATCTTCTGCAGTGGGTTCCTGCAAATTACCCTGATCATCAACCTGAGCCATTTTTTCATAAGCAGGAATTAAAAATCCGGGTTTAATTTTTGCATTAGCATTGTTTGTCCACTCGGGGAACAAGATGCGGACACCCATCAACTTTTGACCGGCAAATTTCTCTCCTTCAGCTCTTACTTCAGCTTCCTTAATCGTCGAAGTAGCAACAGAAAGAGGATTCTGAGCGGAAGAATTCAATTCAACATCCCACTGCTCAAGAGCCAAAGATGTTCTCATCAAAGCTTTTTGCTCATCTGTGTAAGAAGCACCGGCTACCTTACCGTAATCCATAACAGTTCTTCTGTTTTGTGTCATCTTACCATTAGGATCTGCGATGATATCTGCATTCAACAGTGCGAAGTCAATAATAATCGCTTCCTCAGCAACCGCAACGGCACCCATTAAAAGGAATGCCATAGCAACAAGTATAAATGTTTTTTTCATTCAAAAACTCCTTTTATGCACTTAATTTATGCCCTGTATACTATAAGTATACGTAATAATTCAATTTTGTCAACACTTTTTTTGCTTTTTAGTGTTATTTTTTTAATAATTCGTAAATCTCTATACCCTCAACGAAGATATGAGCCGCTTTTAAGTCCTTACAGTTGGTAAATATATTTTTTTGCAAAAGATACCTAATTTCATCGGAATCAAGCTCTTGTTTAATATCTTCGATAAAAACTACAGGCAAATCGGCATATAAAACACCTTCTTTTACAAAACAGGAAAGTAATTTGGACCCGGCTCTGATAAAGGAATAACAATAATGATTAACCGGTCCAAGCATCAATTCTTCAAAAAAAGCAGCCTCAGGCTCCATTATATTTTGGATCGGAACATAACGGATTTCGGTATCAATCTTTCCCGTTATGGAATTCTTAAAAAACATAACATACCGATCGTACTTTTTATTAAGAACCGATGTAAAAAGCACAACTATTATTATGACAATCAATAAAAAAGCTGCAATTATCTTTGTTTTTATGTAATTCATTATATACCCCGAAATCAATTATTTTCAAAATTGCTTATAAAAGCAGAGAGTCCATTATATATTCCCAAGGAGCATTTTTTCAAGTAGTCAGGAGAATTTAAAAGCTTAATTTCGGTTTTATTGCTGATAAAGCCTAATTCAATTAAAACACTGGGCATTTTGACATTACGTACCACAAACCACTGATTTTCGCGTATTCCCCTATTTGGACTTTTTTTTCCGATTTGAGCATCCAATCCGTCCAAAATATTTTGGGCCATTAAAATACTTTCCATAGTAAATTCTTCTTCCATCATCGAATTCAATATGGAATGAATTTCTTTCGGCACGGTTTTTTTATCGACTACTTCACGCCTGTATTCCGGAGGAAGATACCAGACCTCAAAACCGGCTGCCTTTGAGCTAAGGGATGCATTTACATGGATGGAAACATAGAGAATGCTTTCATTTTTTTTTAATTTTACCGAATTTGCCATGTTTACCCTGTCTTCAAGGGTCGGATAGACATCCTTATTTCTGGTTAAAAGAATTTTTTTATCCGGATAGGCCTTTTTAAGCATCTTGTACAGATCTAAACTGACCTTTAAGGCAATGTCCTTTTCGTATAAGACAAACGTTTTTTTATTTTCGACATAAGAGCCGACACAGCCGGGATCTTTTCCGCCATGTCCGGGATCTATCAAGATAACCCCTACCCTATAATTTTCTTCTTTTTGAGGTACGGCAAAAAAAGTTTCAAGCTTTTTATACATTTCACCGCTTATAAAGGTAAGACCGTCTTTTTGATAGGGAGGCGGAGTAAAATCGGCTTTTTCGTTATCAAAAATTATAAGGCTTTCCCCTATTTTGCAGCTTACCTGAGAATTATTTTTTATAAAAATAAGTTCTTGCGAAAGCGGATCCCATGAAATATCTAGATCCAGCCTTCCTGCGGCATCGGTAACCGAAACTCCCGCAGAAAAAGCTTTTAAACAAAGAAAAACCAAGAGAAAAATAGAAAAAAAAGCCTTATTTGCCCTATTTTTCATTAAAAATTAAATAGTATCAAGACAGGCAATGCCGGGGAGAACTTTTCCTTCAAGGAATTCGAGGGAAGCTCCGCCGCCGGTAGAAACATGACTCATCTTATCGGCAAGATTGAACTTATTTACGGCAGCAACCGAATCACCTCCGCCTACGATTGTAAGTGCACCTTTTTCCGTTGCAGCTGCTACAAGGCGGGCAGTTTCTTCCGTTCCCTTTGAAAAAGCCTCAAACTCAAAAACGCCTACGGGGCCGTTCCAGACAATGGACTTTGACGACAAAATAATCTCTTTATAAAGAGCCAAGGTCTTAGGGCCTACATCCATTCCCATAAGATTATCGGGAATATCTGTGCTTTCAACTAAAACGGCTTCGGCATTGGGAGAAAAGGTTTCGGAACAGATATGATCAACAGGAAGGATTATCTTTACACCCTGTTTTTCAGCCTTATCCAAAAGATTTTTAGCAGTATCCATAAAATCTTCTTCAAATAAGGATTTACCGATCTTTTTTCCTTGAACCTTTAAGAAGGTGTAGGCCATTCCTCCTCCTATAATTAAAGAAGATGCATTTTTTAAAAGACTTTCCAAAACTGCAATTTTGGAAGAAACCTTTGCTCCTCCTATAATTGCCGTCATTGGCTTTGCAGGATTATTTAACATTGGCTCAAGGTATTTAATTTCCTTTTCCATAAGAAAGCCGGCTACCCTTGTATTGACAAAGTTGGCAATTTCGGCTGTAGAAGCATGAGAGCGGTGAGCCGTTCCAAAAGCATCATTTACATAGATATCACCGTACAAGCTGAGTTCTTTTGCCAAGATTTGCTGCTCGGCCTTTTCCTTTGAAGTTTCTTCTTTGTGGAAGCGGGTGTTTTCAAGCATTAGAATTCCGCCCTGTGGAAGAGCTTTTACCCTTTCAAGCTGTCCCATGCAGGAGGGAGCAAAATCAACAGGAAGTTTAAGAAGGCCGGATAAGTATTCTGCAACAGGTTTCATCCTATGCTTTCCGTTAATATAAGCTTCCTCATCAAAGGGTTTTCCGTCTTTTTCGGCCTTTTCCTTGGCTTTTTTTGCATCTTTTGAAGGATCACCCAAATGGCTCATCAAAACAAGGCTTCTTGCTCCTTGTTCCAATATATATTTTATTGTAGGAAGAGCCGCCCTAATCCGCGTATCATCCTGCACTACTCCGTCCTTCATAGGAACGTTAAAATCTACACGCATTATTATGCGTTTATCCTTTAAATTTACATCTTTTACAGTCTTAATCATATTACCTCCAATAAGATTTTTATTTTAGGCAGCCTCTAAAAACATAGGTTTTTAGAAGATTATCTTTCGATAATCGGTTTCTTTAAATTTATTCGTTTTCTTTTTTGAATTCGATGAAGTCTATTTCAACACCGTTAGGATCTACGGCCGTTAAAATCTTTTTACCGTCTTTTACGGTTCTTGGAGGAGCCGTTATACGGACATTTTTAGCTTTTAGGTACTTTTCGGCCTCGCTTATCTGATCGACCTGAACGGTAAGAGAAAGTCGGCTGCCATTTTGCGGCTTAGAAACATCATGACTTATGAGCTCAAGATTCATTCCGCTGTCAGGTTCCGTTAAAAAAGCAATTCTTTTTCCCGGAGCGGCCGACATCATATAATTAAAAGTAAATCCAAGTACTTTTTCATAGAATTCAAGTGATTTTTCCATTTCATCCGTGCGGATGGCAACACTGTTTAAAAACATTTGTATACCTCTTTAAAAAAAAGTATAACATAATCATTATCATAAGTCAATTAAGAGTCAATCATTTTAGCCGTCTATAAATTTTTAAAAAAAAATAGCGAGGGCTTGACTTTTCTTTTTAATAACTTATACTTATGTACGTGTTGTATCGTGTAAACTTGTCAATAAAATTAAAAGCTTATTTATGGTTACAACCAAATGAGAATTTTCTCAAAAAAATTATTCCGTAAAATTACGGAAAAGGAGAATGAAATGAAAAAACTTATTTTTGTTTTTTTATTGGTTGCATTGCTTGCAACACCTTTGGCTGCACTTGATTTCAGTGCAGGTGGCGATTTTAGCTTTGCTCATATGTTGAACATAGTTAAAGTTGAAGATGTAAAAGGAACTACTTCTGTGAATTTTTTAGGTGTTAACGGTTTCTTTGATGCCGAATACGTAAGAGCAGGCTTAGGAGTAAATTTCCTCGTCGGCGGAATAACGGCAAAACTTGAAAATGCCGGTCCTCTTTCAGGAACAACTAAAGATAATAAGACATCTTTAATAAACCTCCGCCTTTCGGTTTTGGGAAAATATCCCTTTACCATTGCTAAGATTGTAAAGCTATACCCCTTAGCCGGTATGGAAGTGGATTTCAATGTTTCAGCTAAGTATGACGGTAAGAATGCAAAGGAGCATCTGTCTGATGATGAAAAAAAAGACTTAAATCATTACTACCTAGTTTTAGGTGTAGGAGCCGATATCACTGTTACAGGCAATCTCTTTGTAACACCCAAAGCAACTTTCGGTTTTGATTTGAGACAGAACTCGACTGCAAAAGCAGCAAAGAAAGCCGGTGCAAACATAAAAGGCGGTCATCAAATGAAAATAGAGTTCGGTCTAGGCGTAGGCTACAAGTTCTAATTTTACACCAAACCTTAAAAAGCTCCATCTTGAGGATGGGGCTTTTTTTTATGCATTCGTAAAAAAAACTTGGTTTACTTGAAAAAAAAGCCCTTATCGGCTAAAATAGTTTTTATGAAGATTACGGAAAAGATTTTAATTGTGGATTTCGGCGGTCAGTATAATCAGCTCATAGCAAGGCGCGTGCGTGACCTAAATGTTTATTCGGATATTGTGCCGGCCTCAAAGGCCCTTGATTACATAAGGGAAAATAAACCCATAGGTATCATTTTTACCGGAGGGCCTAACAGCGTTTATGAAGAAAAAGCTCCCCTGCCCCCAAAAGAAATTTTTAACTTAAATATTCCGATTTTAGGCATTTGTTACGGTATGCAGGCCATGGCCCATTGCCTAGGCGGCAAGGTCGAAAAAAGCTTAAAAAGAGAATTCGGCAAAACCTTAACAAAATTCGACACAGGTATTCCGCTATTTAAAAATATAAAAGATAAATCTTCGGTTTGGATGAGTCATGTCGACTGCGTTTCCCGCCTGCCTGAAGGCTTTGTTTCGGCAGCTCAAACGGCAAATACAAAAAATGCGGCTATGGCAAATAAAGAAAAAAAACTTTACGGCATTCAATTCCATGCCGAAGTCGAACATTCCGAAGAAGGGCAAAATATAATCAAAAACTTTTTATACAATGTTTGCGGTGCTAAAGGCGATTGGAATATGAAAAGCTTTTTGGCTGAGGCTATAAAAGATGTACAAAATACGGTAAAAGACGGCAAGGTGCTTTTAGCCTTATCGGGAGGAGTAGATTCTTCCGTACTTGCGGCTCTTTTAAATAGGGCTGTCGGTAAAAATCTAACCTGTATTTTTGTGGATCACGGCCTTATGCGCAAAAACGAGGGAGATGAGGTAGAGGCAGCCTTTAGGGATACTCCAATGAACTTTATCCGCGTAAATGCGGAAAGCCGTTTTTTGGGCAAGTTAAAAGGCGTTTCCGACCCTGAAAAAAAACGGAAAATAATCGGCGAAGAATTTATCCGCGTTTTTGAAGAAGAAGCCGAAAAAATCGGAACTGTGGATTTCCTTGCCCAAGGTACAATTTACGCCGATGTAGTTGAAAGCGGCACCAAGGGTTCCGCCGTAATCAAAAGCCATCACAATGTCGGAGGCCTTCCCGATCACATAAGTTTTAAGTCCCTCATCGAGCCCTTAAAAACGCTTTTTAAGGACGAAATACGAAACCTAGGCACGGAGCTCGGCCTCCCCGATTATTTAGTACACCGCCAGCCCTTCCCCGGTCCCGGCCTTGCCATAAGAATCATGGGCGAAATAACCGAAGAAAAGCTCGATATTTTAAGGGAAGCCGATGCTATCTGGCGGAGCGAACTTGAGCATGCTGACATAAAAAAGGATTTAAGCCAGTATTTTGCCGTTCTTACCTCAACAAAGACGGTGGGTGTTATGGGCGACTTTAGAACATACGACTACACCCTCGCCCTGCGTGCAGTAAAAACCTCGGACTTTATGTCAGCCGACTGGGTACGCATTCCCTACGAGGTTTTGGATAAGGTTTCTTCCCGCATTATAAACGAAGTAAAGGGCATCAACCGAATAGTCTACGACATAACTTCAAAACCGCCGGCTACTATTGAGTGGGAGTAGAGTAACAAAAATGTTTCTTCCGTAAAATCGTTGAAAATACAATATTACAACGGTTTACGGAAGCAAAAAGCTCCTTAGTGATACTGTTTTGATACTAAAAATGAGAAAAAGTAGGTTTAAAAGGAAGTTGTTGAATTTAGATAAATTGTTTAGAAAGCCTTCCATCATTTTGGTGGGAGGCTTTTGTGGAAATAGTAGTTGATAAATTTGAATTTACCTCTATTTAGACATACAAACTGTTGACAACAAAGCTCCTATATAGTATGATTTGATAAACTACTATATAGGAGCTTTTGTATGGAAATGAATGGAGGATTTCTTGTCACCAAAATAAAACAGCTTGGAGACCGGATCTTTGAGAAGATTCTCAGTGAAAAGAATATTGATGCGTTCAATGGAGCCCAGGGGCGTATTCTTTATGTGCTGTGGCAGGAGGATGGAATCCCGATTGGGTCACTCTCGATCAAATGTGGATTAGCGATAACTTCTCTTACGACGATGCTGGAAAGAATGGAAAATCAAGGGCTGATAAGCCGCGTTCAGTCTGAAACGGACAAAAGGAAAATACTCCTGTTTCTGACTGAGAAAGCACATGCCTTAAAGGATGAGTACAATTCTGTATCTGATGAGATGGGCAGTATTTACTACAAAGGTTTTTCAGAGGAAGAAATTACCCGGTTTGAGGAATGCCTCGACCGTATCAGAAAGAATCTTGAGGAGTGGCAGAAGTCATGAGTATTTGTATCAAAGATCAGATTCAAAACATGAATATTGTCATCGGCTGTACAGTGGGGTGTGCATATTGCTATGCCCGCAACAATGTGAAACGCTGGCATATGATTGATGACTTCGCTGACCCTGAATTCTTTCCGGGAAAGCTCAAGATGATGGAAAAGAAACGTCCGCAGAACTTTCTTCTTACCGGCATGAGCGATCTCTCCGGATGGAAGCTGAAATGGAGAGACGAGGTATTTGCAAAGATCCGTGAAAATCCACAGCATCAGTTCCTGTTTCTTACCAAGCGCCCCGATCTGCTGGAGTTTGATACCGATCTGGAAAACGCATGGTTTGGCGTTACAGTAACGAGGAAAGCAGAACTGTGGCGTATTGACGCGCTTCGGAGAAACGTCAGAGCAAAACACTACCATGTTACCTTTGAGCCGTTATTCGACGATCCCGGTACAGTTGGACTTTCCGGAATCAACTGGATCGTTGTCGGCACCATGACCGGAGCTCAGAGCAGGAAGGTTCATACGGAGCCGGAGTGGGCATGGTCTCTGACGGACCAGGCACACGCGCTCGGCATTCCGGTGTTTATGAAGGAAGACCTTGTCTCTATCATAGGGGATGAAAATATGATTCAGGAAATGCCGGAAGAATTCAATAAAGTGTTGGAGGTACAGAGATCATGGCAGAAGTAATCGATGGAATCCTCATTGGTGAGGTGGAAACAAAGAACATCATGACCAAGTCCAGTCTACCTGTAGGCGGTTACTCGGTCAATCCCTATGTAGGCTGTACACATGCCTGCAAGTATTGCTATGCTTCTTTTATGAAGCGCTTTACCGGACACAAGGAGGAATGGGGCACTTTCCTTGATGTGAAGCATTGGCCGGAAATTAAAAATCCGAAGAAATATGCCGGACAGCGGGTGGTCATCGGTTCTGTGACGGATGGCTACAATCCACAGGAGGGGCAATTCGAGAATACCAGAAAACTTCTGGAGCAGCTGATCGGCAGTGACGCAGATATTCTAATCTGCACAAAGTCTGATCTTGTGGTACGGGATATCGATCTGCTGAAGAAGCTTGGACGAGTAACCGTTTCATGGTCGATCAACACACTGGATGAAAATTTTAAGAACGATATGGACTCTGCTTCGAGCATTGAGCGTCGTATCGCTTCTATGAAGCAGGTATATGACGCAGGGATCCGTACAGTCTGTTTCGTATCCCCGGTATTCCCCGGTATCACGGACTTTGAAGCGATCTTTGAGCGGGTAAAGGGTCAGTGCGATCTGTTCTGGCTCGAAAATCTCAATCTTCGGGGCGGTTTCAAGAAGACGATTATGGATTATATCGCTGGAAAATATCCTGACCTTGTACCGCTTTACGATGAGATCTATAACAAGCATAACCGCAGCTACTTTGAAGCGCTTGAAGTAAAAGCTGAGGAAATGGCTAAGAAGTATGATTGTCCCTTTGTGGATAATGAAATGCCTTATGGCAGAGTCCCGCAGGGACATCCGGTGATCGTGGATTATTTCTATCATGAGGAAATCCGAGGAACAGAAAATACTGGAAAAAGGAATCGTTAAACAGACTATTACTTTGGAAAAGATGCCTATGAAAATATGATAAAAGACATGCAAATAGATGGCACTGTACTTGATGTTGAATGGGAAAACAATAATACTGTAAAGGAACTAAAGGAAGAATTAAAACAAGGAGAGGTAACCATCCAGTTATCTAAATATAGCGATTTCGAGCAGGTAGGAGAACTGGGTAAAACTTACTCCTCATCTGATAAAAGAATTACAGCAGAAGCCGGAGATATAATGCTGTACTCCGGAAACAAAATAGTTGTATTTTATGGAGCAAACACATGGGAATATACTCGAATTGGGAAGATTAAAAATTTAAGCAAGGAAGAAATAAAGCGATTATTAAGCAATAGTGATGTGGTATTAAAGATAAAAATGGAATGATTATGATAGTAATATTTTTAGTATCATTATTGATACTGTTTTGATACTAAAAACCTCTAAAACCACAAAAAATAGGTATAAAATGTTTGGTTTTAGAAACTTAATAGATACTGACAATACATAAAAGAAACAAATATGCTATGATAATTATTGAGTGGGAGTGATAAAGGTGGTATACTAAATAAGGAGGTTCACTATGACAACAAAAACTCTCAAAGAAAAAGCAATGGTACTCGTACCCTTCTTGCTGCTTTTGCTTTTACAGCCGGCTGTTTACGCTCAAACAAACGGCACCATGCCTAAACGCAAATTCGTCATTGCATTTCACGCAAGCGTAAATACCGACAAAACGGGCAAAAATCTGATAAAAGAACTGCCCGATTTACAAAAACGGGGAATCAACACGCTTTTTCTCGAAATAGGCTACAACTATCAATGGAAAAGCGACCCGAAACTCTATAACAAATATGTGCTTTCCGAAACCGTCGCACGCGAAATTGCAGCAGAATGCCGCAGGCTTTCCATCGACCTCATCCCCGAAATAAACTGCCTCGGCCATCAATCGTGGGAAAACGAAACCTTCGCCCTGCTCAAAGCCTACCCCGAGCTGGACGAAACGCCGGGCCTCTACCCCAGCAATAAGGATATTTATTGCCGCAGCCTCTGTTCTTCCAATGAAAAAGTCTACACGATTTTATTCGGTTTAATCGACGAAATTACAGAAGTTTTTTCGGTAAAAAAAATACACGTCGGCTTGGATGAGGTGTTTTTGATCGGCGAAGACGCATGCCCCCTTTGCCGCGGAAAAGACAAGGCCGAGCTGTTCGCCGGTGCCGTGAACAGACTCTACGATCACTGTGTCAAAAAACGCGGGTTTACAATGTATATGTGGGGCGACCGTCTCATCGACAGCGAGGATGAAGATAGCGGTTATAAGGGCGAATACGAAAGCTCATGTAACGGAACCTACCCCGCCGTAGACCTTATCCCTAAGGACATCATCATCTGCGACTGGCACTATGACGAGCTGGAGCGCTACGGCTCCATTCCTTATTTTTTAAACAAGGGGTTCCGTGTTCTGCCGACAAGTTTCAAAGGCATTAAAGCGGTAAATGCTCTCATCGACTATTCGCTTTTATACAAGGATAACCCTGCTATGCTCGGGCACATGTACACGGCATGGGACAATTTTACAAACAAAAATCTCTCACGGTATAAACCGATGGTCAAAACGATAGACAAGCTGAAGGCCGGGAATTAGTAAAATCTAAAAACATACTATAGAAGTCAGGTCAGACATATTTTTAGCCAAAAAAAATAACTTGTATAAATGGCTGAAATTTGTTAAATTAGACGCTATGGCAGAAGCTACACGAGAGATACTGAATAGAATTTATTCTCCTATAATCCATAAATCACATGAACTGCATAGAACATTGATAAAACAATATACAGGCAGCAAAATAAACAGAGGTTTCTTTAATGGTCATTATCATAAAAATTCCGAAGGAGAGTATCAGCCGGATATGTACCCTATCCCTGTAATCAGCTTTATCGGATTATGTGATATTGAGTTCGATTTTGATACTATTTCAATTACAACAAAGATATCAAGGAATCAAATACAACTTTTTGACTGGAATATAATTAGTTCTGTTCACTTCGAAATATACGGCGTTGAAAACTATCTTAAAGATTATGGCAGTAAACAAAATTACGATAAAATTGGAGATAATATCGCATCATCTACCGAAAAAGAATTCTTTGTTTCTATATATTTCCCTTTTATTACAAGTATTGAGGACTTAGCCAAATTTTTGACAATTTTACAAAAAAACAATTTCTATTATTAATCCGGCAAATGAAACAATATTCTTCCCAAAAATACTTGACGAGAATAAGGCTTACTTTTTTGTCTCCGCCTTCCCGTCTTTTAGCTCCAAGCCTTTTTCGAATAAAAAGCTGATGTAGTAGTCTTCAATCGTATTTTTAGGGCCGGCGGCGTTGAGGCGCTTGCGGGCATCGGCATTGTTTCGGCGCTGTACATATGAAGAATAAAAATGGCGAGGATCGGAATTATCAAAATCCAGTTTTTTATTTAAGAGCTTGGCAACATCTTCCCTGCCCATTGCAGGTATTTTACAGCTTACCAACTGATTGCGTACATAGAGAATATCTTCATATGAGATGCCGAATAAAAACTCTTCCAGAGACTGCCCTATAATCTTATTGGATAGTTTTGCAAGCATAAAACTTTGCCAAGAATCATCCAATTTGGAAGAAAGCAAAAAAAGCTCGCTGGTGCCCATCATCGTACCGAATACCGGAGCTATTGTGTCACGGGCAGTCCAGACGCGGGTTAGAACGGGAGCAAAAGAAGTTGTGTTTTGATCCAAACGGTGCTCCCAAAGATAGGTTAAGGCATTTGCGACCTTTTCTCGTTTTTGTTTATCCAAAATATTGCTGTCCAAAATCGAAATATAAACGTCTTCGGACATAATCGTAAACATGATATTCATAGTAGCCGCTCTAAGTTCTTCAATTTTTTCTTCCGAAAATGATGAATTTGAAGCGATCTTGGTAATGGCAGAAAATATATGGAATTTTGCAACAAGAAAACCGCGTCCCAATACGGCCTTCGTGGGCATTGAAAGAGTACG
This sequence comes from Treponema denticola ATCC 35405, assembly GCF_000008185.1. Taxonomy (NCBI): domain Bacteria; kingdom Pseudomonadati; phylum Spirochaetota; class Spirochaetia; order Treponematales; family Treponemataceae; genus Treponema; species Treponema denticola. The sequence continues at coordinate 1,779,239 of NC_002967.9, forward strand.
GGCATCGGAAGGAGTTTTACACAGAGTTTCTATGAGTGTTTCTTGACTGCGTTTTTGGCCTGCAAGAATGCTTGTCTCATGGATCGAAGGAAAGTGGGAAATCGCAACCGACATTCTTTCCAAATCCATGAGTTTCTTTCCTATTTCCAAAACAGTGGACTTGTATTCTTCATTCAATTGTTCAAAAGCATATTTGACCAATGTTCTTTCATGATCATTTAGAACAACTATGTCTGTAGAGATTATAGTTCCGAGTCCTGCATTATCTATTGTCATATTTTTTCGCAACTTCTCCAATATGCAATCACCTAATGTATAGAAAGAATATTATATCATATTGTAACGAATTTAAAAAGGGCTTCTTTATCTAAAACCATAGAAATTTGGCAAAAATAGGCGGTACTCATTGACATAAAACCTTTTTACATGCAATATATTCATTCATAAATGTTAGTTCGATACGGTCAAAATGCCGAAGGAAAGCAGGTTCGGCAGGCTTTGGTCTATACTAAGGATGAGCACAAGATTGCTCTCGAAAAAATAGACATTGAAGCCGTAAAAATTATACAGCGTTTAAATTCTCAAGGTTTTGAAGCCTACATAGTAGGAGGAGCAGTAAGAGACTTATTGATAGGTCATGTTCCAAAAGATTTCGATATAGCGACCTCGGCCGAACCTTCAAAAATACGAAAAATGTTCCGCAATTCCAGAGTAATAGGCCGGCGTTTTAGGTTGGTTCATATATTTTTCGGAGAAAAGATATATGAGGTAAGTACCTTTAGATCAACGGAAGACGGAAGCATAGGAAACAAATTCGGCACAATAGATGAAGACGTTCACCGAAGGGATTTTACTTTAAATGCGCTTTATTACGACCCCATACATGAGCTTGTAATAGACTATGTAGACGGCGTTAAGGACATAAGAGCAAAAAAAATAAGACCTATTATTCCCCTCCAGCTTATCTTTTCGGAAGATCCTGTAAGAATGATTCGGGCTATAAAGTATGCGGCAATGACGGATTCCGGTATTCCGTTTTTTCTTCAGCTTCAAATACGAAAAAATGCCCATCTTTTGGAATTTGTATCCCCTTCAAGAATAACCGAAGAAATAAATAAGATTATTTTTAGCGGGCATGCAAGCGATATTATAAAAAAGCTTTTGGATTTTAAGCTCTATGTTTACCTACAGCCTGGGGCATGCGCCTTTATAGATTCGTCTTCAAAATTTAAAAAGATATATATAGAAAATCTTGCTCTTTTGGATAAGGAAGTCGATGCTAAACCTCAAATAAAACAGGGAGAATGTTTAAAATCATTACTTAAAGATTACATCAGACTGATTGCAAATCCCGAAGGGCCGCCGCAAGAAGTTTATACCTATGTTTACAAGGAATGCAGGCACTTTATTCTCCCCATGAACCCTCAAAGAAAAGAATTGGAATTTGCGGTAAAAAGCGTTTTAAATGATTTGGGAATAAAGGTATCAATGGACAGAACCCAAGTACGCCCTGCAAAACTCGGCAAACAGGTTAAGCATAGACGCAAGAAAAAGGCTAAAAAACAAGAGGCTCTTAAAGATACGGATTAAATCCGTATCTTTAAGGCTCAATAAAATTACAGATATTAAACTCTGATAAGTTTATGAGCTATCGGGGCAGGATTTTTGATTGTGGCGTGTACCGGACAGCTGTCGTCAACCAAAGCCATAAATTTTTCAAGCTCCTCATCGGAAGCATCGGACTTAATATGATATATTGTTTCAATATCGGAAAGTCCCAGTGTACCCGGTCTAAAAAAGCCTATACATTCAACAGCCAAATAATCCAGTTTGAGACCTTTTTTCTTTGCAATTACCTTTGAAGTAACACACTTACAGGCTCCCAAACCGCTTAAAAGAAGTTCTATCGGGTTCATTCCTAAATCGGTTCCCCCGAAACTCAAGGGCTCATCCGCAATAATTTTCTTGCCTGATGCCTCACATTCAACTTTAAAACCTTCGCCTAAATCTATTTCGGCTTTTGTTCTAAATTCTTTTGCCATAATTTCTCCTATAAATATTCCCTAGTTATTTTTTTAAGGGAGATTTTAAACCTTTTTTTATTTCAGCAGCCAATTTTTGAATTTCTTCAAACCTATCCTGTTGTTTTAACTCTAAACTTATATAATACAATTGATTGATTTTTTCCGTATCGGATTTTTTTATATCATCCATAAAAAGAATTTCATCATAAAATGTATACTGATCTTGATTATATGGTTTCGCATTATAAGGAGCTGCTTGATTTATTTTTTGCTGCCACTGTTCTATATTTTTTTCGGGAGCTTCCTTAGGCGGTTTTAAATTTTTTGAAAGCCCGATATATATATAATCATCGCTTCTGGCCTTTGTAAACATTTGCAAGTTACGCACTTCAATACCGGGCGTACTGCCTTTTAAATTAAATCCTAAAGAAAGCACTAAGGTAGTTTCTTTATCACTTGAAAAGTCTTTTTTGGATATTGAAAAATCATAATCTCCGGCTTTTATAATCGTATTCTTTGAATTAAAATCAAATTTAATTGCTGCAAGCATAGGGTCAATAGGATAATCTTTGGGCGATAAAGATAAAAATTCTTTCCAATCTCCGAAATTTGCATTATACGAAGGTAGAATATAGTCGGTCATAAAACTATAATCAAGGTTATGTCCGTTCCTTGTAGAAGAAATTGCATCAATTTTACTCATAACATAGATTCCTCCGGGAACAGGAAGAGAATACGATATAACTTCCCCGTCTGCAAAGGGAAGCTCCCAATAATTTACAAGCCATTTTCTACCGTAAACATCTATATGGCTTTCAGACCTTGATGCCTGTCCGTAAGATAAAACAGGAACTTTTTCTCCTGCGACGGTCCTATAAATACGATCAGCACTTAAAATATAGTCCATATATAATTTCGGGGATTGTATAAGTTCTTTTTCGCTTACATTATCGGGCTTTTTTATCAAAGCCATGGTTGAATTAAGCATTTTACCGTAAACTACTTTGCCGTTTTGAGGAAGCTTATATTCTTTTAGATCATTGGGAATAAATAATCCCCACTTTTTATTTCCCTGACGGGCCAAATGAAGAGGAAAAGAAGGAGCCCAAGCTCCATACATAATCTCTTCCGAACCCAAGGCCTTGGTAAAGGATTCGGCTCCGGAAAAACTATATTTTTTCTTCAAGTCATCTATAATGCTGAGTGTAAATTTTTTATAATCGGACAGGACCGATTTTCGAACCTCCGTCAGCTTTTTGGGTAATTTTTCTTCATACTTAAATTCATAAAAACTGCTTTCTTCAAGAATATGAGGCAGCCTATAAAAAATAGGAAGATAGACCGTACCTAGATTTTTTGCAATATTCTTTGTTTCGGCAAAGGGAAGTGCATAGTTTAAATTTTCATTTTCGCTTTTCATGGTAATAATTCCCAAAACCATTCCATCAGGTGAAATAAGCGGCCCTCCTGAATTGCCGGGGCTGGCTGCAGCCGAAAACCTAAGCCACTTCCATTTTCCGTTTCTTTCTTCAAAGGTTTGGCTTGTAAGAAGACCGTTACGGATTATAATGCCTTCGCCCAAAGCATTGCCGACGGAAAAGGTGGGGGTATTTAAGTTGAATTCATTTAAGGCTGAAAGGCCTTCGCCTTTTACATGCTTATAATTTTCTGCCTCAAAAATTATAAAATCCTTTTCAACAGAGTAACTTAAAACCGATCCTACCTTATAAATATCCCCCGAAACCGAACGGAGGTTGTAGTCGTTATAAAAACTTTCTTCATAAAGGTTAAAAACATGGGCGGCAGAATAGAATTTGCCGTCATCCATTAAAAAAGCGGTTCCTATGGGAATATATTTGTCGTTTCGTATTGCAAATGGAATCCTTTCCATGGGAAGTTTTTTTTCATATTCCAGCTTCCCTTCTTCCGGTTTTAAAACAACAACTTCAAATACGGCTCCGTTTATTTTTTTTAGAACTTCGGGACTTAGAACAGCCTGAGCTCCCAAAATCTGAAAAACTACCGCAAAAAATAAAATCATAAAAATGTGCTTAAATTTCATCATAACTCCTAATGAGGGATTATATCACAAGAATAAAATGCCGTCAATAAAAACCTAATTCAATAGTTTTTCAATATCTTTTTTTAAGTCTTCAGGTGCAACAGTCGGAGCATAGGCGGTAACTCTTTCTCCCGTTTTATCGACTAAGAATTTGGCAAAATTCCATTTTATGTCTTCACCGTTTGAAGCTTTTTTTAAAAAAGAAAAAATAGGTTCGGTATTTTCACCGTTGACTTCAATTTTTGCCATTATGGGGAAAGAAACCCCATACTTACTTTGAGCAAAATTTCTGATTTCCTCGTTTGTGCCCGGATCTTGACCGCCGAATTGATTACATGGAAAAGCTGCAACAAGGAATTTTTTATCCCTGTATTCTTTGTATAATGCTTCCAAACCTTGGAAGTGAGGAGTAAGTCCTCACTCACAAGCCGTGTTCACGATTAAAATAACATAATCTTTGTAATCATTAAAAGAAAAGTCATTTCCTAAGCTGTCCTTAACTGTGTAATTATAAATTCCCATTAAATTTCTCCTTAAAAATTTCGTTTAATGTTTTTGTAATTTTTAATCCCAAGGCTTCATCAAATTTTATTTCCTTCCTGTCATAGGTAAAAATTCCGTTTATTTCGTCTTCCACATCGCTTACCTGCGTATAGATTGAAGCACTCAAGCCCTTTTCAATAGCAGGGAAAACATCCTTTGTATAAAGCTTCCAAACAGCATCATTCAACTCTTCTTTGGTTCCAAACATTTTGTAGCCGAATAGAATATCAGAGCTCATATGTTCTTGAGCCGGCAAACTGAAGCCTCCGAATTCCGTAAGGGCCAGTACCCTGCCCCGCTTATCTTTTTTAGGTCTAAAAGCCTTATAGTAAATGTGGTAACTGTGAAAGTCCCCGGCTTCCTGATCGAAGTAACCGCTTGCATGGTCGATTAGGCGGGCAGCATCTTTTTTGCGTACAAGGGCGGCTGCTGAGGCGGCATCAAACTGGCCCCAACCTTCGTTAAAAGGAACCCAGACTGCAAGAGAGCTTATGTTGTATAATAAATCGATAGTACGCTCGGCATCGCGCATAAAATTTTTCCGGCAGGTTTCGCTTTTTCTTCCGTGAAGAGCATAACGGCTTTTTCCGTCTTTAAAATTAAAACCAAGCCAAGGAGCATACTTTACGACAAAGTCCTTATATGGACCGCCTCCGCTTACAAAATCCTGCCAAACAAGCATTCCGATTTTATCGCAGTGATAATACCAGCGAAGCGGTTCTATTTTTATGTGTTTTCTGAGCATATTAAAGCCCATGCTTTTAATAGTTTTAATTTCCCATATCATAGCCTCGTCGGAAGGAGGAGTGTACATGCCGTCACTCCAATAGCCCTGATCCAATAGACCGTGATGAAAAATAGGCCTTCCGTTTAAACTTAAAACGGGCCCCGCTTTTCCTTTAAGAATACCGAATTCCCTCATACCGAAATAGGACCGTATACTGTCTTTTCCCAGTTTAATTTCAAGGTCATATAAAAAAGGGCTTTCCGGGCTCCAGCTTTTAAAATCATCGGGCATTTTTACAAGGGCGCGGTTGTTTTGAAAGTTTCCTTCTGCAACCGCTTTTTCCCCGTCAAAGATTTTAACCGAAGCATTGGCTGTAATAGGAGACAAATCGGCTCCGCTCATACAAAGCTCAAGCTCAACCTCAGCTTCTTTAAAGTGAGGGGTTATTTTTACACTCTGAATATAGGTTTCGGGAACTTTTTCAGCCCATACAGTTTGCCAAATACCGCTTTGTCCAGTGTACCAAATCTCTCCGCGGTTGAGGGTCTGCTTTCCGTAAGCTTCATCGCCCGTATCCGTATTATCCGTAACGGAGACTACAATTTCGTTTTCGCAGTCCTTTAAAAAACCGCTTATATCGAAATAAAAGGGCCAATAGCCCCCGGAATGGGAGCCGGCCTTTTTTCCGTTTATATAGACCGAACAATGCTGATCAACCGCCCCGAAATGCAATAAAAGCCTTTCCCCATCCTTACACTTTTCAAAGGCAAATTCTCTGCGGTACCATAATCTTTTTCCGGGAAGAAGCTGTTTTCCGACGCCCGACAAAAGACTCTCGGGCGAAAAAGGAACTATGATAGTTCCGTCCCATGTTTCGGGAACCTCTTCTGTCTCCGTTATTGCATAGTCCCACCGTCCGTTTAAACACTGCCAGTTTTCTCTTACAAGTTGAGGCCTAGGATAATCGTTTAAGGGACAGTCCCGATTTAGGTTTTCGCCCCACGGCGTTAAAAGCGGTTTTATAGGTTTATTTTTTCTCATAGGATTCAGTGTCCTTAGGCTCATTGTTTTTTCGCTTATTGTAAAGCTTAGATGCAAAGTAAAGTGGAATAAAGGCGCAGAGGGCTAAAACGGCACCACATACATAGATAGACTCTACGGGAATATTTTCGGTTATGCCGAATTCGTTTACCACCGAGCCTGCCCCATTTTTTACCAAAAAATTTCCTATTATTGTTCCGATAATCATCGGAGTCAACACAAAAAAGAGAATACGCATACCTTCAAACTGTCCTCGAGAGGTTTCGGGGTATAGCTCCTTTACCCACATAGTCATCGATTGGGTTACAAGAATCTGTCCCGTACCGGCTAAAAATACGGACAAAAAAAGAGAAATATTTTTCAGGCTGAACACTGCATCAGGGTTAACCGAGGCCGGCTTTATAAAAAGAGATAAAATACAAAGGCCCAAACTGTTAAGAATAATTGCAAATGCGGCAAGGCGCGGCGTTCGGCTTTTATTTATAAGGCCTATTGCAGGAATAACCGATAAGGAGGCAGCAAGCAAACTTAAACCCTGAATTATTCCCATGCGGGCAGCATCAAAGCCCATGCGGTAAATCATCCAGTTTCCCATGTGAACAAAATAAACATTAAACGAAATAAAAAAGACGGCTGTCGTTATACAGGCGAGCATCAGTTCTTTATGCGAAAAAAAGCCTTCAGCCTTAAAAATCGCAGCAAACTGTTTGCCAAAAGAACCCTCCTTATGCGGTTTTAAATCGGGAGCATCCTTTAACAAAAAAAGTGAAATAAGACCGGTACCTATGACAAACAAACCCATAGACCAAAAAAGACGCTGGTAATTATTTTCGGCTCCTATTAAAAGACCGCCCAGCACAGTGCCGACTATAGTACCTATAACGGGCTGAATTGCAAGCACAGCCCCAACCTGTCCGCGGTTTTTATCCGTTGTCATATCGTTGCTCCATGCGTTGTAGCCCGAATCGTTTCCCATCGAACCGAAAAAACTCATAAAATCATCGGCAAGGATAACAAGAACGGCAGCCCATACAGATACCTTAGCCCCTGTTCCGACCTGTCCTCTTCCTACAAATTCGGTCAAGCCGAAAAGGATGGTGGTAAGCCCCCAGACGATGTAGCCTATCGAAACAAATCGTCGCCTTGAGCCTATCCTATCGGATAAGGTACCGAATAAAAAAGTTGAAAAGGTTGTTACTAATGCACTCGTAATAACCATAAGGGTTACTATCGAAGAGTCCTTTGCTATTTTAGCATATACGAAGGTATTAAACCACTGATTTTCGATGTTCCAGCATAACTGCCCTGCAAGGCCCAAGCCCCACATTAAAAACCAAAAGCGCTTTGTACCGATAAGAGCATATTTTTTTAAATCCGTGTTTTTAAGCATTTACAAAAATCTCCTCCGCCTATACTCTAAAATAAGAGAGAATTATTGTCAAGCGACAGACTAAAAAAATCCTTTATTTTTAATTTTTAATTTTTAATTTACACTAGACAAGGCACCTAGATAAATGCTATCATCACGGGTTCTATGATAAAAAAAGACGATAATTATGCTCTTTTAGGAATTTCACCTGAAGCCTCGGTTGCCGAGATAAAAACTGCTTTTAGAAAAAAAGCGAAACTCCATCATCCCGATTTGATTCAATATAAAACAGGAGAAGAAAAAGAAAAATCCGAGTCGGCGATGAGGCTTCTTTTAAATGCCTATCAAAACATCTTAAAAGAAAAAACTAACAGTGAAAACCCCTTTGATTATTTCGATTTTTTTTCAAAGAAAAATCCGGCCGAAAGTTTTGATTATCGGCTATGGCTTTTAAAAAAAACGGACTACGAAAGCCGTGCCAAACTAATCTTCTTTGATCTTTTTCACGGATTGGAGCAATCTGCCGTAGAAGAATACAATAAAAGAAGAAGCGAGGCGGGAGGCTTCTACCTTTCAAAGTATTTTAATAGGGAAGATTTTATGGACTGCGGCTTTGTCCTTGCAGAAGATCTTTATTTCCGCGGAGAGTATTATGAATCTTTTTTACTTTTAGAAGAAATCTTTTATTTGGAAAAACAAAAACCCTACTTTAAACATTTTTTTCCCGAAGTTACCGACTTGATAAAATCCATAATAATCGATAAACTGCATAGGTATGTTGAAGACGAACTTGCCATAGACTGTTATGAAGCTGCTCTTGAATTAGGCTTTAAAAAGGTAGATAGAGCTAACATTCTTAAACGTATGTCCGAAATATATTATAGGTTTGGCGACTCATATAAGGCTTCACAATATGTCAATGAGGCAATGAAGCTTAACCCAAAATTAAGAGGAATTAAAATTATTCAAAATCAACTGGAGAATCATTATGATTATAATTAAAACGGAAGAACAAATTAACGGAATCAGAAAATCATGCAAGGCCCTTGCTCAACTCTTTGAAGAATTAAAGCCCGTAATCAAGCCCGGTATTAGTACAAAAGAGCTGGATGATTTTTGTGTTAATTACATAAAAAAAATCGGCGGTGTTCCCGCATGGTATTCCGAAGGCTTTCCGGGAGCTGCCTGTATTTCTATAAATGAAGAGGTTATTCACGGTATTCCCGGTAAAAGGATAGTAAAAGACGGAGACCTTGTTTCGATGGATATAGGAATAGACCTAGGAGGATACATCAGCGATTCTTGTGTAACCTATCCTGTCGGCAATGTTTCAAAAGAAAACCTCAAACTTTTAGAGGTTACCACCAGGTGTCTCTATGCAGGGATTGAAGCATGTAAGGCAGGCAAAAGAGTTTCCGACATTTCAAAGGCTGTCTTTAATTTGGCTAGCGCCCACAATTACGGGGTAGTTTATGACTATTGCGGACACGGCGTAGGTCTCGGCGTACACGAAGACCCAAGTATTCCTAATGTGCCTGAAAGAATGAGACCGAATCCCCGTCTAAGGGCAGGAATGGTAGTTGCAATAGAGCCTATGATTAACATGGGAACAGCCGATGTCGAGGTAAAAAAAGACGGTTGGACTGTTGTAACGGCCGATAGGTCGGTTTCATGCCACATGGAACACACGGTGGCTATCTTTGAAGACCACACCGAAATCTTATCACAGTTATAGGAAGGCCGCTTTGATGAATTCGATTATTTCATGGAATGTAAACGGCATCAGGGCCGTAGAAAAAAAAGGCTTTTTGGATTGGCTTAATACCGAAAATCCCGATGTGCTTTGCGTACAGGAAACAAAGGCAGCAAAAGCTCAGCTTAGCAAGGAGCTTACCGAACCCGATCTGCCTAACGGAAAGTATTTTGCCTATTGGGCTTCTGCAAAAAAAGCAGGTTATTCGGGAACCGCTATCTTTACAAAAAAAGAACCTCTGCAGGTAAGAACTATGGGCTTAAAGGAATTTGATGATGAAGGAAGGGTTTTGGTTGCAGACTTTGACAAGGTTTCGATTATTTCTGCTTATTTTCCCAACTCTCAAGACGGAGGAGCCCGCCTGGATTACAAGCTGGACTTTTGTGCAGCAATTCTCGAATTCTGCGATTCTGTACAAGAAGAAGGAAACAATGTAATTCTTTGCGGGGACTTCAACATAGCCCATAAACCAATAGACCTTGCAAACCCTAAGAGTAACGAAAAAAATCCCGGCTACCTCCCTGAAGAAAGGGCATGGATGGACGAGTTCACCTCATCGGGTTATACCGACACCTTTAGGCATTTTTGCAAAGAGCCCGCAAAATACACATGGTGGAGCTACCGCTTTAGAGCCAGAGAAAAAAATATCGGTTGGAGACTGGATTATCACTGTGTAAACGATTCCTTTTTAGCTAAGATAAAAGAATCAATCATTTTGGACGGAGTAATGGGATCGGATCACTGCCCCGTCAAGTTAATCTATTAGTTAAGGCAATTTAAAATCAAGGATAACCGGTAAGCAAAACTCACCTCAAAAAACCGAACTTTTTCGAAGTTTCCTATTGACATAATTTGGAAAAACTGATAATATCGCCTTTGTTACGCCGTTGTAGCTCAGTCGGTAGAGCAAAGGACTGAAAATCCTTGTGTCGACAGTTCGATTCTGTCCGACGGCACTTAAAAGGGATATAAGATTTTCTTATATCCCTTTTTTTATTAAAATTATCATAAATTTTGTCTTTTTTTACATATTTTAAATAAAAAATTTAAGTTTTTTTGTATAAACCCGATAATGTAATTAACGGTCGGGGTTATGACGGCATTATTTTGACATCCGGATGCCGTTTTTCTTAACCGATAATGATACGTTTTGAATCTTATTTCAAGAACGTTTAATTTAGAGATTGGCAAAAGTGCCAATCTCTTTTTTTTTACACCGCTTTTATATTGCCTTTTTTATATGTAAATGTTATAATAAAGATATAGAAATTTATGATAAGGAGTATGCAAATGGCTTATAAAATTTCTAACGAATGCACGAACTGTGCCGCGTGCGAAAGTGAATGCCCCGTAAACGCTATCAGCGAAGCCGGCGGCAAACACGTAATTGATGCTGATACATGTATCAGCTGTGGTGCTTGTGCAGGCGTTTGCCCTGTGGAAGCAATCTCAGAGGAATAATCGGCTTAAATTTTTAAGCGGGTTAAACCTTAATCACGAGTCCGGAGGGTTTTTATGAGTTTTGGAAAAATTATTAAGGGATACGGGTCCGTTTTTTTCGGCCTGTTGACCTTTTCGGCCATCGCCGGAGTGTGCGTACTTGCAGGTATTGCAGTAGCCTACCCCTTGTGGCTCTTAGCTGCTACAAATGTGAGTTTGTACACAATAATTTCCATAAGCATCTTTGTATGCGGGATTCTTTACCTATTGGTAAAAAAAGCAGTCAAGGCATATAAAAAAAGCCCTCGCGGACTCATCATTTCCATCTTAAAAAAAATAACCGTAATAGGCGGTCTTATCTTATGTATCAAATTGGTTTTGACATTTAATAAAATACCGGCATTAGTTGTACTTATTTTAATTTTTGTTATCTACGGTTTTTTAGCCTTCGGTATAGACCAATCAAAAAATAACGGTAATGAAGGCTTTTAAATTTCTATTTCTGTTCTTTTTTTTATCGGGCTCAATCTTAAAGGCCCAAGTCCCCTACCCTCAAATAGAAAAATTACATATTGACGATTATATCTTTGTTCAATATTGCGATGATGTAGCAGATGCACGCAAGGCTTTAGCCTTAGCCAAAACAGGAAATGAACTGCCTATCAGATTTTATACGTACAAGGCGAACAGTGAAGACACCATAATAAAAATCGCAGCACGTTGTTCTATTCCTTATGATGCAATCGTTACATTAAATAGAATTGAGTCAGTCCAAACAGACATTGCAGGACGGGTTCTGATTCTTCCGACAATGCCGGCGGTTTATCTTCCTGAAAAAGCCCTCTCAAGTATCGAAAAACTCACTGAAGCTCTTTTTAGAAAGAATAAAACGGAACCGCTAAAAATAAAAATATACGGCCCGGAAGAAAAACGGGAGATCTTTTGTTTTCCGGGAGAAATTTTTGACGGAACGGTAAGGGCCTTTTTCTTTATGCCTTTTTACCGTTTTCCTCTTAAAGATGCGGTTATAACTTCAAGCTTCGGAAAAAGGCAGGACCCATTTACAGGCAAGGCAAGTTATCATCCGGGAATAGACATTGCAGCTCCCACGGGAAGCCCTGTCATGGCTTGTGCCGCAGGCAGGGTAAAGGAAATATCTTATAACAAGGTTTATGGAAACTATATTATTTTAACCCATACCGACGGAAGAGCCAGCCTATACGGCCATTTGAGCAAGGTCTATGCGAGCTTGAATGAAACTATAAAATCGGGTACAATTATCGGTGCTGTGGGTTCTACAGGAATGTCTACGGGTCCGCATCTTCATTTTGAAATACATGAGCAAGGTATACCGAAAAATCCTGCCAATTTTGTAAATACACAAAAATAGGAAGTTATGATAAACAGTTCGGCAAAATTCAACCTCACTATTATCCGCTTATTATGGGAGTTAACATGAAAGAAACTAAGTTCTTAACCGATGAATACAAAGAAGAATTCGACAAGCTTGTATCTCATCCCATTCAATCATGGGTTTGGGGCGACTTTAAAAAAAGTATGGGAGCTGTGCCCGAAAGGATAGGTTTCTTTGAAGACGGAAAATTAAAAAACGGAATTCAGATTATTTTTTCTAAAATACCTAAGACTAATTATACGGTTGGTATAGCCTCAAAAACAATAATGCCGGAACAAGAACACATTGAAGCCTTAAAAGAGGCGGCAAAAAAACATAGAGCCGTATTTATAAAACTAGAACCGGATGTATTTAGTCCTGTACAAAAAGATAACTCTTTAGAAGAGACTTCTTCGGATGCAGGATTTTTAGAAGCTCCTATTGAAGACAAGAAAAAAATCTTGTTGAAAAACGGAGCAAAGAACGGAAAGCCTTTTTTTGAAAAATATAATTTTCTTTTAAATATAGAAAAAACCGAAGAAGATCTTTTAGCCTCTTTTCATTCCAAAACAAGGTATAATATCCGCCTTGCCGAAAAAAAAGGAGTAAGCATAATAGAGAAGAGCACGGAAGAAGGCATGGAAGATTATATAAGACTTATGGAAGAAACTACGAAAAGACAGGGCTTTTTTAACCATAACGGGGAATACTTTAGACGGATGTTCAAAATTTTTCCAAAAGATACCCTTAGAATATTCGAAGCCGTTTACGGAGATGAAGTTTTAACTGCATGGATTCTTTTTAAATTTAACGGAAAACTTTATTACCCATATGGAGCATCAAGCAATAGTCATAGGGAATTGATGCCCAATAACCTCATCATGTGGAAGGCTATTCAGTACGGGAAAAAGTTAAATTGCTCTGTTTTTGATCTTTGGGGCTGTTTAGGCCCAAACCCTGATACCGAAAATTCATGGTACGGTTTTCATAAATTTAAGGCAGGATATAATCCTCAGTTGGTAGAATACATAGGCACATTCGACTTTGTATATAAGCCTTTTATGTACAAACTTTTTAATCTTGCAGATAAAATCAGATGGATTATTTTAAAAAATAAACGCAGATAACTTTAAGTTTTTGTATCCTTAGCCGATAAATAAATATCGGCGGATGGTTCCCCTCCCACCCACCGTCCGCCGATAGCCTGATGGGCGGGCCGGTTTTTTAACCGGCTCTTTTTTTTATCAAGCCTTTTATGATAAAGACGGCCTTCTCTAATTTGCAAGCAAGAACAGTCTACCCACTTGTAAAAAACTTAAAATTATGTTCTTATATGATACTATGAATAAGCTGAGCAAAATAGTATATCTATACCTTATTTTGATTTTCTTGATCCTAGCCGGAGGAGCCTTTGCCCTAGGAAAAATGATGGCAATGACGGAAAATATAAAACAAAGCGAATTATTTGTCGACTTTAATCCGGCCCTGCCGTCAAGAATATTGGATATCAGGGGAGATCTCATCACCGAATTCTCATTAGACGAAAAGCGAGAGCTCATAAATTACGGAGACATTTCGCCCAACCTGATTGCAGCTCTTTTAGCCCGTGAAGACCGCCTATTCTATGAACACAAGGGTTTTAGAATAAAATCGATTATCAGGGCTATCATAGGACAACTTACAAGAAGATCATTAGGAGGCGGAAGTACAATTACTCAGCAAATCGCAGGTATTCTCTATTGCGACAGAACCGATAAAAGCGTAAAAAGAAAGATAAAAGAACTTTGGTGGGCTATCCAGATGGAAAGACGACACTCAAAAGACGAGATAATGATGCTCTACCTAAATGAAGCCTACTTTGGGGGCGGAACAAGCGGAGTAAGTGCGGCATCACGCTTTTATTTCGGGCATTCAGCCTCTGAACTTACACCTGCAGAAGCAGCCATCTTAATCATTCAGCTTTCAAACCCTACAAGATACAATCCTTTTAATTACCCGAACAGAGCAAAGGAAAGACAGGAAAATGTTCTTGAAGGGATGATAAACCTCGGCTTTATATCAAAGAAAGAGGCGGCGGAATCTTTTGAAGACTATTGGGCTAACTTTGACTATACCCGAATTGCCCTATCGGCATGGCTTACCCGCGAAGATAAGGCCAGATGGTTTTCGGAATATGTAAGGCGAGAAGTGGCCGACAATATGCTATACGGCACTATGAACCTTTATAAGGACGGATATACCGTACATACGACCTGTGATTTAAGGCATCAAGAAATAGCCGATAGAGAGTTTCAAAAATACATTGCAATAGCCAATGACAGGGTTTCGGCCTCAACCTCCACATCATTCAGTCAGGCGGAACAATACAGCAACCTGACAGCCCTTTTAACCCTTTGCTTCGGAATAGAATCCCTAAGCGTGGGAGAAAAACAGCTCAAGGTAAAAACTAATTCTTATTATCAAAACAAGCTGAACAGTACCATTGATGTACTCGCCCTAATGTGCGGTATAGACAACCTAAAAACTCTTACCAAACAATCGACAGCTAAAATGCAGGAAGTATTGATGGAAAGGGTGGTAGAAGGTACCTTTATCTCCATCGAAAATGAAACAGGATATATAACGGCCCTTATCGGCGGAAGCCAATACAGTGAAAGCAACCAGCTTATAAGGGCAACTCAATCAAAGCTTCAGGTAGGAAGTACAATAAAACCTCTGATATATTCTGCGGCCATTGACGAAAAGGTAATTACAGCCGCTACAAGAATGGATGATACTCCTCAGGTTTTTGAGTCTGCAGACGGAGTACAGTATATTCCGAATAACTATGGCGGAAAATGGAACGGCACTGTTCTGGTATATAAGGCACTACCCCTTTCATTAAATATTCCGGCTATAAAAACTCTCGAATTGGTAGGCTTTGATAGAGCCATAGACCGCATTGCCGCTCTTATGGGGATCACGGACCCTGTCGAAATTGATAAAACCTTTGAAAAGGTATATCCTTTGGCTCTCGGAATAAGCGCCGTAACACCTGTCCAACTTTTAAGAGCCTTTGCAGTCTTCGGAAATCAGGGGCGTGCCGTAGATCCGATAGCCGTAAGAGCCATCGAAAACCGGGACGGCGTTACAATCATGGATCCTGAACTTGACCTTAGAATTGAGCAAAGAAAGCGCGGAGCAGCTATGCAGGTAATAAGTCCGAGCAATGCCTTTATAATGACTGAGATTTTAAAAAAGACTATTACTCTGGGAACATTATTCGGTGCTTCTTCAGGCGGTAGTAAATTTGATTATAAAGATGAAAAAACAGGCAGAATATTTAGAATGCCGATGGCTGCAAAAACCGGAACAACGCAAAACTGGTCGGACTCATGGGCGGCAATATATTCTCCATACTACTCTGCTATTGTATGGTATGGATTTGACAGAGGCGGATATTCCTTAGGAACGGATAATGCCGGTGCTGCTCTTTCAGGTTATGTAGCGGCAAACTTTATGCGTGAAGTTCATAAAACTAAGCCCTTTAAAGACTTTGTAAGGCCCGAAAAAGGGGTAATAATGGTTGATGTATGTAAAAAATCGGGAATGCTACCTTCGGAAAACTGTACAGACGAAACCATTACCCTTCCCTTTTTATATGGAACAGAGCCGACCGAGATTTGTACGGAACATACAGCCGGTATAAAATTACGGGATATCGGTATAGACAGAATTAAGGGCTCAGGAATGGCTCAAGGAGAAGAAGAAATAAAAATAGACACAGCACCTATTGAAATAGATCCTTCAATTTTTATAGATCCTCCGGCAGGCGGTGAAGGCGCAACCAAAACTAAAAATACTGAGGAAGAGTCAACCGAAACGGAAAATCCATGGATATAAAATAAAATTAGTCTTATCTTGCTATTGACTTTTTTTTGATTATCTGATACAATCCATTTCAGTTGCGGCGGTGGTGGAATGGTAGACACGTCAGCTTGAGGTGCTGATGCCTTAACGGGTGTGCTGGTTCAAGTCCAGTTCGCCGCAAAAAAAAGAACTCAAATATTGAGTTCTTTTTTTTTACATAATTGTTTTTAAACATAAAAAAGCCCTTATAAGAAAATCATCTTATAAGGGCTTTATACTAAAGCTTTGTATAATTTTTAATGCTTATTTAAAGAGCTCGTATATTTCGTTGCGATAAAGCTGATTTATCTTATGACGCATCATCTCGCCTTTTGCAGACAATTCCCTTCCTGCCTGAAACTCTTCCGGAAGCAGAACAATCTTATTTATCCTTTCAAATAGTTTAAATCCTGTTTTTGAGTTAACCAGCTCTGCAACTTCAGCTTCATACATTTTCTGTACATTAGAGTCATGTATAAGCTCAGTAACAGGTACATTTCGTAATCCGTTATTTGCAGCCCATGATTGGAGGTTTTCTTTATGAACAACTATCAAAGCACCCAAAGACCTTTGGTCTTGTCCCAAAACAACAGCTAGTGAAATTAATGGAGACTCTTGCAGTTTTACCTCAATCGGTACAGGCTCGATGTTTTCGCCGCCCCTTAAAACTATAGTATTTTTTTTGCGGCCTTTAAGGATTAATTCTCCGTCAACTGTCTTTATTGCAAGGTCACCCGTATCAAACCATCCGTCCTTATCGATAACTTCCGCAGTTCTTTCCGGATCCTTATAATAACCCTTTGTTACGGCATCACCGCGCACGAGGAGCAAGCCTTTTCGATTATGAGGCAATTCTTTTCCGTTTTTGTCGATGATTTTTGACTCAAAACACGCAAGCGGTTTACCCAGTGTTCCGAACACAGGTTTAGGCATCGGACGAACCGAAATAACGGGAGCAGTCTCGGTAATACCATAACCTTCCATTACATTTATACGGATAGCCCAGAAAAATTCGTCAACATTGGGAGGCAATGCCCCTCCTCCTGAAACGCCTGCTCTAAAACATTTACCGAACTTTTTACGAATCGCGCGGTAAATAAGAAGATCTCCGATGTAATAAAGAGGAGCTATACACAAAAGAGGAAGTACGGCCAAGATTGGATAGATTACCTTAGTTTTTCGCTGAAAGTGAGGACATTGTCCGGTTACCCTGCGCTTTAAACGCATTGTCTTTATTCCGACTTCAATAAAGAACAAGAAAAGATAGTAAAGAGGCCGCCCTCTTTTTTTCATAGCCTTAAAGATACCGTCATAAACAGCCTCCCAAATTCGCGGAACAGAGGGAAAAAGAGTCGGATTGATTTTGACCATGTCTGCTAAAAGAACGCTTCCTATCGGCTTTGAATAAGCAATAGTACCGCCTGAAATGATTATAACATATTCGCAAGCCCTTTCAAAGGAATGCCAAACCGGAAGAACCGAAATTGCTTTTTGGCCGGGCTTAAGAATAATCCTATCCGGAAGCTCCATAAGCTGAGTCATAAAGTTTCTATGGGTCATAGTAACACCCTTAGGATTGCCCGTAGTACCTGATGTAAAAATTATTGAAGCCAAATCATCGGTATCTACATTTTCGGCATATTCTTCAGGTTTAAATTTACCTTCAATCCTAGCCGACTTACCCAAGTCAATAATATCGGCATATGTATGGAATTCGATTTTCCTTTCTTTTAGATTGAATTCTTCTTCAAGCTTTTTAAAATCAACATTATCAATACTGATTATAGACTCCAGCAGGGGAATTTCTGCCAGATGGACAAGGACTTTTCGAATTTGAGCTTCATTTTCTAAAACGGCAAATTTACACTCCGAAAAAGAAAGAATGTGGGTAATTTCCTGCTCGGTAGCATCGCAGCCGCGCGGAACATCGGCAGCCCCGATATTCATAATACCGAAACTTGCATGAAGCCATTCTTTGCGGTTGTCGGCTATAAGACCTATATGGTCTTTGGGTCTTGCCCCTATGGAAAGCAAGCCTGCCGCAAAATCAAGCGCCGTTTCATAAAGCTCTTTGTAAGAAAGACTTTTAAATTCCTTATCTTCTCCCTTAAACATTTGAGCTCTTATGCTAGGGTATTTTTCCGAAATCCGTTTTAATAATAACGGTAGTGATTTGTCTAGAGTTCTCATGCTATAAATGCTATCATAAATGTAAGAATATATCAATATATAAAGAAAAAATTAATAGTATTTAGACTTGAAACAGCAGTTTCGGCAGCATCTCCTTCATTTACAGGAAGTTTTAAAGGAACCGGAGCCGAAGCAACACTAAAACTTGTTTTCGGATATTAAAAAATAAGGGGCGATCTTAAACGACTGCCTTTTTTTATGGGCAAAAAAAAACTTCGTTTTAAAAAAACGAAGTTTTATCGGGCAACCCGGATTTGAACCGGGGACCCCAAGTCCCCCAGACTTGTACGCTAACCAACTGCGCTATTGCCCGTAACGACAGCTATAATATAGCAAAATACAAAAAATGTCAATAGGTCTCTCATAAAAACAGAACACCGAATATTGCTCCGGCTGCAACCAAAACTATAGGATGGAGCTTTTTAAAGAAAATACTTACAAAAAATAGAAGCCAAAAGAATACGAACTGTTTTATATGTACGATGTCTGCGAGCTTACCGCTTGCTCTAAAAGCCGAAAGGTTTAAAATGGAAATATTTATTACCTGCCAACAGGCTACAGTAATCATGCCGACAGCACCTGCCCTTAAGCCGTAAAAACTTTTTTTTACCAAGGGTTTCTCTTGAAATGATGAAGCAAAACGGGCTATCAAAACTATAACTACCAGTGACGGAAGAACAATACCGGTAGTTAAAACTACACTCCCTAAAACACCGTAAAGTTCATAGCCGATATAGGTTGCCATATTAATCCCCATCGGTCCAGGTGTAGATTCCGAAATAGCAACCATTGCAAAAAAATCTTCGGAACTTATGAGCCCGCGGGGAATCAGTTCTTGCTGCATGAGGGTAATAGCAACAAGACCTCCGCCTATAGTACAAAACCCTATGTACATAAACAAAAAAAACAAACCAATCAAACTCATCAGAATTCTTCTCCCTTATTTTTTTTTAAAAGCCGACTTGATTTGATTGTTTGAAAAAGCCATCCGGAAAGGGCCGAGCCGATTACTATCCAGACACCCTGCACCTTAAAAGCAAACATTAGAACAAATGAAAGAGCTGCTATTAAAAATGTACATAGATCGAAAACCGTTTTTTTCCCAAAAGAAAAAACTGCTTTTACCAATAACACGGAAACCGCAACATTTATTCCCTTTAAGGCTTTTTGAACCCAGACTAATTCGTTAAAATTTGAAACAAAGGCTGCTATGAGGCTAATGATTATAAGGGAAGGAAAAACAATTCCCGATGTAGAAAAAATAGAGCCTATCAAACCGCCTCTTTTGTATCCGACAAAGGTGGCAACATTTACCGCTATAACGCCGGGGGTACTCTGCCCTATTGCAAAATAATCTAAAATCTCATCCTCGGTAAGCCAGCCCTTCGAATCAACCAAGTCTCTTTTTAAGATGGGCAACATGGCAAGACCGCCTCCGAAAGTTACAAGCCCTATCTTAAAAAAACTTGCAAAAAGAGAAGCATAGGTTTTAAAACGATTTGCTTTGTTCATTTTTACATCTTCTTATCGGAAAGATTAGTCTTCAAGAATATTTTTTGAATCAAACCAAATTTTTTCAAGGCTGTAAAAATTACGTGCCGTTTCGCTCATAAGATGCACAACAATACCTCCCAAATCTATAAGTCTCCACTCATCGCCGTCAGGTGATTTACGTTTGGTATGATATTCTTCCAAATTGTGTTCAGGTAAAAATTCGTACACTCTTTTTTCCAAGCCGGCTGAATGAGCAGCGCTTGTTACGGTACAAACTACAAAAAAATCCGTCCAAATGTTTTTATCCCGTAAGTCCAAGACAACAACATTTTCGCCCTTAAAATCGCGCAATAATTTTCCAAGCTCCAAGGCCGGAGTATAAAAGTCAAAATTTTCTATCATTAGTTTTTATCCTTATCATTTTCATCGCTATCTTTTTTGTCCTCTTTTTTCTCGACAACAAAAAAGCCGTTAAAGTCCGAACCCAAAATCAGGGTAAAGTCAACATTGGTTTCACTTCCGTATTCCCCTTCGGCCGGAAGCTGCGTAGTCTGAATATTTTTACATCTTATAACCTTTGCAACAATTTTAGCTACTGAAGGGTTTCCGATTCTATCTATCAAAACCGTTTCAGCCACAGGATTCTCGGAGTTGCCTATACTGACAACATCATAGGCAAAGCTTTGATAAAGCTCGGAGGTACTTTTTGCAAGGCCTTGCACATTCGTTCCGTTTAAAATTTCCAAGGCATAGACCCGCTCAAGGGCGGAAGAATCATCGGAAGCCAATACTGCAATTGTCTGGCGGATAATTTCTTTTATCTGCTGCCCCTCCCTAAACGGAGTTAAAAGGCGCTTGTCTTCGATAATTCGGACAGCTCCTGTAAGCCTCTGCGGAACCAAACGTTCGGAATCCATCTTGCTTATGGATTCAAGCAAATTTTTTAAATCGGAACCGGCAACATTCGATTTAAAATTACCGCTTAAAACCGAAAACCTTTCCTTAGAAAAAATCTCAGGAGAATTATCGTTTATAGCCCTAAAAAGAGCCAGAACAGCTTTTTGTTTTCTTGCAGCGGACTCTCCTTCAGCATCCAAGTCATCCTCATAAACAAGGAAATCCCTTATTTTATCTCCATCAAGAGAAACGGAACCGGACGGCAAAAGAACATGCGTATTATCGTTCTCTATATCTACCGGAGAAGGAATAAATACGGAAAGACCTCCGAGCATGTCGGTCAGCATAGAAAAGTTCTCAAGATTACATGTAAGATAAAAGGGCACGGAAATACCTGCAAGTTTTTCTATTTCGGCCTTAAAGCTAGATATACCCTTTTCGGTGTAAACGGCTCCTATTGCATCCGTGCGGTTTAAGGATTGAATAATTAAGCCTATATTTGCCGGTACATCGAACATAGCGGCCCTTTTCGTTTCAGGATAATAGGCCAGTATACTTATCGAAATCGGAACACCCTTGTCTTCAACCACCAAAAGAACTTTTAAAATCTTATCGGAGGAAAGATAATCTTGAACGGTATCTCTTTGCATTTTTATAAGAACCAAAACAAAGGAGGTAATTAAAACGATAAGAATTACTAAGAGGAATAGAATATTTTTTCCGGTATCCATGAGTTTTATTTTCATTTTTTAAGCTCCTTTTGTATTTGTTCATACATTTTTTTTGTTTCGGGATGAATACTTGCTCCCTTTTTTTTGATATAGGCAAGGTTCCAATCCAAAACTGCAAGCATCAACTCATTAAGAGAAGAAGATTTTACCATATTCCTAAAGTTTTCGGTATCGGGACGGCCCGGTTCTATCTTATCGGCTATGTAAATAATTTTTCCCAAGGCATCGATTCCTTCATAGCCGAAGGTGTGAAAAGCAACAGCTTTTAAAACGGACTCATCATTGATGCCGAATTTTTTTTGTAAAACTATGGCAGAAGCCCTTCCGTGCAAAAGATTTAAGCGGTTCTTTTCGACATTGTCTATTCCAAGCCCGTCAGCTTCTACAAGTTTAACCAGCTCTTCATCGGAACATTTTTTACAGATATCATGAGCAAGGCCTGTAAAATATGCAAGAGCCGGTGATACGCCTTCCTTTTTATACTCTTTTGCAAGATGCCGTGCATATTCTGCAACACGCACGGAATGAGCATAGCGGGATTCGGTTAAAACGCTTTTTGCAAAACGATCTATTTCTCGTGTTTTTAATTCAATATCGGAGGTATCCATTAAAGCCGAAACACCTAAAGCTAAAACGCCTTTTTCTTTATAAAGCCCGTGCTCTATAATATAATCGTAAACTCCCTTGGGCACAAGGGAGGAAAAATCTTTATTTTTTAAAACCGCATCTCTGATTTGGGTTGACGAAATATTTAAGATTTCGTTTTTAAGCTCCTTGACGGAAGCCCTTGCCGGTTCGGTATTTAAGGGATCAAAAGAGCCTTTAAGGCCTGTTCTTTTCCCGATAATTATGTCGGTCTTCTTTATAATTTCTTCCGCATCCTTCCAGCGGAAAAAATTCTCTTTTAAATCGTCCCCGATAATTAGGCCTATTTTTCCTTCGATATCGGGAAATTTTTGATAAAGATAATTTATCGTATCTATCGTATAAGAAACGCCCTGCTTTTCAATCTCGTAGAGTTCGCAGTACATGTAGGGCTTATCCGCAATAGCAAGGTCTATCATCTTAAGTCTATCTTCAACTTCCGTATACTTACAAAAAAGTTTAAAAGGAGAAATATAGGCCGGAACAATAGCAATCTTATCATAGGCTAATTCTTTATAAGAGTGAAAAGCTAAATTTAAATGTCCCAGATGTATGGGATTAAAAGAACCGCCTAAGATTGCCAATCTCATTTTTTAGGTTTCCTTTTACGGCTTAGGCTGACCGTTGCTCCAAAGTGTTCATCATCGTTTTTTTCTTCGTAAGAAACATCATCGAGCTCTGCCGTCATAAAATTTTTATTTTGGCCGTATGGGTCAAGACTTTCTTTTTGAGGTTTTGTTTTTTGCATTTCATCGGCCAAGCGGATAAAGGCTTTTTTTACCTCTTCCAAGCCCCATTCATTGTAAAGCGAAATACCTAAAATTTCCTGATCGGGGATTGCATTTTTAAGCTCAGTAAATCTTTCTTTTGTATCGGGTAAATCCAATTTTGTGGCAATTATAATTCTTTTCTTTTGAGCCAATTCTTTTGAATAGCTTTCCAATTCTTTACAAAGAATATCGTATGCCCTTAAATAGTTATCGTCTGAAAGGTCTATTAAAAAGGCGAGACCTGCAGAACGGGCTATGTGCTTTAAAAATCTGATGCCTAGTCCTATACCCTCGGAAGCCCCCTCAAGGATTCCCGGTATGTCGGCAATGATGACATCTCTTTCTTCGTCTACACGCAAAACTCCGAGGTTCGGAATTTTGGTGGTAAAGGGATATGGAGCGATTTTAGGCCTTGCATTTGTAAAATAGTCGAGAAGTGAAGATTTTCCTGCGTTGGGAAAACCAACCAAACCTATATCGGCTATTATGTTAAGCTCGACGATTATTTCTCTTGTCTCCCCTTCTTGTCCGGGAAGGGCGGTTTTAGGAGCCTGATTTGTGGAGGTCTTAAAATGACAATTTCCCCAACCGCCGTTTCCACCTTTGAGAAAAACAAAGCGGCCTTCTTCAGCATCTCCAAAATCCAAAATAGTTTTTCCCGTTTCCGGGTCTTTTATAACACAGCCGGGAGGAAGAGGTATTATGCAGTCATCGCCTTTTTTACCGAAACGTTGAGAGCCTTCCCCTCCCCCGCCGTTTTTTGCCTTGTACACTCTTTTATGTCTCAAATGAACCAGAGTTCTCATGTTGCGACGTATTTCAAAGATAAGGTCTCCGCCTCGGCCGCCGTCCCCTCCTGAGGGGCCTCCCATGGGAACATACTTTTCCCGCCTAAAGGCAATGCATCCGTTGCCGCCCTTTCCTGAGGAAACTCTTATTTTAGATTCATCTGCAAATTTTACCATAATTAATCTTTTTTCCTACAAAAAAAGCCGGCAAAAACCGGCTTTCAGATTTATACATTTTAAGCTCGAAGGCAAAATTATTTTGCTTCGATAGATGCGAGTTTTCTACCCTTTCTTTCATGGTAGGTAACTACACCGTCAGCTTTTGCAAATAATGTATAGTCTTTTCCGCAGCCTACATTGTTACCCGGATGGATTGAAGTACCTCTCTGGCGAACCAAAATTGAACCGGCCGATACTTCTGTTCCGCCGTAAACTTTAACACCCAAATATTTAGGATTGGAATCTCTTCCGTTTTTTGCACCGCTGCCGCCCTTTTTACGTGCCATAATAATCCTCCAAAAAAATTATCAAAATCTTACTCTATCTGTAAATCCAAACAATCGGGATATTCGGCTTCAATAGCCATTAAACCTATTGTTAAAAATTCCAGTAAATACTGCAATCTGGGCTTATCATCTCCTGAAAAAGCTGTTATCTTTGCCGAAAGATAGCCCGGATTATCAGCCCGTATTTCGGCCTTTAAGCTTGAACTCTCTTTTTGAGCCGAGCTTAAGCTTAAAACGGCCGTTTTAAGCAAAATGGTAACGGCGGCACAAACTATATTGCCGCCTTTTTCCGGCTTGCCGTCATTATCGCCAAAATCAGCGTGGTCGCTGCCGGCGTAGTTGCCTCCTGCATGGCCTGACGACTCAAAGGCCGAAAAACAGTTTTCAGCATTTGAAAGAAGCCGAATTTTTACCACTTGTCTTATCCGACAATATTGTCAACAGTAATACAGGTATGAGCCTGTCTATGTCCTTGGGTTCTGTGGTAGTTCTTTTTAGCCTTATGCTTGTAAACAATAATCTTTCTTTCTCGGAAAGAATCGCCTACGGTTGCAGAAACCTTAGCTCCGCTTACGTAGGGAGTTCCTACAGTAACCTTATCTCCATCGCTGATCAAAAGAACGGTGTCGATGTCGATTTTGCTTCCGCTTTCTGCAGAAAGCTTATCAACTACGAGCTTTGCTCCTTTTTCAGCCTTATACTGTTTGCCTTTATACTCAATAAGTGCGTACATCTTAATACCTCATAAAAAAACTTTTGCCGGCATATTAACGGGTTTATACCGAACAAATTTAAACACTAGGGAGGAAGTATAGCAAAAAACCGCATAAAATGTCAATAGGCCTGATAAATAATTATGTCTGTGTATAAATTGTAAGAGGTATTGCCCAAAAAATACCATTTTTATGAAATTCATGTATACATTTGATTGGCCGTTTTATAGCCAAACATCCGTCTAGGATAATTATTTATCCAATTCTCTACTTGTTTTATTTGTATGTCACTATATTTACTTATATCTGCTCCTTTTGGTATAAAGCGTCTAATTAATTTATTAGCATTCTCATTGCTTCCTCTTTCCCAAGAACTATAAGGATGTGCATAATAACAAGTTGTCCTTTTTTCTCCTTCTTTTAAACAAGAGGTTTCAAGGCCTTCTTGGTCTAAAAATTCAGTCCCGTTATCCATGGTTATGCTTTTAAATATTTCTTTAAACTCATCTTTATATTTCATCTCAAGCATATCTATATTTTTTTTAATACTTTCCTGTTTTTTATCGGGGATTTTAAATATTAATTCTTTTCTAGTAACTCTTTCAGTCATAACTTGTAAGCAGCATCTTCCTTTACCTATCACCAAATCCATTTCCCAATGTCCTTTTTCCTGTCTTTTATTTATCTGTTCACTTCTTTGTTCAATACTGCGTCCTTTTATGTTGTTTTTAGCAATTTTGCTTATTTTTTTATATTTTCGTTTAGTTTTATTGCGTTTTACAGGTAAATCTTTGTTTGTAAGCCTAGAAAAATCCCCTCTGTCTATCATATTGTATACAGTTTTGGTGCATATCATAACCGGAAACTGTAAGCCTAGTTCTTTTATTTGTCCTATAGCGGCATCAGGAGAAAATTTATTATCCGCTATACATGTTTCCAAATAATGTAAAAGTTTTTTATCCTTACCTATTTTTAAACCACGGCCTTTTAGTAATTTCATTTTATCGGCTCTTTGTTGTCCTTTTCGTGCCGAGTAAACTGTCTTTTCAAGATAGTCAGGAACTTTTGGATTACGGCTTACATATGGATTTTCTGTTACTTTTATTACCATTCCCCTTTTTATCTCCCTCTGTATCGTTCTTCTATCCCTATTTAAAGACTGTGCAATTTGCCTTGCATTATAGTCGCTTTTGAATAATGCTTCTATCGCATATCTTTCTTTTTCGCTAAGGTGTTTCCATTTTTTACTTTTTATGGTATCATTCTTCTGGTTCATCTGTTCCCCATTATCTTTGTTTTTCCTAATTTCATTATAATGGTTTTTTGGTTCAGATGAACCTTTTTTATTTATTTTTAGGGCAATTTATTTTACAACTTACCATAATTATGTCTGTGATTTTACACAAAGCCTTCGGGGTGTTTTTTATACCAAGCCCAGCCGTCTTTGCACATTTCTTCAAGGTTGTATTTTGCCTTCCAGTTAAGCTCTTTGTTGGCCTTGTCGGGGTTTGCACAGGAACGCGGAACATCTCCTGCACGGCGGGCAGCCGGTTTAACGGGAAGATCGATACCGGAGGCTTTTTTAAAGGCGTTTACTATGTCTAAAACCGAATAACCGATTCCTGTTCCGAGGTTATAGACATCAAAGCCCTTAAAACCTGAGGCGATTTTTTCTATGGCGACAGTATGTCCCGACGCAAGATCCAAAATATGGATATAGTCGCGGATACAGGTACCGTCAGGGGTGTCATAGTCGTTTCCGAAAACGTTTAAATGAGGCAGTTTGCCCAAAGCTACTTGAGCGATATATGGGAAAAGGTTATTGGGAATACCGGAAGGAAGTTCCCCTATATCGGCACTTTTATGGGCTCCTATGGGATTAAAATAACGCAAAGCAATAATACTCAAATCCTTATCCGAAAAGGCCGTATCCTTTAAAATTTCTTCGGACATAAGCTTTGTTCTTCCGTAAGGATTTGCAGCAGAAATAGGAGAATTTTCAGGTATTGGCACAACTTTTGCGTCGCCGTAGACTGTAGCCGAAGAACTGAATATAAAATTTTTTACCTTGTGCTCCTGCATGGCAAGCAAAAGATTGACAAGCCCGGAAATATTGTTTTCATAGTATTTTAAGGGCTTTTCTACGGACTCCCCTACGGCCTTATATGCGGCAAGGTGAATTACTGCATCAATAGAGGTACTTTTAAAAAAGTTAAAAAGCTTTTCCTTGTCCTTTATATCTATTTGTACAAGCTCCAATTTTTTAGAGCATATTTTTTCCAATACGGGAATTATTTTAGGTGAAGAATTAGAAAAATTATCCAAAATAATAGGCTCATAGCCTTTTTCGCATAAATCTGCAACGATGTGGGAGCCTATAAATCCGGCTCCTCCTGTAACCAATACTCTTTTAATCAAAATTAACCCCTAAAAATTAAACTTACACACTCAAACACAAATAAGGCCTCCTAAAAATAAACCTTTACTTTTAGAAGGCCGACAAAAACTTAAACCTTATTTGCCTGACCAAACGCCGTGAAGATTACAGAATTCGTAAGCTTCAATAACCTTGTCATCTGAAGTTAAGGAGAATTCAACTTCTGGAGCACCTGTAACGGCTAACTCCTTAAATTGAAGGCCTTTTTCCGTCTTGAGGCACACCCAAGCTATATGATGCTCTTCGGTCATAGGATGGGCAACGGAGCCTACTTTGACCTTCACGGTGTTTCCGTTTACTTCAACTACAGGCACGTGCTTTTCTTTTGCAGCATCAACACTTCCGATTTTAACGGCTGAAAGTTTTTCCCCGCAGCATGAAACTTCAGCATCAGGACAGCAGTCAATTCCGATAATAGT
The DNA here is from genome assembly GCF_000008185.1 of Treponema denticola ATCC 35405. Lineage (NCBI taxonomy): Bacteria > Pseudomonadati > Spirochaetota > Spirochaetia > Treponematales > Treponemataceae > Treponema > Treponema denticola. The sequence continues at coordinate 1,807,069 of NC_002967.9, forward strand.
TCCTTTTTTCTCTTTACATAAAAAAAAGCTTATTTCTTTGCTCATTAGTCATACTCCTAAAATTTATGAATTTACAGAATAAAATCCGCAATACACATAATATAACAAAAAAAGGGCTTGACGTAAAGTCAAAAATACGATATTATCTGACTATCTTTAAAGAATTTAAGGGCAATTAGCTCAGTTGGTTAGAGTACAAGCATGACACGCTTGGGGTCACTGGTTCGATTCCAGTATTGCCCATTTTTATAAGTCTATATCCAATATAGACTTACAGGTTTTCAATCCCCTTGGAGACTTCACTTTCTTTTCTCTTTTTGATGGGCTGTCGCATAAAATGTCGTACAAATCATTATAAACTTTATTAACTATTCTTCATTGCGACCCCGACTATTACCGGAACTATTTGCAGGGCAAAGGCTATAAAAAGAGAAATCAATATTCTTGGCATAATGCGTGCTTTCCGAACAATTTTTTGTAATTTGATTAAGTCTTGTGATTCTCCCGTTAAATCTAAATTGGAAAATTCCAAAAAACTTTGTTGATATAAATATATATCGGAGCCGTAAAAACCTCGTGGAGGCATACCCGCACCAAATTTGATAAAGCCTTCCAACAAAGCATCACAAAGACCTTCGTGCCTTCCTGTCGAACTAAGATGAACAATAATTTCTTGTACATTTGAATAGGTTTTATGCTCACACACTACAAGATAAATCAAAAAAAACGCACCTAAAACCCAAACAATAATAGGTATAAAAACAAAATCTAAATAATATGAATTTATGCCTACCAATATCTCAATGAATATAATCGTTGTTATTAATCCCATATTTAAAAAACAGGTATCAAGTGAAATCATATATTTTTTGACACCCCTAATCATTAAAAACAGAGAAAGAAAAAAAACAACACTTAAAAAAATAATTAAAAATATCAATTTATTTCAACTCCGTTATTAGTACTGAAACTCTTATGGGTAAATATTATTTTTTGATAACTCATAAAAATTTTATACCCATATGAGTCATCAAAACAGCTAATACTAAAATACAACAAATAAACACAAAAATATAGCTAAAAAACATATTCATTATTATTGAAAAAATAAGGAAAACATTATTAAATACACCTTGTTTTTGCACTTTACCTAAAGGCGTAATTTCTATAGGAAGCTCAATACTTATACCCATAAATTCATAAAAGAATACTTCTATATTTTTATCTGAATCATAATTCCCAATATATATCACAGCATTATCAGGATAATTATTTAACTTAAATTTATAACTATCTTCACTATTTAAACGGTTTTTAATATTTTTAAAATATAAATCTTCTTCATTTTTAAATTTATCTTTATGTATTATGCCTCCATAAAGAAAGGATCCATTTCCTGAAAAACTCACAAAGATATAATTATTATTTACAAAATAAACTTCAAAATCCTGTATTCTATCTATAAAATAAGATTCTGCCTTGTTATTATTATTTAAGTAAATACTTGTAAATATTATAATCAGTATTAAGCTAAGAGTTAGTATCAATAAAAGAAAATAAAGTTTTTTAAACTGTAATTTTAACATAGCAGCTACTAAATTACTCTTATATTAAAATTCTCTTTTAAAGCTATAATATTTCACGGTTTCAAATTCTTTCAATGACTTAGGATCAATATAAATTCCTATCAGTATTTTCTCTAGCATCAATTTTATATCAAAGGCTTCACGAATCGACAAGTAAGATCCGGTTATTTCATCTATTTTTATCACCTGCACAATTTTTTGAGTGCCTATATCTATAAAAATAAATTTTTCAAAACCGTCACTGCAAACCAAAATATTATCATCAGGAAACACCGTCAAAATATTTTCAATAAAATTCGATATTGATTTTGTCTTAGAATTATAGATATATGAACCATTAAAAGGGGATCCAAAAGGAATATATATTTCTATAATGTCATTTCCATACCAGAACACTTGCGGTCCATAATAACATTCAGTTTCAATAATTAATATTTCTTTGTTATCTTCAATAAAATAATATTTTCCACTACCATGATACTCATCGCCTCTGTATATAACAACATTTCCATTTAACGGGTTTATAAATTTTGCTTCGTAAGAATAGACACTTATAATACACAAACTAAAAAAAATCAAAAGTAAAAATGTTTTTTTCATATTCACTCCATCAAATTAACAGAATTTGATTGTAAGGCTTACATATCTTTTAAATCCCATTCATTTAAAAATTCCAAAATAAAGTCTTTCATATACGATTCTCTTTTTTCTGCAATTTTTTTTGCCGTATCGGTACTCATCAAATCTTTAATATAAAATAGCTTTTCATAAAAATGGTTAATTGTAGTCGATACATGATTTTGATATTCCTCTTTTCCCATACCCATACGGGGCCGGATAGACGGATCATAGATTGGTCTATTATGGCTTCCGCCATAAGCAAATGCTCTTGCTATCCCTATCGCACCTAAAGCATCTAATCTATCTGCATCTTGAACGCACATCCCTTCAATTGAAGACGGCTTATTAGAATCTTTACCGGTAAACGAAACTTCTTCAATAATAGAAACAATAGTTTTACATAGAGCATCGCTTATTTTTTTAGATTTCATGAATGAAACAGCTCTATCTTTATTTGCAGTTGTGTGCGGCGAAAGTTTGCGGTCATCTACATCATGTAATAAGGCCGCCAATTGAACAATAAAAATATCGGCAGTTTCCTTTTCCGCAATGTAAGTTGCCGTACGAAACACTCTCATTGTATGAAAAAAATCATGACCGCTAAAATCTTCTCTAAATATACTTTCTACATATTTTTCCGCATCGTGAATGATTTTTACTTTAAATTTTTCTTCACCAGTCATAATAATATCTTTTAAATTATAATTTTATTGGTATTAACCCAATATTCTTTACAATCAGGTGTCCGCTCCAATAAAAATTTATCAAAAAGTTCACGTCTTAATAGAGCATGGTCATTGAATGTGTGCCAAGTTTTTAAGACTGCATTCACTTCAACTTCAGAATATTTTTTATTAGGATCGAATTTTCCTTGCAAATATTTTAAGACATTTATTTTATCATAAGTTTTCTTGGGCCATCTGACAATACGGCCTTCTTCATCAAGAAATTGTGAAATTTGTTCTTTTAAAATCGGTAAATTCATAAAACTATTTTTATTTAATTATCAATAAGTTCCATAAAATTATTTATATAAAAATCGGCTTGATGTTGTTTATACTTTTTATCTTTATCGTATAAACAGGTTTTTAATCCTACGGCTTTTGCACCTATAACATCGACTTTTTCATTATCGCCCACCATAAGCGTTTCTGAAATTTTTGCATTTAGCGACATAAGAGCTCGTAAAAAAATAGAAGAATGAGGCTTCATATAGGTATTTTCATAACTGAAAGTATAATTATCAATAAATAAATCAAGCCCCTCTCTCTTAAAAATTTCAAGATATATTTCTTTGGGGTACATAATGTTTGAAACAACACCGATTTTACACTTCTTTTCTTTTAAAAATTTAAGGCAATCAATCACTCCTTCATTCGGATGAGCATAATTATAAAAATCAAGATAATCTTTTTTCAATATCTCAATAATTTCATTATAAGAAATATGTATACCCAACTCTCCAAATTTTAAAAACAAGGCTTCACAAATACGGTATTCCAGTCTTTTAATTTTACGCTCTTTTTCAACATAGTCATACCAAGGTAAAATAACTTCTTTGTCTATTTTATCGGCAATAGACTGTCCATAGATACCAGAGATATGACTAGTCATGCGTTTATGACCGTTTTTAAGTATTTCACTTTCATTCCATTTCGAATTATGGAATTCCAATAAGGTAGAACCCATATCAAAAAGGTAAGATGTATATTGCTTCATTTAATGCATCTCCCTGATAAGAAATAATATTTTCAATGCCGACGCTGTTGTTTTTCAGCACTTCAAGATTGGTCTCTACTAATTCAACAGCTGTAACATTATATCCTTCTTTTGCCAAGGCAATGGAGTATCTACCCGTACCGGCACCAATCTCTAATATCTTCGCTCCGGTTTTTGCATACCGATGAATATAGTTCATTGTAGTGATATACTCCAACTGCCCCTGACGGCTTCTGTTTAGCCTGCTGTCTTCATCGATATCATCATAAAACGACCTTAGTATTTCTATTCTTTTACTCATAAGCAGCTATACGCAATCCTTTTATTGATATATATTACATCTAAAATAATTGTCTTCAATTTTTATTATATCAACAATTTTTTCATATTCAAAGGCTTTTTTAAATTCATTATATATTTCTTTATTTTCAAATATATCTCCAGATGAATTATATAAAATATCCAAATTATTATTTTTATCATAAATTATAACACTATAATTATCTAAAAATCCTGGATCCCATATAATTCCTACATAATTATCAAATATTCTTATATTTTCATTTTTTGTATTATCAGCGATATATCTATCAAGTTCTTTTTTATATTTTGTAAATTCTATTTTTAGGGCAATTTTTTCAGATATCTGATTTTTTATTATTAGGAAACTAAACAAAGTGGAAAATAGAATTGGCAGTAAAAAAAAATAATTTTCCAATTTTTTTTGTTTTTATAATATTTGTTATTGTAAATAAAATATTTAGAAGTATAATCAGAATTGATAAATTAATGTATATAAGCACTCCAATAAAACTTAAACTTCTAACTAGGTAAAAAGAAAATATGGATAAAAACATTAGAGCTATATTTGATACTATTATAATTATGTTAAAATATACCTGACTTTTTTTGGTTTCACTAAAGAGAAACGGAAAATAAATCGCCAATAAAAGAAATATTGTTATAAATATCATTTTATATTTTAACCTCCAAGACTATGTATCTAATATTGTTTTAAATCTCAATAAGACTTGCACCTGCTGCCGGCGTTAAAGCGAATGTTAGGACAATATAGTAATTTGTAATTAATTTTTTTCAGCATTTTATTTTCCCAATAAATTTTGAGCATCAACCTTACTATTCAATTTGTATTTCAGCAATAAAAGTATCGAAATAACCGCTTCTATATAAGTTGTATATAGTTTACTGTAACTGACCGGGTAAAATCAATTTTTCTTTATAAGGATATTATATATTCATTAATTGCTCTATCATCAATGCCAAAGCTATACCTGTTACTATATGTCTTTGCATTAACTAAAAATTGGTGTGTATAAGCTTGAGCTCTTTACAAAAATTACAGAACATTATTACTTTACTACCTTTCGAATTTTTATAAGTTTCAACCATTTTCTTTGACGATGTTTATAAAAGCAATTAGCCCAAAGCCAAACAATAAATGTTTTCCAACCGGCTCCAATTTCAACTTCATCACTATAATCCGTTGTTCCATTTCCGTTATCAATCAATTTAATTCTATGATTCCATATAGGTACATGTGTATTGCTTTCGTTTGTATAAATTTCGTCTTTATTAAAATTAATTACCTTAATTGTATGAGTTCCATAAGGAATAAAGCTAAACATTTTAAACAAAAACGAAAATGTCCGTCCTTCACTCCAAACGAGTTCCTTGTCGTCCCCAATTAGTTTAAATAAAGCATACGGAGACGCAATATATTGCAAAGTTTTTACATCGGTTAATAGTTTAAATACAGAATCAATATCTGACGGAAAAGTACTTTTTACATACACTACTTTTGTTTTCATTATCCCCCCCATTAAAAGTATACAATCTCATCTATAAAAAATGCGGATAGTTATACCTGTTTACTATTTATTTCCAAGCAACAAAATCACTTACACATTTTCTGAATCGGCCAATTGGCTGTGAGCATAACAGCCGCTCAATCTGCAATTGGACATAACTCCATTTGTCGGCTTTGAAAACGATAGTATATGTTATTCATTTATACGCTTAGAAATTTCATTAACTTTTTCTTCTATAAGTCTTTTATTTCCAATTTCTATATTATACTTAATTGGATTTATTGTAGCTAGTATTAATTTTATAAATTCTTCATTACTTAAACAATTATAATCTTTATCAAAATAACATTTTGATGCATCAGCAAGCCCTATTATTCCATTTCCAAAATGGGCATTTGAAATCACATAATTATAGCAATCTTTATAGTCAATATTTTTTTCAATATTTCTCATAGTTCCAAAAATTATAATTCTCCGATCCATTGTCGTAATTTTTTTATTTCTTTCATCAATCTTTGCAAAATAAAATGTTGCCATTATATATGCCATTTTATTTTTTGAAGAAACAAAATCCATAATTAAGGGAAGTTTTTTAAATTTCGGATCTTTATTATTCGTGTAAATATAACTCATAATTTCTATTTGCTTTTCAGTTAGTTCAACTGTAGTTTCATTCTTTATATTTTCATACTTTATTTTTATACCTTTCTTATTAATATATATATTTAAAAAAATATATAAGAATAAACAACACAATAGCATAAATAAAAGTAAATAAAGAAATATTTTTATAACTAAAGATCTTATATTCTTTTTACTTAGTGCTAATTCCATTTTTTCTCCAGATCCTACCTGTACTGTACACATACATTATTTTAAACCAAAAATGAGCTTGATCCAGTTATCAGCGCTAAAGCAGATGTTAGACGCTAATCTCAAAATTCATAAAAATCATATAAATATAAATATTCACAATCTTTCATTATTTCTTTCTTATAGTTTTCTTCAATGTTATCCTCAAAATTATTTTTTATGGAATTCCAAGATTCATTATACTTTGCAGAACCATAAAATCTTTCAAATGCTTGTTGTTTTTTATTTTTATAATTTTCTAAATTATATTTTCCTTGTTCAATTATCTTTCCATTATTTACTTTTATTAAAATGTATTCTTCAAATTCTGAAAGATACCCACCATGAATATAATTTATCATATTACCTTGAGGTATAGTAAGAACCCCAGTAAAAAAAATCACATACAACTGGTATATCTGTTTCAAATAGTTCTGAAAAAATTGAATTTTTTTCCGTATCAAATACTTCAGATTTATCTTTAGGATATACAGAAATTGTTATAAAAATATCAATGACATATAAACAATCATTTTTTATCGCGAATTTTGCTATATATCCACGCCAACAAGCAGTAGAAATCAACGCTTTGTAATTAGAAAAAATTTTATCAAATTTATTTCTTACTTCTTCTTTTTGTAAAAACAACTGATCCAATGGATTTGTAAACAATTCCTTCGTTTCATTTTCAAAAATTAATATGTCAGAAGCCTGTGCTGTTGCAAATAATTTTGAATTTAGAGAAAACAAACTGAACAATAAAAAAATATATATCTTTATATTTCTATTCATAAATTCTCCATTAAAATATAATAGTACATCTCAGAGGGGTATCCATGTAACATTCGCTTAACCTGCATTTGCAGCGCTGCCAACGCGCATAGCGGCGTCAAAGTTGGCGCGAAAGTTGCACCAAAAGGGAGCCGTAGGCGACCATCCAAGCAACTTTTGTGACAAAACAAATGTCAGGTTGAAGCGGGGATTAGAAGGCTCTTACTCAATTAACTCAATCATTTCAAAAATGATTTTATCGTCCGGGTGTGTATTTCTTTGATTAAAAATACCCAAAATAACATCTAAATATGTAAAATTCAAATTACTTACAAAAACTTTTTTTTGTATTTCCTTATTTTTACTATTGTTAATAACCTCAATTAACGAATTTGTCAGTATCCAAATTCTACGTTCTAGTTCTTGAAAATAATCGATTTCATTTTTTGGTCGTTTAACGACTCTACAAAAATTTCCTTCATAAACAATGGTATCATTTTCTTTACAAAATAAATATTCTTTTTGATTAGGCTTTTCATTCCCCTTATTACTATCACATTTTAACGACAAACTTGGATTTAATTGATATATTTTTAATTGTTTTATAACATCTAACTTTGTATAACCTTTAGCTGACGTAGTTTCATGATTATATTGAATAACAATATCTAATGAATTATTTATTTCATTTAACTCTCTTAAAAGTAGCATAAAATTTTCATTATCATTGTTTATATTATTAGACTCTTGAATCTCTAGTAATTCTTTAGTCTGCAAATTAATCGATTTTTGTTGTTCTTTTAATGAATAGAAAAATAGAACAGAAGCGACTATTGAAGTTAACGGTCCAAGTATTGAACCGATAAAAGTTGAATATGAACCAAGAATATCACTGTTATAGACTCCATTAAAAAGTGTGTATCCACTTTTTAAATAACCAATAAAACTCGACAATAAAATAATGCTTGCAATGATAACTATCGAAGCAATGAGTCTTTTCATATTTCCCCTCATCAAAGGCGGCGTTCTAACTACCGTTTGACATACATTCGCAGCTTGTCCTTGTTGTCAACGTTGAAGCTGGTGTTATGTGGTTTTCTTTATTTTCTTAACCTTATAGTTAATTAATTCCAAATCAAAAATTTCATCATTTTCATTATAAATACGAATCGTATCATTATCAATCAATTCTGTTTCTTTAATAAAAATCCATTGAACATCTTTTTCTAAAAACGGATTATACCAGATTGAATAAATTGATATTGTTTTCTTTATTTTTGAGTCTTTAATAGATTTAATAATCATCTGACCGGTTCCCTTAAAAATCCCATCTGAATAATTTGCAATATACTCGTATCCATTATGAATTATCGATGGAATTTCCGGAGGCTGAGTCCTTTTTGCATATAAAACCAAGAGTGAAAATATAAATATACTTAATAATATGATACTTTTTTTCATTAAACATACCTATTGTAAAATGCTTCTTCGTCCTTGCCCTAAAGTTCAATTCATTTTTTTGATTAGTTTTTTTTGCGACGAATATTTTTCTTTTTTTTCACCATGCACCCCAGTGGGGCGTCCATCTAACATTCGCTTAACCTGCTTTGCGGCTTGTCCGCAATGTCAGGTTGAAGCGGGTGTTAGACAATTGCAATTTTAACCATATCGTACTGTGTGTAAAACTGTAGCGGTAGTGAAAATTTAAACTAAACTTTATGCTACTTTAAAAAATTTGGGCAAAGTTTTACAACAACAAACTAAAAACCGATATTGCTTTTTACACCATGTTATATACATAGTGCAGTTCCTATTTTTCAAATAAACTTCTTGTATAGGTTAATCCCCAACTTGGATTAACTTGTTGTTGCCTAAACAATAAACCAACAAAACTTGCTATTGACCATTTTTGTTTTTACCATGATATTTGTACTTGTAAAGATTTTGAAATATTTGCTTGCCCCTGCATGTATTTTTTATCTATATGTTGTCCACTATTCCAACGAACACTACCAGAACATAATATCGAAAAATACTTATTCATTATTTTAATTAATCATCAGCAGGTTTTTGAGATTGAATAATATCTCCTTTATGTTTAATTTCAACTATCATAAATTTAGCCTTCCAAAATTTAGAAGGATAATTTTCAGGATGTTCATTTATATCAGCAGTTTTATCAATTTTTTGTACCCCTTCGCCATATTCAAGGCCTTTACAAAGATAACCTTCACAAAAAGAACCCGCCTCAAAAATTAAAGTATAATCTATCTTTTTATTACGAGGCAGCGGTACATATTGAATTCCTATAGAACCGCAGGAAGTTTCATCTCCATTTTGTGTTACAGTTGTCTTTGCTGTCTGCTTGATATCGTTATTATCTTTCCATTCAAAAATTACATTTACGGGTAATTTTATATTAGCCATCCATTTATCGTCATAGTTTACCGAACCCCAAAAAAAGTTAGGTATTAATACTTCAAAGCATAAAGCATCAAAGTCAGTAGATAACGGTAAAATAAATGAACCGGTAATACTTCCTGCTTTTTTAAAATCGAATTCATCTTCGCAATATACTTGTGAATAAATTCTTTGATTTTCTGAATATTCTGATTTTATTGTATGTTCTTTTTTAACATAACATTTTTCTAACCTGTTTTTACTATTACACATACAACCCCATAAAACAATGGATACAAACAAAAAAAATATAAAACTAAAACCATAAATATAATATCTTTTCATCGTATTTCCTCACTTAGCCAAATAGCCACTATAAATAAAACATAACTTTACTCACATAACCTAAGTTATTAATCGGAGTTTTAAGCTTTAATTTATAAAAAATACATCCTATTCTTCAAAATTGCAGTTTATCGTACCGTAAGGCGTCGTTCTAACATTCGCCTAATCTGCAAACGGGCATGGTCCCTTTTGTCAGCGTTGAAGTGGGCGTTAGGTAATCTCTGTATAACATTGAAATTTGTAACTACTTTCCAAAAATACTAGCTATCTTATCTAATGTTGAGAGGCGAACATATTCAGAATGATTTTACATCCTAGAAATAACACTTCTTTAGTTTCCAATTTTGCTACCATTTGCATAAGTCTTAATTTTAAATCTCTATATAAACTTTGACTCATCAATCTGTAAATCGTAGAAGATATCCATCTGGATCTTGTAGTAAAAACTCTTTTTGAATAATTTTTTCGCAACCATTACTGTAATGGCTGACAGTCATTTCTCGAAACGGCTTTATTCCAAAATCTAAAATTCGTCTATAGAGGCTCTCCAAATTAGAAACAGTCATCTCAAAGTTAATACCTCTCCCATATGGGTGCTCCAGTATACCAACATTCCAATTGCCATTATCTTGTTCAAACATCATTTGATTATTTTCCAATGAAAGAAAAATAAATTTATCCTCTTGTCTTTCATATTCTATTTTGAATTGTAATATTTCGACATAAAACTCTCTGGTTTTCTCTATGTTAGCTACTGTTAATTCAGGTATTAACGAATTAAACTTCATACATATCTCCTTAAATTAGGATTTATAAGTATTTACTTGTATCCTTAATGCTCAATTCATCCATTTTCTTTTTATAGAGCTCAACAAAATTTCTTATCTATGTCAGAATTAGGCTTTGAATAATCTTGTAAGCTTCAACCTATCGCTTTGTTAATAAAAATTTATTACTTCTAAAATTATTTACCAATATTTTTCCAAGAAGTTAGACAAATCATAAAATAAAAATTTGTTTTTCGTACATGCAGTCATTTTTATTACATTTTCATCATTCCTACTTGTCTCAAACAACTCTTTTAATTCAATGTATTGATCTATTCTAATTTTCTCAAATTTTAATTTATTTCTCTAAATATTTGCTAATACCATTCTAAGTTATTTTCTCAATTGCTAATAAATTCTCGTGTATATTTTGAGACTTCTACCTTCGTATATTTCCATGTGCCGTAGGCATCAACCTAACTACCGCTTAACCTACATTTGCGGCTCGTCCGCAATGTCAGGTTGAAGCGGGTGTTAGGTTGTATTTATTTTATTTTCAACATTACATCTTCAGCATTTTTATTAAATTCTTGTTGCAATTCTTCCTCTGTATTACATTTTGCTAAAATTTCTTTATCCAATTCAAAATAATCCCAATTATCTCCTGAGATATATTTAGCAATAGAATAATATTTTTCAGCATGCGGAGATAAACCTATAAATAAGTCATACTCCGGTGCTCCTTTTTTCTTAAAATAACATCCAATACCATATTTACTATCGAGTTTTCCTTTATATTCATATTTTGTCACATTTGCATCAAGAAATTTTCTGCAAATCTCCAATAATTTTTCTTTCATTTCATAAACGGCAATAATTGTATCGGGAGAATATAACATAGCTACCTCATGCGGTGTAAATAATAAAGTATGAATGTCTTCACACATATATTCACGAATTAAATCAAAACGAGTAAAATCTGTTGTCGCTCCTTTTTTATCTATAATTTCAAACAAATCTTCCCAAAATAGAATTTTATCTTTTGGAATAGGAATTTCTTCACGAAAAGAATAATTTTTCCTGATTAAGTAAGCATCACGTGTGTCTTTATCATATTCTGAAATTGTTAATCCGGAATTATTAATCTTTACTTCATATCGTAATTTTTCTGAATTTTTTGTGATAATAGTGAAATCAGGCACAGTTCCTTTCAGATTATCTTGTGCTTTTACTTCTGCAATATCTAACAACTGTAGATTAAATGGTTTTAGCAAAAAATCAAATACAATTTCTTTTTTCCATAATGCTTCATTATAAAAAAAACTTGTTATTGCTTGTGTAGCAAGATTTTCATATATATTCAAAATAAATGTCTTCCTTTCTAATTTCAATTTTACCACGCTAACGGCATATGAACCTAACAAGAATAATAAGATTCTTGTTAGGCTGACTTCATATCATAATGCAGGATGATGTTTTTTTGTCGGACTTTTTGAACAAGAACCGCTTGTTAATGAAGATATGCTTGAATATTGCATTCCACAATATTTACAAGTATATTTTGGTTTTTCGTTTCCTTCGTATAATGAGTGCCTTCTTGTTGGACTTCTTGAACAAGAACCAGATGTTAATGAAGAAACAGAGGAATACTTCATCCCACAGTATTCACAGTAAAAATTTGCCATAAAATCCTCCTATGATTTTATAAATTTATTTTTAAGTCGAAATAAATGGTCATAGGTCGGTTCCACACAAATCTTTCCGCAAGCGGTCAGCTTGTCAACCTAACATTCGCTTGACCTGCATTTGCGGCTTGTCCGCAATGTCAGGTTGAAGCGGGTGTTAGACTTTCTATATACATATTCTTAAAACTCTTATGAAAGTCTTTTAAATTTTATAATGACTCTTCAATCGCACAATTCATTACATAAATTTGATAATCTTAATTTAGTATTTGCAAGAAATACACTAGCTTTTGCAGATACTTCACTCGTTTTAATATCTTCTGCTAAAAAAACTAATAGTATTTTAATCAATACTATTAGATATTTTATAATTACCTTTAAATTCATAGTGTTTTTCTAGCATCATATAATATTTTTAAAATCAATTTGAAAAGTTTCTCTATAAATAGTTTTATTTCCTATTTTTATTTTTTCATTGATTTTTACTAATGCGCGATTTAAGCAAGTTTGATTAGGTCGATCATTGATGAAGTTCTTGAGATTTTCAGTAAAAGAAATTTTATCATCATAATATGAATAGATTCTATTACAAAAAATAATTTCGTGTGTCTCAATATAATTCAACAATTCATATATTGGAAATATATTATATTTAATATCATCGAGACCATAAAAAGATCTACTGCCTGTGACAATAAAAAAAACTATTTTATCATTCGCTGCTATACTAATATTTGTTTTTACTGATAAATATTTTCTAAAATCGACATCAGAAAACAATTTTTCAATTTTTGATAGTTGTTTAGTTGCGGTTTCCAAAGCATCATAATTGGTTTTCATTTCATAAATATTGGAACCATAAAGTGAATTCTTACATTCTGCTACAAAAACAATATCATCTGACTTTGCTATAAAATCAATATCTCCATCAGTCTTAGCAAAATTAAATTTAATTGATTTATTATGCTGGAAGTTTTTTTTGCAAAAACTATTGACAGTTTATTTTCCAGTATTTCTTCATCCAATTTTATTTGCTCATGATTTTTAAAGCATAAATTTCTAAGAATATTACTGCTTTCCAAATTGTTAGCACCAAATAAAATAAAAGTTCTCCCCATAAGAATAGGTGTCGTTTGGATATCAAATTTATTTTTTTATCCCAAGTAAGTTCATTTATAAGTTTGTTGATAATTTCAGTATCTTTATAAATTTTATTTAACATATTTATAAACAAATCATAACTATATACTGGTACTATTGACTCATATTGTAAAAAACAATCATTGTTATGTTTATTTAATGCATAATTTATTGCATATGCACAAAATTCTATGATTCGTTTAAATTTGATTACATCAAAAACACCTATACCATTCTTTAATTTCATGTCTTTTATGTTATTATCGTCTATATGAAATTCTGTTAGCAACTCAGATAAGAATGCAAATTCTTCTCTAAATAAATTATCAGAATCAAATATTTTTATATTTTCATTAAAGAGTAAAAATATCACTATTCGTCGAGTTGGTAGTTCTTCGATCTTCCAATATTCAGTTGAAGAGATATTTTTTTCAAATAATTCATAAATAGATATATTATCTTTTCTAGAAAGCAATTCTTTTATAATTGCGTTATAATGGTGACTTGGTGTAACAAAATAAGTTAAAACTTTTGCTTTTTCTATTTTTTCTTTAGAAATCATATAACATATTTTATCATTTCTTTGTTCAAAATTATAACCATAAGTTTCAACTTCATATTCAAATTTTTGTATTTTGTTTACTACTATAATTTTTTGTAGTAGTTTTTTACAATCAGATATAATATTTTTATGTGAATTAATATCCAACGGTCCAAAATCTTCATCAGATACATTGAATTCTTTCGTATATCTGTCCACTAATGTTGAAATTGCTTCGGAAACAGGATCGACACCATATATAGGGTCACTTATAAGGTTAGAATAACTTGGTTTGCCAATTTTTACTTCCAGTAAATCAAATTCTAATATTGCATATAAAGTTTTTATAAAGCGTTTTTTATATTTTTTTATTACATTATCAGCAAATTTTAATATATTTCTACATTCTGGCGCAACATAATGTAAAGCCAGCATACTTCTCAAATAATTTACATTTTCTATTTTCAATTGCTCGTGTGTTTTCGATAGAATGTTTTCAATAATATAGCTTATTTTTTTCGTATTAAATTCCTTTGTTCCAATACGAAAGAAACCTTTGCGTTTCATGGAAGAAAAATAATAAGTCTGATCTTTTGATAATAAATAATATGAAAGCTTTAACACTTCCTGCAATTTACCACTATCAAAATGTAATATTATCTGATCTATGATAATTTCTTTGTCTTTTTTTGATAATATCTTTTCTACATCCGTATTGATATCAATACTTAACTTTAACTCTTTATGTTTTTTTTCTTCCATATCATTACCTCAAAATAAATATAGCCACATAATAAAATTTAGCATAAATATGATATTCGTAATATATTCACATTAATTAATCATGTAAGTAAAAAAATATTCTTTTTCTGGTGATTATCAAACTAAGTCTAACATTCGCTTAACCTGCATTTGCGGCTCGTCCGCAATGTCAGGTTGAAGCGGGTGTTAGGGGCAATTATCCATTCTCAGGCTAATCAAAAAACCATATAATTCTTCGTCAAATTCTTTGATTATTTTTATACTTCCTTCATCATCGGTTAACAAAATACTATCGCTATAATGATTCAACATATACGAATCCAGACTATCGTTTTTATTTAAAGACTTATTTTCCTTAATAACTTTTTCGATATGAATAAGTATATAATTTAGAGTGCCAATAGGAAAATATTTTTCAAATTCAGCTATAAAAATTTTTTTTACAATTTCTATTTCTTCATCTAAAAATATTTTTCTTAAATTAATTTTTTTTTGCTGAAGTAAATTTATTTAAAAGTCGTATAAACTGTTTACTAGTGGAACTCGCTCCATCATTTACGGTTAAATCATTAAAAGCATAAATCCGTTCAAAAAATCCAGGATAAAGTTTATGAATAGAACCTTCAATAACTTTATCATAAATAACAGAAATTAAGTATCCATACTCTCCTATTAGCTCTGTCAATGATTTTTTTGTTTTATTTTCTTCAAAATCAACATAATGTGAATTTATTATTTTTTTTATTATTCTATTTATAAAAGAATTATTAGCTTCCAATAAATAAAACACACAAAATGTAAAACATTTTTTCTTATTTTTATTAATATTTAATTTTTCTAATTTATTATAAAAAAGATAATAAATAAACGATGTAATAAAAATAATATAAAAATTTAAGATCTTAACTTCTTCGTCTTTCTTTAATTTCATAACTCTTTTTAGAAAAGTATTTAACTTATTAGGTTCAGAAAATAAAAAATAGCAATAATCATTTATAAGCCGACTAAAATCATAATACTTTCCATTTTCAATAAATGTTTGAACTCCAATTTGATTATTTATGATATATTTGACAATAATTTTCTTCTGTTCATTTGTAAAATCTTGAGTTGTTATTAACTCGACAAATGTCCATGGAGAAATAACGACTGTAAAATTTTCTAAAGTAGACTTAACTTTTGTAATATCAATTCTAGGATTTCTGCTTACACCAGATAAATAATACAAATAATTTGTTTCTAACTGAATAATTTTCTTTTTCATTTTTACTCTTTGCACCCTAATAGGGTGTCACCCTAACTACCGCTTAACCTGCATTTGCGGCTTTGCCGATGCGCATAGCAGCGGCAAAGTTGGCGCGAAAGTTGCATAAAAAAGGGAGCCGCAGGCGACCGTCCAAGCAACTTTCGTGACAAAACAAATGTCAGGTTGAAGCGGGTGTTAGACGCTTTTATCTATTTTATTAGCTTTTAAGATTGAAGGTATTATATCATTATTTTGATGCTGCACTCCCAATTCTTTTATATCCTCTGTAAACTTTTTATTATCTTCAATATTTTTATTAAAAGAATATACCTCCAGTTTCACTCTTTTGTAATCGGCACCCACAATTCCATATTGTAATTTTTATCGTACATATCTCCCTCTTTGTAAACTTCAACATCGGGAGTGCCGGCGTGCCGATAACCCTGTTCCGGGAAGAAAGTATCCATAACATATTTCCAGCCTTGATGAATACAGTCGGGCACTGGACCTTTTAATTGTACGACAGCGTACTCGGCTTCGGGAATGTGCATGACGGATAAACCGAATGTTTCGGCTTTTTGCTCGTCGGTGCAATCATAGCCTGCCATGTAATTAAAGGAATTGCAATCTTTTACCTCATAGCATGAACCGTAGCTTTGTCCGTTCCCCATAGTAATAAGTTCCTCATGAGAAGCCTTATTAAATAAATCATTCCACACTTTCGGAAAATCGGTTGTTTGATTAGACTGAATGCATAAGCCTGCAATCGAAAACGCTCTTTTCTTTTCAATTCTAATTTCCATAGTTTGTCCTCCGGTAACGGTTAAAGATAATTTTACAGGAGAAAATACTTTAAAGCTTTTTCCGTTCCTCACTTCGCTCGGACTTACGCCGTAGAATTTTTTAAAAGCGGCAGCAAAAGAATCGGGCGATTCATAGCCATACCTCAATGCTATATCTATCACTTTCTCATTGCCGTTTCTTAAATCGGCGGCAGCGCGGCTCAGCTTTCGCAAACGGATATACTCATTTAAAGGATAACCGACCAGTATCGAAAATATCCTGCTGAACAAAGGATACGAATATCGGGATAGGTTCATAATTTCTTTTTCATCCGGTTCAGTATCGAGAGTACTTTCGATGTAGTCTATTGTCTTGTTAAATGATTGAATACTGTTCATCTTTCCTCCTGTAATGTTATGGAAATTATATAAAAAAATATCTTACCGTCCCAATATTTTTTGTACAAATTTTATAGGATTAAACAAGTTTTATAAGTTAATAATTCCAATAAAATTATTAGAACTTCTCTCAAAATCTGTTTTTCAGCCCCCATAATCATTTCAGTGGTTTTTTATAAATTGTCTTAGCAAGTAATTATTATAATCACCACGACCGTCCGAAGGACTTTTATTTTGTTGATTTACTTAGCAAATTTAAAATACTTAGATAAAAGTTTTATTTTCCTCATACAAGTAGATATTATAACAAAACTTTACTCAAAAAAACTAAGCTATTAATTTGTGTTTTAAGCTTTAATTTATAAAAATATACCACATTTTTCAAAGTTACAGTTTATCGTGCCGTAAGGCATCTGTCTAACTACCGCTTAACCTGCATTTGCGGCTTGTCCGCAATGTCAGGTTGAAGCGAATGTTAGACACTTTTATTTTGTTGATTTTCTTAACAAGTTATAAAATCTTTGAATAAAACTTTTGTTTTTCTTAACGTACCATGTGTAAAAATGGAGCTTTCTTTGGCATCAGTTAAACCGTGCAATTTATCCATTAGAAAAAAATTTGCACAGCATTGCTTTTTACACCATGTTAGCAAATGTTTTGTATTCAATTATACAAAAAGTATTATTTGACGAATCGATGAGCTGTTTTTTCTATATAGATTTTATTTCCTTTTTTGGATAGAAATTCTTGTAAATCTGAATAGAAACCATTATCCAAATATTCTTCTTTAATTTTTATAGATCCTTCTAAATCAAAACATGTCTTTCCATAGGCAGGCTCTAAAAACAAAGTACATAATACGGATATAATTCTTTCAACTAACCAGTTTTGCGATAAAAAAAATCCGGTATGTATATAACTATTACACCATCGATTTATCGCAATAAGCAAATCAATATCTATTGGAAACTCTAATAAATTTTTATTACATTTCTCTTTAGAAAATGCCAATAATCTACTAATAGGAATAGTAGCGATCTCTCCTTTTTCATTTTTAAATTCTTTTATTCCAAATGTTTGTAATATTTTAACTTCAATAGATTGCCTGATAAGAATTATTGCTGAAGGTATAATTGGAGATGTAAAAACAAAATAATGATGTATCAAATCTTTTGCCAAAGTAAATATATCTAAATCTGCTGATTGTCTCCTATTTATACCAGCTTGAAAATATTTGCATTTAAAATCAAAATAAATTTCTGAATATAAATACCAATATCCTTTATACAAATCTGTTCCATAATATTCATTTGTTAATTTTTTAATTTCATCATAAACACTTTTTAAGCTTCTCATCATATTTTCCAGTTCATATTCTTCATTAGATTGATCATCTAAAAATTTTACTAATATCTCACTATCAGATTGTTTTTTTATATTATCTTCTAGCTCATTATACTTTTTTTCCATATCTTTTAATAAATCATTATGTATTTTATCTATTTGAGGAATAAAAAACTCTTTGCCTTCGTCATACGCAGTCCATAAAGTACATGTATGAGATGCAAAATTATTAGATAAACTAAGATAATCTATTTTTGAATTCTCTATTATTGTTAAACTGTCAATAGCTTTTTTTAATTCTAAAATCTCTTGACTATTTTTAGCTTTATTATTTTCTAATAAAGCTTTATTTTCTTTTAAAATTTTAATTGCATATTCCATAATACAATACTCCTTTAAAAATATTTCCTTATTCTTAAAAATAATGGTTGTTAACGCAATCTATAAACGTAAGTATGTTTATACATTATATATTCATTAAAATTATAAACCTTATTTTTCAAAATTACAGTTTATCGTGCCGAAGGCATCGGTCTAACATTCGCTTAACCTGCATTTGCGGCTCGTCCGCAATGTCAGGTTGAAGCGGGTGTTAGACGCATTGAATTATTTATCTTTCTATCAGCTTTCCAGTTAAATATTTATGTAAAATACTTCCTGCAAAAACCTCATATTCCATACCTTCTTCAAAAGCTTTGGCCTTTAGATTATTCATATCTTGCTTGACAAGCATTATATCTATCTTCTCGCTTTTCATAAGCATACTTTCAGCTGCTTTTTTAAAATCATTACTAAGATCATAAAAATTTTTTACCGATTTCCATTCATCATTTTCTATAGATTCATATAGCTCTTTTTCACTATTCATTTTCTTCTCCTTTCCAATCAAGATATTTCGATGTATATTTTCTACTTGGAAAAATAGTTTTCAAAAAACAAACATCGTTTTCAAGTACACAAGGAACTACATATACATATCTATCAATTTCTACAAGAAGCAAAAGTTGATTTGGATATTTTTCTTTATTTGGATGCTCTAAAATATCCAATAAATTATCTTGCTCAATTGCCACAATAATCCGCTCAAATGATATATTTCTATCTCTTTTAAGCATCATATTTTTTTCATTATTCCAATCAAATATCATACTATAAATAATATATCACTTTTTCAATCTTTTAACAATAAATCTAATACTACAAATAAACTTTATTTTTTATATTTACATAACAATATTAAAATACAAAAATTAAAGTTTTACTTTTCTTAATAACTCAATTATTACAATTACTATGACCGTCCAAAGGATGTATATTTAGTTGATTTCCTTAATAAGTTTTAAAATTCTTAGATAAAAGTTTTATTTTCTTATATAATAAGTAGATATTATAACAAAACTTTACTCAAAAAAACTAAGCTTTTAATTTGGGTTTTATGCTTTAATTTACAAAAACACACCCTATTTTTTCAAAGTTACAGTTCATCGTGCCGAAGGCGTGCGCTTAACATTCGCTTAACCTGCATTTGCGGCTTGTCCGCAATGTCAGGTTGAAGCGAGTGTTAGCACTTTTAAATTCTTTCTATGTTTACCCTGTAGCCAAGAGAATTTACAACAGATAAAAAAGTCTGATAATTTATTTTACCTGCTGTTTTATTATTTCGTAATTTTTGAATGATTGTCGGTGATACTTCAGCTTTCCTCGCAAGTTCTCTAACAGATATATTTTCCTCTTCCATTTTTTCAAGTATAAATTCCGATAGTAGAAAGTTATTATATTCTTTATCAAACTTCTTTTTTTGTTTTATATCATTTTTTATGTACTTATCAAAGGTCGACTCTTCCATAATCACATCACTCCTCATATAAATGTTCATATATTTTTTTATTTTCTAAAGCGATTGTTTTTTCTGCCAACGGCAGTTTATTCGTTCTTTTACAAAATCCATTTGTTACAATTATTTTCTGTCCTTTCTTAAAAAAACATAAATATCTATCAGGCTGAGGTTTAAATGCATAAATTTCATCTCCTTCATATCTGAATTTTGTTTTATCAAATATTTTACCGAAATCACCTATTTTCTTTATCAACATAAGAAATTTTCGTTTTTGAGAAGGTGAAGCTTTTCTAAAGTATTCAAATGCTTGACTATATCCTGCTTTATCATAAAACCATTCAATTCTAAAAAAGACACCTTCATATATCAAGTAATTTTCTTTATCCATATTATATTGTACCATTTTTATGATACAATATCAATACCTACTACAATAAAATTTAAAAAAATTATTCTTTTTTTGCACCGCGAAAGCGGTGTCATGCTAACATTCGCTTAACCTGTATTTGCGGCTCGTCCGCAATGTCAGGTTGAAGCGGGTGTTATGGCAAAAATATTTCTTATACAGAATTAGATTTCTTAAATCCTTTTCTCTTTAAGGAAAATTCTGTTATATTTTTTGAAGCGTATGCTTCTATATATTGTACTGTTCCTAAACGGCATAAAACCGCTTCTTCGTCCAAGCCTGAAATTATATCCTTTATTACCAAACTGTTATTTCAGTATATTCTGTAATAAGTTCGCCATCATCAAAACTATATACAATTTTTCCTATGAAATTTTTTTCATTTTTCATTTCTTTAACCAACCAATATTTTTTAATTTCGTTGAACATATTTCCATGATTATTTATTATTTTATTTTTAATGATAAAAACTTCTCCATTCTCTGACTGATAGGAAAAACTATAAATCATCATTTTTTTCCATGATATATTCTTATCTACTAAAAAACTGAAATCATCATACAAAATACCAAATGGCCATGTTTGTACGGTATGAGTCCAAAGCACAATATTGTTATGATTTTTAGAATCGGTATTTTCTTCATGACAAAAATTATACTGTTGAAAAACCCAATGTGGATAACTTTTAGAATTTATTTCAAAATTTATCGCATAGCAGTTAAACAGATATATACATATAAATAATAGTGAAACTGTTCTTTTCATTTTTCCTTCTAAAAAAGCAGGCCAGAGGCCTGTCGCCATAACATTCGCTTAACCTGCATTTGTGGCTTGTCCGCAATGTCAGGTTGAAGCGGGTGTTAGACATTATTTTCCATTAATCATTTCCCAAAGTTAATATTACTTTGAGAATAAATCCGAATAAGCTGAAATATCAGTATAATTATCAATAAAAGAAATTATTTCTTTATACTTTTTTATATACTTAAAACATAGAATTGCAAAGTATGAAAGACTTCCTGAAATTGTTGTAAATAACATAAACAATAAAAAACCTCTTAAGGAAAGAAGATTATCAAGAAAAGTAGATACATCAAAAAATATCTGCGGATATTCATTTTCAGGAATTGGAATAAAGTGTAAAGGATAAATCACAGTTATTATGATAATAGGAATAAACATCGCAATAATATTTCTTATAATTTTTAAATCTTTTATTTTACTATTCATTCTTGCGGTATAATTATTAAATTTATCAATTAACAAATAAGAATTTTGACAATATTTATTGAAGTTCCTTTCTTCCTCGTTTATATCTTTCCACAAATCTTTATCTGGTATATCAGGCAGTGATAATATTTCTGGCTGAATGATAAAAGCATTAGGAGAAATAGGTATTTTCCGTGTTTCTAAATCATCATTATATTTTTTTATTTCTTCTAATATATATGAAAGACAGTTCTTGGGATAATAAACACGAGGAACATTTTCTATAATATAATTTACTATTTCTTCATTTGAAAAAGATTGAAAAATATTATTTTTGATTTTTTCTTTTATCTGAAATTCATATTTTAAAATCATCCTATCATGCCAATCATAAGCAATATTAGAAATGTTTAGTTTTTGTTCCTTAAACTCAAGAAGCAAATCTTGGCATCCGTTATATAATTCATCAAATTCAGAAATATTATTTAACAATTTTGATACAATAAAAGCAAATGTTACTCCAATTAAAGCTGCTGCGGCACCTGAAAATGCAAAAAAGAAATTATCCCAATTCATGTTTTACCTTCACATTTATTTTCATTACTATACTAGACATTTACATCTACTATAGAAAATATCTAATTAGTTTTACACTATATTTTTTTCGTTATCCATATGTCTAACATTCGCTTAACCTACACTTGCGGCTTGTCCGCAATGTCAGGTTGAAGCGGGTGTTAGTTTGCTGATTTTCCATAATCTTTACGGATAAACGGCTCTTGTTTCTCTTCCGATAATAAAATCTCATATTTTGTCGGCTGCCGGTATGCGTTACCATGAACTTCTCTACTTCTATACTTTCTTAATTCCTCTATATTAAAAGTTGCGATATATATTCCTTCTTCCTCTCCGGCTTCTATTATTAATGTATCTCGTGAATATGGTTCATCAATTTCATAGGCAATACCGTCAAATGCTGTAGAATGACCATTACAATCGGGTTTTCCTTTTGGATAATTAACAGTTGCAATGCCAACCATATTTTCAAATGCTCTTGCTCTTAATTGTGAAATCCTATTAATTTCCATTGGACATGCATTCGGTACAAGTAGTATTTCTGCACCTTTGAGCATGAGTATTCGTGCACTCTCAGGAAATTCTCTATCATAACAAATCATTGAACCTATTTTTACACAACCGCGCTCTGTGTCTAATTCAGATACATAAAAATCATTACCGGGCATTAAATTTTTTTCATCTCCAAAAATACATGTATGTACTTTTGCATAGGTATATAGTTCTTTTCCAAATCTATCAAACAGACATATACTGTTTCTTGGTAATGGCTCATACTTTTCAAGAAATGTTATACCGATAGCCATTTGCAATTCTTTTGCTAAATCCGAGAATGAATGTATAAATGCATCATTTTTACTAATTGCTTTACTCTTTAATTCATTGACAGATTTAGGGATTTCGTAACCAATACTCCACATTTCAGGAAATAATGCTATATCTGCCCCCATATTTTTTGCCTTGCGACAAGCAGCTATACCGATATACATATTTTCAACAAGAGAGTTCCCCGGCGTTAATTGTAGTAAAGCTATGATAATTTTGCTCAATTGCGTATTCCTTATTGTATTAAATCTTGTCAAACTAACTACCGCTTAACCTGCATTTGCGGCTTTGCCTCAAGCGAATCGTAAGGCAAAGTTGGCGTAAAACTTGTGGTGCCATATAGGCACATTAAGCAAGTTTTATGACAAAACAAATGTCAGCGTTGGAGCGGGCGTTAGGTTTTTATTTTTAAGCACTTATTTACTGATCTATAGATTAGTGGCAGAATGAATCTATAATAATCAGCAGGTACTGTATGAAAATAATCTGCATTATAATCATCCATTTGTGATCCTTGTTTGTATAAAGGTAGTGTTTTTAAGTTTATCAGTCTTTTTCGTAATGCATTTCTATACTTTTTATCAACATTACGAATAACCAGTATTATTATTAAATTCCTATTCTTTTCATTCAATTTCTTATTTGCAATCACGGCCTTAATAAATAACGGAGCCAGTCCTTTGATGATTGGTGCTATATTAATCTTATTATTTCTACAGAATGTAAATGTTGTCTTTAAAATAGAATATAGTATAGCAGGTGCAGAATGTGAATAACGATTCAAAATTAATGATCTTAATGCTATTTTTACTAAAAGATAGTAAATATTAATTATCGAATTCATTTCTTTGCTGGTCCAATTCCACGACCAGTTAACATAATATAACTGTTGAAATACAGATCTATCAGTAATAATATAAAGATCTAAAGTCAATTTATATATTTGTTCAAGTATGCCATCAACATGGCTACCTCCTGATATATAACGAAAACCTAGAATTTGTATAATTTTTTGAATTAGGTCTAAATTTTTAAGGTTTTGATATACCCCATTATTCCCATCTTTTTGATTGTATAATAAAATCATTGCCGCTCGTCCCAGCGTTCTATCATTTTGATAGTTATAAAGCATATGAGTAGTAAAATCATCATAAACTAACACAGGCGTGAGAAGACTGACTGCACTTAATTTAGATTGAATCTTCATTATTGATTCAACTATTGATGCTTCATATTGATCAAACACAGAAGAGGTTAACAGATAAAATGAAAGCTCATTTATAGTTCGATTAATCGAAGATCGAGCTAATTGATCGTTGTTACTATTATAAATTTTGATTAGTTCATTATTAAGGCTCGCAAGCAATAGTTTAAAACTATCAGGAAGAAGATATTCTTTTTTAAATATTGGAATCATCCGCAATATCCAATTAAGATCATCAGTAATATACTTACTGGAACCAAGTACATTTCGAATAAAAAATTCAAATATGGATTTTATATAAAAATCAGAATTGAGATTAGGTTTTAAAAATAACATCTGAATTCTAACAAGTGTTGATAAAAACATATCTAAGTAAATATTGTTAATCCGTATACTCCTAATAGCCGTATGTATTTCTTCTATTTTCATAACAAAGTCGAAGAAGAAGTTATCAGTTTTAATATAATAACCATTTATGTAGTTTGAGTATTTTTCTACACTATTATATAGACACTGTACTGCTTTTTCGAATGTACTATATTGACTTCTGTCTAAACTTGCATGAATAACCTCATATATGTTTTGAAACTTATATATAAATACCTTAAACGATACATTGAGAATTTGTCCTTTGGGATATCTGTTTGGATTATCTTGTGATGATATCGATCCTATAATCATTTCTTGTAGACTTTGTCTTTTAAATAAAGGATTCTGTTGTAATTTTATATTTTCTGATGTCAATACTGAAATTGCTTTATCTAAATCCTTTTCAATAATCGGACAGCATATATCAAGAACATCTAATTGAGATCGTACTTTATTGTAAAAGAAGAAAGCATTTAATAAAATTAATATTAGGATAGTAGCACTAAGGAATTGCATCATTTTGGAATTTGGGGATATTACCATGAGTAATATTTGAAGAAACCCCAATAATAAATTTATTATAATCAAACGATTAAATTTTCCGTTTTTAATAACAAGTTGATATAAATTACTTGAAATAGATTCACTAAAACGTTGAAAAGGAAGTATCGCTAAAGATATGACTAAAGCAACTACAGTAATCGACATTGAAACTAGTCCATCTATAGTTGCATTGTTTTCAAATATTTCTAATAGTTGTTCCATATTTTTATTATTGCTCTGCCCGCAGGGTCAGCCTAACATGCACTTAAGGTGCAACTGGGCTGAAGCCCAGTTGTCAGCTTGAAGTGCTTGTTAGAGGGCTGTAATTACTCTTCTTGATATATGATTTCGCTTCCCAAATTCAATACTTTTTGTAACCCATAATGAACACTATATTCTTGACCTTTTTGCTTCTTAATCTCTGGATACATTTTTGCTTGACTTCGTTGTCGATAGCAAAAACGATAGAACGGTTCTTTTTCACTTCTATCAATGTAGCAAATTACATTAGTCTCATATAATAATTGCAGGAAACCATCTTCAGATGAAAAGACTGTATGCATATTTTTAAGTTTCTCTTTGTTTTCTTGAACATATCTTTCAAATATTGTTTTGTAATATTCATATGTAAACTGCCATTTACCATGCAAATATTCAAAAAAAACAATAAACATGTTAAATTCATCATTAGTGTAGAAAAACGATAATTGATCTCGTAGGGTGCTAAGCATATAATTTGAGTATTGTTCTTGAAATTCTGAACTAAGAAAAATGTCGAGAAGAAAAACATCCCGGTTTCCATACCCCATTTTTTCCTGTGTGTCTTTAAAGATTTTCAAAACGACCATTAAATCACGCGGTCTTGAATATGTTTTTCGTAGGATATTGATAAATGAATCATCATATTCTCTGTTTCTATTTGTTGAATTGGTGTGCCATGGTAGATATTTGAACCATGCTTCGCCAATTTGCATTTTATCAGAACCGTCTTGCTGAGATGATAATAACCTATCTGCTATTTTGAATAATTCGGAGTTTTGATAATTTTGATAAGTTGTTCTAGTATCAATAAAGACTGAATTATCAGTCATTTTATTAGCAGAATTTTGGAGGCGTAAAACATTAAAAATGTCAGGTCTTATAAGCAGTACAATTCGAAACAATCCTAGTGTATCTTTAATCTTACCAAAGAAATCTTTATTTAATGACCATGCAGCATTCGCAAGCCCCTTAATACAGTCAATATAGTCATCATAAGGTATTGTATCAGGACGCAAATCTATTCCATCAATAAAAAGAACAATATTTTTCTTTAGTTTTGTAGAATTTAATGCCTCTTTAAAAGACTTTTCAATTTGTAGTAAATTTACTTGGAATTTGCTTTCTACATATGAAAGAGTGTTTCCTAATTCACCTTCAAGCTCAGCGTTTTCATGTGCTATTTTTGTTCTAATTTTTGAATCTTCTATCCAGTTCAAAGCATATATTATTTCCGGAGAGAAGGCTTTATCATAATACAACTTTATTGATTTCTTAATTTTTTGGAGTTTATTTGCTTTAGTCAATAAATTTGCTTTCAAGTCATTTGCTTCTATCATACCAGCAGCTAATGTTAATAAGCAAACTTTCCAGATATCAACATAATCAGATAATGACAAATTATTACTTTTCTTTAGCTGAAGGAATTTCTGATATTCAATTTCTCTGATAAATCTTGTTTCACCTCGAGTATTTTTATATTCATTGCTAGACAGGAATACAGAATATGCAGTCTTTCCAGTACCTTTATCGCCAATTAGATAGTATGTACTTGGCAATAATAACTTATCTAGATTATCATTTTTTACAAATATTTTATGGAAAAGCTTTTTCCCTTCTTTTGTTGTATAATTTTCTGCATCTGCAAAGCCCAAGTTTAAATCTTTTATTGCTAACATTGTATTCTCCTTTTGTCCATCTAACTGCCGCTTAACCTGCATTTGCGGCTTGTCCGCAATGTCAGGTTGAAGCGGGTGTTAGATGCTCATTCCTATTGTATTCCAAATTGTAATTTCATTGTTATTGTTGCGGTCTTTTGTTTTGATGTAGTATTAAAAGTTCCCTCCCAAGAATAATCTTCATTTGAATTTCTAGCTATTATTTGAAATACACCCATATTTGCATTCTTCAATCGTCCTAGTTTAAATCCTGATTTACTCGCTATTGTTTCTGCTCTAGTTTTTGCATTTTCAGTTGCATATTCAATTAATTCTTTTTTCAATTCAGTCAGTTTCGTATAATAATATTGTGGTTTAGATGAATAGAATTCAACCCCCATATTGATTAACTCTGTAATTTCTCGTGAAATAGTTTCTATTTTCTCTACTTCGTTTGATTCAATCTTTATATCTTGCATTAAGCGATATCCCTTAAAAAGACGTTTTTGGTTTTTATCCATGTCATATATTGTTTCATATTCCTTATCAATTACTACTGCTGAAAATAAATATTCATTTGTTGACACATTTCGCTTTTTTAGAAAGTCTATTATTTTATTTTGATCAAGCTGCAATCGCTCATACGCATTTTTTAAATCAATATCAGTCTGTGAAAATGAACCAGACCATACAATCAAATCAGATTCAAAATCTTTTGTTCCCAAACCTGTTACTTGGATTACTTCACTCTCTTTATTTCTTTCCAAAAATGTCTTTGATAAAACAATTAATGATATAATAATTGTAAATAGAATCATAGAAAGTTTTATAATTTCAATCTTAGATTCATTTCTTATTTCCATACCATACCTCTTATTTATAAAAAAATATTCGCACCGCGAAAGCGGTGTCCATCTAACATTCGCTTAACCTGCTTTGCGGCTCGTCCGCAATGTCAGGTTGAAGCGGGTGTTAGACGTTATTTTTAAATATAACTATATACTATTTAATTATATTTACTTTTATTTTATCAAACTCAGTTGCTAAAAACTCTATTTTTATTGAATCGTTAAAATATTCGCTATCAAAGCCTTGTATTATTATTGTTCCGATAAATTTTTCTACATCATATTCTCCTAGACATTCATCAAGAAATAAAAATCCAATCTGACTATAAATTTCACATTCGATCTCAGTATATCCATTGCAAAAAAGAACAATTCCTATTTTACTTTTATCTTCATCTTTTATAAACATAAATCTTATATCATTTGGACAAACTTCTTTATCTTCTATTTTAATTGAATTCTCTATTTTTCTTCTCGGGCGAAATTTTATAAAAGTCCATTCTGATAATTTCGGTTTTAATAAATACAATTTTTCTACTGCAGGAAATGCATCTAGTATTCCATCTGCACTAATTACAAAATCTCTTTTTCCATTTTTTACAGAACTAATTTCAAACGTTAGATCAGGATTTATTTTATGCAATTGAATTTGAAGTTCATTAAAAATTTTTTCCTGATTTATTTCATAATTGTATATTAATTGTGAGTTTTTACAAAACCAACACCAAAATTTTTCTTCTTTTGTCTTTACAAAACATGATATTAAGCCCATAAACATAAATCCTATAATAAATATATTTTTTTTCATTTTCTTTCTTGTTGCCCATTGGGCAATCCGTCTAACATTCGCTTAACCTGCATTTGCGGCTTGTCCGCAATGTCAGGTTGAAGCGGGTGTTAGGCGTTTTAAACTATGATAGGTCTGTTAAAATTTTAAGAAACCTTTATATTAATAAAGAGTTATTCGCCTGAAGTATTTTTATCATCACTGAAATTATGATAAGAGACCTTTGGGTCATAACCCTCAGTCATATGCGTTATATTTGGATTCTGACTATCTCCTGGCTTGCACACAAATGAATCGGGCTGTTTTTGTTTTCCTTGAGGCAGAACATTATTGTTAAAAGCTCTTTCTCCTGCTGCTAAAAACTTATCAAAATCAAAACCATCTGACATAAAAAACTCCTTCTATAAATTTATATATATACTCACAGAAATTGAACAAATAACTATCAATTTTATTGCATGTTCAAACGCCTTAGCTTTTTTTTCATTTATTTTCCTGTTCTCCTTTATTATATCTCTATAAGCTGTAATAATAATTCCCAATTCAATATTTTTTTGATTACCAAGCTTTTCACTAGAAATATTTGCTACGTTATACATAGCATAACTAGCTGTGTATAACGTTTTAAATGCGAAAAACACAGAACCAATATAAGAAAAATAAACTAATAATCCAGCAATAATTTTTAGTAAAATAATAAAATTCAATTGTGGCATCATTAAGCTAAAGATATCCTTAAACGGTATTTTATCAAAAATAATCGCTACCATAGCTGCAACAATAGTTAATACAATACCACTTCTTGTTTCGAGACCTTGCTTTCTATCTCTTTCATATCGATACTCGTTTTGAACCAACTCAAAATAAGATTCCAATGATCCTAAATATGTATTTGGATTTAATTTTTTGGGATTCCCTGTTTTTTTTACTCTTTCGCTCATATGATCTAATTTAGTCATTTTATCCATAAAAATCAAGTAAAACTTAATTTAAACTTGGTTTCTTTTTTGTTATTTTTATCAAATTAAGTTTTATCCTTTTCTTTTGCACCGTTAGGTGTCGTTCTAACATCCGCTTGACCTGCATTTGCGGCTTGTCCGCAATGTCAGGTTGAAGCGGGTGTTAGACGAATTGAATTTTTATCCCTCTACAAGTCTTCCTGTTAAATATTTATGTAAAACACTTCCTGCAAAAATTTCATATTCCATACCTTCTTCAAAAGCTTTGGCTTTTAGATTATTTATATCTTGCTTGGCAAGTATTACATCTATCTTTTCTTTTTTCATAAGCATAGTTTTAGCAGCTTTTTTTAAATCATTGCGAAGATCATAAAAATTTTTTACCGCTTTCCATTCATCATTTTCTATAGATTCATACAGCTCTTTTTCAGTATTCATTTTCTTCTCCTTTAAAATCAAGATATTTTGCCGTATATTTTCTACTTGGAAAAATAGTTTTCAAAAAACAAACATCATTTTCAAGTACGCAAGGAACTACATATACATATCTATCAATTTCTATAAGAAGCAAAATTTGATTTGGATATTTTTCTTTATTTGGATGTTCTAAAATATCCAACAAACTATCTTGTTCAATTGCTATAATAATCCGCTCAAACGATATATTTCTATCTCTTTTAAGCATTATATTCTTTTCATTATTCCAATCGAATGTCATACTATAAATAGTATATCACTTTTCCAGTTTTTTAACAATAAATCCTAATATTATAAACACCACAACCATCTGAAGAACTTTTATTTTGTTAATTTCCTTAATAAGTTTTAAAATTATTAGATAAAAATTTATTTTTTTTCTCATTCTCAAATAGCCATTATAATAAAAGACACTCTTGCTCAGAGTAACCTAACCCATTAATTGGGGCTTTAAACTTTAATTTATAAAAATATATCCTATTTTTCAAAGTTACAGTTTATCGTGCCGTAAGGCATCCGTCTAACTGCCGCTTAACCTGCATTTGTGCCTTTGCTGACGCACATAGCGGCAGCAAAGTTGGCACGAAAGTTGCATAAAAAAGGGAGCTGCGCTAGCAGCGACCGCTCAAGCAACTTTCGTGACAAAACAAATGTCAGCGTTGAAGCGGGTGTTAGGTATCTTCTTTATTTCTTACTTGATCAATTGGTGAATAATGTATATTTAAATGACTATCTGCTAAATTTACATCATAAATAGGTTTTTTAACATTATCTTCATTTATAACTAGTTCATTATACTGATTCATAAGCCATTGGTATTTAAGAAATACTTCTGGTTTTGAAAAAGACATATCTAGTCCATCAATCAATCGCTTTCTAATTACATCAAGATCGTATTTTAGCTTATTCTGTTCATTTACTTCAGATTGCATTACTTGGAAAAATTGCATTTGATGAAATCCAGCACATCCATCTTTAAAGCGATTAATGTATTGATGGTATGGATATCTATCGCTTTTTCTTTTTAAAGGATAATTCAATTTTCCGATTAATTTGTCCGATAGAATAATCCTTGGATTTTTTGCATAATTTGATTCCAATAAGTATGCTTCGATTATTGCAGGTCCCATGATGATCCCATCATTAGTATGTATTAAATTTCCAACAGTCATTGCTCCTCGAATTAATATTCCAGCTTGGAGGAGCTTTGCTCCAATCTTTGATAGATTTCCAATAAGTGTTGATGCTTTTTCATTAATTAATTCATTTTCACATTGAACAGACACAACTATTGAATCAGAAAAACAGGTACATGCTGTTATCCCAGAAATATCGAATTTTTCTAAACCTTTTGTTTGTGCATCTTCTTCAACAGCAATAACATTAGTATCCCATTTATTTTGCCCTTGTGTATCCCATGCTTTGATATATTTTAGTATTTCTAGTAATTCATTAATTTGATAAGGATTATTTTCAGATTTCTTTATCAAATCTTTAAAACCAAGGATATCAATGAATGCAACTATTCTATTCTCATAATTTTCCATTATTTTCTCCATGCCCGCAGGGGCAACCTAACTACCGCTTAACCTGCATTCGCGGGCTTGACCCGCAATGTCAGGTTGAAGCGGGTGTTATGCGCCATTATAATATATAATTTTCAATCAATTTGTATATATGCAAATAAAACAAATAGTGTTAAATTTATACATTTCCTAAATATAGAGAGCCATCATACTATATTGTAATTTTCTACAATTTAGAAAATTCACCTGTTAAATAAATAAGATAAACAGCAATTTCAGCGTGATACATTTTGAAAAAATCGTACATTGTGAGGTTATGTTCAAAACCATTCTCATTACTGCCATTTGCTGCAAACATAATATTCAGTAGCCTTTCTAAACGCATCTCAAATAAATTTTCTCTTTGCTGAAAGGAATCAAAAGAGCTGCAATGTAATTTTTCAGGAGCATACGATAATTTCCTTGCAAAATCTTCGTTTGCTTTTTTTATTGCTTTTTCATCTGTTAAATTAAAAGTTGACTCTATTGTCTTTATGATATTTTCAGAATTGTCTCTAAAATCATTCAAATCGGAATCATGCTCATACAACCTAAACTCAGAAACTATCTGAACTAACCCCGCTGCCTTATAAAGTTTAGAAATAAACTCATTATAGATCCTCTTATTTTCCTGAAAGAGATAATAAATTATAAATGTTTGAGGATTTCTCTTAGGTTTTGGCGATGTCAGTGGATGTTTATAATAGTTTCTCTCTTTTTCTTCCAACAAATCGCATAAATTTTTCTCTATATCGCAAAAAACATATAAAAGATTTTTCCAATTAGATGTTTTCATTAAATTATCGACAGAGGTATGTCTAACATGATGTGTACTCATATTTCTATCTTTATAAAGGTATCTAGTTTTGAATCCAATTTTATTTGTTTCACGATAATCCGTTACAAATTCCTTATCTTTATCATATACTGTATCTGTCTCACAAATAAATTTGCAGATATAATCCCTCCGAAGCATAAACATATCTTGATTTGGGAAATACCTCTGAAATTCAACACTACAAAAAGGAAAAATTTGACTTATAAAATTGTTTAATTTGAAGCCTCTATCAATCAAACATATTTTCTCCTGATTTTTTTTAGCGTCATCTAAATTTGATTTATACCTTTCCAGAGGTAACTTTTTTCGTTGTATTTCTCTCAAATAATTAATCTGATCTTTCATAGCACTTTGTGCTTCTACTTCAGTTCTCGATAAATTATATAAAAGCATTAGTAAAGATACATTTGATTTTTCAGTATTTATCTTAAAATTATCAAAAGTATGAGTTGGATTTTCGAAACAAAACACTTCAGCAATATTATTGAATATTTCTTCTATCGTTTCTTTTTTTCTCCATGTATTTGAACTACATGCATTAAAAAAAGGGATTGTTAAAACTTGTATTTTATGAACTTCTTTTATATCTCCATTAAAATTAGTATTATCCTTCATACAATATGAAACATTTTCCCATACACAAAAGAAAAGTAACATATTCAGTAATTCATTATTATTAACATACTGTTTGTATTGCTTCCCATCAATTATGCTAAAATCTTTTGCTACCTCATAATGTAAAGCACGTAAATCATTTTCATATAATTCAAATAATTCATCATAGTCTTTATCTTTACCTTTATTTACATCATGAATAGATAATACCTCTGAAATTAAATTCCATTCGTATACCTCTAAGCTATTGATTTCCGGACTTTTCCTATCAGGAAAAACAAGATGAAATTGATCTAATGAAAACTCCTTACAGAGCATGTATAACATAATAACAAACCCGGGATGTTGCTCTAAGTTCTGAATATTATTTCTAGCTTGATCAAAAAGCTGTGGAGCAGACTCATATGCATTATCAGAATAATAATTTATAATTTTTTTGCCTTCCGGCATAAGATTATTAACATAATCAATCTGATCATTATCCCAGTCACTTAATTCAGTAATTACCGATTTATTTAAAAATACTTTTTCAAATAACCTAAGCAAAGTATAACTACGCTTATTTGCATCGAATAAGTAATAAAGATGAATCCAATCATAAACTTCATTGAAATGATGATTTCTCATAATAGCTGAAAAAGTTTCAGGATCACGTTGTTGTAAATCTTTTAATCTTGTTTCAATAACAACCCTATCTGTATAAAAGTATCTTTTAGATAAAGTTTCCTGTTCACAAAACTCATAAAAGAAGCCAAGGATATAATCACTAATTTGAATTTCTAATATATTTGTGCTTTGAGTATACCAAGCAGCAAAACTAATTATTGACCATAAAACAGGATCAAGATTAAAGATACAATATTCATCATTACAACGGTATATAAATCGAGTTAAGTAATATAAAGCAAAGCTATAATGCTCGGTATCATCGCAAAATGCAGTTTCTGCAAGAATCTTAAATGCATCCATTTCTTTTTTTGCATTACATTCATCATCTATCGAGAATTTAATTAAAAACTCTTTTAATTTCTTTTGATATTCAGTATTAGGGAGAATATATTGTATACATGCAGATATTTTTTCTTTAAGCTTTATTGTGTCTTTACCAAGACAAGCACCAATAGTTTGGGCTAAAACAAAAAAGTGAAACATATGCATGAAATTCTTTTCGTCGATTTTTTCCTCCAGCAAAATTGAATTTAACTTTTCCCAATAGTTGAGAACTTGCTTCTTATCTCTACCGTATAAAGATTTTACTATTTCTATAATTATTTTTTCCATTATATCCTCCTATTATGCATATCTGGCTCTATATTTATTCTCATCGACATAAACATTTTTTAATACCGACTTTAAATCATTTTCCAACAAAGAACCGCTTATACAACCAGATTTATTATCAAGAAAGCAAGCATCACTATTTAAGATATAATATGAGTTCAACATTAATTCATTATTCTCACTACATATTACTTCAGAAAACTTATGATGCCGTTGAACAAACTCTAAATAATCATCTTCCTCTATCAAGAAATCCGTATAATCTTGTTTTAATCTTCCGGCAGGTCTTAGAACCTGAAGTAATTTTATTCTATCAGGCATAACAGTTTCATAAAAATCATTAAAGTTTTCATCTAAATTTACTCTGCTTACAACTGTATTTATTTTTAATTTACAGCCTGCAAGTTTTATTTTTTTACACAGATCTATATAATCATCCCTAGATAAAACACTATTTTTCACAGACCTACCAATCAATACATTTGTATTTTCATTTAAAGAATCAATACTGATACCTATAATACTAAAATCAGTAAGAATTTCGTCAAAAGTTTCAGGTTTATGATATAAATTGAATCCATTTGTAACCATAGACACAATAAAACCATATTCTTTTGCTTTTTTTACAAGAGGAATAAGTTTGGATGAAACAGTCGGCTCACCACCAACAAAATTAATCCGATCAAAATGCCCTTTTAATTTTTCAAGAACACTTATGGATTCTTCAAGCGGAAGTTCCTTACAGCAAGAAACAAAACAGTATTTACATGACATATTACAACTATTAACAAAATGCCAATTCACTGTTCGCAAAAATTGTTTTGAATTATACATAAAAACTCCTTCTACTAAAAAAGAAAAGGCGTTTCCAGAATTCTTATGTATTTATAATATAATCATATAAAATCAAAATGTCAAGAAATCATTAAAAAAGTTTTGTATATTCAATATATAAAGTTCTATCTCTGCAGGTCTTATTATGTCTTCTGGGGTCATTACATTTGTTGTTAGTCTTTAAAATCTCTGTTGATTTAAATAAATCATTTAATATGGCAAAGAATATCGC
This sequence comes from Treponema denticola ATCC 35405, assembly GCF_000008185.1. Taxonomy (NCBI): domain Bacteria; kingdom Pseudomonadati; phylum Spirochaetota; class Spirochaetia; order Treponematales; family Treponemataceae; genus Treponema; species Treponema denticola. The sequence goes on from NC_002967.9 coordinate 1,843,179, forward strand.
ATACTTTTCTTTCGTTTTCAGACTGCAAAGCTGTGCACATAACATTCGCTTAACCTGCATTTGCGGCTCGTCCGCAATATCAGGTTGAAGCGGGTGTTAGATTAATAATTACCTGTAGTAATAGCTTCCCGTAAAATACTATTTATTCTTGTTTGATAACCTTTACCCAAAGACTGAAGCACAGCAAGAATATCTGCATCTATTTTTATAGAAATTTTTTTTTTAATAGGTGTTACATTCCAATATGCTTCATGAACCGGCCTTAATCTTGCAATTTGTTCCTTTGTCAGTTTTGGACTATCCTCATCATACGATATAGGATAATTTTTTATTTCTTCCAATCTTTCAGCTGTTAATTTTTTTGAAGTAATCATAATATTCCTCCCTCAATTCTTTTTCTGCTTGCCGTGCAGATATCAACCGTATTCTGTTCTTCTTCTCAGTAAAAAAGACCAGAACTATCAATATTCCATTCAAATTTCCAATACCATAATACCTATCTTCTTTTGCGGAATGCTCAAAATCATATCCTGTCAAAAATGCAGGATCGTCAAATACTTCCAATATTTCTTCAAAAGCTATTCCATGCTTTTCAATATTAGCAATATTTTTCTCTTCATCCCATTCAAAACGATTATCTTTACTTATAATTGTTTTCCCCATAAGTATAATATACATTTATAAGGATATATTGTCAAGTATATATAATGAAATCATATACATTTAGTCATTTAATAAAGTCCAAATATTTTTATACTTATTTTTAGTTTAATATATTAATTGTTTTTCCTTTCTATTGAATCTAAAAATTACTTTTTCAGTTGTACAGTTTATTTGATAGATAATTTTCTATATCATAGGTTATTTTATAAATTAATATAAAATTAATTCTGCACAAGCCTTTCCCGCAAGCGGTTAGCTTGTCAACCTAACATTCGCTTGACCTGCATTTGCGGCTCGTCCGCAATGTCAGGTTGAAGCGGGTGTTAGATGCCCTATTCCATATTTCCAATGTCGATTTGAAATACCAAAACAGCTATATTACTTTCGAATTCCGGATCCTCAGAAATAACGAAGTTTTCAAATCTCAAACCGATTGAATTTAATAAAACATTATTAATTTCGGCAAGATCACTATTTATAATATTAGAATTTATGCTTGCTACTTCACCAATATTAAAATTGACTAGATTCTGAATAACATCATAAATATTTAAACTTATCGGACATGTATCTATAAAAGGAATTATTCCTTTATTACAGATTGAAAGTTGAAAACGATATAAATAATGAAACAAATCACAAATAAAATCATCGTAATACGGTAACCAAAATATATTTGATGAACTAATTGTATGTTGTGATGCACTCAATAAATCATTATAGACGACATTTCCATTTTTTTGTGTGGTAAATATTGTTTCTGCATTTACAATAATCATTTCACCAGGCTTTTGAAATAAACCATAATTGCCTAATGATTTTGTTCGGTTTATCAGAATAACGTTATTATTCTTTAGCCGTCTCAATAATCCAGTTTTTGGAATAAATGTTGGGAAATTACGAAGAAGAAATAATTGATCTTGCTCAATGTCCCATTTATTTTGACCTATTTCCTTTTTATTTTGAATAAATGCCGTTTTCTCAAATAGGATTTTTTTATTGTCTGTTAAAATTGAAATAACAGCCATATCGGATAACTCTTTCACAGTTACTCTATTTTTATTCTTAAATTCTACATTAGAAGCCTTACCATGGATTTTTTTTGCATGAAAACTAAATTTTTTATATTTCCTATTGTCAATAACACTACATAGCTCAGTAACAATTGAAACTTCATTTTTATTTGCAGATAATGAATTAGAAAGTGAATTATACATATCAACACATAGTTCATTGCTTACTTTCTTAAAATCAACACTAAATAAATCTTTTAGAATACTTTCAATTGTATCTTGCATAATTTCTCCCTGTGATATTGTCTTCAGCGCGAAGCGTCCATCTAACGTGCAGTTAAGCTGCAAAACGTACAGGCGTTTAACCGGCCGATCTTCAGAGCGGGTTTTGTCAGTCTTGAACTGCGTGTTAGACACTTTTATTTTATTTATATAACTTAATATTAACAATTACGCTTTTAATTTTACACTATTTAGCTTTTTATTACAATATTTAATAAATAAAAAACTTAAAATTTTAATATAAAGCTTTATTATTTTCATATCCAACTTTACATCACTTAAAGCATATATTAAAAATATTAATTTAACTATAATTCTATATTATTTACAAAACTAATCTTTTATAAATAATATTATCTTAAAATTATAAGCCTACTCTTAACAATAAGACTTTATTTTTAACCTAGACAGCTTTTAATCATTAAATTAAAAAAATCTATAATTTTACTATAAAGCTAAAATTTTATTTTACTTAGCAAATATTTATTATAATCACCATGACCGTCCGAAGGACTTTTAACTTGTTGATTTCCTTAACTAGTTTAAAATTCTAAGATAAAAGTTTTATATTCCTCACTAAGTTAATTATTATAATTACCATGACCGTCCGAAGGACTTTATTTCATTGATTTCCTTAACAAATTTTAAAATCCACAGATAAAAGTTTTATTTCATTATACAAGTAGATATTATAACAAAACTTTACTCAAAAAAACTAAGCTTTTAATTTGGGCTTTACGCTTTAATTTACAAAAACACACCCTATTTTTTCAAAGTTACAGTTTATCGTGCCGAAGGCATCGGTCTAACATTCGCTTGACCTGCATTTGCGGCTTGTCCGCAATGTCAGGTTGAAGCGGGTGTTAGGTTTACTACATTATTTCTTTCCAATTTTAAAACAAATATCATAAAAATTGTTTAGTTCATTCTGCCAGATATTTTTAATTGCAAACTTGTATTCATTTAAGAGAAATACATATCTTTCAGAACATATTTTATTTTCTAAATCTTTATTTGTTGAAAAATACACTTGTCCATTACTGCTATTGATTCTTATAAAACTATTAACTCTTTTACATTTTTTAATAAAAAATAAAAATTTATTATTTTCTTCCACCAAGTCAAAATCATGAATATAAATAATGCAAACTTTTACTTTTATATTCTTTATTTTTTCAGATATTTCATGTATTAATAATGAAAAATCATTATTATTTATCCTCGAAAATATAAAAATATAGTTATGAATAATTTTGAAAACTAGTTTTTTCTTAACCTTACTACCGACTATAAAATCATATTTCTCATTATTTTCGATATAACTATTTGGTATATATTCTTTTACAGATTCTAATATGATGCTACTAAACATTAATTATTTTGCCTCAATTCTAATAAAATAAATTAATTGTTTCAATATACAATTAATTACGACATAATACTTAAAACTATGCATACCATTAATACAATATTTTCTATTTCTAAAATACTTATAATACTTCTAATAGCTATTCATAATTACTAGCCAATCCAGTTATCATTGAATTGATTGGTAAAATCCTAGATAAGCTATTTTGTTTTCTAAGTATATTAAATATCTATTAATGAATAAATTTCGATAAATATATTACTAATTTTATTTAACCCCGCGCGAAGCGTCAACCTAACTTCCGCTTAACCAGCATTTGCGGCTCGCCCGCAATGTCAGGTTGAAGCGGGTGTTAGATTAATTTATGTATAATTCTCGTAATTGATTAGATGACAGAGAAATACCTTCTCCAGCATATCCAAAAAAAACTATAATCCCCTTATTAAATTTTTCTGAATATCTACAGATAATTTCCAGATGCTCAAGTGTAACTGGAAATATTTTTTCATCCTTTTGCAACCATTTTGAGGCTTCCTTTTTTGAAAGAAAAAGCATAAAAGCATGTTTTTCTTGAGATTCTATCATTTTATAAGATCCTGTATTTTCACCATTTTTGATATACATTATTGTATAAAATGGTTTTGGTAAATCATATTCATCAGGTAATACAACTTTTAATGTCTGTTTTGATGATTTTATTATTATACTTAATTCACTAATAACTAATGTTGTTATCCCAAAATAATCAGCATATTCTTTAGCACCAGTTTGAAATCCCTTTGTTGTTACTATTATTCCAAATGAAGAATTAATATCATTTACTTTAGAATGTAGAATCATAATATCAGATTTTTCAACTTTTCTTTTTGAGAAATTTTTGCATTCAATTAACATTAATCTTTTTTCATTTAAGAGATCAAATGATATAACCACATCTATTTCATGCAATAAACCAGATTTGCCTTTAATTTCTTGATTTTTTTCAATTTTAAGATTCGGGTAACCTTTATTTATAAGTTTATTATAAAGAAAATAGATTCCAGATTCATATTCTTTCCAATTAATCATTTTTCCTCTTTGTGCCGCAAGGCATCAATCTAACATTCGCTTAACCTGCATTTGCGGCTCGTCCGCAATGTCAGGTTGAAGCGGGTGTTAGCACTTTTAAATTCTTTCTATGTTTACCCTGTAGCCAAGAGAATTTACAACAGATAAAAAAGTTTGATAATTTATTTTATCTGCTGTTTTATTATTTCGTAATTTTTGAATGATTGTCGGTGATACTTCAGCCTTTCTTGCAAGTTCTCTAACAGATATATTTTCCTCTTCCATTTTTTCAAGTATAAATTCCGATAGTAGAAAGTTATTATACTCTTTATCAAACTTCTTTTTTTGTTTTATATCATTTTTTATGTACTTATCAAAGGTCGACTCTTCCATAATCACATCACTCCTCATATAAATGTTCATATATTTTTTTATTTTCTAAAGCGATTGTCTTTTCTGCCAACGGCAGTTTATTCCTTCTTTTACAAAATCCATTTGTTACAATTATTTTCTGTCCTTTCTTAAAAAAACATAAATATCTATCAGGCTGAGGTTTAAATGCATAAATTTCATCTCCTTCATATCTGAATTTTGTTTTATCAAATATTTTACCGAAATCACCTATTTTCTTTACCAACATAAGAAATTTTCGTTTTTGAGAAGGTGATGCTTTTCTAAAGTATTCAAATGCTTGACTATATCCTGCTTTATCATAAAACCATTCAATTCTAAAAAAAACACCTTCATATATCAAGCAATTTTCTTTATCCATATTATATTGTACCATTTTTATGATACAATATCAATACCTACTACAATAAAATTTGAAAAAATTATTCTTTTTTTGCACCGCGAAAGCGGTGTCATGCTAACATTCGCTTAACCTGCATTTGTGGCTTGTCCGCAATGTCAGGTTGAAGCGGGTGTTAGACATTATTTTCCATTAATCATTTCCCAAAGTTAATATTACTTTGAGAATAAATCCGAATAAGCTGAAATATCAGTATAATTATCAATAAAAGAAATTATTTCTTTATACTTTTTTATATACTTAAAACATAGAATTGCAAAGTATGAAAGACTTCCTGAAATTGTTGTAAATAACATAAACAATAAAAAACCTCTTAAGGAAAGAAGATTATCAAGAAAAGTAGATACATCAAAAAATATCTGCGGATATTCATTTTCAGGAATTGGAATAAAGTGTAAAGGATAAATCACAGTTATTATGATAATAGGAATAAACATCGCAATAATATTTCTTATAATTTTTAAATCTTTTATTTTACTATTCATTCTTGCGGTATAATTATTAAATTTATCAATTAACAAATAAGAATTTTGACAATATTTATTGAAGTTCCTTTCTTCCTCGTTTATATCTTTCCACAAATCTTTATCTGGTATATCAGGCAGTGATAATATTTCTGGCTGAATGATAAAAGCATTAGGAGAAATAGGTATTTTCCGTGTTTCTAAATCATCATTATATTTTTTTATTTCTTCTAATATATATGAAAGACAGTTCTTGGGATAATAAACACGAGGAACATTTTCTATAATATAATTTACTATTTCTTCATTTGAAAAAGATTGAAAAATATTATTTTTGATTTTTTCTTTTATCTGAAATTCATATTTTAAAATCATCCTATCATGCCAATCATAAGCAATATTAGAAATGTTTAGTTTTTGTTCCTTAAACTCAAGAAGCAAATCTTGGCATCCGTTATATAATTCATCAAATTCAGAAATATTATTTAACAATTTTGATACAATAAAAGCAAATGTTACTCCAATTAAAGCTGCTGCGGCACCTGAAAATGCAAAAAAGAAATTATCCCAATTCATGTTTTACCTTCACATTTATTTTCATTACTATACTAGACATTTACATCTACTATAGAAAATATCTAATTAGTTTTACACTATATTTTTTTCGTTATCCATATGTCTAACATTCGCTTAACCTGCAGTTGCGGCTCGTCCGCAATGTCAGGTTGAAGCGGGTGTTAGGTTATCTTTCTCTTCTTTATAATATCTATTTTTAAATAATTCAAGTATTTTATTCTCATCGGTTAGAGGTTTAATTACCGTATTAAAATAGGAATCTGCAAAAATTTCATCAATTGGAATTTTAAAGTTCCATTTCATTGCCATAATTGTATTTATGGTAGTGACTTCATGAATATTTTTTGAAAACCATATCCATAGATTTACCGAATTTCTTAATTTTTTATATCTATCCATTATTTCATTTTTACAAATTTTTAGTTTTTTATTTTCTTTAATTAATTCATCAACAACTACATTTAATTTTTCGATTGCATTTAAATTCATCATAAATCCAGAAAAATCTTCCACAAAATCCATATATTTTAAATCAATGTAAACTTGGTATAAATCACCTTCAATAATTTCAATATTTTCTTCTAAAGTCGATTTGAAAAAGGAAATAAACTGCGAACCTTCATAATCGCTTTTGAGATCATGACTACCGCGAAACTGAGTTTCAGCCATAAACCAAATTTCAGCCATAGATAATATTTTTAAATGCACTTTTTTTAAATACTCAGACTTCTTTTTAGTTGAGACCATTATTTTTGACATAGAGTAAGTCAGTAAAACACCAATAATTATTCCTATGACTCCAATTAATGCTCCAATTATCGTTGAATCCATATTTTCTCCTTTTTGTGGAAAATCGTTCTGTTAATATTCACTCTAGTAAATTTCATGCTAAAGCTTGAAGTGGATATTAGGTATAATTATTTAGTTCCCCATAATTTTTGATCTATTAATGATGTCAACTTTGGAATTCTATTATAATAATCGGTATACAGTTTATCATAAAGGAAATAGCCATTATCTATTTTTTCCTTAAGAAGATTCAAATTATCAATTCCAAAAACAGTAAGAACACTCTTCGATTTATCTTTATAAATAAGGTTAATAAGGAATGTTAGTTTGCATTCACCTAAATACACAGTAAAACGTGGGAAATATTGATTATATTAAGATGTAAATGCACGATAGTAATGTAAAACCAAGTCTGCTTCTATGATATCTGAGAAAAATAAACTGGGAAAAACTCGATTTTTTAGTATTTCAACAACTGGGTGTAAAAAAGACTTCCCAGTAATTGATTGAAAATATTCTGGTATTATATGTAAGCTTTCAAATTTATCATAAATGGTTTCAATATTTTTTTCTAGTCCACCATACATCCAATTTGTAGCATTATCTTTTATCAAAACATTACTTAAAAATTTATTTGCAAGATTATACCTATTAAATTTTAATAGAATAGCCATTGAACTTATTATAAGTTCATAAAAAAACAGTGCATAATTATCGTATTGCCCCAGTGTCCATGATGAATTATCTTTGTTAGTATTTGGTCTATAAAATTTTTCAATATTTCTAAAAAACTGAAAAAACTCATCGAAAGTTTCTATACTTTCATCATATATGGCTATGTTTTTTAATACATTTAATAAGCTATTTTTAACAGGAGTCATTGCAGTAAATGAATCAAGTGCAACCTTCCCAAAATCATGCTGACCATGATATTTCTCATTGATTTCTGCATTAATTAACTCGCTTTGTATTATTTCTATATAGTCTCTTACTTTTATAATCCTACTTTTATGATTCTTTTCAAGAGAAGTGATTAATTCTCGCTCTTTGATATTTATATTTGATATATTTTCTTTATCTTCAAAAATCCATAAAGGTGCAGTTCCAAGCTTAGGTTTTTGAAACTGAGGACGTTTATAAATTAATCTAAGCAGTTCTTCATACCGATACTCACAATTTTCATTCTCTGATAAATCAATGTAAATTCTGTTATTAAGATATATCGGTAGGTACGGTCTTCCACTATCGTCTTTTTCAATTACAATAGGAATAAACTTAGTTTGGTCAACTTTATTATACAAATCTGAACTAATAATCTGTGCTTCAGTCCCTACTCCACCTTTCCTCTCATCGGATTTTTGTTTGTATTCTCGATTAAGCATTATCAGTACATGATCGATACTACTATCTTGAATCATCTGTTCCATAAATGCATATTTATCCTGACCAGCAGAAAGATCCCACTTGTCAATAATCGTTTCAACACCATCAGACATTAATCTTTCAGCCAGTAATAATATTTTTGAAGTGTACTCATTATTTGTCCAAGCGTATGATATAAATACTTTCATATTTTATCTCCAGTGCGCGAAGCGTCAACCTAACATGGTTTTAAACCGCAACGCAGCTTGTCTGCGTTGTCGGCTTTGAAAACAGTGTTATGCTAATATTCTATATCATTTCTATATGCAATTTGTTCTACAATTGCATGAGGAAATACCTTTTCAAATTCTTGAATATTTTGTTTATTATCATCAAATTTAATAAAATCTGTAATATCAAGTTTTTGCGATTCTTTTTCATTTTCAATCAAAGCTACTCTTATTGCTCCTTCTGCAACAAGTTCATAAGAATTTGGATTAAAAATATTTATCCACAAATAATACTTCGGCCATGATACACCAGTAACTGTAGGCCCCCATCGCAGAAACTCACAGGTTATTATGTAATCTCTACCTTTTACATATTTTTTCATAATGCTCTTTTTAATTTCATTTATGTTTATCTCTCGATTAACCCCTTCTTTTTGTAATATAATTTCCATAGTTTTATTTGTTATATAAACTCTATGATTTATATCTTCTTGAACCCATTTATATAAATTATTGCTTCCTGTTTTTCTATATTTGTCAACAATTTCAATGGGAAATAATCCTTCCATATTTTCATCATCAAATCTGAATCTGTCCCATAATATACTTAAAGCCAAATCTCCAGTTGTTAATTCACAGTTCATTAATTCAAATACAAAATTTGTTTCTTGATTTGTAAGTGCCCACTTATAGTAATAATCGAGATTTATTCCTTTTGAATTGATTATATAATCATAATATTTATTCCCTGATTTTTGATTTGCATCATTAAATGATAAGTAGATTTTCTCTTTTCTTTTTGATGCAGAACTGATCATTTTTTCAAATAATAGTTCTCTATTCTGTTTGCAGTTGATAAATATAAGAGAAAAAATAATTACTATTAATAAATATTTTTTTTTCATTTTCTCTCCAACCACGCCACTAGCGTGTGAGCATAACATTCGCTTAACCTGCATTTGCGGCTTGTCCGCAATGTCAGGTTGAAGCGGGTGTTAGATTTTATTTTTAAAATATTTTCTATCACCTTTTACCTTCATAACAGATAAATATCAAATATTACCAATATATGCAACGAAAAGATGTATGAAACAGGTCTTGTTTTTTCATCATATTATTGTGGCAAATATTAAAATTCTAATTGTTATTAAACATTATCTCATATCCGATAAATTTTCTCTTTTTTTCTACAAAATTATAACGGTATTTAACTAAAATATACTCAAACTCTTTTAGTTTATGACTTTTTTGGTAATCAGTAAAATGTTTTAGCGTTTCTTGATCAACTTGACCATTTTTTATATCCCACTCACTTGGAGAATAGACAATATCAATCTCATATCCGTCTAAATTCCAAGAAGAATAATAGGATCCTTCAAAAATTATCCTGCCATTTTTCAAATTTCTTACAATAACGCCTCTTATTCCGGGTGCAGAACCTTCATCACTAATACAATATCTGTAATCTTCTGTAAACTCATCAGAGGACCATTTATCGATAGAATAATAAGATACATGCCTAATTTCATTAAATTCGGGAATCCATCTATAAACTCCTGGAACATCATAGTACATAAACTCAGCATTAGGATAATCATTCCATACAAAAGTATATCTATTTTTTTTCCTTTCTACAGGAACTTTAACTGTTCTAGTTCTACCATTTTTTTCAATTAATAATTCTAAAGAGGAAACTTGATTATTTAATATTTCATTGGATTTTTTTAGACGTATTATAGATGGAGTAATATCTTTATCTTTTACATATTTACTAAAAACCCATTTACCTAATGAGTAAAGCTCCTTAGCCTTAAAATCAAGAATTTCAATTCTAAACCAATACCCTGAATATCCGTCAATTTTTTCATTCACTTTTGATATGCCTGTAATACGAATTTTATGACCTTCATTTAATGTTACTATTACATTAGCTTCAAGAGAAGGAGCCTCTCTTACGTTAACATTATTCTCTTTTATTTCCGTAATAAAATGAACTCCATAATATTTGCTTGTTCGTATTTCTTCTGAATATAATGTTACTGCACTAATTATTAGAACCAATACACAAACCATTGAAACTACTTTTTTCTGTTTCATTTCGACCTTCCTTTCGCAATGCTCTCTTCATTGCAATTATTTTTTTTCGGTCGGAAGGCTGTTTTGATTGGTTCCGTTACCCGCCTGCCGTTAGGCAGGTCAATCTAACATTCGCTTAACCTGCATTTGCGGCTTGTCCGCAATGTCAGCGTTGAAGCGGGTGTTAGATGCTTTTATTTATACTTTATTAACTTTTAAGATTGAATTTATCATATCATCATTTTTATACTGCTCGCTCAATTCTTACATAATCCATTCAAAAAGATGCGAAATGACATCTTTATAATTCCAATCATCGTAATTACTGACAAATTGTTCGCTTTTGTAACCACTTATAAAATCAGCAATATCTATTTCCATTTTATTGATTTCTGTTTTCTCCTTTCAAAAGAAGCATTTTACTTTTCAAAGAAAGTCTAAATTCAACCGATTCTTTGTTCTAGCCCTAAAGTTATACATTTCAATTTTTTCAACAAGCTCAACTTGCTAAAAAAATCTTCCTTTTCTATTCTTCTATATCAAGTCTCTCAATTTTAAAAATTACAGGACGAGTTCCATCAGAACAACAAGCAATCATTGTATTTTCTTCTTTCATCCAGCCTCGCATAATTGAACCGCCTTGTAAACCTGTATAGATATAACGACTAATTGCATCCCATGCTTCTGAACAATGAGGTATTTTTGGTCCGCCCGCAACAGTATTAGGCTCCGCTATTGTTTTTACAAGAGTATTTATTCCTCCATGCCAAAAATGATCATTTTTTTCATCCCTTTCAAAAATAAATTCATCTCCAACATTATAACAAGGACAGACACCAGAATTTTGATCTGCACAATACTGTTTTTGTAACTCAGGATATAATTTTTTATCTATTACGGTTAATTTTACTTTGTATTTCATTTAGTTTTCCCCCTATATTTCTAAAAATAGCGGCTCAGTGAGCCGACCATCTAACATCCGCTTGACCTGCATTTGCGGCTCGTCCGCAATGTCAGGTTGAAGCGGGTGTTAGATGATTTTTTTTATGTATTTTTATTCTTTTTCCATGTTATATAATCTTTTTTTATCTTCATATCTTTTAGTTTTTTCCACGCTTCCAAAGCATCTTCTCTTGTTGCATTTTTTTCATTTGCCAGATAATCACTTATAAAGTTATTAAATTTACAGGACGGGATTTGCGGAAGTTTTCCTTCAGTTTTATTTAAACGAATATATTCACAAATGACATCATTATACGTTATTTTTTCGCCATGAGAAAGTTTATTTTCTATCCAGCGATTAAGCCAATATTTTGCTCCTGATTTTATTTTCAGACCAGGTGCTCGTTTATCCATTTCAGTATTTATAAATTTCCATGTTTCTTTTGTGTTTCTAAAATTGTCAACAAAACTATTTAAATCCAATATATCTACATTACAACTTTTAATCTTACTGCTATTTTTTTTACTCACAATTCCTGTTTGCAAAAATTGAGAAATCATTTCTTCAAGCTGCTCCTTTCGAATTTTTGAATCAAATGGAATTTTTTGCGATTTTGCCAACTCTTTAAGCTCACTCATATACCAATATTTATTCTCAAATTCTTTTATTGTCATAATCTGAAGCCCCTGATTATTTTTAGCACTGTTAGACAATGTTTTTTCATTACTTCAAAACATCTATCATATTTCCTAGCTAATTTTCATTTTATATTTCATCGTTTTTTATAAAAAAATATGAATCAGCATCATCTAATAATAATTTTTTAGATATACTGAAAACTAAATATTTTACATTATTAGCTAATAAGAAATTTGTTCTTGTTAAACCATTGCACAGTGTAGGTATGATATCGTTATTATTTTCTATTTTAATATCAATATTTACAACAGGAACAGGGTTATTCTCTCCATGAGCAAATCCTTCCTTCGCATCTTGATATTTACAATCATCTTTCTTATCTTTAATATTTGCTACTATTTTTTGTATTTTAAAATTAGTTTTTTTCCACTGTCTGTCGAAATAAGTAGCTTCAATAATTATAAATAATTTTTCACATGAACTCATATAATATTTTTTATTTCCAATAAGTTCAAAAATAATACGGCCATTTGCATTTCTATAAATATTTAAACCATCTATTTTTTTCATATTTTATTCGCACCGATAGGTGTCCATCTAACTTCCGCTTAACCTGCATTTGCGGCTTGTCCGTAATGTCAGGTTGAAGCGGGTGTTAGACACTATTATTTTATTTATATCGCTTATATTAACAATTACACTTTTATTATTGCCTTATTTTGCTTTTTCTTAAATATTCATAAATAAAAAGCTTTAAATTTTACATAAGGCTTTATCATCTGCCATTACATTTCTTTTATAATAATTCATATATTTTAACTATAATTCTATATTATTTACAAAACCGATCTTTTATCAAAAATATTTATCTTAAAATTATAAAATCTTATTCTTAATAATAAGACTTTATTTTTAACACCTATACAGCTTTTGATTATTAAATCTAAAAATTAGAAATTTTACTATAAAACTAAAATTTTATATAAATTAACTACGTTATATTATAAATACCAGACAATCCAAAGGACTTATATTTCGTCGATTTCCTTAATAAATTTAAAATCCTTAGATAAAACTTTTGCATCCTCTCACTCAAATACTCATTATAATAAAATATAAATTTAGTAAAAACTAAGCTATTTATTTAGATTTTATAATTTAATTTATAAAATAAATTTTGTTGCTTAATAGTTATAATTCATTATTACAAAGATATTGTCAGTTTTGGAGAGCTTGCTAGTTGATTTTTTATAACAACGACCTATCTATTACACCATTCTTTATCAAGTTTTTTTTATTCCTTGACTTTAAATTTGAAATTAAAATAATTACTTGACCGTCTTCACAATTAAATGGGAGCAATTCATTCTCTTTTATATAACTAAATTTCCATTTTTTACACCATATTTTTAAGTCTTCCTCTATTTTATTATCAAAATCATATAATTCCATCTCTATAACAAGAAAACCATCCTTATTTCTCCATACAGCTCCATGATCGAAACATTTTGGTAAATATTCCATTTTCATAAATGCTATAGAGGAAAACGCTTTTTCTTCACTAGTTATTTTTTGTTTGATTTTATATTTTTCTTTAAACTTTAACAATCTATCACTTTCATTTTGTCTAGTTAACATAATAACCCTCTCTGATTTTTCTTTTCCTCATGCACCGAAGGTGTCTGTCTAACATCCGCTTAACCTGCATTTGCGGCTTGTCCGCAATGTCAGGTTGAAGCGGGTGTTAGATGAAAATATTTATCTTTTTTACATTTTTTATTATCTTAATACAAAAAAATATTCACATAACACATAGCGCAATGGTAAGCACATTTCCTTTGATTTCTCCAATATTTTGAAACATATTATTTTTGTACTGATAGACGGAAATGTTAACCTAAAAATAAAGCTCTATATTTTTCATTAATTCATCAAGACACATATCTACATCTTCATTTGTTATGATTTTTCCCTCAGGTAATTTTCCCCAAGTATTATCAAACGATTTTTTTATAATTTCAGAAATGAAAGAATTATTTTTTCTTTTCATAGCGATTTGCATAACATGACTCATTTTATCATTTAAAATTTGAAAATTAGGATTTGACTTTGGATATTCATGAGAGAATATATAATTAAAATCTGGTATGTAATTTACTTTTTTCTGAATTTCTTTTGTCAATAAAACATCATAAACATAAAGTTTTATAAACGCATTTCCATTATAATTTTTTGAAAGTTTTACAATAAATTGAATTGTTCCATATAATTCTATAATTGCATATACTTTTTTTTCTTCTGGACTAGCGTTTAAAAATATACTATGAGTAACTTCATTCTCTCCTAGATCAAAAAGACTCTCTTCTAATATTATTGGCTCAACTTTGTCTGTCGAATTTTTCCGAAGATCTTCAATTGCTTCAGATACTGTTACTACATCACGTGTAATTTCAACAAAAAAATTAATAGCCATTTTTAGTATGGCAGGCATTGAGTCTCTTCCGCCAAGTGTTAACGTAATACCCAAAGGTTCTGATAATCTTTCTTTTATATGTTTAGCTTTTTTTAAACACTCATCAATATTGATTGCAGGGTATTTCTTTTTTAACCCTACTAAAATCTTTTTTAATTCGTCAAGATTCCTTGCTTGAATATGGATTTCTTCTCCATTCTCTATTTCCTTTCTCTCAATTGTTGGTTTATTTACTATAGGTTTGCCATCTGGAGTAACTCTGTATTCCTCTCCAGTGGATTCTCTTACCATTATAACATCTTGAACTTTTCCTCGTTCTCTTTTTATGTCTAAAATATTAGCAAAAAACTCAAATTGCTTTGATAACTTCGCGTCAAATGAATCACCAAATTTTGAGTTACACTCTTTACAGATTAGATTTGATGATTTTAATCTTCCGCCCATAGAATTTAAAATAATATGTTCAATTGTTATATTTTGTTCTGTAATTTCATTCTTGCATAAATAACATGTACTCATTTTTTACCTTTCCTTTGCGCGAAGCGTCCATCTAACTACCGCTTAACCTGCAACAAGGCTTGTCCTTGTTGTCAGCGTTGAAGCGGGTGTTAGAACTTAGCTTTATTAAGCCTTATTTTAAAATTAAAAATTTTGATTACACAACATACCATAAATAAAAATCTTATTTCAACTCAATTACGATAAAATTAAACAGCATTGTATGTAATAAATAGTTTATTTACCGCTAATTTTTTCTGAATACGAATCTAAATCAGTCGCAAGAGCAGCATCAATTTGCTTTGAACTTATAATTCCCGTTTGTAAAAACTCCTGCCAACATGCTACCGTTAATTTAGCTATCGTATCTGTTACATCAAATTCAGCAAGCGGAAAAGCAACTGTCCAAAAGAAATCTTGACCATGTAAAGTTAAACCCGGTTTCATTATTTCTACCTCTTGCCCAAATGGAACACCTAACATAGAGCATAAACGAGGTTCCATAGATGCTATTTCATCTGAAATACTTGATTTAGCCATAATGATATTTTGCCATGTATTTGTCAAAGGACTTTCACTCCAAGAACTTGGATCAAATGCAGTCCATACACCGCCATCGTAATACTCTACGATACGATGCATTTCTAGGCGGTAAGAGTTTGTCGGAATTGTTGCTATCATACGACAAGGAATTTTTTGTGCCCGCATAAATGCTGCCGCAAGATTTGCATTTGAAGTGCAAATATAATTCATTCCACTTTTCAAAATTCCCAAAGCATCAAGACTCATAGGTGGTGCAACATTTTCCATATTTGCAATAAAGTTTCTTATATTTAGGCAGTATTGTTTTAGTTCATCATCTTCGTTTGTAGTACATAATTCAGTTGCCAAATCAGTAATTTGCTTAGAATCAGATTGTACACATGGTGATGCAACAGTAAATAGTTCAGGGTCTATATCATTCTCTTTTATTGCCATTGGAGTAATTAAAACAACTGCAGACCAATCAATAGTGAGTTCGGTATTCTGGTCAGCATTAAATACTAAGCTTAAAAAAGCATTTCCGTCTTCTCTCACTTGCAATCGGCTTGATGATAAAGCCGATTCAGGTTTGACACTTAAACTATAAAAAATGGGAACTTGCTTGTCCACAAGTTGCGGTATCGGTAGCAACACATCATAGCTACCTTTTTGGTGAGCAATTAAATTTACACCACCGAGCACACCAACAAGACCATTTCCCTTCATTGCACGTTTAGGATAGACAGTATGAATTCTTTTGAGTTCTTCATAAACATTTGATGTTACCGGTTTTAGTTCTACGGCTACTTTTTTAAAACTATCTTTTGTTTCATATTTTATAACTTGTTTACCTTGTTGCCTCTTACAACTTACCATTTGAAACAGCAACAGAGTAATCAAACAATACAACAATATAATTTGATATTTTAACTTCATACTCCTCTCCTTCAAATCTATTCTATATTTTTTAAGAAATAAAGCAAGTATTTCATGCAAAGATATTTTTATTTTCTATGGTTTCCCTTTGCGCGTGAGCGTCATTCTAACATTCGCTTAACCTGCATTGCCGCAAAGGCAATGTCAGGTTGAAGCGGGTGTTAGTTTGCTGATTTTCTATAATCTTTACGGATAAACGGCTCTTGTTTCTCTTCCGATAATAAAATCTCATATTTTGTCGGCTGCCGGTATGCGTTACCATGAACTTCTCTACTTCTATACTTTCTTAATTCCTCTATATTAAAAGTTGCGATATATATTCCTTCTTCCTCTCCGGCTTCTATTATTAATGTATCTCGTGAATATGGTTCATCAATTTTATAGGCAATACCGTCAAATGCTGTAGAATGACCATTACAATCGGGTTTTCCTTTTGGATAATTAACAGTTGCAATGCCAACCATATTTTCAAATGCTCTTGCTCTTAATTGTGAAATCCTATTAATTTCCATTGGACATGCATTCGGTACAAGTAGTATTTCTGCACCTTTGAGCATGAGTATTCGTGCACTCTCAGGAAATTCTCTATCATAACAAATCATTGAACCTATTTTTACACAACCGCGCTCTGTGTCTAATTCAGATACATAAAAATCATTACCGGGCATTAAATTTTTTTCATCTCCAAAAATACATGTATGTACTTTTGCATAGGTATATAGTTCTTTTCCAAATCTATCAAACAGACATATACTGTTTCTTGGTAATGGCTCATACTTTTCAAGAAATGTTATACCGATAGCCATTTGCAATTCTTTTGCTAAATCCGAGAATGAATGTATAAATGCATCATTTTTACTAATTGCTTTACTCTTTAATTCATTGACAGATTTAGGGATTTCGTAACCAATACTCCACATTTCAGGAAATAATGCTATATCTGCCCCCATATTTTTTGCCTTGCGACAAGCAGCTATACCGATATACATATTTTCAACAAGAGAGTTCCCCGGCGTTAATTGTAGTAAAGCTATGATAATTTTGCTCAATTGCGTATTCCTTATTGTATTAAATCTTGTCAAACTAACTACCGCTTAACCTGCATTTGCGGCTCGTCCGCAATGTCAGGTTGAAGCGGGTGTTAGGTTGTATTTATTTTATTTTCAACATTACATCTTCAGCATTTTTATTAAATTCTTGTTGCAATTCTTCCTCTGTATTACATTTTGCTAAAATTTCTTTATCCAATTCAAAATAATCCCAATTATCTCCTGAGATATATTTAGCAATAGAATAATATTTTTCAGCATGCGGAGATAAACCTATAAATAAGTCATACTCCGGTGCTCCTTTTTTCTTAAAATAACATCCAATACCATATTTACTATCGAGTTTTCCTTTATATTCATATTTTGTCACATTTGCATCAAGAAATTTTCTGCAAATCTCCAATAATTTTTCTTTCATTTCATAAACGGCAATAATTGTATCGGGAGAATATAACATAGCTACCTCATGCGGTGTAAATAATAAAGTATGAATGTCTTCACACATATATTCACGAATTAAATCAAAACGAGCAAAATCTGTTGTCGCTCCTTTTTTATCTATAATTTCAAACAAATCTTCCCAAAATAGAATTTTATCTTTTGGAATAGGAATTTCTTCACGAAAAGAATAATTTTTCCTGATTAAGTAAGCATCACGTGTGTCTTTATCATATTCTGAAATTGTTAATCCGGAATTATTAATCTTTACTTCATATCGTAATTTTTCTGAATTTTTTGTGATAATAGTGAAATCAGGCACAGTTCCTTTCAGATTATCTTGTGCTTTTACTTCTGCAATATCTAACAACTGTAGATTAAATGGTTTTAGCAAAAAATCAAATACAATTTCTTTTTTCCATAATGCTTCATTATAAAAAAAACTTGTTATTGCTTGTGTAGCAAGATTTTCATATATATTCAAAATAAATGTCTTCCTTTCTAATTTCAATTTTACCACGCTAACGGCATATGAACCTAACAAGAATAATAAGATTCTTGTTAGGCTGACTTCATATCATAATGCAGGATGATGTTTTTTTGTCGGACTTTTTGAACAAGAACCGCTTGTTAATGAAGATATGCTTGAATATTGCATTCCACAATATTTACAAGTATATTTTGGTTTTTCGTTTCCTTCGTATAATGAGTGCCTTCTTGTTGGACTTCTTGAACAAGAACCAGATGTTAATGAAGAAACAGAGGAATACTTCATCCCACAGTATTCACAGTAAAAATTTGCCATAAAATCCTCCTATGATTTTATAAATTTATTTTTAAGTCGAAATAAATGGTCATAGGTCGGTTCCACACAAGTCTTTCCTCAAGCGGTCAGCTTGTCAACCTAACATGCAGTTAAGCTGCAAAACGTACCGGCGTCTAGCCGGCCGCTCTTCAGAGCGGGTTTTGTCAGTCTTGAACTGCGTGTTAGACACTTTTATTTTATTTATATAACTTAATATTAACAATTACGCTTTTAATTTTACAATATTTTGCTTTTTATTACAATATTTAATAAATAAAAAACTTAAAATTTGTTTATTTAAACAAAATAATTTCTCCCCGTTTATAGCTTATAAGAGTCGGTTGGGCGGAGAAAAACGGATAGCCTAAAAGTCCGTCATAACTATCGGGCTTTTTTCGTAAATGAGAAATATCGGAAAATACGGTTTTTACATTTTTATATGTTTTACCGCCTATCTTCATTGTTTTTAATTCCGCTTGATATATTTCCTGTTTAATTCCGCCTGCCCCGCTCAGTTCGGTTTTTTCTTTGTTTGTTAAGGACGGTTCTAATTCATTAAAATAAAAGCTGTCGAGTAAATTGAATTCAGCTCCGGTATCGAGCCCCAATTTATAGATTTTGTTTCCAATCGATACTTCAATAGCCGGAATATGACCTGCCATTTTACACGGAATTTTTGAATCTACTTTTAATGTATTAGCTTTTATAAAACTATCATACGAATCCGGTCTTATAAGTGTCAACTGCTTTTTTTGATAATCTAAAAAGACATCATATTCTTTTAACATATCATAGCCTATTAATCCGTATATGCCGTCCGTTTTTAAACTCTGTTCAAGACGAGTCATATCAAGAACTACTATTTTTTGATTTTTTATTTTACTACCGGCGAATTCCAATTCTTTTACGTTTGTTATATCCATATTCGGACTTGAAACATTACCGCTGACATCCTGAAAACTACCAAGTTTTTTTGTGCCCGTGTTTAATCCTTCAATGTACTTTGAATTTAAAATGGAAAAAGGAGCACCGCTGTCTAATAAAAACAATCTGCTTTCACCTTCAAGCAATACGTCTACCAACGGCAGATTTCCTGCAAATATAAAAGGAATGGAAGTGATTTTATTTGTATTGTACTCTATAGTTCGTTCTTCTGAAGACAAAGTTTTTACTTTTATTTTCATAAGTTCAGCTTCGACAATTAAATTATCCTTATTGAAAATAAATACGGACTCTTTCTTTCCTACTTGAGAATATTCAATTGAGTATTTTAAAATAAGTTTTCCGTCTTCCATAAAGCTTTCTGTTTTTTCATAGGAAATTACCGTCCCCACTCCGGCCAATAATTGCTGTAAAATTGCTTTTGCCCTATTACCGCTCTGTCCTGCAATTGAAAAATCTTCAGCCAAATAAGGCAGCACATTCGTTACGGATTTTTCGTTACAAGCTTCCGCAACCGCTTGGACGGCTTTTTCACATTCAGCTTCATTCTGTGCAAATATGCCGCTGAAAAAACAAAAAAATATTAAGGAAGCACTTAACATCTTAATTAATTTACATTGATTTTGTTTCATTTTACCCCCATAAAAGCTATTTTTATTTTAATCGAAATAGCCGCACTTATCAATACTACTACAGTAATATATACAAAAAAAATCAGATTTTTTTCAAAAAAAACTTAAAATTTTAATATAAAACTTTATTATTTGCATATCCAACTTTCATATTACTTAATGCATATATTAAAAACTATTAATTTAACTATAATTCTATATTATTTACAAAACAAACCTTTTATAAATAATATCATCTTAAAATTATAAACTTATTCTTAACAATAAAACTTTATTTTTTAACTATACAACTTTTTAATTACTAAATCATTAAAATCAAAACTAAAACTTTATTTTTCTTTAACAACTTAATTATTATAATCACCATGACCGTCCGAAGGACTTTTATTTTGTTGATTTCCTTAGCTAGTTTAAAATCCTTAGATAAAACTTTAGTTTTCATTAACAAGTTAATTATTATAATTACCATGACCGTCCGAAGGACTTTTAACTCGTTAACTTCCTTAACAAGTTTTAAAATCCAAAGATTAAAGTTTTATTTTTCTTATACAAGTAGATATTATAATAAAACATAACTTTATCCAAAGAACATAAGCTATTAATTTTGGTTTTATGCTTTAATTTATAAAAAATACACCCTATTTTTCAAAGTTACAGTTTATCGTGCCGAAGGCATCGGTCTAACATTCGCTTAACCTGCTTTGCGGCTCGTCCGCAATGTCAGGTTGAAGCGGGTGTTAGACGTTATTTTTAAATATAACTATATACTATTTAATTATATTTACTTTTATTTTATCAAACTCAGTTGCTAAAAACTCTATTTTTATTGAATCGTTAAAATATTCGCTATCAAAGCCTTGTATTATTATTGTTCCGATAAATTTTTCTACATCATATTCTCCTAGACATTCATCAAGAAATAAAAATCCAATCTGACTATAAATTTCACATTCGATCTCAGTATATCCATTGCAAAAAAGAACAATTCCTATTTTACTTTTATCTTCATCTTTTATAAACATAAATCTTATATCATTTGGACAAACTTCTTTATCTTCTATTTTAATTGAATTCTCTATTTTTCTTCTCGGGCGAAATTTTATAAAAGTCCATTCTGATAATTTCGGTTTTAATAAATACAATTTTTCTACTGCAGGAAATGCATCTAGTATTCCATCTGCACTAATTACAAAATCTCTTTTTCCATTTTTTACAGAACTAATTTCAAACGTTAGATCAGGATTTATTTTATGCAATTGAATTTGAAGTTCATTAAAAATTTTTTCCTGATTTATTTCATAATTGTATATTAATTGTGAGTTTTTACAAAACCAACACCAAAATTTTTCTTCTTTTGTCTTTACAAAACATGATATTAAGCCCATAAACATAAATCCTATAATAAATATATTTTTTTTCATTTTCTTTCTTGTTGCCCATTGGGCAATCCGTCTAACATTCGCTTAACCTGCATTTGCGGCTTGTCCGCAATGTCAGGTTGAAGCGGGTGTTAGATGCTCATTCCTATTGTATTCCAAATTGTAATTTCATTGTTATTGTTGCGGTCTTTTGTTTTGATGTAGTATTAAAAGTTCCCTCCCAAGAATAATCTTCATTTGAATTTCTAGCTATTATTTGAAATACACCCATATTTGCATTCTTCAATCGTCCTAGTTTAAATCCTGATTTACTCGCTATTGTTTCTGCTCTAGTTTTTGCATTTTCAGTTGCATATTCAATTAATTCTTTTTTCAATTCAGTCAGTTTCGTATAATAATATTGTGGTTTAGATGAATAGAATTCAACCCCCATATTGATTAACTCTGTAATTTCTCGTGAAATAGTTTCTATTTTCTCTACTTCGTTTGATTCAATCTTTATATCTTGCATTAAGCGATATCCCTTAAAAAGACGTTTTTGGTTTTTATCCATGTCATATATTGTTTCATATTCCTTATCAATTACTACTGCTGAAAATAAATATTCATTTGTTGACACATTTCGCTTTTTTAGAAAGTCTATTATTTTATTTTGATCAAGCTGCAATCGCTCATACGCATTTTTTAAATCAATATCAGTCTGTGAAAATGAACCAGACCATACAATCAAATCAGATTCAAAATCTTTTGTTCCCAAACCTGTTACTTGGATTACTTCACTCTCTTTATTTCTTTCCAAAAATGTCTTTGATAAAACAATTAATGATATAATAATTGTAAATAGAATCATAGAAAGTTTTATAATTTCAATCTTAGATTCATTTCTTATTTCCATACCATACCTCTTATTTATAAAAAAATATTCGCACCGCGAAAGCGGTGTCCATCTAACATTCGCTTGACCTGCATTTGCGGCTTGTCCGCAATGTCAGGTTGAAGCGGGTGTTAGACTTTCTATATACATATTCTTAAAACTCTTATGAAAGTCTTTTAAATTTTATAATGACTCTTCAATCGCACAATTCATTACATAAATTTGATAATCTTAATTTAGTATTTGCAAGAAATACACTAGCTTTTGCAGATACTTCACTCGTTTTAATATCTTCTGCTAAAAAAACTAATAGTATTTTAATCAATACTATTAGATATTTTATAATTACCTTTAAATTCATAGTGTTTTTCTAGCATCATATAATATTTTTAAAATCAATTTGAAAAGTTTCTCTATAAATAGTTTTATTTCCTATTTTTATTTTTTCATTGATTTTTACTAATGCGCGATTTAAGCAAGTTTGATTAGGTCGATCATTGATGAAGTTCTTGAGATTTTCAGTAAAAGAAATTTTATCATCATAATATGAATAGATTCTATTACAAAAAATAATTTCGTGTGTCTCAATATAATTCAACAATTCATATATTGGAAATATATTATATTTAATATCATCGAGACCATAAAAAGATCTACTGCCTGTGACAATAAAAAAAACTATTTTATCATTCGCTGCTATACTAATATTTGTTTTTACTGATAAATATTTTCTAAAATCGACATCAGAAAACAATTTTTCAATTTTTGATAGTTGTTTAGTTGCGGTTTCCAAAGCATCATAATTGGTTTTCATTTCATAAATATTGGAACCATAAAGTGAATTCTTACATTCTGCTACAAAAACAATATCATCTGACTTTGCTATAAAATCAATATCTCCATCAGTCTTAGCAAAATTAAATTTAATTGATTTATTATGCTGGAAGTTTTTTTTGCAAAAACTATTGACAGTTTATTTTCCAGTATTTCTTCATCCAATTTTATTTGCTCATGATTTTTAAAGCATAAATTTCTAAGAATATTACTGCTTTCCAAATTGTTAGCACCAAATAAAATAAAAGTTCTCCCCATAAGAATAGGTGTCGTTTGGATATCAAATTTATTTTTTTATCCCAAGTAAGTTCATTTATAAGTTTGTTGATAATTTCAGTATCTTTATAAATTTTATTTAACATATTTATAAACAAATCATAACTATATACTGGTACTATTGACTCATATTGTAAAAAACAATCATTGTTATGTTTATTTAATGCATAATTTATTGCATATGCACAAAATTCTATGATTCGTTTAAATTTGATTACATCAAAAACACCTATACCATTCTTTAATTTCATGTCTTTTATGTTATTATCGTCTATATGAAATTCTGTTAGCAACTCAGATAAGAATGCAAATTCTTCTCTAAATAAATTATCAGAATCAAATATTTTTATATTTTCATTAAAGAGTAAAAATATCACTATTCGTCGAGTTGGTAGTTCTTCGATCTTCCAATATTCAGTTGAAGAGATATTTTTTTCAAATAATTCATAAATAGATATATTATCTTTTCTAGAAAGCAATTCTTTTATAATTGCGTTATAATGGTGACTTGGTGTAACAAAATAAGTTAAAACTTTTGCTTTTTCTATTTTTTCTTTAGAAATCATATAACATATTTTATCATTTCTTTGTTCAAAATTATAACCATAAGTTTCAACTTCATATTCAAATTTTTGTATTTTGTTTACTACTATAATTTTTTGTAGTAGTTTTTTACAATCAGATATAATATTTTTATGTGAATTAATATCCAACGGTCCAAAATCTTCATCAGATACATTGAATTCTTTCGTATATCTGTCCACTAATGTTGAAATTGCTTCGGAAACAGGATCGACACCATATATAGGGTCACTTATAAGGTTAGAATAACTTGGTTTGCCAATTTTTACTTCCAGTAAATCAAATTCTAATATTGCATATAAAGTTTTTATAAAGCGTTTTTTATATTTTTTTATTACATTATCAGCAAATTTTAATATATTTCTACATTCTGGCGCAACATAATGTAAAGCCAGCATACTTCTCAAATAATTTACATTTTCTATTTTCAATTGCTCGTGTGTTTTCGATAGAATGTTTTCAATAATATAGCTTATTTTTTTCGTATTAAATTCCTTTGTTCCAATACGAAAGAAACCTTTGCGTTTCATGGAAGAAAAATAATAAGTCTGATCTTTTGATAATAAATAATATGAAAGCTTTAACACTTCCTGCAATTTACCACTATCAAAATGTAATATTATCTGATCTATGATAATTTCTTTGTCTTTTTTTGATAATATCTTTTCTACATCCGTATTGATATCAATACTTAACTTTAACTCTTTATGTTTTTTTTCTTCCATATCATTACCTCAAAATAAATATAGCCACATAATAAAATTTAGCATAAATATGATATTCGTAATATATTCACATTAATTAATCATGTAAGTAAAAAAATATTCTTTTTCTGGTGATTATCAAACTAAGTCTAACATTCGCTTGACCTGCATTTGCGGCTTGTCCGCAATGTCAGGTTGAAGCGGGTGTTAGAAGTGATTATTTTTTATTTATAAAACAAAACAATGAATTGAAAAGCAAATAATTATATATTCTATATCTTTCAGAATAAAACATATTGATCTTTGAAAAATTCATTGATGTACTCATCAAATATAATTTTTTTTCTTTTTCATCATAAAGATATGCATTAAAGGTTGCTGAATTACTTTCCGGGTCACTGCCGAAAGCAATAATATATTTATCGGCTCCACAATTCCATAAAATTCCTTCACGATCCAACTCTATTGACTGCCAATTATTTGGATGTCTGTTTTTATAATATCTTTGGTTCATCGCAACATCCAAATCTTCTCTCTTTACTCCATTTTTCTCATAGAAATTAATTGTTATTGAGTTTGTACCACCGCCGTAAATCAGAAAAAATTTATCTTTGGAAGTCTTTTCTTTTTGAGTAAAAGAAATTTGATTCCAATCATTATCAAAGAGCAGCATACCGAGTTTATTATTAAACACACCTGCTTCTCTAAAATTGAATAAATTTATATTCTCATCAAATTCCTTATCATCATAATTATATCTCCATACTTCTTTTTCTGATGTCTTTTCTTTTTCTAATTTTGAATCAATTTTCTTTACTAT
Source organism: Treponema denticola ATCC 35405 (assembly GCF_000008185.1). NCBI lineage: Bacteria > Pseudomonadati > Spirochaetota > Spirochaetia > Treponematales > Treponemataceae > Treponema > Treponema denticola. Next base: position 1,869,207 of record NC_002967.9, read on the forward strand.
TGCTTTTGAAAATGATGAGTCAATTTTATTGGATTTTATATATTGTTTTAATTGCTGTTGTATCTTGGCATTTCGTGTATTTCTAAAAAAACTTTCAAGTAGTAGACTATTTATAGTTTCTTTTCCAATATTATTTCGATATATTTTATCGAAAGTTAAATCATCTACTACACGTTTGCCGGCATCCCATTGTGAAAGGTAATTCTTCATACTAAAATAACTCTGCATTTCTTCAGTTGACGGAATATAAAAAAAATATTTATTCTCTTCAGAAAACAGGCAATTAACTGAAAAAAATAAAACAATCACCAATACTACTTTTCTCATTCTTTTCTCCTCGCACCGTTAGGTGTCGTTCTAACATTCGCTTAACCTGCATTTGCGGCTCGTCCGCAATGTCAGGTTGAAGCGGGTGTTAGACGCTTTTACATAACACCTACATATTTTTCTACTATCGTGTTCTGTAATAATTGTGAAAAATTTACATTATTTTTTTCTGCAAGCGTATTCACCCATTTTGGAAGCGTTATATTCTTTCTTACACATTTGCTTGAATATTTTTCACTATACGAATCCATATCTAAAATAAGCATATTTATAAAACTTTTATTATCAGGTAGTTTTATTTTTGTAGGTTCACTTGCTTTTGGAACAGCATTTCCTTCCTCGATTTCTGTTAATATCCACCCTGATGCCGCATCTATTCCCATCTCTATCGCTTCTATAAGAGAAAATCCTCCGGAAACACAGCCTTGCAAATCGGGAAATTCTATACTATAACTATTATCTTCTTCACAATATGTTATTATTGCCGGATATGCTAATTTCATTTTATATTCCTCCATATATCCTTATTTCAATCCTGCCTGCTTTAGAATTGCTTTCACGGTTCCTATCGGTATATCTCCTTTATGATTTGGGACCGTAACTTTTCCGGATTTTACAGTATGTTTATATTGATTATGAGAACCTTTTGCTGTTACAAAATACCAACCATCCGCCTTTAGTATTTTTTCTATTTCTTTTGCTGTCATTTTATATCCAATCATATTATACGCATTATGCGTATAATTATCAAGCTGTTATTACAATAAAATACGGCATTTTTAGTAAAAATAAGCAATTAATTTGAGTTTTAAGCTTTAGTTTACAAAGACCATATCCTGTTTTTCAAAGTTACAGTTCATCGTGCCGAAGGCATCCGTCTAACTTCCGCTTAACCTGCATTGCCGCAAAGGCAATGTCAGGTTGAAGCGGGTGTTAGGCAATTTTATCTAAAATTTTATTTCTTCGAAATTATTTTCGCTGATTACAATTGTACCATCTGGTAACATAAACACAACTTCATCCCAATATTTTTTTGTACCTTTATGTTCTTTTTCAACATATACAAAATAAATAATCCATTTTTCATTTACCTCATCAAGAGGATGTAATTCATATGTGGAAAAAAACAAATCCCGTTTACATAATTCTTTTATATAATAATCGGCAACTTCTTTTAAGTTTTCTTTTTCAATATGTTTTTTTAATTCTTTTTCAGTAAAGCTGCTTTGTATATCAATAAGCTCTTGCCCAATTTTCCATCTGCAATGCGTTTCATCCAATATTTTACTTGAAGAAAGTCCCTGAATAAATTTTAAGTTTTTTCTTGAATAATTTACCTGATACAAGTGAATATCCTGATTCTTTACTTTTACCGTTTTTTCTAAGTAAAGCGGAAATTCAGTTTCCATAATAAAAAAAGAGTTTATCAAAAGCTTCAAATCAGATTCAAAATCATACATCGCCATAGTTCCAAATTGTCCTAGGGTCTTCCCATTTGTACGAAAAGAAATACTTTTATCATCATATATGATAGTAACCTCATATGGGAGCAGACACTTACCCCAATCTCTGCTTTTTACAACACTCAAATTATTAAGAAACTCTTTTTTTTGATTCTCATCTAATTTTACGGTAATTTTTGTTTTAATATTTTCAATAATTATTTCTTGAACTGTTTTTATTTTGTTTAATACAAGATAATCTATTTTATCCTGAGCATAAGCTGAATAAATTAGAGTAGTTACAAAAGTAATTACAAAACATACTTTGTTTTTCATTTTCTCTCCTGCGCCGAAGGCGTCAACCTAACATCCGCTTGACCTGCATTTGCGGCTTGTCCGCAATGTCAGGTTGAAGCGGGTGTTAGACGAATTGAATTTTTATCCCTCTACAAGTCTTCCTGTTAAATATTTATGTAAAACACTTCCTGCAAAAATTTCATATTCCATACCTTCTTCAAAAGCTTTGGCTTTTAGATTATTTATATCTTGCTTGGCAAGTATTACATCTATCTTTTCTTTTTTCATAAGCATAGTTTTAGCAGCTTTTTTTAAATCATTGCGAAGATCATAAAAATTTTTTACCGCTTTCCATTCATCATTTTCTATAGATTCATACAGCTCTTTTTCAGTATTCATTTTCTTCTCCTTTAAAATCAAGATATTTTGCCGTATATTTTCTACTTGGAAAAATAGTTTTCAAAAAACAAACATCATTTTCAAGTACGCAAGGAACTACATATACATATCTATCAATTTCTATAAGAAGCAAAATTTGATTTGGATATTTTTCTTTATTTGGATGTTCTAAAATATCCAACAAACTATCTTGTTCAATTGCTATAATAATCCGCTCAAACGATATATTTCTATCTCTTTTAAGCATTATATTCTTTTCATTATTCCAATCGAATGTCATACTATAAATAGTATATCACTTTTCCAGTTTTTTAACAATAAATCCTAATATTATAAACACCACAACCATCTGAAGAACTTTTATTTTGTTAATTTCCTTAATAAGTTTTAAAATTATTAGATAAAAATTTATTTTTTTTCTCATTCTCAAATAGCCATTATAATAAAAGACACTCTTGCTCAGAGTAACCTAACCCATTAATTGGGGCTTTAAACTTTAATTTATAAAAATATATCCTATTTTTCAAAGTTACAGTTTATCGTGCCGTAAGGCATCCGTCTAACATTCGCTTAACCTGCATTTGCGGCTTGTCCGCAATGTCAGGTTGAAGCGGGTGTTAGGTGTTTTCCTTTACATAATTCAAATAAAAATTTATAAAATCATCTTTATTATAAGTTTCAGTTTTATTCATAAACATTATATTAATAAATTCTAACTTTGCATTTCCTAGAATATATGTTTTTGTTTCAATGTGTTTATTATAATTTTTAATAAGCATATTCTTTTTTATTTTTTCAGCAAATGAATTTACACATCTACTTTTATCTCTTGTTAATTTTGATAAAATTTTGTATTTTAGTAATCCATCTCGACTAAAAAAAGGTACGACTAGACTATCTAAATATTCTAATAATGTAAGATTAGCAAATTCATTATTCAGATTTAAGATTTTTGAATAGAGATTTTTCCTAATTCTAATTTCATAAGCATATAACCACGTAAATTCCATTATATAATCATATAAAAGTAGCGGATCTTTTTCTATTACAAAAAGAAAATACTCTTCCAGTAGTTTTTTACATTTTATTCTATGAATATTTAAAGTATCACAGATTATAATCAATGCTTCTCTTCGTCTAGTATATGAAGAATCAAATAGCATTTTTTCACAAAATTTATAAATACAATCATTTTCATATTTTTTTAATATTAATTCTCGATATTTATGTGAATGAGTTACTGAATCACAAATAAATGAACAAGGACTTTTCCATTCATGAATAGCATCATTTTCATAACATTTTTCGAAGAAAAGATTTATATCTTTAATTTGTAACAAGTCCTTGCATACCTCTTCCAAATATTCATCTGTAAGATAATATGTATATTCTTTTACTTTTTGTATTAATTCATTCTCTTCCAATATTTTATCCTATTTTTACCCTTATACACCTAACTTCCCTTCGACCCTTCCTCACTATAGCATAAAAACCAATAATTTGCAATCTAAACTGCTGCAAAACAAAAAAACACACCTTTCTACCATAAATACAAATCGGATAAATGAACCGCTGGCAGATTAGGCCTATCCTCACTAAACGGAGAAAAGAAAGATCACATCCTGTCGATAGGGCTTTGAATGCCTAGTCCGCCGCGGTTTAGGACATGGGTGTAAACCATAGTAGTTTTAACATCGCTGTGGCCGAGAAGCTCTTGGATGGTGCGGATATCGTAGCCGGCTTCAAGCAGGTGCGTTGCAAATGAGTGGCGGAAAGTGTGACAGCCGATTGGTTTAGGGATACCTGACCTTAAAACAGCTTCATGCAGAGTACGCTGAATAACCGAAGGATCGATATGGTGGCGCCCTTGCTCGCCGGTTTCTTTGTTACGCCATCGGCGTGCTTGAGGAAACACCCACTGCCATGCCCAAGCCTTACTGGCATTGGGATATTTTTTTGCAAGAGCAAACGGAAGCGGCACCGAACCGAAACCTTCCTTGCAGTCTGCCTCATGTATAAGGCGGACTTTTTCCATATGTTTTTGAAGCGGAAATTTAAGAGAAACAGGAAGTACGGTTTTACGGTCTTTCGCACCCTTTCCGCAGTGTACCGTAATTTCGTTTTTCCCAAAATCAATATCCTGAATCCTTAACCGCAAGGCTTCCATAAGCCGCATTCCGGTTCCGTAAAGCAAACGGATAAGAAGCCCGTAATCGTTTTCAGGCAAAAGAGAGAATATCTTTGCAGTTTCCTCACGGGTCATTATGGCAGGCAGCTTTTTAGGCTTTTTAGCACGGACTATATTTTCAGGAGTCTTTATAGTTAAGCCTAATATGTTTTTATATAGAAACAAAAGAGCCGCAAGAGCCTGATTTTGGCTTGAAGCGGCAGCCTTTTCCTTCACTGCAAGACGGCTCACAAAGGCATTTATTTCCGTATCGGAAAGAGTTTTAAGATTTTTATTCTTATTTTCACGAATAAAGCGGCTTATCCAATAGCTGTAAGCCTCCATTGTACGCTTACTGTAATGTTTGGCAGTAATAACTTCTTCCAACTTATTTAAAATACTCTGAATATCGGTTGCAGTATGATTATTCCTTTCTCCAATAATTTCTGTAGTCAAAGGCTCAACATCATGAGGCTTTCTATCAGTAAGTCCAGAATCTTTAAGGGTAAAGCCGGAATCCCCTCTGCATAGCCCTTCATTATAAAGATTGTTTAATAAAGTATCGCAAGAATTACGGTCGGCAGGAATAATCCAGAAATATCCAGCCGGAATCCAGGCTCTGTTCGGTACTTTTTTTATTGCCTGCAGAATTTTGGAAAAATCTTCTCCCTCAGCTTTAAAACGCACCGATAAACGCTCTTTTTCATAAGGCCTAATTTCAATAAACATAAAAACCTCCTTAAAAAAGCACAACACACATTTTTATAACATAGTTTACCCATGGCCTATTATGATGATTCATACTCCCATCCTAATAAACCGAGATAAAAATTTATGCACGGCTATTCAATTCCAATATTTTAAACAGCACAAAGCATAAAAAAAATTGTAAGAAAGTGCCGACTTCATGCAGCCGAAACATACTATAAGCGGCAGTTTTCTTATGTATAAGTTAATTATTGCATATTTTTATAGAATATGCAAGTATTTAAGATTTTTTGGGTATTAGAGGAAGAGAAATATTTCTAACTTGCTGTATAAAATTTTACTGACTATTTTTCAATTGAAGAAAGAGTGATTTTATTATAAGCATTTTTTTTATCATTTGGATGAGGTTCCAATCCTATAATTGTAATATCACCTCTATTCGGACCATATACCCAAAATATTCTTCCTGCTGCAGGTTTATTATTTTCTAAATAAGATTCCCATACTTTTATTTTATAACGCCTTGTTAATGATTCTATCTCGTGAGATTGTAAGCCCGGATAATGAGGATCATTTGAAAGTTTTTTAAAACAATTAATCAGTTTTTTAAATAATTCTTTTTCGGCTTTGCTCAATGTGTTTGAATTGTATTTTTTTTCTAAATTTTCCCAAATTTGTTTCATTTCAGGTATTCCCATACGAATTTTGAACATCAATGAACATCTCCGTAAACAGAAATATCTATAGGATCTGAAACATCCCCAAAATTAAAATTTTCCATACTTTTATCCATCATACTTAATGTGTTAGAAGAAACAGTAAAAGGCTTTGTTAATTCTCTAGGCTCAAGTACAATTGTTCCATCAGCAAATTCTTTAACATTAAAATATTCGAATAAAGCATTCCTTAAAGTAATTCTTTTTTTTGAGTCAATTCTTGCATCATATGATTTTACCGGTATTGCCTGCATATCATACCTCCAATAAAAGTGGGATTTCCCACCGATATTTTAGCACACATAATCAAAAAAAACAAGCCAGAACCACGGACATCCGTGGCCGAACCAAGCCGGCAATAGGCGAGTCGAGGACGCGAAGCGAATAAAAATAAACCAGTAAAACCAAGCCGTAAATAGAGGGTACAGATACTCGATCAAAAATATACATCCTTATATATTTTTGATCTTCGAGTTTGTGACAAGCACAAACTCTTTAAGCTGAAACCACCCGCCATCCGTGGCGGGCGCAGGCGTGCTTTGTGCACGTCGAGGACTGTTTTTTGTTAAGCAACGCAAGAACCACAGCCATCCACGGCCGAGCCAATCCGGCAAGAGGCGAGCCGAGGACGCGAAGCGAATAAAAATTAACCGCAGGCGTATCTTTGATACGCTGAGGATTAATTTTTATGAAGCGACAAAGTCATCGGCCGCATATTGCCGGATTAGAAGGTGCCGCCGCCTAGGCGAAACGAAAGACTATACCTCACCTCACCCTTCGTCTTTGAATTGGGACTTAAGGGATAGCTAAAAGAAGGCCCTGTACTCATACTGGCAAATTTATATATTCTCCAGTTAAGGGTAAGCTTTGAAAAACCTTCAAGTTCCGATATAGCAAATTGCTGAAAAAAGTTTAGGCTCAACTTATCGGTACCAAGTTTGTTTTGGCTTATATTAAGAGCTATATAGTGTTGGCCTATATTTCCCATAGCAAAAATATCACCTGAGGCAAGGACTGAAGGATGAGTGTAATTCTTATTTTTTATGTGCACAGCAGCCTTTGAAAGAATATCTTGAGGTACATCTGTATTTGAGTACCCGAAGCCGTTATAAAAATATTGTAAAACTATACCGGTATTGGTGTCGGCATTTGAATAAGAACCGCCTAGTGTTGCCTGAAAAAAGGGCTTGTTTTTTTCGGTATAGGGACTCATATCGGCCTTATAATAGGTATAATCGCTTCCCCAAGCAAAAACGCCCTCGCCGAAGACGGCAACCTTTCCTGCAATACTGCCCGAAACGGTGGTAATAAGACGAGGAGCTTTTTCGTATTTGTACCAGCCTCCAAATCCCAATTCCCAGTTACCGACAACAAACTCGCCCTTTGCGGCTCCTGCCGTGTATTTGGGATCATAGCCGTCTCTCTGTTCCGGAGGCAACAGGTAGAGCCAGATATTGTGCTGGGTTTTGGGAATTATTATATGGGTTCTTAAAGAAATCCCCCCTTCCCTATCGGCCGTAGGATCTTGAGGATCGATTCTTGAAATATTTATAACATCGGCAGGACTATAAAAGTAACCGGTTCCCCATTTTACCGCATGTTTCCCAAAACGGAAAAAAGCAATATCCTTAGCGGAAAAATCCGTGTAAAGCTCTTGAATTTTAATATTTGGGACTCCGCTTACTTCTACAAAAGCAGGTAATTTTAAACCGTTTGGAGGAACAATCGACTTAGGCACAAAAGCAGCCCCTTGTCCGGATAAACTCTTCTCGAAAGGGAAGCCGAAAAGGAATTTTCCATAAAGCTTTAAGTCTTCATTGGGGCGTGCATCAAAAAAAAGGCTTCCGTTTAAGGTTGTGTTAAAGGAACCCTTTCCGTCTTTAAAAGATTTCAGGTAATCATCCTTCTTTGAATAGGGATCTACCCAAGCATAATTTATTCCCATTGAAGAACTTAAACTTCCGCCTATTCTCAATTTTTTTGACTCAAGGCTAAGGCTTGCCTTTTCAAGATCTGCCTTAAACTTTAAATTACTCTTACTGTCAGAACGGGCTTCTTCGGCAGATATAAGGGTATCTTCATCTCCGCCGAAAAGATCATTTTCCAAATCGGAAGAGTTTTCTTGTGCAAACACAAAAAAGGGAATAAATAAAACAAAAATAAAAATCGCAATTTTTTTCATATTAGTTTATCTTCTCCAAATAAGCCTTGGTAAAAACTACATCATCAATTTTTGCAGTGCTGAAGTCTTGAAATATCTGCGTTGTTTTTTCTCCCTTGATAAGCTCATTTATATATATTTGATGTACGGGAAGCGGCATACCTTCAACATTTGCGTATTTTGGTATAAGAGTAGTTCTCATGTGTTTTCCGCTCGCACCGTAACTTTCTATTTTTAAAAGGAGGTGTTCGTCTTTTCGTACAAAGAATTTTTCTTGAGCATAAGCAGCATCCTTTTCCAAAGCCTTAGCAGTTACCGCATAAACCTCATATTTACCCAGCTTTGCTTCTTCAATTTTAAGAATTTCCCAAGCTTGCCTAAATTGCGACTTTTTATTTACATCGGATAATTTTGTATCGCTGTTTGCCAAATTCCTTTTAAGGGAAGAATGAGTAAACTGATGGGCAATAGGATCATAGAACCAAAGGTTCTCCTTTTCCTGTAAATAACCGTTTCCCTTATCGGCTTCGGGAGCCAGCTGAATAAGAGTTGTTTGGTCCTTAGTGTCGCGTCTAAAGAGTTTAAACTGAACGACTTCCTTAGGCTGATTAGGCTTTTCGACAATCAGTGTAAGAGTGCTTGTAAAATCTTTTTTAAAATTTCCCGTGTCGAAAACTTTATCCATAATCTTATACATTTCCTCCATTGAGGGAATCTCGGCAAATACCGCAATGCTTACAAGAAAAGCAATGAGTATAATCAATAATTTTTTGTTAATAAAATATTTCATACATTCTCCTATAACACGATATTTTGTGCAAAGCACAAAACTCGAAAGATAAACAGTAAGGCTGAATTTCTGCCGAACTGTTTATCGAATCTCCTATAAAAACTTATTTTCCCGACCTTAAGGCTTCGGCAGGAATCATATTAGCGGCTCTCGAAGCCGAGCCCCTTACAGTAAGCAGGGTTAAACCCAACATTATCACAAACTTTAAAAAAACTAAAAGAGCGGATAAGTTCCACGCAAAGTATCCGTTTTTGGTAAAGACCGAAAAAGGTGAATCTACAGCTATCGGAATAAACGAGATAACCTGCATTACAAGAACAGCAAGTACAAAACCGCATACGGCTCCGAATAAGGATAAAAATGAAGCTTCTGCAAGAAAAAGACGCCTTATATGTTTTCTCATAACACCGCAAGAGCGCATGGTTCCGACTTCCCCCCTTCTTTCATACACAATAATTTTAAAGGTATTTGAAATACCTATCATCGTAATAACCAAAAGCACAATCAAAATACCGAAACTTATACCGTTTAAGGTATTCATAAAGGTAATAACCTGCGGAGCAAAATCGTAAAAAGTAGCTATGCCGAATTTGGTTCCCTGCCACTTTCCTTCTTCAAGTTGCTTAAATACATTGCTTGCAGGCTGTGAAGGGCTTATAGTTCGGGCAAGATCCCTGCTTGTAATGGGATGAGTTTCTGCGATTTTTCTTTCAAGCTGTTGCGCATAAATTTCCTGCATATCGGGATTTTTTAAAAAAAGCGAATATACTTCTATACTGTCTTTTTCCAATTCCGTAATTTTTTGCAAATAATCAAAATTGATGTAATTTGTGATTCCGCCGAATGAAGAGCGATTTACTGCAATACCTTCTACTTGAAGTTCAATAACCGTAAGCTGACCTTGTGATGTCCTAGTTTCAAGTAAAACTATATCGTGCAAGTCTACATTTAAGGTTGCGGCTACCGATTCGGAAAGAAGAATTGCATTTTCTTTTTTCATGGCTTCCCAGCTTCCTTCCTTAAAAAGAATACTGTCATGTAAAATTTTTTCTTCATCGAATTTGCAGCCGTCAATTTGAGAGGTAACTTCTTTTCCTTCAAATATCAGCTTACCTGATGCACGACTTCTTTTTATGATGTACGTAGTTTCTATTCCTAATTCTTTTACGGTCTTTTCTATAAACTCAACATCGTTTTTGTCCATATAAATTTGAGCAGGATCATCCGCCGACTTATCGGGAGCCTTTTTTGAACCTATTATATAGACATGGCCTCCTACGATTTTTGAAATTTCTCCGGCCATACTGTTTACGGCACCGGAAGTCATGCCGTCCATAAAGATAACGACAAAGAAAGCAAAGGCTATCGCAAAAACCAAAAGAATACTTCGCCTTTTTTGTCTGTTTAAATTTCTAAATGCTATTTTTAATATATTCATAATCCATTTCCTTATTTAACGGTTAATTGCTTCAAGAGGACTTATCTTTAAAGCAAGCCTTACCGGATACCAGTTTGCTGCAAGACCTGCTAAAAGCATTGCAGCCATTGTCCAAACGGCAGAACCGATCGAAATACTTACCCTAATCTGTTTTCCGCCGAACATAGCTGCAAGTATATCTCCGACCCTGATGTCAAAAGCATTCACAACGGCTGCAGCGATAAGAGCAAGTACCAAGCCGATAAGAACACCTACGCAAGACATAAAAAAAGATTCCGCAAAAAATATCTTTCTTACAAAACCTTTTTTAGCTCCTATGGCCCTCATCGTTCCTATCTCGGAGCTTCTTTGCATAACGGCGACAACCAGTGTATTCATTATAACGATTAAAACTACTACGGAAAGAATAGCCAGCATTGTAATAAAAAGAATTCTTGTTCCTTCTATTGCACTGTAATACATTGCCATTCCGCGTTCCCAATTCACAGCTCGAGCGCTTATTCCTTCTTCCTTAAACCAATCATTTAAGGTTTTTATTACGCTTTGAGTCTTTGAAGAATCTTTAAGCTTTATTACGATATGATGCCAAGCTTCATTGTCGGCTAAGTTAAGCCGATCGCGCAGTTCGGTACTTCCCAAAAGATTTTCATAATCAATCTTTGAATTTGAATTCTGTACGGTATCTATAATATCTGCGCCTGAATCATCTGCAAAAAGTTCATCTTCCGATTTTTCTGAAAGGCTTAAATCGACGGAATCGGGAATGGCTGCTGCGACTCTTGCTCCCATTGTCATATCGGCAAGTATTCGGGTTGTATCTACATCAAAGTAGGCTATACCGTCTATTGCCGTATCGGGATGAGCATAATCGAAAAAGCCCGTTATGATAACTTTTTGCTGTCTTGCCTTTCCTGCAAAGGCCGTTACCAAAATCTCGTCTCCCAAGTTTAAGGGTCTGTCATAATATTTTTCAAACTTTTCTTTTAAATCACGCGGAATCAGAGCAAACTTACCGTTTGATGTTTTAGGATATTCTCCTTCATAAATATTAATCGTATCAAAAAGATTTTTATAACTTTCAGGTTCAATTCCTAGAATCTGTGCATAAGGAAGAAAAGACCGGTTTTTGTCTTCGGCCTCCCATGAATCGGGTAAATCAAGAGCCTTGAGCATACCGCTTGCAAAAACGGAGGGAGTAAGACCTTTTACATCAGGAAGGCTTTCAACCTTGGACTTAACTTTTTCAAAAGGAACCAGATAGGGCATCTTCGGTGTATCCATGCTGACACTGACTGTCTGAAAAACACCCAAGAGTTGTACCATTACAGTGTCTTTTTCAGGCTTGCCCGTAATTAAAACATCTCCCGAAAAATCGCTTATACAAACCTCTTGAGTTTGCTGCAATGAAAAATTTAGAATACCGAAACCAAGTATAACCAAAAAAGTTCCTATTCCTATAAGCGATAAGGTAATAATCATCTTTGCTTTACTCGCAAAAAGATTTTTTACCGCCATTTTAAAAATTGTCTTATTCATAATAATTTTCCTAAGTTTAAGCTGAAGCCTTTACATCTTCGAGGATTTGACCGTCCAAAATTTTAATGCGGTGGTTGGTCATATCTACTATCTTTGCATCATGCGTCGAAAAGATAAAGGTTGTTTTAAGTTCCCTGTTTACCTCTTTCATAAGCTCCAAAATTTGAATACCGGTCTTTGAGTCAAGGTTTGCAGTGGGCTCATCGGCTAAAACTATTTGCGGTTTAGTAGCCAAGGCTCTTGCGATGGCAACCCTCTGCCTTTGACCTCCTGAAAGCTCGTTAGACTTATGGTTCTTCCATTCGCTCAAACCGACCTTATCTATTAAATAGTTAATCCACTCTTTTTGATTTGCTTTACTCTCTTTTGCCTTTCCAAATAAAAGAGGAAATTCTATATTTTCGTACACATTTAAAACCGGAACAAGGTTAAAAGATTGAAAAATAAAGCCCAAATACTCGTGGCGGAGTACGGTCATTTTTTTATCCAGTTTGTTGGGAACTTTAACCTTTTTGTTCTGCTTTTTTAAAAGAGAAGCAAAATCCGATTCCTTATAAATACTCTCATTGTTTATGATGAGCTCCCCACCCGAGGGCGTATCTATTAAACCTATCATATTAAGAATGGTCGATTTGCCGGAACCCGAAGGCCCTGAAATTGAAACGAATTCGCCTTGCTCAATGGCGAAATCGATGCCTTTTACGGCTTCAACTAAAACCTTTCCCAACGGATAGGTCTTCTTTAAGTTTTTAACCTGTACAATATTCATACAAAACCTCCAAAAAAAGTTGTACATATTATAGGTAATCTGTAAAAACCTTGTTAGATTTTTACAGATGCCTTATCAGCAAAGCTGATGGCGAGTTTTTCATAAGTCATTGATACATAAATACTTATGAAAAACATCGCAAATAAATCTAAGGAAAACATCGAAAAGCTGAAGTTTTTCGATGTTCATAATATCATAAAAAATTAAAACAAGCATTTACTATAGCTTACATTTTAACTTTCCGCCTTACATTTCTGTAAGTTTACATATTTTTTACCCGTTTTACCAGTGACAAAAGTCATATTCGGAGCGGTAAATAGTCACTCACTTAATTTAACCGCAAATGGTATAACGAGTTATCTAGCTAGATAGTCTACATAAATTCTAATTTTTTGTCAATAAGGTTTAAGATACTCATATAAATTTTTTTGAATTTAGCAAATTAATTAGTTCCGGTATAGATTTGGAAGCAATTTCTCATTTGAATATGTCAACATATCGTATATATAGCTTTTATCTCTTTCATTAAGCTGCATATAGTATTTCCTTTGTTTTTAAAATATTCTCCCTACGATATGGATTACGCAATCCTTCCGGTTCAACAATATCAACAGGACGTTGTGTAATTTTTTCAAAATACTCTTGAATATCAATTATATCGTATAAAGAAATAGTTTCCGAATTATAAAATTCGATAAGTAAATCTATATCACTATCAGTGTCAAAGTCATCACGAATAGAAGAACCGAAAACCGATATTTCTTTAATGGAATATTTAGCCGCAATAATTTTTATATCTTTTTCCGAAATGTTTATTCCGTTTTTTCTAAGTTTTTCAAAAGCAGACATACTTCCTCCCATCACATCTAAAATATACCACACATTTTTATATACATCAAGAGAAAAAAATTGCAAAAATTCTATTTTTTTTAACTTTTTACTTGACAAACACTATATATAGTGTTAGAATAGCCGATATAAGGAATAGAACGCTAAATAACGGTTTATTCCGAAAGCTGGGAGGAAAAAATGAGAGACATTGAAAAAGTCAATGCAGAAATTGAAGAGGTAAAAAAAGAACTTGAAAATGTTCATGGTACGGGAACTGAGGTTTATGCCAGAATTGTAGGCTATTACCGATCGGTCCGTAACTGGAACAAAGGAAAACGAGAAGAATATAACCACAGGCTTATGTTCTCTTCCGAAAACGAAAGGATTGGAAAAACTCTGTCCGACTGTGATTGCCCGCCCATCAGCGGCTCCTTAAATTTTTCAAATTCGGAAAACCTTTCAGAAAAAAAAGAACAAATAGCCTAATGCTTGCAGGTTTACAAAAAACCACATTAGTTAATTTTCCCCGCCGCGTCGCAGCGGCGGTTTTTTTGCCCGGCTGCAATATACGATGCCCCTACTGCCACAATGCAGAGCTCGCCCTAGCCTCGCCTTCTTCCTTTACTGCAAATCAGGAAAGCTCCAATGACTATTATGAGCTTAGCGAAATCTATACATTTTTAGAAAGAAGGAAAAACCTTATTTCAGGCCTTGTAATATCAGGGGGGGAACCCTTTATGTCTCCTGCCTTGTTCGAGCTCATTGAAAGAGCCAAGTCCTTAAACCTTGCAGTTAAAATAGACACAAACGGCCTTTTTCCGGAACGCATAGAAGAGGTTTTAAGATCTTCCAATCTTCAACCTGATATGATAGCCATAGATGTAAAGACTTCGCCTGAAAGGTACGGGGAACTTTTAGCCTCAAAAACCGATTCAGCCGCAAAAAAAGCAAAAACCGCACTCTTAAAAACCCTCGATATTCTAAAATCAAATACCGAAAAAACGGAAGTAGAATACAGAACTGTTTTGGCTCCGCCCCTCGTATCTGAAGACGAAATAAAAAAAATAGCCTCCCTCCTGCCTAAAAACGCAAGATGGAGGCTAGCCCAATTTGTACCGGGAACTTGTTTAAACCCTGAGTGGAACTCGGTAGAGCCCTATCCTCTCTCTCAAGCTCAGGCCCTTACAGCCATTGCAAAAAGCCTTATCCCCGATACGGAATTACGTTGATACTAATTCTTAACTACATTGTTTTTGATCAATTCATCGGTTTCTGCCTTGTCGGTTCTAAGCCAATACTGACTGCGTCCTATGCCGAGACCGATTTCTCCGCGCATTTCAAGGGTATCGGTTTTAAATTTTTTACCGTCAGCCTTGTGAAATTTTATTTTGCAATAGTAATACTTGCCGTCACCCGGATCAATGATATAACCCTTATGCCATGAACCGGTTTCTTTTTTTACAAGACCGTAAATAAAAGGCGTGCCTACAAGCGGCATTTCATTTACCTTTCCGGCTTTCGGAAAATCTTTATAGGATTCTTTACAGGAAGACGCAAGCTCCTTAGGATCATGACCTACTGTAACAAGCATTTCTCCAAACAATTTTCCGTCTTTTTCATAAATGTTCCAGACGCCGGTAACCTCATTGGTTTTTTCGTCCACGCTTTTCCATAAACCGGTAGCCGGATCTTCGGAAAAGCCCATAGCCAAAATACACATAAAAAATAAAGTAATCAAAATTATTTTTTTCATATTTTACCTCCAAATATATTCAATTTTTATAGAATCAAGGCACCTATTAAGCCGCCAATCAATATAAATAATTATCACCCATACTATCATATATTAAAAATTTTGTCAAAATTTTTATAAAAAAATTCATATTTATACTTGACATAATATTATATTTTATATAATATATAAATATAAATAATATACTAAATAGTATTATATAATATCAGATATAGCAAGGAGGTTAACGGGATGATTTTTTCGATAAATACGGGCTTGCTTGAAGCCTGCGTTCTAGCCCTTTTAAAAGACTCGGATTCTTACGGCTACAAATTAACGCAGGATGTCAAAAGCCTTCTTCCAATATCGGAATCTACCTTATACCCTGTTCTAAAAAGACTGCAAACAAGCGGATATTTGGAAACCTACGACCAGCCTATCGACGGACGAAACCGTAAGTACTACAAAATAACGCCTGCGGGATTAAGGCAGCATGAACTTTACATTGGAGAATGGAAGTCCTATAAGGAACTAATAGACAAGATTTTTAAGGGAACAGCCCTTTAGGAGATTAAAGATGACAAAGGACCAATTTTTAACTGAACTTAATTCTTATCTTTCGGTTTTAAAACCTGAAGACAGAAAAAATACGATCGAGTTTTATGAAGAATACTTTGAAGATGCCGAAAGCGAAGAGGCGGCAATTGAAGAACTTGGAGCACCTAAAAAACTTGCAGAGGAGATTATAGATTTTCATAAAACCTCATATAAGGGTGAAAATACTCAAGTCTCCCGGCAGTTTTCGCCCGATGAAAGCATTTCGGAAATTATTTTAAACATAACAGCCGCAAAAGTTTTAATAAATGCTTCTCAAGAAGAAAAAATTGAGTATACTACTCAAAATATTGCGGATGATGATTTTTCGGCAAAGATTGAAAACGGAAAGCTTATAATAAAGGAAAAGCCCGTTTTCTTTTTTAGCAAAAAAGGCTTTGCTTCCTTTTTGGAAAATTTTAACATAAATACCTCTTTTAATGCAGGCAAAAGAGAAATCATCATAAATATTCCCAAAGATACTCGTCTTGAAAAGCTCGAATTTAATTCCCAGATGGGTTCTTTAAAAATAGAAGAAGTAAATGTAGAAGTTACTGAAGGCTATACAACATGCGGGAATTTTTCGGTAAAAAGCGGTCTACACAAAAAAATAGATTTTAATACTTCTGCAGGTTCCATAAATATAAGCGATATTGATATTGAAACTATGAAGCTTTCTTCTTCGGCAGGTGCTATAAAATTTGAAAACATAAAAGCCGGTAATATTTCCGCATCGACAGGGGCAGGAACAATTGACTTTATAAGAACCGAAAGCTCCTACATCAATGCAAATTCGGGAGCCGGAAATATAACGGGAAACGAATTAAAATCGGATAGAGGAAAATTCAATACGGGGGCGGGAACTAATAAATTCCAAAAATGCGATTTTAATGAAGTTATATTAAACACAGGAGCAGGAAGCATAATATTCCAAGGAAATCTGCATGACTATGCTAAAATTAATTCTGCCATAGGTTCAGTGGATCTTAATTTGCCTGATAACGTAGAAAATTACGATATAAATATTTTTTCTAAACAAGGCAGAGTAAAACTAAATGGGGAAAATGTTGAAGGAAAAGGAGACAGGCTTAACCTCGGAAGTAAAACTTCAGATACCAATATAAAGATCAGCACTGCCTTCGGAAAAATTAAAATAAGCACTCGGGAAGGAGAATAAAATGAAAAGAAGAGAATTCATTGAAGAACTTGAAGACAGGCTTCGGCATCTGCCCTATAAGGATAGAAAGGAAGCAATTAAATTCTATGAAGAATATTTTGATGAGGCTGGAAGTGAAAATGAGCAAACGGTAATAAACGAGCTTAGAAGCCCTGCCCACATTGCTTCAAAAATCCTTTCGGACTATGCAATAAAAGAAGCCGAAGGAGCAAGAAAATCTGCAAGGGGAGGTTTAAGAGCCTTATGGTTTACAATCCTCGGAATCTTTGCAGCTCCGATTGCAATACCGCTGGCTGTAATTCTTACCGTAGTAATAGTTCTTCTATGTGTAGGACTTTGCGTTGCATCCATTGCCCTTGTTTTCGGCGGCGGTATATTGGCAGTATTCGCATTCGGTATGCTTTTTGTAGACTTCGGTACGGGTATTCTTTTAATAGGAGCTATTTTAATAGCCATAGGTTTTACCAGACTTTTATACCTTTTTGTTACTGCGATTATAAGAAAAATATCGCAGCTGGTAAAAAAAATTTAATTTATGGAGGGAAAAATGTTAATTGCTTTTTTAATTATTGTTTTTGTTTTCGGAATTATTGCTGCAGTCTTCGGGATTGTCGGGGGAATTTTAGTTCTTGCATTTAAACTGGTCTTTTGGCTGATACCGGTTTTATTTGCGGGCGCAATCGTTCTGGGTATTCCGGCTTTAATAATACTTGCGATTATTAAATTATTAAGATAACCGATAAACGGTTCACACAAAACATCGTTAAGGGGATTTATATGAAAAAAATAGGAAAGACAATTTTAATTATTCTTTTGGGACTTATGCTTGTCGGCATAGGTTATAGTTTAGGCGGAAGATTTTTTTATAGATCTAGACGTAGAATTCGTGAACGGAATTTTATTGACAGAACGTATAATAAAATTATGTCGGCGGCCGAGAGTATGGAAGACGGCATAGAAGATATGGAAAACAACCTAGAATCTTGGGGGGATGATATGAACGAGTATTTTGGAGATGAGTACGAAAAGGCTGAAACAATCAGCTTGGATGGAATTAAGAATTTTTTTCTTAAGGCAGAAGTCGGAGAGGTAAAAATAGAAATAAGCGATCGTGCTGATGAAGCCTCATATAAAATTCAACGGATTAATCCTAAGTATTTTGATGTAGAAAAAAAAGGAGACACAATCAGTTTTGAAGACAACACTCCTTCAAAGTTTTTTAAGAATCTGGGCTTTAATTTTAAAAATAATTCACCTAAAATATATATCAGCCTGCCGCGGAATATCGTATTTAATAATTTTGAAATAAAGAGCGGAGTCGGAGAACTCGATATTCACGATATCAATGTAGAAAAATTTAATCTTTCAGCAGGAGTCGGAGAAGTAAATATTTATGATGCAAAGATTTCGAAGGATGCCGAAATCAAAGCCGGAGTCGGCGAAGTAAACTTTAAGGATTCTACAGTAACCAATATGGATATAAAATCCGGTGTCGGCTCATTTAGCTTTTCGGGTACGGCCCTGGGTAAGACCTCAGTCAAGGGAGGAATAGGCGAAGTGGATCTTAAAATAAATGGTTCCGAAAAAGATTATGATTTTGATGTAAGTGCAGGTTTAGGAGAGGTCATAATAAATGGTAAAAAATCAAAAACCTTTTTAGCCGATAGGCAAAAAAGCGGTTCAATCGCCCAAAACTCAATTACCGTCAAAGGCGGGATAGGTTCGATAAGTATCAGATTTAAGAATTAAAAAAAATTATGCGAGGCAGCAGGTTCAACTCAAAGCGACGATTGAGCGTCTAAAAAGTTCTTCTTCGTTTTTAAGAGGATCGGAACCTGCGGCCTTCATTTCTTCGGCTATTTTTTCGACTTGAACGATTACGGATTTTCTTTCAAAGCCCATTTCGGTTAAGGCCGTAACTATGTCTTCATATTCGCAAGAAACGGAAGCCTGCCCCTTTGAGGAAACTTCGTTTAGATTGGTAAGTTTTCCTTTTAAGGCAAGAATCATTTTTTGGGCAGTCTTTTTGCCTACTCCGGGAGCCTTTTGAAGGGTGTCAAGGTCGCCTTCCTCCAAGGCTTTTTCAAGGGAAGATGAATTAAGCCCCGACATTATCTTTAAGGCTTGACGGGGCCCTACCCCCTCAACCTTTGTAAGATCCAAAAACAAGGAGCGTTCTGCCTGATTGGGAAAGCCGAAAAGCCTCATCTGGTCTTCCCTGTGATAAAGCCATGTATAAACCTTTACCTCTTTTCCGACAGTGCCTAAGGCATCGAGGGCCAAGGCCGAAACAAAGATTTCCCACTCAATACCTGAATTTTCAACATAGACGGAATCGGTTGTTTTTCCGCTTAAAATTCCTGAAATGCTGTTAAACATAAGCCCGTACCTCCCCTACATCTCCTAAATTTATTTTTGTAATGGCAGCAGCCAAGGCATCGGCCGCATGGTCAGGCCTAGGAATTTCCTTTAAACCTAAAATCAATTTTACGGCTTCCTGTACCTGCCTTTTTTCAGCTTGAGCAATACCCGTTACAGCTTTTTTAATGGAATTGGGAGCATACTCTCCTACCCTTACCCCCCCTTGAGCCAGAGCCAAAAGAACCACGCCGCGGGCTTCCGAAACGGACATTGCACTCGTCGCATTTTTTGCAAAATATAAGGTTTCTATTCCGGCCTCCTTAGGCCTGTATTTTTCAATAAGTTCCGAAACCTTATCGAAAATTTTTAAAAGCCTTTCCCCTTGGAGTAAATGAGGCTCGGTACTTATTGAGCCGTATTCTATACACTCAAAGCGGTTATTTGAAAAACTTATAATTCCATATCCCGTATTTGCCAAACCCGGATCAATCCCTATAACACAGGGGCGGAGATTTTTTTTGCTTGAAGCTGCTTTTAAAATACCCATTTAAAACTCCTTAAAGCCCTGTTTAGACTTCCTCAAACCCTCTCCGAAAGAAGGGGATCGGGATAAAGTTCTTTTATCGTTTCCTTTTGGGCAAGAGCCGAATCGGAAGCCAAGACTACGGAAGAAAGGGAATCCCTTTGAACCGATAATTTTTTTGCACAATTACGCAAATCCTCAGCCGTTGTTTCCAGCATCTTTTCAACGATTTCTTTTTTTTCGGAATATGAAATACCCGAAAGAAGATCCCTAAAGGCAGCCGCCCCTCGTCCTGCAGGAGTCATCGGGATAATCTCCTTGCTGTATCTTCCCGTAATAAGCTTTTCTATCATCTCTTCCGAAAAGTCTTGGGTAAATGTCTCGTCTATTGAGTTTAAAAATTCGGAAAGAGAATTTATCGGGTTCGGATCCCTGTAGGAAACAAAGGCTAAAATTTCTTCCAAAGACATAGGAACGGTAAAGGCACCGTAGGCTCCTCCTATGCTTCTTATCTTTTCCCACATCGGGCCGCTTGAAAGCCATTTACACAGGATTAACTGTGAGGCTTGCTTCTTCGAACCGAAAGCTGCCGCCTTAAAAACCGAAACTGCAAAGCCTACTTGAAGAGAAGCAGGAATAAGTTCCAACCTCTTTTTTTCAGAAGGCCTAAATTTAAATGGATTTTCAAAAACAATCTTATCAGTCTTATCGGGAGCCTTAAAGCCTTTTAAGTTTTTTTCAAAGGCTGTTTTTAAAGCGGCCAGATTTTCTTTTGTACCGGTAACTTCGATAATCAAACCTGATTTTATAATCGATTTATATACGGCACTTAATTTATTTGATAATTTATTCAATTCTAAATCAGCATTTTCGGAATCGGCTTTTTTAGAATTATCTTCTTTAACTTTTAAATAAAGCTCCCTCAAAAATTTAAGCTGACTTAATCCCGAAAGCATCTCCCTCCGTGCATTTTTTTCGGACAGGGGTGCACTGGCCCTAAGAAGAGCGAGGCTGTTTCCGTCAAGGGCAAGGAGACTCTCAAAATCGTTTTTCCTCTGGGTTACCAAATCGTTTAAGCGTTTTTTATCGTCAAAAGAAATTTCGTTTAAAAACTGCAAAACAAAGCAGACAGCTTCAGGAATCAATTCACCGAGTATCTTCCCCGAAATAAAAAGCCAATCCCTTCCGGCTATATCAGAGAGCCTTATCTTATCCGCATTTTTACATAAAGAAAGATTTTTGTTTGCCGTAAAAACGCCGGCACTTGCCGAAAAGCCTCCAAGTAAATTTGCAAGCTTAGAAGAAACCTCGCTCCATAAAAGGTTTTCGGTTCCCATTCCTGTAAGGCAACTTGAAAGAAGGGGCAGATATTTATAATCTTCTTCGCTTAAACCGTCTACAGGAAAAGCCAATTGAAAATAACCTATCCCGTTTGTAGGCTGCTCATGCATAACAATGGGAACCTTTCCGATAAAGGCAATTTCTTCATCTATCGAAGGCGGAAGAGGAGGCAGGTCTTTCTTTGAAAGATGGGGAATAAGGGCGAGCATTTCAGGGGAATCGCTTTTTTGTTTAAACTCGTTCATCTTCTCCTGCTCTTTGAGCATGGCCTTGCGATCCTCATCCGTTAAACTTGCATTAAAATTTTCAGCCCTTTTTTCCAGACTTTCGTCCAAGCGTTTACAAAAATCCGCATCGGGGTAAACTCTTACAAGGGCATGATGTTTATTCTTTAGTAAATACTTTTCAATCAGTTTTTCGATATACCTTTTATCGGAGGCAAGGTCTTTTTTTACCTTTTCAAAAACAGGAGTGTATTGAAGAGTTTTTTCGGGACTTACCCCGTATGTCCAGCCTGCCATAGCACGCTCCATCAGGTTAATGCCGAAAGGCCCGTAGTTTCTTCTTATTTCTCTGTTGCTAAAATCTATAGAATGAACGGCCGTTTCAATTTCTTTAGGGTCGATTCCTTTTTTTACAAGCTCTTCAAGAGCACTAAAGACCAGCTTTTTAAAATCCTCATGCGTTTCCTTTTTAATACCCTTTATTCCTATTGTGAGGGTGATGTTTCTAAGGCTTTTTCCTATTCCGTTATAGGGATAAAGGTCTTCCCCTATTCCCGATTCCAATAAAACCTTATTTAAGTATGCTCCGCTGTGCCCGATTAAAACCTCTCCTATAAGATAGGCCTGCATAAGTTTTTCGGTATCCGAAGTTTCGGGGAGAAGCCAGTTAAGCATTACGGAATCTTTAGTCATCTCTTCGGCGGAAGCAGTATCACCTGCCGGAGCAGGGCCGCCGGCGGGGGCTGGTACCGAAAAGAAGCGGGGCTCGGCATAGTGCTCAATCGGCGGCACAAAGGGAGGCTTTTCGGCAGCTTCAAATTTAGAAAGGAATTTTTCTTCTAAAAATTTCATCTGCTTTTCGGTCGGAATATTTCCCATTAAAAAAATTCGGCAGTTTACGGGATGATAGTATTTTTTGTGAAAGGCCTTATATTCTTCATAAGTTAAATCGGGAATCTCCAATGGAGAGCCGCCCGAATCCTTAGCATAGATACTTCCCTGACAAATAGAAGCTGCTGCCCAATCATACATTACCCCGTCAAAGTCGGAATAATTAGCCCGCATCTCGTTTAAGACAACTCCCTGAACGCTCATCTTTCCGTTTTCGTCCAGCTCAAAGCGGTGTCCTTCCTGCTTAAAAGCCCATTCGTCAAGATTGGGAAAGAAGACAGCATCCCCGTAAACCGACATTAGGTTAAAATAATCGGCCTCAACCAAGGAGCTTGCGGGATAGACTGTCTTATCGGGATAGGTCATGGCATTTAAAAAGGTATTAACGCTCTGCTTTGCCAAAACCATAAAGGGGTCTTTAAGCGGATAGTTTTTAGAGCCGCATAAAACCGTGTGCTCGATAATATGAGCTACCCCCGTCGAATTGGGAGAGCTCGTCATAAAATTATATGAAAAAAGATTTTCATCGTCATCGTTTAAAATATGATAAAGTTCAAGTCCCGTCTTTTTATGCCTTGCATAAATGCCTACAGCATTAAATTCGGGTAAGGGATTTTTGCTTATAATTTCAAAGCCGTGAATAAGAGTGCTCATAAGGTCTTCCTAAGTTTAGATTAAATTTAAGCCTTCTAAAAAAAGTTTTAATTTTAGAAGATGGCTATATTCTAAAGAAAAGGAAGAAAATTGTAAAGTATCCCCGAATTTCAGCCCTGTGCTGCAACCGGATAGCCGTTAATAGTTTTTCTTTTTTCATAATACACCTCTTTTTCCAATTTTAAACACCCCATCGGCTATTTTATCATAGGAGGATCGATGTGTAATCATTAAAATAAGTTTTTTAATTTTTTTTATGTTTGAAGTATCTTTTTCTTCTTTATATAATTGAAAAAGAATTTTGTCTTTCCAAAAACTCAAAAAAAAGCATTTTCAAGATAACTATTTGAATTTATATAAAGCTAAGATTATAATGCTCATCATTCCTAGTAAAAAAATCTATTAGATTTGTATCGGTTATAATGCAGGTAGTTTTTTCATTTTGAATGACGGTAATCTCATCATTCTTGTACATGAGGTAAGGTATCAGTTTGTATTGCATTTTGTTTTCTCCTTCTTAGATGTTTGATAAGTTCAATTATTCCAATACTGCCGCCTAAAATTATATAAATAAGTGTCAATATAGTAAAAAAAGGGGTAGTTAAACATTGTCCAAAAGATACAAGACCGTTATGAAGGGAATGCATAATCATCGGTGTCCAAATGGTTCTTGTTTTTTCATAACAGTATGCAAGAGCCATACCGCCTATACTTATCATCATAACAGCATTAAGATCATATCCATACATACTAATATGAAAAAAGCCGAATATTACACTTGAAATAATATTAGCTATAAAGACACTCGAATATTTATACTTTAAATTATTATACATATAATATCTGAAAAACAATTCTTCCGCTACAGGTGCAAATATCATTCCACAAATAAGAACATACTTCCACAAATTCGGATTTCTAAAAACATCGTAATAGGATATTTTCCCCATGTTTTCTTGGAAAAAATTAAAAGAATATTTTATATCCAGAATAAGTGTATTAAACTGATAATAAATTGCACTTATTGCAAAAACAATCAAAGTATATTTTAAAATTAAAAGAAACTTAGGATTTTTAAATTTAAAATATTCTTTAACATTAATACTGTTTATTTTAAAACAAAAAACAACCCAATACAAATCTACAATAACTATTATTCCATACAAATATCTTTTTTTTAAATCCGGTATAGACATATCAGGATTTAATATTTGCACAAGTTTCCAAAGTATTAAAAATAAGAGTATGCTTGAAAGCCACCAAAAATTTAAAAAGGCTTTTTTAATATTGTTATTCATATAAAACCCTCAGTTAATTTAAAATAAAAAGTATCTTGAGATAGTCTTATAATATAAAACTTGCTCAAGATACTATGGTTATTATATCATGTATGTTTATATCCTGTCAAACATAAATTTATAAAAATTTCAATTTGTTCACATTTAAATATACCGGTTGCATTATTTTTCAATCTTGAGATGGAAAATCTGATTGTACAAAATTAAAAGTTTTTCGCACTTTTAGGTGTTTTTTTATTTCTTGTATAGCTATTATTATACCGGCAATAAAAATTATAAAATAA
This sequence comes from Treponema denticola ATCC 35405, assembly GCF_000008185.1. Classification (NCBI taxonomy): domain Bacteria; kingdom Pseudomonadati; phylum Spirochaetota; class Spirochaetia; order Treponematales; family Treponemataceae; genus Treponema; species Treponema denticola. Next base: position 1,893,867 of record NC_002967.9, read on the forward strand.
ATAACTATTAAAAAATAAAAATATACATAATTAAATAAAAAAATAAAAAAATTACTAATTGAATGAACAAGAATAGGAATATAAATATTATTGGTTTTTTCATAACAATAAGTCAATAAAATTCCTACTAAAAATAAAAAGAATGTATTTATTCCAAAACCGTATTTTGGTATGTGTAAAAGAGCAAAAAGTATTGAAGAAATAAGTACACCAATAAAGGCATTACTTATTTCTTTTAATTTATTATACATAAGCCCTCTATATAGTATTTCTTCAAAAATAGGACCAAAAATTACTGAACCTATAAGCATAAAAGGTTCAAAACGAGGTTTTAGAGATTTTTCTAAAATCAAAATATCATATATAGTAATATTTTTTTTACCCGTTAAAACATCATTAAAATATTTAAAAAAATTAAAAAGAAAAGCATTATCAAAGATAAAGTATATTATGTAATAGATCATTCTGGTTGATAATATATAAATCAAAATTTTTACAATAAAAGAGAAATTTAATTTTTTATAAATAAATATTATCTTTAAATCTTTTGAATAAAATAAATAGAAAATGATTATAAACAGTAAAAATAATAAACTACCAAAAATTCCATTATATTTAACAAATAAAATATAATAGTAATTATAAAAATTTTTAAAAAGGAATTTACCGACATAAGAAAGCATAAAAAAAACAAGAATATACAATATAAAAAGAATACATAGATCTTTCATTATTTTTTTATTCATAATCCATACCCTCTATAATAAGAACATCGAAGGAAAAATAATATCGCTACAAAATAATTTCCTTAAGTTTATATTTTCCTTCGATGTCTAACTTAAGCCTATCATATAAAATTTCACCCATCAAGCGTAAATTTACGAAATTTATAAAAATTTCAATTTTATTTAACAAATTTTAATGTTTTTTGAATTTAAATTTGCCGATTACATTATTTTTCACTCTCCGATAGAGAAGCCGATTGTACAAGATTAAAAGTTTTCCGCGCTTTTAGGTGTTTTTTTATTTCTTGTATAGCTATTATTATACCGGCAATAAAAATTATAAAATAAATAATTATTAAAAAATAAAAATATACATAGTTAAATAAAAATATAAAAAAATTATTAATTGAATGAACAAAAATAGGAACATAAATATTATTGCTTTTTTCATAACAATAAGCCAATAAAATTCCTACTAAAAATAAAAAGAATGTATTTATTCCAAAACCGTACTTTGGTATGTGTAAAAGAGCAAAAAGTATTGAAGAAATAAGTACACCAATAAAGGCATTACTTATTTCTTTTAATTTATTATACATAAGCCCTCTATATAGTATTTCTTCAAAAATAGGACTGATAATTACTGTAGCTATAAACATAAAAGGTTCAAAACAAGGCCTTAGCGATTTTTCTAAAATCAGAATATCATATATAGTAATATTTTTTTTGCCACTTAAAATATCATTAAAGTATTTAAAAAAATTAAAAAGAAAAGCATTATCAAAGATAAAGTATATTATATAATATATCATTCCAATTGATAATATATAAATCAAACTTTTTACAATAAAAAAGAAATTTAATTTTTTATAAGTAAATATTATCTTCATTTCTTTTAGATACAATAAATATAAAACAATTATAAATAGTAAAGATATTAGAAGGTCAACAATTTTATTATATTTACCGAATAAAGCATAATAGCAATTATAAAAATTATTTAATAAAAACTTATGAATATACGAATTTATATAAAAAACAAGAATATACAGCATAAAAAGAATGCACAGATCTTTTATTACTTTTTTATTCATAATCCATACCCTATAATAAGAACATCGAAGGAAAAATAATATCGCTACAAAATAATTTTCTTAAGTTTATATTTCCCTCCGATATCTAATTTAAGTCTATCATCCAAAATTTCATCTGTCAAACATAAATTTACGAAATTTATAAAAATTTCAATTTTATTTAACAAATTTTAATTTTTTTTCACGTTTAAATATGCCGACTTTTAGGCCTCAGTTACCTATCTTCGATTTTAAATTTTCAAGTTCTTTTTCTTTTGTCTGAGTTTCGGCATCAAGAGTTTTATTGCTATCTTCAAGTTCTAAGCGTTTTGCTTGGATTTCTTTTAATTCGGTTTCGATATACTCTTCCAATGACATAGTATCTCCGTCAAGGCCGGAATCGAACCTGATTTCTTTTTTTAGAGGACTTAAAATAAGTTTTATAAAATTTTCGGCCAGTTTTAAAACGGCATCATTCATAAAATTCGTTTCAAGGCCCTGACTTAAACGGGTTTGGTATTCTTGTTCACATAGATCTGCATATTGATTTGCCTTTTTTACCTCGGATTGACCGTTTAAGATATTATATGTTTTAATATTGTTTTTTATATCAACCCGCCTTATTTCGGCAACCTCTTTTATGTGCTTGTTTTTGCTTGCTCCTAAAAATTTAGGCTGAATATCCTTTATCCAAAGAATATTCGGAAAATCCTTTGATACGGTAATTTTAATTTTTTTTAAATCGACACCGAATTTTGCATCGATATCGTGGGTTAAAATAACAAGCCCTTCATCATAGTATTGATCTGCCTTTAAACCCATTCCGGTTGAAATACCGCTTAACTGTTTTCGATACAAATTAGTCTGTTTTAAATTCGCTTCCAGTAATCCAAGCTCCAATATTTCCTTAAAACTTTGCATGTTCAATTGAGTGTTTTGTAAAACTCTTAAACTGTCTTCTAAACCGCTTATTTCGATTGATTGCTTTTGCATGTTTATTTTATTGTCAAGAATTTCTTTTTCCTTTTCTTTTAATTCTTGATTTGCTGCAAGAAGTTTTATTTGAGCTTTGCGTGCCTCAATTTCGGCAAGTTGACTGTCAGTTACCTCGTTAACTACCTTTTTATTTACAAAAGAATTAAATGCCGTCATAAGCGGAATCATTAGAATACAGGATAAGGCAGTTGACAATACTATTGCAAGCACAGCATTTATTTTTCTTAATTTTGTACTTGCAAAAAAGAGCACAAGAACAATGCCGATGATACATGCCGCCATGACAAAAAAAGACATAGTCATGCTGACCTTATCCTGCACCCTATAAAAAAACATCGATACACTCATTAAAAAGTTTTCCATAAAGTTTACCCTTTTCTAAACAGTCTATAAAATAAGAGCAGAATATTATACCAAATATAACCGAAAAAAGTAAATATTCTAAAAGGATTTTTAAGCACTGGGATTATAAAATCCCATCCGGAATTAAAAAGTTTTTCGGAGGGGCGTTTTTTAAATTTGGAAAAAATATCGATTAGGTTTGCATAGCGGATAAAGATTCCGGAATTAAAATGCTCCTTGTTGCGGTAAATCCACTTTCTCCCGCCGGGGACTCCCTTCCCTATAATGACTACGGAAGGAGCTGCTTTTGAAATAGCCGAAATAATGTGGGGTTCCATCGATTTATGATAGTAACCGGCAAAGCGTCCAACCAAGCGTAACCCCGGAAATGTGCTTCTAACGTTTTTTTCGGCGACGAGAAGACTTTCCTGCCGGCCTCCGAAAAGATAGAGGCTCTTATAGTGGGAATCTATTACGTTTAGAAAATCTATAACTACCGAAAACTGCTGTCTTCTTACGGGGACATCTTTTTTTAAAAAGCGGGCACCGCGTATCAGGCTTTTTGAAACAGGCAAACAAAGAGCCGCTTCTTTAACCATATTTCTAAACTCTCCGTTGCGGCGTGCTCTAAGAACATCCCAGATAGTCATAAAGATAATCTGCTGCGGCCCTTCTTTATTTAAAAGAGACATCACGGTTTCTTCTATATCTTCTTCATGTAAAACATCAAGAGGAACATTTAAAAAATTAATTCTTTTTACAGCCACCTTTTTCCTCCATTATAACCTGAGCGGCCGCAATCGAATAAATTGCCGCCGTTTCGGCACGGAGCACATTTGTATTAAAATGCACTTCTTCAAATTTATGTTCTTTTAAAAATTCAATTTCTTTAGAACCTATGCCGCCTTCGCAGCCTATGGCAAGCACTATCGCCTCGGTCTCGGCCGATAAGCAGTCAAAAAAACTAAACGAGCCTACCTTTTTTTCGCTAAGCATTATAAAAGCGGTTTTCCTGTTCGCCGTATAGTCCAAAACCGAATCCAAAGCCGCTTTCAATTCTTGGGCAGGAAGAATTTTAGTATTTACAACGGAACCTGACTGCTGTCTTGCCTCTCTGATAATACGCTCGCGCCTTTCGGTTTGATTTATGTTTTCTTTTTTTACAACAGAGAATTCTCCCAAAACAGGAACAATAAGCGAACAGCCGGCTTCTGCAGCCTGCCTCACTGCAATATCCATGTGATTCCCCTTTATAAGCCATTGCATTAAAATAATTTCTGCACGGGGTTTATAAGGTTCCGCATCAAAGGCAAATTCTTCCTTTAAGAGCCTAAGCTCTATATATTTTTTTTCGGTATTAATTTTAAAAACTTCAGCCGAGGCAGGCTTAACTCCATTTAAAGAAATCTTTAAAACCTGCCCTTCTTTAATTCTCCGCACGGAAACAAGATAGTTATAATCTTTTTTATCGAGCCGAATTATATCCTTATCCGGCTCTGCGGAAACAATCAGCAGCTTCATTATTTTTTATCTTCGGTTCTTGCCTTTTCTTCTTCCTGCATCTCAAACAGAGTCTTCGTAGTTTTACAAAGAGCATTTACATCCTTTGTTTTTAAAAGATTTATTGCTGCCTGCAGCTGCTCATCATCTTCATCTATAACGGGACTTTCGTGAGAGCGGTAGTATTCAACTTTTACAAGACTTAAAATCAGCTCATGTCTTACATTGTATTCTTTACCAAGCTTTTTAGAAAAATCCATCATCTCATTTTTTGAAATAGAAGGCTTGCTCCTTGTAAAGTTTGCAATTTTAGAAGTCTTTAAAAGCTCAAGTACGCTCTTTTCTTCATCGGGTGTAAAACTAGGCCTTTTAACTTCCAAGTCGGGAAGAATTCCCTGCTTATTTATATTTGCCCCGCTAGGAGAATAGTATCTTGCTATGGTAAGCTTCACAAGCTCCTTTTCGCTCAACTGAACGACACTTTGCACCAAGCCCTTGCCGTAAGAGCGGGTTCCTACAAGATAAGCCCTTTTATGATCCTTTAAGGCACCTGCCACAATTTCGGAAGCGCTTGCAGAACCTTCATTTATGAGAACAACTATGGGCATATCTTTAGGAAGCTTTTTTACGAATCGGCGGACATTATAAGTTTCGCTTGTGTTGCGGGCTCTTCCCTTTGTCGAAACCACAACACCCGATTCTAAAAAGATACTCGCTACATCAATAGAGCTTGTAATCAAACCGCCCGGATTATTCTTTAAATCAAAGATCAGCTTTGTACAGCCTTCTTCTTGTAATTTTTCTATAGCCTCGGTTATTCGTTTTGCCGAATTAGGATTAAACTCTATTAAACGGATATAGGCAATATCCTTTCCGATTTTTGTATACTTTATGGTAGGAACTTCGATTATGGCTCGTGTCAGTGTAAGATCAAACTTTAGATTTTTTCCTCTAAGAACTTTTATTGTAACCTGAGTACCTTCTTTCCCCCGAAGCATATTTAAAACATCCTCCTGGGTAATCTCTTCGGTTTTTACTCCGTCGATTTCGATAATATAGTCTCCCGGTTGAAGTCCGGCCTTCCAACCCGGAGTTCCTTCAATAGGGCTTGCAACTTCGACATAGGCAGGACGCTCAGGAGTAGATACATTCGGTTTTGTAATATGAACACCTATACCTCCAAAAACACCGGTTGTAGTATCCTCCAAATCATGACCCGCCGTCGTATCCTTAAAAATATAAGAGGTATAAGGGTCTTGAAGAGAATTAAGCATCCCTTCCATAGCCCCCTTATATAAAACGGCAGGATCTATTTCATCTACATAATTTTCTTGAAGAAGTTTGTACACGGATTCAAGATATCGTAAATTTACATCGGCATTACCTGCATCGGATTCCGAATTAGATGTTGCAGGAGCCCTCTGCGGCATAAAAAAAATAGCCGCCAACAGAAGAGTTAAAAAGATAATAGTATTTATCCAAGTTATTCTTTTATTCATCTTTCTATTTTGAACTATATTGTAAATTTGTCAATAGGGTAAAGAATTTTAGCCTTCAATCAGTTCTATCAGCTCGTCCCAATCGCTTATTTTGGTAAATTCAAAATCGGGAGAAATATGGCTTTCGTTATCGTAGGGACAGGCAAGGCTGCTTGTATATAAGATAGGTTTTATTCCGATGGCAGCCGAGCCTATAACATCGGCCCGCGGGTTGTCTCCGCAATACCACACCTCATCGGCGGAAAGGCAGGCTTTTTTTAAGGCAGCTTCAAAAAGAAGGCAATCGGGCTTTCTAAACCCGTACTCACTTGAAGCTATTATAAATTCGAATTTGTTTTGCGGAAGATATTTATTTATTCTTGCAATCACGGCTTTTTCCGAAAAAGCAATATTGCTTATGACGGCAGTTCTGATATTTTTGGCTTCCAAAAAGAGCAGAAGTTTTTCGATATTGGGCATTGCCCTGCACGGTGCCAGAGCTTCCCAAAAAAGGATTTCCAGCTCCGTGTAGGATAGGTTAAATTCTACATTAAGGATTTGAAAAAGACAATTATAAAAATTATGAGTGTGTATTTCTACATCGTTTTGTAAAGCCCGCGATTTTACCCTCTCAAAAATAGCCATTCCTTTTTTATAAAAGGTAATAAAATCTATTTTATCGGGATTTTTATGAATTTGAGCATAGAGGGCCTTATAGGCTCTTTCCAAATCAAGCTCCTTTTCATAAATAAGAGTATTCCCATAATCGAATATAATCATCGCAGGGCTTTTCATAGGGTTAAGCCGGTTACCTTTCAAGCTTTCTGTACACGCCTCTGTGGGGAGTATCGGCATCCTTACCGTACTTTTCGCGTCTCCATTCGGCGTATTCCGTCCAGTTGCCGTCAAACCATACAACTTCTCCGTCAGCTTCGAAGGCCAAGATATGGGAGCAAACTCTGTCCAAAAACCAGCGGTCATGGCTTATGACGAGGACTGAACCTGCAAAACTTTCAAGGGCTTCTTCCAAAGCTCGAAGAGTGGTAACATCCAAATCGTTTGTAGGCTCGTCGAGCATTAAAACATTTCCGCCTTCTTTTAGCATCATAGCCAAATTGAGCCTATTCCTCTCTCCGCCTGAAAGTACGCCTACCTTGCGGGATTGGTCTTGTCCCGAAAAGTTAAACCAAGAACAATAAGCCCTTGAGTTTACCTCGCGTACACCGGAAGAACCGTCCGAGGCTCCCAGCTTTATAATATCAAGCCCGTCTGAAAGCTGCTCCCAAACGGTCTTGTTAGGATCAAGTTTTTCTCTTGTCTGATCTACATAGCAAAGTTTTACCGAATCCCCTATTTTGATTTCACCCTCATCGGGTTTTACGATCTGCCTTTTTTGATCGGCTCCTTCCGGGGTTTCAAAACCTGCAGCCCCGACTATCATCTTAAAGAGGGTTGTCTTACCGGCACCGTTCGGACCTATAATACCGACTATGGCTCCCGCAGGAACCGAAAAATTAAGCTTATCAAAGAGAATTCTGTCGCCGTAATGCTTTGCGGCATTTTTAACATCTATAACCAAGTTCCCCAGCCTCGGTCCCGGCGGAATGGTAATCTGAGAATCCTTTATTTTTTCCTTTGAGCCTTGGGCTAAAAGTTTTTCGTACTCGTTGATACGGGCCTTGCTTTTGGCATGTCTTCCCTTCGGGCTCATACCAATCCATTCAAGCTCCCGTTTTAAAGCCTTTTGGCGTTCCGTTTCTCCCTTTTCTTCAAGAGCAAGTCTTTTTTGTTTTTGATCGAGCCAGCTTGAATAATTGCCCTTCCACGGAATGCCCTCTCCGCGGTCAAGCTCCAATATCCAGCCTGCAACATTATCCAAAAAATAGCGGTCGTGGGTTACGCAGATAATTGTTCCTGCATATTGATGAAGATGCCTCTCAAGCCATGCTACCGTTTCCGCATCCAAGTGGTTGGTAGGTTCGTCCAATAAAAGAATGTCGGGCTTTTGAAGGAGGAGTCTGCAAAGAGCGACCCGTCTTTTTTCTCCGCCTGAAAGTACATCGATTACCTGATCGGCGGGCGGACATCAAGGCTTCCATAGCAAGGTCGAGGCGGCTGTCCAAATTCCAAGCATCTGTTGCATCCAGCTTTTCCTGCACCTTAGCCTGTTTTTCCATCAGCTTATCCATATCGGCATCGGGATCGCCGAATGCCTCGTTTATCTTGTCGAATTCCGCAAGAAGGTCTACCAATTCCTGAACCCCCTCCGAAACAACCTCTCGAACGGTCTTGCCGCTTTGAAGCTGGGGCTCCTGTTCAAGATAGCCTATAGTATAGCCGGGAGCCGAAGAAACTTCTCCCGTATAATCCCCGTCAATCCCTGCCATAATGCGCAAGAGGCTTGACTTACCGGATCCGTTAGAACCTATAACGCCTATTTTTGCACCGTAAAAATAAGAAAGGCTTATATCCTTTAAAACCTGTTTTGTTCCATGGGTTCTTGAAACCCTATCCATTGTGTAAATAATCTTTTTATCGTCTACTGTCTTTGCCATGGTGTCAGTCTATCAAAGAACCGCTAAAAAAGCAAGGGGAAGAGAAAAAGGAAGGTAAGAATTAAAGCCGATAAATTTATCTTCCGAAAATAAAATAGAGCTGTAGTTTTTTTTAGTTTATTTTAAAAGGGGAAAGAAGATGCTTCATAAGATTGTTTTTCAGGATAATTTGTTTCAAATAACAAGAATGTTGGACGTAATAAAGGACGGTCTTAATTTAGACCTTTCAGAAAGTATTTTTGCAGATAAGATGATGAGGGATATTTTATTTTTTGATGCGGCTCTTCAAAAACTCTTCAATCAGATAGAGCCTCAATCCCATCTGCCTGATTATATAGACACAATGAACTGTCTTTATTTTTGCATCAAAAAATATATGAGCGTTTTAAAACTCATCCTAACGGAAAAGCTTGGAGGCGAATCTATTTTTAATACGGAAAAAACCCGTATTGAAGGTATTTACAAAAAGCATCAGGATTTTCTCGGCAAAATAAATATAGATATTTCCGATACGAATATTGAAAATGAAACATACAACATAGTTTCTCAAAATGAACTTTCAGAGTTATTGAACTTAGGATAGGTCTGTGCTATAATTCTTCTTATGAGAATAACCGGCGGCAGTTTAAAAAACAGGCAGGTAGAATGCCCCAAGGGAATAATACGCCCCGCAATGGATAGAATGAGGGAGTCTGTTTTTTCCATACTTGGAGACCTTTCAGGTCTTTCTTTTTTAGACCTTTTTACGGGCTCAGGAGTCTGCGGTTTGGAAGCCTACTCGCGCGGAGCCTACCCTGTCTATCTTGTAGAAAAAGATGCCGATAAATTCCCCGTTTTATTAAAAAACGTTTCAATGGCAGATAAAAAGCTTGAATGTAAAAGGATGCCTGCAGAAACATTTATAAAAAGAGCTAAGGAATCATTTGATATTATCTACCTCGACCCTCCCTTTCCCTATAAATTTCACATAGAACTTCTCGAAAAAATAGAAGAATCAAAAATATTAAAAGAAGGAGGCCTTGTGATGATGCACAGGCCATCCGAAAAGGCTATGCCTCAAACAATAGGCTCTTTGACAAAAAGCGATGAAAGGGTATATGGAAGATCCATCGTGGACTTTTATCGTAAAAAAATTCCTGGAGAAAATGATGTTTAAGTTAAAAGAAAATTTTTTACTTGGGGTTGCTACGGCTTCTACCCAAATTGAGGGAGGAAGGGTAAATTCCAACTGGAACGATTTTTGTGACCGCAAAATGACAAATGACGGCTCTGATGTAGCCCGTGCAAATATGCACTACGAAAAGGTTGAAAAAGACACCGAACTTTTAAAAAAGATGGGAATTCAAACTTACCGCATGTCCTTAGAATGGGCACGCATTGAGCCTGAAAAAGGAAAGTTCGACACTAAAGCCATTGACCACTACAAGGAAGAATTAAGCCTTTTAAAAAAAGCAGGTATAAGACCCTTAATAAGCCTTTACCACTTCAGCCATCCTATGTGGTTTGAGAACTCGGGAGGCTTTACAAAAAAAGAAAATGTCGAAGTTTTTTTAAATTATGTAAAGACCTGCATAAGCGAGCTTGGGAATCTTTGCAGCGACTATGTTACAATAAATGAGCCGAATGTCTATGCAGTTCAGTCCTTTTTTTTAGGCCTTTGGCCGCCCGAAAAAAAATCGATTGCAAAAACTCTAAAGGTAATGAACGTCCTCATAGCCGCACACTGCAAAGCCTACGATCTAATCCATGAAATACGCAAAGAAAAAGGTCTTACGGATACAAGAGTAAGTTTTGCCCACCACATGCAGGCCTTCCACCCAAAGGATAAGAATAGAAAAGCCGATCAAAGAGCGGCAAAAAGAATAAGCAAAATTTTCCAAGACGGAATTATGGAAGCCTGTTTTAAAGGAGAGTTTTCATTCCCATTTAAAAATATCCTAAACATAAAAAAGAAAAACTATGTAGATTTTATAGCTATCAACTATTATTCAAGGCAGGCAGTAAGGGGACTTTCTTACAAGGCCTTTGAAAACACGCCTAAAAACGATTTAGGCTGGGATATTTATCCCTTGGGCCTAATCGAGTGCGCTCAAACCTGCTATAACTGCCTTCCCCTTCCGATAGTCATAAGCGAAAACGGAACCTGCGACAATAAGGATGAGTTTAGATGCCGCTATATTTATGATCACCTAAAGCTTATAAGCGAATCTCCCCTCCCCTTTGAAGCCTATTATCATTGGTGCTTTATCGATAACTTCGAGTGGAAAGAAGGAGAAGCCGCCCGTTTCGGCCTTGTACACTGTAATTACGAAACTCAAGAAAGGACCATCAAAAAAAGCGGTGAATTCTACAGCGAAATGATCAAAAAACGAGGTGTCGATAAATCGATGATGGAAAAATATATTGAACCTTGTAAGTATAACGTAAGGTAAATTTATCAAAAGCCTTTTCGTTCTTGACGTGCTTAGCAGTTTACTTCTACCGATTTCTTTTTTAAAAACGAAAGCTTTGTTTCGGAGATTATAATTGCAATAAAGATAAAGGAACAACCTAGGGCTAAAGCAGGCGTAAATTTTTCGTCGGTGAGCATTATCGAAAGAAAGATACTGAACACGGATTCAAGAGAAAAAATAAGGGCTGCCGTAGTCGGAGGCGTGTTCTTTTGCCCCACAGCTTGAAGCAGAACGCAGAGGGCCGTACAAAGAACGGTTAAATAAACAAGCGTAAAAACAGACTGATAATTCCAAACGGTATTGGAATTGTCCTCGAACAAAAGAGAAAAAATAAGGGCATAAGTTCCTGCAAAAGCAAATTGAGTTAGCGTTATTAGGGGAACATCGAGTTCTTCCATAAATTTAGGAAGAAGAACTATGTATACGGCAAATATAAAACTGCTTATAAGGGAAAGAACATCTCCCCAGTTTATCCCCTTTTGGCTTTCCGAAATCAAATCCGGCATCGAAATTGCAAGGATTCCCGCAAAACAAAGAAAGGCAGCAAAAAGATTGAATTTGTCCGGCCTTTTTTTTAAAACCACAGCGTTTACAAAGGGAACCAAAACACAATAGGTAGCCACCAAAAAAGAGCTTCGGCCGGGAAGCCCCCCTGCAGTAGTAATTGCAATGGCCTGCAAAGAATAACCGGCAAACATAATCAGCCCTAAAATCATTCCGGCCTTTACATAACGCTTATCAAGCTGTTTTAAACGCTTAAAGAACACGGCACAAAGAATCAGACAGGCAGGCAAAAAACGACAAGCCAATAAGAAGTTGGGCTTGAAAAAATCGTTTGTGCTGCTTACTGCAACAAAGGTACTTCCCCATAAGAGGGTGGCTGAAAGAAGAGCAAGCCGTGATAGAATTCTAATACGGCTGCCTGATTTTAATTTAAAAGACATAAGAATTCCTAAAAATAAATTACGTTAAAAATCAATATTCAAATGAAAAAGCAAAATCCAAGCCTATTTTTTGCTTTTCCCAAGGTTTATTACCCAGTTCCTTTAAAAAGGCAGAAAAATCTATCTGAAAATAGGTAAAATCAAGACCGACTCCCAAATGAGGGTAAAGTTCATGCATACCCAACCTAAAACTTAAAACCTTGTGAAAAACTATTTCGGTTCCAAAGGCTAGGTTGAGCAGAGGACTCCTATTTTTGTTAAAAATCGGCTCGAGAATATTCTGATAATCAAGATAAAATGACCATGAAGAAACGGTAGTCCATACATCGTCAAAAACAGGCATTGAGCCTATGCCGGCACTCAAATTAGGCAAAAGAGTTTTATATTGTGTTTTACCTGCCGTAATTGCCTTTTTATAATCGGAAAAATTATTATAAGGGGTTAAAAAGACCGGAGTATAAGCATCTTTACATGTAATACCTAAAAAAAAGTAGTTGTCATACTTATATAAAAAACCTGCATCCAAACCGATACCGCTAGCTAAAACAATATTTAAATCCTTTAAGCCTGAATTCACAGCCAAAGTCATATCTGCCTTGCTCTTATTCAAAGCATAAGAAAATGTTTGAAAAAAGCCCTTCATCTGAAAGCCCAGCGATACCTTATTAACATCATCGTCATAAAGACAGATACCGTAGCCTCCGGTTACTAAAAGCTCTTCTCCTATTAAAAGTTTTTTCATTATAGTATTTTGTACATCAGCATGAAAAACGGTTCTATTAAAAAGGCCTACCGCAAAATTCCTATCGGCTAAGCTTAGGGCTAAAGGGCCTGTAGCAGAAAAGTCAAAATACTTACTGTCACCTTTGTAAAGATATTCCGCAAGGGTCTTTAGTTTTTCAGAGGCAAAGATAGAACCAAAACCTCCAAAACTATCTTCATTTGCATGGAGAGCAATCTTTCCTGCCGACCAACGTTTGGTCAAAAAAGGAAATATAGCCGGGTTTGTAAACAATGTCTCGGTTCCGGCCTGATATGTTGTAAAAGGGGCCCCCAATCCGCTTATGCGGGGAGAAACATATGAGGGAGTAACCGGTTCAGGCATAGAAATCTGTGCAAAACACGCCGAACCAACAATTATACACAAAAACAAAAACGCAATTACTTTCTTCATTTTTACCTCCGCTCAAATTCCTTATATCTTTATTAAGCTTCCAAATAATTTTATCATAAAATACATTAATCCGCAAGATATGCATTTCCATCCTTTATGACAACAAAAAGACCCTCTCCGCCCTTATAGTTTTCGGCTTTCTTGTTCACTACTAAAGGAAGACTTAGATAATTTTCGGTTACAATCCTCAAATCCTCATTGTTTTGAGGTTTTTCGATAACACCAAAAAACAACTTTCCGTTACAAGAGGCCAAATAACTTTGATAGTTTTTTCCGCTCAATTCCGAAAGAAGCGAAGCCCTTCTACCTGCTTCTCTTTCAGGAACCTTAGGTCTCATCGAAAAAGCCTTTGTTCCCGGGCGGGCCGAAAAAGGAAAAACATGGATACCGGGAATCTTTAAATCTTCACACATCTTAAATGTTTGTAAAAAATCCTCTTCCGTCTCGGAAGGAAAACCGGTAATAATATCGCATCCGATAAAAGGATTATCCTTTGCCTTGCGCAAATTATTTATCGCCATTCTGATGTCGGCCTCCCTATAGGGCCTATTCATAGCCTTTAAAATTTTATCGCTTCCCGACTGTATCGAAAGATGAAAATGAGGGCAAATCCTTTTATTTGCTACAATTTCTAAAATGCCGTCATCTACACATTCGGGATACATGCTCGAAATACGGAGCCTTATTTTTTTTGTATTTTCCAAAAGCTTGGCCAAAAGATTCGCAAAGCCTCCATAGGTTTCGTCCCTATATTGGGATAAATTTACACCCGACAAAACAACCTCTGCGGCTCCGTTTTTTTCTATTTGAACTATCCGCCTTACGGCTTCTTCAGCAGGCAGGGAAACGGAAGTACCGCGTGCAAGCCTTATTCTGCAATAGGCGCAAGCATTATTACATCCGTCTTGTATTTTTAAACTGGCTCTGGAATGAAAAACAAAAACGGGAGAGCTCAGCTTAAACATTGACTTTCTTCTTTCCGTTTCCTTTAGCAAAAAAGATTTATCCTGTTGATCTTCTTTTGCATATATTTCATTTCGAAAAATAAGAAGATTTTTTTTAAGATTAACGGTATCTTCTTTTAAATCTTTATTTTTAAGGCAGGAATCTTTTAAAAACTGAGGAAGTCCATCAAGCTCATCTTTTTTTTTGCCCGAAAAGGCTATAATTCTTTTATTTATTTTTTCGATAGAATCGGCTTCAAGTTCTGCATAGCAGCCTGTAACAAGGATGACAGACTCTTCATGCTCCTTTAGTAAAAGCCGGATAAGACGGCGGGCTTTTTGTTCCGCCTTTCCCGTAACCGTACAGGTATTTACAATACACAGTTTTACAGGCAAAATTGAAGTCTCTGCTTCTTTTGAAAACACGTCAAAACCGCATTCGGCAAAACGGACGGCAAGAGCCTCGGATTCTACCTGATTTAAGCGGCAACCGAGCGTTTCTATTCTAACCGAAAAAAAATTACTCATAGATTAAAAACGCTGCAGAACCCTTTCACGCCCCTTTTGAGCATCAACAAGGTTTTTGTTTAAGCTCAAGGCCTTATTGTAGGCTTCAAGGGAATAACGGTATTCTTTTATCTGCTCTCTGGCATAGCCTAAACGAACCCACCAAAGACTGTTAAAGGAATCAAGGGTTACGGCTACGGAAAAAGAAATGTCGGCATGCCTGTACTTTGCCATTCTCAAATATATTTCTCCCATAAAATAATAGGAAGAAGAAATACGCACTCCATTGGGAGCATAAGAAATATAATCTTGAAAAAGTTTAAGGGCTTCGGAATTTTTACCCAAATAATAACAGGCCTCAGCCTGAGTTGCTATAAGACGAGGATCGGTTTGTGCAATTTTACGTCCGGCTAAGGCCATATCATAGGTTTTTTGGTATTGTCCGTCAGCCAAGAGAGCCCATGTCATTACAACATAACTGTCCAAATTATTGGGAGACTGCTTAATTTCGGCCTCACAGACGGCAATAGCTTCGGCATAGCGGCCGTTCTTATACAAGACCAGAGCATCAGGCTTATTTTGAGAAAAAAGAGGAGCCCAACACAGCATAAAAAAAACAAGAGTAAATTTAAAGATAAAATTAATTTTTGTTTTTTTATCTTCCAAATTGCTTATCCTTTGTCATGGTACAAATACCGTTAAATACGCAGCCACTTTCAAGAACGACTTCCGGAGCCGTAACATCGCCTATCAGTTTTCCGCAAGAAAAAACATGCACCATAGTATCGGCCAAAACATTACCTTCAACCGCCCCCTTGATCACAACCCTGTCAGCCCTGATATTGGCCTTAACAACAGAATTTTCATCAACGGTTACATCGCTTGTGGAAACCAAAAAGCCCTCCACATGCCCCTTAATCATAAACGGTTTTTTACACTCTATCTTACCGCTAAACTGAATATCAGGAGCTAAAACCGTATCGTAATCTTCTTCATCCAAATCCAATAAATTAACTTTTTCTATCTCAGCCATTATTCATCCTTTTTTTGAGATTCCCTCTTCATTGAGGGTGCTTTTTCTGTCTTTTGCATAATAATATAACCAAATCCGAATAAGAGAGAAAGACCCAAAGCAGGAAGGAGCCATGGGAATCCTATACCTTCAAAGGGGAGGGTCTTTAATACATTGATGGTAGTATTAAAACTCATACCCACTTGATCCATTGCCGGAAAGGCTTCAAGTTTAATAAGTAAGTTGTTGATAAGCTCTTGAGCCGCAACCCAGCCTTGGAGGATACTTATCGAAAGAGTGCCTATTACTGCACCATGAAAAAAGTACTTGTTCGGTATAAATTCTGCAAACAAATTTAAAACTATCAACACAATCGCTACAGGATAAATAATTTCCAAAATAGGACCTGCAATAGAGATAATATTATCTACTCCGAAGTTTGAAAGGAAAAAACTTACGACACAGATAATGATAACGGTGGCACGGTAGCTTATATCGTCTTTAAATCTTTTGGAAAAATACTCTCCTGCAGTTGCGGTAAGACCGATTGAGGTAGTTAAACAGGCCAAACCTATTGCCAAACCTAAAACTATTCGGCCTCCCCTTCCCCATAATATCTCACTGGATTGAACTACAATTTCGGTTCGTGAAAGATTATCGGGTAAGACGGCACTTCCTGTTGCTCCAACATATACAAGGCCTCCGTAAACAAGACCTAAGCCTATACATGCAATAAGCCCCGTCCAGATAGTCATCTTTAAAAGAGATTTTTTTTCCGTGTAGCCTTTTGCACTGATACTTGAAATAACTATTGTGGCCAATATCATAGAGCCTAGAGCGTCCATAGTTTGATAGCCTTCTTTAAAGCCTCTTAAAAATATCTTATCGACTGAAGGATCTGAGGGCCTACCTATGGGAGTAATAAAGCCCTTTATAACCAAGAGACCTAAAACGGCTATCAAGGCAGGCGTTAAAAACTTTCCTACCCTATCTATAACATTATTAGGGGTTAAAACAAAGAAAAGAGTAATCGCAAAGAATATAAAGGACGATAGAACAGAGCTTATCCCGAAGTTGGGTCTGATAGCTATTTCATAAGTAGTAGCTGCAGTTCTGGGAATGGCAAAAAGCGGCCCTATTATAAGCATAACAAAGATTATAAAAAAAGTTCCGAATAACTGGTTTATATTTTTAGTAAAATTGGAAAGATGTCCGTCGCATTTTCCCATGGATATGATACCCAAAACGGGCATTCCGACTCCCGTTACCAAAAAACCTAAAAGAGAAAAAATCCAATCCTTTCCCGATAAGTGTCCCAAAGTAGGCGGAAATATCAAGTTTCCGGCTCCTAAAAACATAGCAAATAAAGCAAAACCTATAACAATAATATCGGTGGTCTTTTTGCTCATAAATTGTTCCCATCCTTAAAAAATTATTTATTAAAACAACAAGCGATTATATCATTCTTTTGGGAAAAGAAAAAGGGGGTGGATTAAAAATGTGCGTCCATGCACATTTTTAATCTTAGAGTTTGCGGCAAGCGCAAACTCTCGAAGTTTGAAACCACCGCCGTCCATGGCGGTTGGGGAATGTACATCCATGCACATTTTTAATCTTAGAGTTTTGCTTGCGCAAAACTCTCGAAGTTTGGAACCATGGACATCCTGAGTCCGATTTTTACAATTTAATTTTAATTCAATTTATAGAAATATTTTTATAATTTACTATTTTTTTCAAATAATTCTTATAAATATAATGAGGAGGCGAGATAAACAAATGCTAAAAAAATTTGAAGATTTAACACTACAGGATGACTTCATGTTCTGTAAAGTTATGCAAAATCCGGATTTGTGTAAAAGGCTCATTGAGATGATATTGGCCGACACAATAGGTAAGATTGCCTATATTTCGGTACAGCACAATATTAACACATACGAACAGGCAAAATCCGTAAGGTTTGATGTTTTAGTGCAGACAGAAAACGGTAAATTTTATGATGTGGGAATGCAGGTAAGCAACGAGAAGAATATACTTAAAAGAATGAGGTTCTACCAAGCAGCCATTGATATTTCGTTCTTGGATAAAGGGAATTTCTATAGCGATTTAAATGACAGCTTTGTAATTTTTATTTGTTTATTTGATGTTATAGGCAAAAATAGACCTGTTTATACTTTTGAAAACATCTGTCTTGAAGATAAAAACACATCTTTACAAGATGGAACAAAAAAGGTTATAATAAATTCAGAGGCTTTTAAGGACGCCAAAGACAAAGAATTAAAGGAATTTTTAGAATACCTTAAAACAGGTAAGGCAAAAAGTGAATTTACAAGGAGGATAGAAGAAATGATACAAACAGTAAAACAAAACGAACAAGCAAGGCAAGAATACAGGTTAATGTCTACTTTTGAAATGGACGCTAGGTATAAGGGTATTTATGAAAATAAGCGAGAAACGGCTAAAATATTAAAACAGCTGGGGGACTCGTTGCAAAAAATTATGCAAGTTACAGGTCTTACCGAATCCGAAATCGAAAAACTGTAATTTCACCCAACCTCCTTTGTATTCATCTCAACCAAAAAATAAACCATAAAATTTGTAATAAAGCGGGGTTTCCAAAGGGGATACCCCTTTGGCAGTGCGGGAAAAAGAGGGGGTTATAGGGGGAGAGTACAGCCAGCAGAGCTTCAAGGCTAAACCCTGCTCTGAACGGGGTGTTCTCTCCCCCTAATAATTTAATCTTCCTTAGTCTTCAATACTGCTAAGAATGCGGACTGCGGGAGCTCTACATCGCCTATCATCTTCATGCGCTTTTTTCCTTCCTTTTGCTTTTCGAGAAGTTTTCGCTTTCGGGTGATGTCACCTCCGTAACATTTGGCAAGAACATCCTTACGCAAGGCCGAAATTGTCTCTCTGGCTATTATCTGACTTCCGATAGCTCCCTGAATCGGTATCTTAAACTGTTGACGCGGAATTTCGTCTTTAAGTTTTTCGCAGACAAGACGAGCCTTGTCATAGGCGCTCGGTTTATATGCAAGCTGGGCGAGGGCGTCAACCGGCTTTCCGTTAATTAAAATATCTATCTTTGCCAAATCGGTAGGACGGGTTTCTATAACCTCATAATCAAATGAAGCATAACCGCGGCTTATGCTTTTAAGCCTGTCATAAAAATCAAACAAGACCTCGGCTAAGGGCATCTCGTAGGTCATTTCAACCCTTTTTTCGTCCAAGTAAGTCATATTGGTCTGCACTCCCCTCTTTTCCATACAGAGGGACATAACATTTCCAAGATAATTTGTAGGCGTTATAAGCGTTGCCTTTATATAGGGCTCTTCAGCCGAGGCTATAAGTCCCTCGTCGGGATAATCGGCAGGGTTATCGCAAATAATTTCTTCTCCCGTACGCATGGTAAGTTTATAGCGTACCGAGGGAGCCGTAAAAATAACCGACTGATCGAATTCTCTTTCCAACCTTTCTTGTACGATTTCAAGATGAAGAAGGCCCAAAAAGCCGCACCTAAAACCGTGGCCGAGGGCAAGGGAAGAGTCCTTTTCCCACGTTAAACTTGCATCGTTCAGTTTTAATTTTTCAAAAGATTCGCGGAGCTCCTCATAATCGTTTGTATCCGTAGGATAGACGGAAGAAAAAACTACGGGCTTTACTTCTTTAAAACCGGATAATGGGGCCTTGCACGGAGCGGCTGCATCGGTGATGGTATCTCCTACACCTACATCCGAAACGGTTTTAATGCCTGCAATTATATAGCCTACTTCTCCGGCCTGCAATGAATCCTGCTTTACAAGGTCTAGGACAAAGGTTCCCGTTTCTTCTACCTTGTATTCGCCTCCGGTATTCATAAAGCGGATAGTCATTCCGGGTTTTATCATTCCTTCAAAAACACGTACATGGACTACAACTCCCCGATAAGGGTCGTAGTGACAATCGAAGATAAGGGCCTGTAATGGATTATCCCTTGAACCCTTGGGAGGCGGAAAGGTTGTTATAATAGCTTCAAAAAGAGCATCGATATTTTCGCCTGTCTTTGCAGAAACGGCCACAGCCGCATCGGAATCAAGTCCCAGGTCATGGTCTATCTGATGTTTTGCAGCATCTATATCGGCCGCAGGTAAATCTATCTTGTTTATGACGGGGAGAATTTCCAAGTCATGCTCAAGGGCAAGATACATATTTGAAAGGGTTTGGGATTCAACGCCCTGAGTGGCATCTACAATTAAGATGGCCCCCTCACAAGAAGCTATGGCACGCGAAACCTCATAGGAAAAGTCTACGTGTCCGGGCGTATCTACAAAGTTTAAAACATAGTTTTTACCGTCCTTAGCCGTATAAGGAATTCGGACGGCATGGCTTTTTATGGTAATGCCCCGCTCCCGCTCTATGTCCATATCATCGGTCATCTGATTGCGGTGATAGCGCTCATCGATTATCTTAGTCTTTTCGATAAGCCTATCGGATAAGGTAGACTTACCGTGGTCTATGTGAGCTACAATACAAAAATTGCGTATATTTTCAGGATTTAACATAGGGCTCATTATAATGAAAAAATAAGATTATGTCAATTTTCAAATTTTATTACCATTTTCTTAAAGTATTTTTAAAACCCATTACTTGCACAAAATGTAAAAATATGGCATTATACAAGGGAAATAAAGTTTTATTGGAGTATGCATGAATATTATTTTATTGACCTTGGCCGTATCGCTGGTATTGTCTCTTTTGTTGGGCCTTTTGCTGGGCTTTTTTAAGAAAATCTTTTATGTAGAACCGGATAAAACGGCTGCAGCCGTAAGAGAGGTTCTTCCGGGAGCAAACTGCGGTGCCTGCGGTTATCCCGGCTGTGACGGATTTGCAGCAGCAGTTGCCGCAGGAGATGCACCCGTAAACGGATGCCCTGTAGGAGCAGCCCCTGTTGCCGAGGCCATAGGAAAGATAATGGGAGTTAATGCCTCAGCTTCCGCAAGAGTTGCGGTTTTGACATGCCAAGGCTCTCATGATGTTTGCCGAGACAAGTGCGACTATGTAGGCGTAAAAACCTGTAAGGCCGCAAAAATTTCAATTAACGGAACAAAGGAATGTGACTGGGGTTGTATAGGCCTTGGAGACTGTGAACGTGCATGCCCCTTTGATGCCATTCATATCAAAGAAAACGGACTTCCTGAGGTAGACTATGATAAGTGTACGGGCTGCGCTGTCTGTGTGGCCCTGTGTCCGCAGCATGTCCTAACAACAGTTCCTAAAGATCAAAAAGGAGCTATAGCCCTCTGTTCATGCAGAAACCCGCGTAAGCCTCAAATTATGAAAAACTGTAAACGAGGCTGCATAAAGTGCATGAAGTGCGAAAAGAATTGTCCTACGGGAGCTATCAAGGTAATAGACGGAATACCCAAGGTAGATTATACTCTTTGCGATTCCTGCAATAAGTGTGTTGAAGGCTGCCCGACAAAGGTACTTGTGCTTACCGAAAACAAGGTAAAGTTTAACTCTTGCACATCTTGCGAAGGATGCCAAAGCGCATAAAATGAACAGCGGAGTTGTAACGATAATAGGCCGCCCTTCAGCCGGAAAGTCTACATTTTTAAATACGGCTTCAGGCGAAAAGGTTTCGATTGTCTCAGCAATTCCGCAAACCACCCGAAACGCAATCAGGGGTATCGTAAACACTACCAAGGGACAAATAGTTTTTATAGATACCCCCGGCTACCACAAATCCGAAAAAAAATTAAACCTAAAACTTCAAGAAATTGCTAAAACCCGCTTAGAAGAAGGGGATGCTGTTTTATATCTGATAGACCTTTCACGGGAATTCGGAGAGGAAGAAAAAAATATCTGTTCTCTTCTTATCCCCCTGCAAAACAAAACCGTAATAGGCCTAAACAAAGCCGACCTCAAATCCTCGAAAGCAGACCTTGTAAAAAAAGAGCTTTTAAGCCTCTTACCCGATATTCCGCAAGAAAGAATCTTTGAAATTTCCGCCCTAAAGGATGAGGGCATAAACGAAATTCTTTCCCTCCTCATAGAGCTCCTCCCCGAAGGGGAAGCCCTCTACCCCGAAGACATCTACACCGATCAGGATGTAGTCTTTAGGATTACGGAGATTATAAGGGAACAGGCTATTCTTCACACAAGGGAAGAAATTCCTCACGCCCTCTATGCAGGCGTAGAAGATGCCGAAATGCATAAAAACGGCAAAGAACTCTGGGTTCGAGCCTTCCTCTATGTCGAAAAAGAAAGCCAAAAGGCTATGCTCATAGGCAAGGGAGCCGCAGTAATTAAGAGTATAAGGATAAAATCCATGGCCGAACTGCGTAAAATTTTTCCCTACAAGGTTCAATTGGATCTTCAAGTCCGCGTAAACAAAAACTGGCGTCAAAAAGATAATATCATAAAAAAAATCTCGTATTAAAAATTTCTAATGCTTAAAATGTCTTACGCCTGTTATCAGCATGGCCATTCCGTGTTTGTTACATTCTTCGATGCTTAAGTAATCGCGGATTGAGCCGCCGGGCTGGATTACGGCTTTTATGCCGGCTTTTGCAGCTTCCTCGATTGTGTCGGGAAAGGGGAAAAAGGCATCGGAGGCTAGGACAGAGTTTTTAACTCTTTCGCCGGCTCTTTCTATTGCTTGGCGGGCAGCATCTACCCTGTTGGGCTGACCGCAGCCTATGCCGACGGAACAAAAACCTTTTTGGGGATTTGACAAGTCTATCGGGGCTGCGAGCAAAATGGCATTGGACTTAACCATAGTACAAGCCTTCATGGCAAATTGTAAAAGAGCCCTTTCAAAAGGCTCAGCCTTTCTTTCCGCTGCGTCTTTATATTCAGTACCTTCGGGGTCTCCCAAGTCTTTTTCTTGCTTTAAAAAGCCGCCCAAGACAGACTTATATTCATACGGCTCTTTTTCTTGAAGGATGGGAGCCTCGATTAAGCGTAAGTTTTTTTTGCCGGATAAAAGTTCTTTTGCTTCTTCGGTAAAAAGAGGAGCAATGATGCACTCAACAAATAAGGCTCCAAGGGCTTCAACGGAAGCCTTATCGAAGGGACGGTTTAAGGCGATTATACTTCCAAAGGCCGAAACGGGATCGCAGTCGATTGCTGCCCTTAAAGCAAGAGAAACTTCCGAATTAGGCAAAGAAGATGAAGAGCTTTTTGCAGGTTCTTCATTTATTTCGGCAAGGCCGCAAGGGGTAAGGTGCTTTACCACAACGGCTGCAGGTTTTGTAAACATAGAAACAGCCCTCCATGCGGCGTCGGCATCGAGGATATTGTTATAGGAAAGAGCCTTTCCCTGTAAGACCTTTCCTCCCAAGGGACCGGCCTTAGGTTCGTTTGTATAGAGCCAAGCTTTTTGATGAGGGTTTTCCCCGTAACGCAAATCCTGACCGGGATAAGCACACAGGGTAAGAGAGGTTTTTTCTTCTATACCCCCGCTAAGCCGGCTTAGCCCGCTAAGCCAAGAAGTTATTGCAGCATCGTAGCGGGTACAAAGGTCAAAGGCCTTTATTGCCAGTCTTTTGCGTAAAGAAAGAGAAATCTCTCCCGTCTTTTCAATTTCGGAAGAAACTTCGTCATAGTCGGCCGGATCGCAGATAACAGTAACGCGGGAATAGTTTTTTGCGGCAGCTCTTAAAAGAGCTACACCGCCTATGTCTATGTTTTCGATGCAATCGCTTTCAGTTGAATCGGGGGAACTGATAGTTTTTTCAAAGGGGTATAGGTTGGCTATTACAATGTCTATGCCGCTAAAGCCGAGAGCTTTTAGCTCTGCCCTATCCTCTTTTGTATCGCGGGCTAAAATACCGCCATGAATCATAGGATGAAGAGTTTTAACCCTCCCGCCTAAAATTTCGGGAGAAGAGGTGTATTCCGAAACTTCTTTTACTTTAATGCCGGCCTCTTGTAAGGTCTTTGCCGTTCCTCCTGAGGCAATAAAATCATAACCTGCCGCTTTTAAGCGGAATGCAAAATCCTTTAAACCTGTCTTATCGGAAACCGATGCCAATACCAATCCCATAATCTTCTCTCCATGCTTATCAAACCTTTGATAAAAATTTTAGCGTTTTTATTACAAGGCGATGTTCCGCCTCATGCACTCTTTTTTCAAAATCTTCAAGCCTGTCTCCTTGAAAAACCGGAACTTCCTCAGTAAAAATCACAGGCCCCGAATCTACTCCTTCATCCGGGACAAAGTGGGTCATAATCCCGCAGCGGGAGATTTCTCCCTTCATAAAGGCTTCGTACTGCCTTTCGATAGCCTCCGTCCCCGGAAAAGTTCCGGGCAGGGCCGGATGAAGATTTATAAGCCTATCCTTAAACGTAGCTATAAAGCTGTCAGTTAAAATTCTCATCCAGCCTAATAATAAAACATAATCGGGCTTAAACTCTTTAACCTTTTCGGCAAGGAGAGCATCATATTCATTTCGAGATGAGCCTTTTTTAAAAGGAAGATAAATAGTCTTTATTCCCTCCCTTTCGGCACGGCTGAGGGCAAAGGCTTCTTTTTTGTTTGAAACCACAGCCTCAATCTTATAATCAATGGAGCCGTTTTTTATTCCGTCAATTACGGCTTGAAGATTAGACCCGTTTCCCGAAACCAGCACCGCAAGTTTTTTTTTCATTCCAAATTCCCATTAACCGTTTTTTCCGCAGCAGTATTTGTATTTTTTTCCGCTGCCGCATGGACATGGATCGTTCCTTCCGACCTTGGGAACTGTACGCACAACCTGAGCATTTTCAGGACGGCTTCGTGCAGAAAGGGCTGTGGGTCCCATTCCATGACCTGAACCTGAAAAACTTCCCATCGAATTGTGCTGGGCATTTCCCTGAATGGAACGCATTTGGCGTGAAGCATGGGCTTCTTCTTCCGTACTGATTTGAACACGGACAAGACGGGAGGCTATTTCGATTCTTATATCGTCAAGCATGGAATAAAAAATATCGAATCCTTCAAGTTTGTATTCGGTTAAAGGATTTTTTTGTCCGTAGGAGCGAAGATAAACTGCCTCACGCAAGGATTCCAAATTTTCAAGATGGTCGAGCCATTTTTTGTCTATAGCCTGCAAGTATTGGTAGCGGATAAACATGTTCAGGTTTTCTTTACCTGCAAGAGCTTCTTTTTCTTTAAGCTCCTTTGTAAAATGCTCTACAAATTCGTTTATCTCTTCTTCATGATTTTTTTTGTCGATATTTGCAAAATCTTCTTCGGTCAGAGTATAGGAAAACTTTTCTCTAAAGATATCTTTTATAAGACGGGCTCTTTCTTCTTTTTCGGCCTTTGAGCTTGAACTATACTCATCGAATTTTTCGCTTATAAATTCTTCGAGGGTTGCGTAAATACGCTCGATAAGATTTTCATCTTCAAGGATTGCATTTCGCTGCTCATAGATAAAAGAGCGCTGTTCGTTCAGTACATCGTCATATTCCAACAAATGTTTTCGAATATCGAAGTTGCGGTTTTCTACCTTTGTCTGAGCCTTTTCGATGCTCTTATTTATCCAAGGATGCTCGA
Source organism: Treponema denticola ATCC 35405 (assembly GCF_000008185.1). NCBI lineage: Bacteria > Pseudomonadati > Spirochaetota > Spirochaetia > Treponematales > Treponemataceae > Treponema > Treponema denticola. Next base: position 1,919,090 of record NC_002967.9, read on the forward strand.
TGGGTTCCCCTGCCCTCATTCCTATCTTGGACATAACATTTTTTAAGTTTTCGCCTCCGAAAAGCCTCATCAGGTCATCATCGAGGGAAAGGAAGAACTTGGAGCGTCCCGGATCTCCTTGACGGCCCGAACGGCCTCGAAGCTGATTATCGATTCGGCGGCTTTCATGACGCTCCGTACCTATTACGTAAAGGCCTCCGAGTTCTTTTACCTCATTATAATCGCTTTGCCATTTTGCATATTCTTCGGCAAGAACCTTTTCATAATAATCCGGATTGGGATTTGTGCCAGTGCGTTTTTTAGCCCTCATTTCGGGACTTCCGCCCAGCTTAATATCCGTACCTCGTCCCGCCATATTGGTGGCTATGGTAACGGAACCCTTTGCTCCGGCTTCTGCAATTATAAGAGCTTCCCTCTCGTGATTTTTGGCGTTTAAAACCTCGTGTCTTACGCCTCTCTTTGTTAAGAGTTTTGAAATAAGCTCAGATTTTTCGATAGAAACCGTACCTACGAGGACGGGCTGCCCCCTCTTATAAGCCTCGCTTATTTCGGTACAAAGGGCTTCAAATTTATCGTTTTCGTTTAGGTAGATTACATCGTGTTCGTCTTTTCGGGCAACAGGGAGGTTTGTCGGGATAACGACAACATCCAAGTTATAAATCTTTGTAAACTCAACGGCTTCCGTATCTGCAGTACCGGTCATGCCCGAAAGTTTATCGTACATTCTAAAAAAGTTTTGGAATGTAATGGTCGCAAGGGTTCTGTTCCTTTGAGCGATTTTAATATGCTCCTTAGCTTCAATAGCTTGATGGAGCCCGTCCGAATAACGGCGGCCCTCTAAAACACGGCCTGTGAACTCGTCTACTATCTGTACCTGACCATCCTGAATAACATAGTCCACATCAATATGGAAAAGAACATGAGCCCTTACCGATTGGGTAAAATAGTGAATATATTCAAAGTTTTCTTCATCAAAGAGGTTCCCGCTTTTGATAAGTCCCTGCCTTTGAAGGATATCCTGAATATGGAGCATACCTGAATCGGTAAAAGAAACCCTCTTACTTTTTTCGTCTATCGTATAATCCCCGATAACTTCTTCTCCCTCAAGCTCATTCGGATATTCGCCCGTTTCGGGATTTTTTTCGACTTCTTTTAATTGACCTATGAGGCGGTCAACTTCAAAAAAGCGCTGAGTATCGTCTTCGGCAGCTCCCGAAATAATCAAGGGAGTTCTAGCCTCGTCTATCAAGATAGAGTCGATTTCGTCTACGATTGCAAAAGAAAATTCTCTTTGGGTCTTGTCCTTGAGCCTCATCTGCATATTGTCGCGGAGGTAATCAAAGCCGAACTCGTTATTGGTACCGTAGGTTATATCACAGTTATATTCTATACGGCGGGCATCGTTTTCCATATTGGAAAGAATAACACCGACACTTACACCCAGATAAGAATAAACGGGTCTCATCCAATCGGCATCACGTTCTGCAAGGTAATCGTTTACAGTTACAATATGGACACCCTTCCCTGTAAGGCTGTTTAAGTAGGCGGCTGCAACGCTCATAAGGGTCTTACCCTCACCCGTTTTCATTTCAACAATCTTACCGGAATGAAGAACAAGGGAGCCTAAAATCTGAACATCGTATGGACGCTCTCCCAAGATACGCCTGGCAGCTTCCCGTGCAAGGGCAAAGGCTTCGGGGATAAAAGAATCCAATGATTCCCCTTTTTGATAGCGTTCCCTAAACTCATCCGTTTTTGCCTTAAACTCCTCCTCGGAGAGAGAAAGAGCCCAAGCCTCTTTTTCGTTTATCTTGTGTAAAATCGGGAGCATGGCCTTAATATCCCGCTCATGCTTTGAACCGAAAAGAATTTTAATTATAGAATCTAACATATGCCTTATAATGTATCAAAATTTAAGAAAAAAGAGAAGAGGGAAATGTATTTACTTAGTTTTATAAAATTTCTTTTTAGGTCTTGACAAGTGTTTATATACAGTATATACTATATATACATTAGGCGCCGCTATTTTTTTCAAAGAGGTAAAGGAAATTCTAAAAATAATTATATCCAATTCATCCCAAGCTCCCATATACGAACAGGTATATTCTGCTATAAAAAAGGCAATTCTAAACGGAGAAATAGAAGAAGGAGCACCCCTTCCCTCTATAAGGACATTGGCAAAGGATTTACAAATTTCGGTTATTACAACCAAGAGGGCTTACGACGAATTGGAAAGAGACGGCTTTATAGATTCGGTTCAAGGAAAGGGCTCCTTTGTAGCCTATCAAAATCCTGAAAGGCTCAAAGAAGCAGGAACATGTATAATCGAAGAAAAGATAGCCGAGGCTATAGATGAGGCAAAAAGGCTAAAAATAACACAAAAAGAATTTTTAGAAATCGTAAAGCTTCTTTTTGATGAAGAATACTAACGGGAGAAAATTATGGATTATATTTTAAACATAAAAGACTTAAACAAGAACTATAAAACTTTTAGCCTTAAAAACATAAGCTTTCAAATCCCTCAAGGAACGGTTATGGGTTTTATAGGAGCAAACGGAGCAGGAAAAACCACAACGATTAAGCTTATAATGCAGCTAATCAAAAAAGATTCGGGACTCATAGAAATTTTCGGTCAGTCTGCCGAAAAAAACTTCAGCTCTTTAAAACAAAAGATAGGCTTTGTTTATGATGAACCCTGTTTTTATGAACAATTAAAAATAAAAGACATGACAAAGATTATCGCTTCATTTTATAATTTCTGGGATTGGAAGGCTTACAAAAATTATCTTTCGCAATTTAAGCTGGATGAAACACAAAAAATAATACAGCTGTCAAAGGGAATGAAAACCAAATATTCACTTGCCCTCGCCCTATCCCATAATGCACAATTTATAATTATGGACGAACCATCAAGCGGTTTGGATCCGGTTATAAGACGGGAACTTTTGGATATTTTCTATGATGTAATAAGTGACGGAAAATGCAGCATCTTTTTTTCTACCCATATTACAAGCGACTTGGAACGTATTGCAGACTATGTCACATTTATCAAAAACGGAGAGGTAGTTTTTTCAAAGAGAAAGGACGATATTTTTTCGGAATATGCCTTGGTCAAGGGTGGGCTCGATGAGTTAAAAAGAGGAATAGAAAGTAAACTTATCGGAATACGCAAAACCGGAGTAGGTTTTGAAGCCCTCACAAAAGAAAAACAAGGTCTTCCTGCAAGCCTCATAATCGAAAAACCTGCTTTAGAAGACATTATGTTTTTTTATGAAAAAGCTTCAAATTAAATTTTTATAAGGAGGTGTGATAAACAGTTCGGCAGAAATTCAGCCTCACTGTTTATCTGCCGAGTTTGCCTTTCGGCAAACGTCGCATTATTGTATGCAGTTTGTAAACAAACTGCGTGAAAAAACTTTTTTCGCAAATTGATATTTGTTGCAAAAATTTTTTATAGGAGAATTTTTATGAGACAATTGCTTTTAACACATATAAGAAAAATAAAGAATAACAAACAAATTTTTATAATCCTTTTTTTATTATCCCCCATAATCATTGCGGCTACAAATAATCCTTTGATGGTTTTTTTCCCTTATCTTGTATCCATGCATCTGTTTTCGGGGATAACCAAGGTTGAACGCAAGGAGGGAATAAAGCAGGGAGAAGATATTTTATTGAACTCCCTGCCTGTAAGCCGAAAAGAAATAGTTATCAGCCGTTACCTTATTATACTTTTGTTCGGTCTTTTAATGATCAGCACCTTCTTGGGATTTAGTTTTATAATATCTTTTTTAGTTAGAAACCCCTTTCAAATATCAAGTATATTTTTTATAAACTTTTTTATAATTCAATTTATATATAATATTTTATTTATTCCTTTAGAATATTTGAGTTTCGCCAAGTCTCAAATTATTAAGGGAGTGGTATATATGGGGGCTATTTTTGTGTTTTCAGGTATTAAAAATTTAAATATCTATGTTTTAAATCTTTTAAATACTTTTAAAGAAAATTCTTTTTATGTTATGATATTCACTGGAATAATTATTTTGTCTATTCCAGTTTCCATTTTTTTTAGCATAAAAATATATGAAAAAAAAGAGTTTTGATAAAGCTACAGCATACAATAAAGCGATGTTTCGGCAACAAGAAAGAAACAGCCAAACTTATGAAAAATTGAGGCTATCCGCTACCGATTAATTAAACGCTTTCAATTTCTTCTTGGCTGAGACCTGTCATTGTACAAATTTCGGCAATCGGATAATTATGCCTACACATAAGTTTTGCCGTTTCAATGGCTTTTTGGTAAGAGCCTCTTTCTTCGCCTTCGGCGAAGGCTATTTCCCGTTCTTCGGCTCTTTGCACTGCTATATCTGCTTCATAATCATATTCAGCTAGTAACATATTTAATACCTCCCTAGTCTTACGTTTGAGATAATCTTTCAAGATATTATTTGCTATACACTCTTCAATCGCTTTTTGAAAGCCGTTTTGAGTATCTACACCCTTCCATTTTCTTACCGTATTTACAAATACGCTATACTCACACATTGTTTGACAGTGTTTCAATATCGGATGCTGATTTTGCTGATTTATGTTTATTACCTTAACGTTCAACTCAAGATGAGAATACTCATTTTGTTCTATAAAAGCGGCTGAGAGTTTAAGTGTCTTATCACTGACGGTCTACAAAAACGGAACCTTTGTATTTTCTATTTGCCGTACTCATAGCATATCCTCACCTGTTATATTATAACACATTTCCCTCATTTTTGTAATGGCAGTTGTTGATTTAACCGCAGCGAACGCAAAGACCGCAAAGATAGTTTTAAAACTGCATCGATTACAAAAATCTTTTTCTAGCCTTACTATTTTTTTCAAATATTTTCTATAAATATAATGGGGAGGGAAAATGTGAAAAAATTAGGAGAAAAAAATGCTAAAAAGATTTGAAGATTTAACATTACAAGATGACTTTATGTTCTGTAAAGTTATGCAAAATCCGGATTTATGTAAAAAACTCATCGAAATGATTCTATCAGACACGATAGGTCAAATTTCTTATATTTCGATACAGCATAATATTAACACCTACGAACAGGCTAAATCCGTAAGGTTTGACGTGCTGGTACAAACTGAAAACGGTAAATTCTATGATGTAGAAATACAGGTAAGTGACGAAAAGAATATACCTAAAAGAATGAGGTTCTACCAAGCAGCCATCGATATTTCGTTCTTGGATAAAGGAAATTCTTATAATGATTTAAACGACAGCTTTATAATTTTTATTTGTCTGTTTGATGTTATCGGTAAAAACAGACCTGTTTATACTTTTGAAAACATCTGTTTTGAAGATAAAAACATATCTTTACAAGATGGAACAAAAAAGATTATAATAAACACAGAAGCCTTTTATAACACTAAGAACAAAGAATTAAAGGAATTTTTAGAATATCTTAAAACAGGTAAGGCAAAAAATGAATTTACGAGGGAGATAGAAGCTATGATACAAACAATAAAAAAAAACGAACAAGCAAGGCAAGAATACAGGTTAATGTCTACTTTTGAAATGGACGCCAGATATAAGGGAGCTTATGACAAAAGTATAGAAACAGCTAAACTTATGAAAAAGCGAGGTTATCCAATTTCTGAGATTTTGCTGATGACAGGCCTTCCCGAAGCAGAAATTGAAAAATTATAGTTTATTTCCCCCCGCTATTTATTACACATCACCCTTCAATTATAACAACGGCGGCGGCGGTTGTTTTTTCGTGAGTTAGAGAAAGATGAATAGATGCCCCGCCCTTTTCTTTTAAGGCTTGAAGGGCGGTGCCGAAAAGTTCTAAAAAAGGCCTTCCCGTTTTATCGTTTGCAACGGCTATATCTTTTAGCTCTATCCCTGCGAGGCCGGTTCCAAGGGCCTTTCCAAAGGCTTCTTTTGCCGCAAAGCGGACGGCCAAGGAAGGGGCAGCCCCGTCTCTCTTGGAAAGCACATATTCAAGTTCTTCTTTATTAAAAAACCTTTCAAGGAGCTTTTTATCGTTCAGCCATTTTTCGAGACGGGAAACTTCAACTATATCAATACCTAGACCGAGTATCATCTTATTCGGATGTCTTTGCTTCTTTTATCTTGACTTCAAACTGAATATTTTTAGGATTCGCATCTATAAGAGAAAGCTTTCCCGGAATAACGGCTTGAACCGGCAAGCTGTACACGCCGGGCTTTGTTATATTGCTGCAGTTTACTCTCAAAACATTTTCAGGCAGAGTCCATGAAGCAATATTAGACTTAGTACCTTTTACAGTGATATTTCCCAAAACAGAATCCGTCACAACTTCAAATTTCTCGTTTAGATTTTCAAAATAAAGAGCTATTTCCTCATAAGTTTGTAAACTTACTATTTCACGTATCTTAATCGAATAGGCAATTCTGGAAGTCCCTATTACGGAAACGAGAGGATTAGAGGCAAAGACCTCTACATAGCCTGAAAATCCGGTTTTGCGGTTATCTATTTGTACACTGTTTGTCAGCATTTCTTCAATTTGTGAAACGACAGAGTGAGGGCCCTTTATTTCTACTGTGGCAGGGTCCACATCTCTTTCATAAACTTCATAATTTTCCGCCGGAACGCCCCCCAGATTTAAGCGGACATTAACCCTCTTAGATAAACTCTCCTCAAGTGTCAATGTTATATCGGAAGGTTCAACTTCAACTTCAAAATCACTGATGTTTGAAGCCAAGCCCTTTAGTTTAGCCTGTATGGGAATACGGTACTCTCCGGGACTGCTGATTGCAGACAAATCCATATAGGCCGTTATATGCTCTTCCATGATCGGGGCTATTACGGTTGAATCTCCCCAAACCGAAACTTTAACCAGCCTCGGAATATTCACAGCCGGAACCAGATCTCCCGAATTTTCTATAACAAGAGGAGCATAAAAATACTTCTTCTCTAAAAGACTGCCCTTATATAACTGTACCAAAACTATGGCAAGAGCAAAACTTATAACCTTTGCAAGCCAGTTTTCCGCTAAACGGTCAAAAATTTTTCTAATTTTCATCTTGTAAGGCCTCCGCTAAATCCAAAGATTCTTCTTGAGCAAAATATTTTTTTATTTCCAAAAGCTGCTCAAGCTGGGCTACAACTTCATCCGCACTTAAGTCGTAATAAAGATGGGAATCATAGGCAAGGCTCAAGGCTCCCGTTTCTTCGGATACGACAAGAACGACTGCATCCGTTTCTTCGGAAACACCTATTGCCGCCCTGTGACGGGTTCCAAAGCTCTTTCTTATATCCTGTTGTTCCGAAAGAGGAAGAAAACAGCCTGCAGAAACTATCATTCCGTTTTGAACAATGGCAGCTCCGTCATGAAGAGGGGTATCATGCCCGAAAATCGTAACCAATAGGCTGGATGAAAGCCCTGCATTAAGCTTTGTTCCCGTATCGATAATATCCTTTAAATTATTCCGGCGCATAAAAACTACCAGCATTCCCCGCCTTTTATCGGATAAGATTTCGGCAGCAGTAACAACCGAGTCGATATGGCTGTGGTTTGAGTGCTTTCCGGTTCTAAGCCAGTTGCTCTGTCCTATCTTTAAAAATATTTTACGAAGTTCGGGCTGAAATACGATGGCTACACCTATAACAAGTCCCGGTCCCAAGGTATTTAAAAGCCATAAAAGAGTTTTAAGATTAAAAATCATGGCAACAGCATAAATGACCAATATAGACATTGCACCCTTTATAAGCTGAATTGCCTGAGTTTTTAATAAAATTTGATAAGCCTTATACATCAAAAAAGCGAGTAAAAGCACATCAAAAACAGGCCTTAGATATGAAGAATAAAAAGCCGTAATGTTTCTAATAAATTCCATATCCTAATTCTCCTTTACCGGAATAGCGGTAGAAGCCGAAACGGTATGAGTTTCGGTAAAAAGCAGCTCTGCTGCTTGTACTATGTGTTCGGCCGATACGCCTGCACCCTTAAAAATTTCGGAGCGGGTACCATGGGGGAAGAACATATCTTCAAAAGCCAATACCGCAGTTTTTTTATTTTGCAGCCCGGTCTTGTTACTTTGAGACCCGGTCTTGTTGCTTTCGTACCTTAAAATAAGGGATTCCAAATATGAGCTTAGACTGCCTATCTTCATACCGTCTTCTACAAAAAGAATGTATGAGTAGTCTTTTGTAATATTTAAAAAGTAGTTTTCGTCTATGGGCTTTGCAAATCTCACATTATAAATATCGGTGGATAAGCCTCGATGAGCAAGAATTGCAGAAGCCTCTTTAACTTCATTGTACATCCCTCCGGTACAGGTTATTAAAATGCGGCTCTTATCGGAATTCTTTATAAGTACACCGCGTCCTTTTTCTATGCTTTGAGAAAACTCGGGGATTTCTTTCGGACAGTCGGCCTTAGGATACCTTATTGCTATGGGATTATCCTGCATAAGAGCCCAAGAAAGCATCAGCTCCAACTCTTTTTCGGATGCAGGACAAAGAATTGTCATATTGGGAACAGGGCGCAGTAAGGCTATGTCAAAAAGGCCCTGATGGGTTTCTCCATCTGCCGGAACGGGACCTGCACGGTCTATAGCAAAAATCACGGGCAAATTTTGTATTGAAGTGTCGTGTATAATCTGGTCGATTGAGCGTTGTAAAAAGGTACTGTAAATTGCCGTAACAGGCTTCATTCCTGCTGAGGCGAGTCCTGCTGCAAAGGTAACGGCATGGCCTTCGGCAATACCTGCGTCAAAAAATCTTTCAGGAAATTTGCTATGAAATAGAGAAAGGCCTGTCCCCGATTCCATTGCTGCCGTTATAGCTGCAATTTTCGAATTTTTTTCGGCGGCTTTTACCAAAGCCTTTCCAAAGGCTTGCGTAAAGGTAATCGCATCATTTTTTTCTACCTTTCCATCGGCAATGTTAAAGGGCCCGATCCCATGAAAGGCCGCAGGATTTATTTCCGCCAAAGGATAGCCCTTACCCTTGATGGTTTCTACAAGCATTACAACGGGGCTGTTTAATTTTTTTACGTTTTTTAAAACCTTTTCAAGTTCTCTCATATTGTGGCCGTTTATGGGGCCGACATATTCAAAACCGAAATCAACAAAGATATTATTCTTGTAGAATATCCCCTTCATTCCTCTTTTTAAACGCCAAATTATGGAATTAAGTTTGTTTCCTACAAGGGGTATTGAGCCCACAGCCTTGTCAAAGAGGTACTTAAAACGCTGGTAGCCTTCATGAACCGTAAGGCGGCTCAAGTACTCGGAAAAAGCCCCCGTATTTTTGCTTATGGACATTTTATTGTCGTTTATTATAACTATTAAATCTTTTTTTAATTCTCCGGCATTTGAAAGAGCTTCAAAGGCCATTCCGCCGGTCATAGCACCGTCACCTATAACGGCTATAACCTTTCCGGAATCCTTGTTTAATCTTTTTCCTTCAAGAATACCCAGAGCTGCAGAAATTGAAGTTGAAGCATGGCCGGTATTAAAGGCATCGTGAACACTTTCTTCTCTTTTTGGAAAACCTGAAAGGCCTTCCCAAAGGCGTAAGGTAGAAAAGCGGGATTGCCTGCCTGTTATCATTTTATGCGTATATGACTGATGACCTACATCCCAGACAACCGCATCATGGGGACTTGAAAAAACCCTGTGAATCGCAAGCGTAAGCTCTATTACACCCAAATTGCTTGCAAGGTGGCCGCCGTTATGGCCTACTACAGTGAGAATTTCTTTTCGTATTTCTACAGCGAGGTCTTTAAGTTCATTATAGGAAAGGAGCTTTATATCCTCGGGGCCTTTTATTTTACTTAATAAGCTGTTTTTTGTCATTATATTCCGCTCAAATCTAAAAAAAAGGGGCTTCAAAGCTGAGCCCCCCTTCCGTTTAACCGAAAGCTATAGATATTTGAACAATTAGGGGTATACCCTCCTAATTTATTTCTTGTTCTTATGTCGATTCTTTCTAAGCTTCTTCTTTCGTTTATGCGTCGACATCTTCTTTCGTTTTCGTTTTTTTCCGCAAGGCATTCCGGCTCTCCTTAAATAAAATAGTATAAAATCAATAATATTACAAAATAGAGAGCTTGTCAAGGACTAATGCACAATTTTTTACCGGATAATTTAAAATCATCTGCGTCTTCCTGTAAGCTTCCTTGACATTACAAGTATTTGAATGTAATATTGATAGTATAAATACTTTTATTTTAAGAAGGATACTATGGCAAAACAAAAAGTACCGGCGGCCCCATCTGTACGGAGGCTGCCTTCTTATCTTCACCTTGTAAAAAAAGCAGAGGCCGATAAGTTGGAATACATATCGGGAACGGTCATTGCCGAAGAGTTGGAACTTGAACCCATTCAGGTTAGAAAGGACCTGACAATTACGGGAATTGTAGGTAAGCCCAAAAAAGGCTATCCCGTCAAATTACTGATAACGGCCATCGAAAAATTTTTAGGCTGGAATAAAGAAAAAAAGGCCTTTGTAATAGGGGCAGGAAGTTTAGGTACAGCTCTTTCAGGCTACCAAGGTTTTAAAGAACATGGGCTGGACATTTGTGCCGCCTTTGATTCAGACAAAAGAAAAATTGGAAAAGAAATTCATGAACTTCCTGTGTTTGGAATGGATGAATTGGAAACAAAAGTTAAAGAATATAAGCCCGAAATCGCTATTTTGACGGTTCCTTCAAAATATGCTCAAGAGGCCGCAAACGCCATTGTAAAAGCCGGAATCAAGGCAATTTGGAATTTTACAAATATCAAAATCACCGTGCCCGATAAGGTTATAGTCCAAAAAGAAGATTTAAGCTCAGGTTATGCAATGCTCGGCGTTATGATGAATACCAAAAAATAAGATGCAAAAAAATCAATATCAGGCGGAGCTTTTTAAAAACCGCCTTCAAAAAAGATTTAAACATTTGTTAAAGTGGGCAAAACGGGAGGGCGTTTTTGCTTACAGGCTCTATGACAAGGATATACCTGAAATTCCTCTTGCAGTCGACATCTACTTTGCCGAAACAGAAGAAACGGAAAAAAGAGCCTTTTTGCTTATCTATCTTTACAAAAGACCTTACGAAAAATCCCAGGAAGAAGAAAGGGAATGGCTTTTAGTAATTGAAGAAGCTGCATCTTCAAGTCTCTTAATACCTAAAGAAAGAATCTTTATAAAATTGCGGGAAAAGCAAAAAGGGAAAAGCCAATACGAAAAGGCAGGCTCAAGTAAAAATCTTATAAGAGTAAAGGAAGGAGAATGTTTTTTCTATGTAAATGTCGAAGACTATCTTGATTCAGGTCTCTTTTTGGATCACCGCCCTGCCCGTTCCATGGTTTTTAAAGAAGCAAAAAATAAAAAAGTTTTAAACCTATTTTCATACACGGGAAGTTTTTCGGTTCATGCGGCAAAGGGCGGAGCCGCTTCCGTTGATTCGGTAGACCTTTCAAATACCTATCTAAATTGGGCAAAAGAAAATTTAAAATTAAATAAGCTCTTCGATGAAGAAAAAACCCAGCTTATAAAAAGCGATGTAATCGTTTTTTTAAAAAAAGCAATCGAAGAACAAAAAAAATGGGATTTAATTATCTGCGATCCTCCTACCTTTTCAAATTCAAAAAGTGCGGATATTTTTGATGTAAACAGAGATTGGCTAAAACTCTGCCTCCTCTGCCTAAAAGTGCTGTCAAAAAACGGAAAGCTTTATTTTTCTACCAATTCCCAAAAGATAAAATTCGATGAGGCAGAGCTTATTAATTTTTCCGAACAAAAGATAAGGGTAAAAGACATAACAAAGGCCTCAATCCCCGAAGACTTTAGAAATCAAAAAATACATAAGATGTGGATGATTGAGGCGGGTTATCTCCCCTAATCAAAAAGGCAGGGCTCTCCCTTAATCAAAGAGCCCCTCTTGCCCATCGCCAAGTTTAGGCGGATTTAGGCCGAGGTGTTCGTATGCTTTAAGCGTAACCATTCGGCCGCGGGGAGTGCGCTGAAGGAGGCCCGACTGGATAAGGTAGGGTTCGTAATAATCCTCTAAGGTATCCTGAGACTCTCCTATAGAAATTGCAAGGGTTTCGGCGCCGACGGGGCCGCCCGAGTAATTTTCGATAATGGAGCGGAGTATCTGCCTGTCATAGGTTTCAAGGCCGAGGCCGTCGATGTTTAGCTGCTTTAGGCCTGCAGCAACCGTCATCTCGTCAATCGAGCTTTTGCCTGCAACTTGGGCAAAGTCCCTCATACGCCGCAATAAGCGGTTTGCTACCCTTGGGGTTCCGCGGGAACAGCGGGCTAAGGCAATGGCAGCCTTCTTTTCTATTTCGATTTCGAGGATTGAAGCGGAGCGGCTTATAATTGAGGCAAGCTCCTCATGGCTGTAAAATTCAAAACGCTGCACAATACCGAAGCGGCTTATAAGGGGGCTTGAAACCATGCCTGCCCTCGTGGTCGCTCCGACAAGGGTAAAAGGCGGAATCGGAATACGCACGGTTCTGGCTCCCGGCCCCTGCCCTATTATCCAGTCAAGTTCGTAGTCTTCCATTGCGATATAAAGCATCTCTTCGATGGCCGGCTTTAAACGGTGAATCTCGTCTATAAAGAATACGGAGCGTTCCGTCAAGGTAGTAAGAATACCTGCCAAATCCTTGGGCTTATCGAGGGCGGGAGCCCCCGTAACCTTAAAATCGACACCGAGTTCGTTGGCCGTAATCTGGGCAAGGGTTGTTTTTCCCAATCCCGGCGGACCTATCAAAAAAAGATGATCTAAGCTTTCTCCCCTTTCGCGGGCAGCCTTTATAAAAACGGAAAGATTTTCTTTTGCCTTTGTCTGCCCCTGAAAGTCTACAAGAGAGCGGGGACGAAGATCTCTGTCCTTTTCGTCCCCGGCCTGCTCTTCGGGACGCACTACCTCAAAATCATCGCTCATAGTTTACTTAAAGAGCAGCCTTATATATTGCATAAACATCATCGGCTCGAAGTTCTTGAAAGCCGTAGATAACTCCGTTTTTACCTCTGTGAGCAACAGCGGCTTCAGCCATTTCTTTTAAATGCTCCTCGCCTATTCCCGCTTCCTTCAGGGTCATCGGAATGCCAAGAGATTTAAAAAAGTCCGAAGTACACTCGATTGCCTTTTCGGCAGTTTTATAAACTTCTTCTCCTTTTGGAAGGCCCCAAACATTTACACCGTAATCTGCAATCTTTTTAACGGTTTTATCGTTTAAGCAATGCCTCAGCCAATGAGGAGTTAAAATAGCAAGCCCCACTCCGTGAGTGATGTCATAAAAAGCACTCAGCTCATGCTCCATAGGATGAACAGACCAAGCCGTTTTTTTACCGTCGCTTAAAAGGCCGTTTATAGCCCATGTACCTGCCCACATAAGGTTGGAGCGGGCTTCGTAGCTTTCGGGATTTTTAATAGCCAAGGGTCCGTATTCGATACAGGTTTTTAAGATACTTTCTGCAAACCTGTCTTGAAGATAGGCCCCGTCATTTAGGCTAAAATAGCATTCGAAGGTGTGGCTCATAATATCGGCCGTACCTGCGGCTGTCTGATTTTTAGGAACGGAATAGGTGTATTCGGGATCAAGAACCGAAAATTTCGGAAGAAGGGGCGGAGCTCCGAAGCCCAGCTTTTCCTTCGTTTTAAGGTTTGAAATAACGGCTCCGCAGTTCATCTCGGAACCGGTAGCAGAAAGAGTCAGTACCGTTCCTATCGGAAGTACATTTTTAATTTCGGCCTTGCCCGTAATCAAATCCCATGCGCTTCCTGCATAATTTACACCGGCAGAAACAGCCTTCGAGCAATCGATGGTGCTTCCCCCTCCGACGGGTAGAATAAAATCCAGCTTGTGTTCACGGACTATCTTTATTCCCTCTTCAACTTCTTCAATGCGGGGATTGGGCGAAATACCGGAAAGTTCCTTATAAAAGATTCCGGCTTGATCCAGTTTTTTAATGATTGTATCATAAAGCCCCATTCTTTTAATACTTCCACCGCCGTAACATAGGAGAACTCTTTTTCCGTATTTGAGAATCTCAGGTACGAGGTTCTCAATACTGCCCTTACCGAATAAAATTTTAACCGGCACTTCAAATTCAAAATTATACATAACCTACCTCTCTAAAAACTTTTTGCAGGAAACATTAGTTTCCGAAAAAAGTTTTTTCAAGCGGTTTGTTTACAAACCGCATACGATAAACGATGTTTGCCGTTTACGGCAAACTCGAAGATAAACAGTGAGGCTGAATTCCTGCCGAGCTGTTTATCGTACCTCCTAAAATTTTAGGCCCATTTCATTGAGCGTTCTACAGCCTTTTTCCATCCGGCATAGAGAGTCTTTCTTTTTTCTTCTTCCATGTCCGGCCTAAATTCCCTTTCGATATCCTGAATCCGTTTTATTTCGCCCTGCTCTTTCCAAAAGCCAACGGCAAGGCCTGCAAGATAGGCAGCCCCCAAGGCCGTCGTTTCTTTTTCGTAGGGGCGTAAAACGGGCACATTTAAAATATCCGACTGAAACTGCATTAAAAAATTATTGGCACAAGCTCCGCCGTCTACTTTAAGCGATTTTAAGTTTATCTTGGAATCCTTTTCCATAGCATAAAGGACATCCTTTGTTTGATAGGCGATGGCTTCCAAGACCGCACGTACAATATGCTCTCTTTTCGCTCCCCTTGTCAAGCCCAAAAGAGCACCGCGGGCATACATATCCCAGTAGGGAGCACCCAGACCTGAAAAGGCCGGAACAAAATAAACTCCGTTTGTGTCGTTTACAAGCCCTGCATAGTATTCCGTTTCGTGGGCAGTATAGATAAGTTTTAACTCATCTCTCAGCCATTGAACTGCAGCACCCGCTATAAAACTACTTCCCTCCAAGGCATATTTTACACTATTATCTATACCGAAGGCAATAGTCGTAAGAAGCCCGTTTTCTGATTCTATTATCTTATCTCCGGTATTCATTAACATAAAGCAGCCGGTTCCATAAGTGTTTTTTGCAGAGCCTTCTTCAAAACAGGCTTGCCCGAAGAGGGCTGCCTGCTGATCGCCTGCAGCCCCCGCAATCGGAATCTTAGATCCTCCGAATGTATGCTCTTCGGTATAACCGTAAACATAACTTGAAGGCTTGACTTCGGGCAGCATAGATTCGGGGATATCCATAGCCTTTAAAAGCTCCTTATCCCATTGCAGGGTGTGAATATTAAAAAGCAAGGTGCGGGATGCGTTTGTATAATCGGTTACATGCACCTTACCTCTGGTCAAATTCCAGATAAGCCAAGTGTCGATGTTTCCGAAAAGAAGCTCGCCTTTTTCGGCCAGAGTTCTTGCTTCGGGAACATTATCCAAAATCCACTTTATCTTGGTTCCCGAAAAATAAGCGTCTATTATCAAGCCGGTTTTTTTTCTGATAGAATCGGATAGGCCTTTTTCTTTAAGAGCATCGCAGATATCGGCGGTTCTGCGGCACTGCCAAACTATAGCATTACAAACGGGACGGCCGGTATTTTTGTTCCAAACAACGGTTGTTTCACGCTGATTGGTAATTCCGATTGCAGCAATCTCTTGGGTGGAAACTCCGCTTCTTTCCAAAACTTCGCGGGCTACACCGCTTTGCTTTCCCCATATTTCCATGGCATCATGCTCGACCCAGCCCTGCTTAGGAAAAATTTGAGAAAACTCCTGCTGGGCAGTTTCAATTTTTTTTCCGTCTTTATCGAACAAGATTGCCCTGCAGCTCGTAGTTCCCTGATCAAAGGCTAAAACATATTTTTTCATTTTATATCCTCCAGTCTTCCCTGCTTCATTGCATAAACTTCCATACTGTCTCCGAGTTTAAAAAGTTTGCTTATAGCCATGCCTATGGCCATAACTATGTTCCAAAGTATTCCGTTCTTTTTAAGATTTTTACACCACTTAAATCTTTCAGGATGATGACCTATCGAAACAACCTTTAAAACTTTAAAGCCGTACATACTGAGCTGAGACCTTACAGTTCTTGAATCCCATATGGAATAATGGTCGGTAGGACTTTCTGCAAAAAATTTATAAGGCGAAAAAGTTCCCGTAACGCCGGAAAAGTTCGGAGTTGAAAAAGCAAAAATACCGCCCGGCATCAAAAGATCGTTTACTTTTTTTAAAACCGAATCCAAGTCCCTAAAATGCTCGATAACAAACCACATAGAAAGGGCCGCAAAACCTCCGTCTTCAATAGGTCTTGAAACCGATTCAAACCCGTTTCCCGTCATTCGTTTTTGGTAAATATACTCATAGGATTTCGGGAGAACCGGAAAAGCCGAAACAAAGGCCGGCAGTTTTAACTCGTCCGTTACATATTTTACGGCGGCTTCCGAAATATCGGTTCCGACGGCATACCAACCCGAATACTTTGCAGCAAGAACAAAGGGGCCGTAAGCACAGCCTATATCCAATATTTTCTTTTCACCGTCAAAAATACTGTATTCCCTTTTTCGATAAAAAATATCTATATAAAGTTTATCGATAATTTCCATTCGGCGCATACCCTGCTTTCTTATAGACTCAAAATCCTCTAAGTAGGTTTTACCGTATTGGGCCTTATACTCATCAAAAAAATAAGTTTTGGTATATTGTTTTGGAGGACTTATTATAAAAGAAATATGATACATTCCGCACTTTAAACAATGTGCCATAGTCCTATCGGGAGTTCTGGCCGTAACTTCGGAGGTACCGGCTTCCCCGCAAATAGGACAGAGATACCGTGAACCGAAAGACAAATTTTTTATCAAGGAATATAAATCCTTGGATTCAGAATAAGGTGTAATAATTTTAGGTATCTTAATTCCATGAGAAAAGACATTAGCAAAGTCGGTACTGGAAGGTATCCCGGCAGGAAGAGATGTAAAGCCGGCGGCTAAACCTAACTTATAATGATAGTCGGTAGGAGAAACCAAAAGCACATAACAGCCTGCAGCCAAGGCTTCAAAGGCAATGAACCCATAATGAGTTACAACCAAATCCCATTCATAAAGTCTCTCTTTTAAGTTATCAATTCTTGAAAAAGCTTTAACCTTTCCTTCAAGCCGTTTTATATCTTCAAAACCTAAATTTATATCTATTGCAGAAACATCGAATTTTAAGGAGGCTAGAATTTGTGCAATTGGAAGGGTCATCCTATAAGAATTTTCCCCTCCGCAAACTACAAGAACCTTTGTTTGTTTAGGAGTTAAGTGTATCTTTTTATTTTTTGCCAATCTCTGAGTTGAAAGGAGCTTTCGCCTATTTACCGGAAGGGATATCAACTCAGGCGAAAAAAGATTAGAAAGCCATTCAGAGCCGGAATCATCGTCAGACGAGCTTACATTTTTAAGTGAAGGTAATATATCCAAAATAAAATCGGCAAATCTTCGGCCGGAGCCGCCATCGTCAATTGCGATAACATGCCCCCTATTTTTAAAAAAAGCCATCTCATCTTCAGATGTTCTAAATCTGTCCAATACGATTAGTGCCGCTTTTTTTGGAAACTCATTTACGACTATTTCGGAAGGAATGGAATTTAAAAGAGATTTTGAAAAATTAGGATAATCCGACTCGGATATATAAATCAAACATCTTAACTTTCCCAAAAGAGATCGCGCTAAATCGCAAACCCTGTGCAAGTGTCCGCTTCCCCGCCCCGGAGTAACCGAGGGACAGAATACAACCAATCTGTCGGCATAACTTACAGCCTCAACTATGTCGGCAGGCGTAAACGGAACCGCCTTTTTATTTGAAATTAAGTGCTTATAAATTTCTTTTGCTTTTTCATAGTCTTCGGCGGTATCAACGGTAGTCCGCAGTTCGGGATAATACCACACAGGCGGAGCTGTCTCTCTGACACACCTATATTTATCGGAATGTCCGTAAATTGCAGGAGACACATGCTCATGAGCATATTCGTCATCGGTTTCGGAAGCGGCTTTTAAAAGAGAATCGGCCTTGATAATTTCTATTCCCGATCCGTGAGGAAGACCTGTGTAAGTAAAATAATCGGGCTCTCCCAATTCAAAATAACGGCGGATTGAAGCTTCGGCAGCTTGTACAAAAAGAAACGGATTATCGGCTGTAACCCTGATAACGGCCTTTAAAGGTCTATTCGGAAAATTGGAATTTATAAACTCAACGGCATCACAAAAACGCCTTAAAACATCTTCTTCGGAACCGTCAATACAAAGATAGCCTAAGGATTCGGCTATGGGCTGAAATTCTTTTTTTGAATTGGTATCACAGGCCAAAATAAAATGTTCGGCAGGTAATTCTCTAACCGAATCCAAAACCCTGTATAATATAGGCATGCCGCCCAAGTCCAACAAAGCCTTTCTAACCAAACGCTTGGAACTTAATCGAGCTTGAACAATTACAGCCGTTCCTTCGTATAAACCAATCATATGCTGGGCTCCCATTTACAAATTAAGTCTTGAGGTGATTTTACAAAACGGTATTTATTTATATGCACCCAGTCTTGTACAGCCTTAAAATATTTATAGGCCTTAAAAGGATTTAAGCCTGACCTTATCGCATAAGAAAAAAACAAATACCAAGGCAGGCCCCCTCCTTTTTTACCTACAATAGGCGCTAAATTTTTTAAGTAAAATTTTATATAAGAATCATCTGCGGAAATATCTTCAAGGGGACAAGCTCCGGCATATTTCATTTTATATAAATTTGAAATAAGAATTTCCATACCCCATAGATGGGCTCTAAATCCGAAATCCAAATTTTGCCAATAAGGATTTTCTATAGTATAATCAAAGCCACCCATCTCGATAAATTTTTCCCGATTATAAATACCTGCAAAATCATACATATAAATAGTATGAGTTAAATCTTTTCTGCACAAAAATTGTTCCGTCGAAAAATCTCTGCGAGTAAGAGAAGGAACAATCTGAACGGGAATAAGGGTATTTTTTTCATCGATTAAAACCGGAGCAACACAGATTACATCCGATTGGGTAAGGGTATCTATCACGGTTTCAGGAAAGGCCGAAGATGACAAAGCCATATCGTTCCACAGAACCATAACATAATCCGAAGATACTTCCGAAATACCCAAGTTAATCATCTCCCCTGCAGTAACCTTTTCAAGCGGAAGTAAAAATTTTACTTCAGGGAATTGAGAAGACAAAGCCTCTACCTCAAAGCCCCGCTTTGAGCTATCCACAAAAACTATTGAGTTAAAACCCAAATCTATCAGGTTTTGAAAAAGAGAAGAAAGATAATATCTGGCACCTCGGTTCAATACCAAAACGGAAATAGGGGCTTTAAAATCGCCGGAGCTTTTTCCTAAAACCGTATAAGGGATTTTCCGTTCATTAAAAATTGTAGGTATAGTATTCATCGCAGGCTCCGCACAAATCTCCGTATTTGCATTCCAAATGCTTCTTATATGCCTCGAATGCTTTTTTACGGATTGAGTCTAAGCTGTCCGAAAAAGCATTTCCTAAAATATTATTTCTTTTAACATCTTCTTTGCAAAGAGGCACCGAGCCGTCAGCCAAAATATACATATCCCTTTTTAAATGCCAGCATGGATGTCTATTAAAAGGCGATAAGTCTGCAACTCTTTTATCTTCAAGCAATTTACAAAAGGTATCGTATTTTTGAATAATTACATTAACACCCAAATTTTTCCAAAAACGGTAAAAGGGCTCAACCTCTATCTCGTTTTCTTTTATGCGCATAATTTGAGCCCATACGGCATCGGGAAAAACTTTTTTTAAACTGTCGGTAAAAGTAAGAGCTTGTTTTAATTTAATGTTTGCCTCATCTTCGGAAAGACCGTGCACCTTAGCATACATTCCTGAACTGACCGCATCAATACATACAATCCAATAAACCGGAAGCATCTTGTTTTTTCTTTCGGGAGCTGACGCAATAACTTTTTCAACTCGTTCTATAAATGATGAAGGCCAATATAAACCGCAAGTTTCAATCAAAACGGATAACTTCGGAAACGACAAAATTTTTTCGATTACCGAAAGGCAATCCTGATACATTGAAGGCTCACCAAAAACCGAAAGAGAAATTACGGCATCATCCGAATATTCCGCAATTTTTTCGATAAGAGAAAAAAGAGCAGCCTTATCCATTTCTTTTTTTTCTGTAAGTCCTAAAACCTCATTAGGCTTATATATCGACTTTAAAGGATAGGAAGAATTTATCTCGATACCGTAATATGCAGGAAGAGTAAAAAGTTCTGCCTTTTTTTCTTCAATCAATTCTGCATAATTTTCAGCATTTATGCCTGTAAAGCGGCTGCATAAAAGAGCATTCCGTTTTGAGTCGGCTGCAAAGCGGAGCCTTAGATGCCTTAAATCGAAGGGGGCTATCATAGTTTCGATATCATAGCTGTTTATTTCTTTTTTTATCGTATCGAAAATAAAAGAACGCTCAAAAGAAGTTTCGTTTTCTGAAAGCTTTGCAAGAATAGGACAAAGACCTGAGGTAAGAATTTCAGGGATAAGGCCCTCAGGGTATCCGTCGGCAAAACTGTATTCTGCTCTGTATTCCAAATGCTGCTTAAAAAGTTTTTCCGTTGCATTTAAATCGATAAAAGGCTCATCCCCATGCAAAAAGAAAACATTTTCAAAGCCGGAAGATTCCGCTTCGGCTTCTTTTGCAGCTTCTTCA
Organism: Treponema denticola ATCC 35405; assembly: GCF_000008185.1. Lineage (NCBI taxonomy): Bacteria > Pseudomonadati > Spirochaetota > Spirochaetia > Treponematales > Treponemataceae > Treponema > Treponema denticola. The sequence goes on from NC_002967.9 coordinate 1,939,727, forward strand.
AATACGGCTTGAGGACTTATTTTTTCCAAAACCTTAACCTTCCACTCTATTTTCAGCTCGTCAGATTTTATATTTTTTAATATGGAAACGATAGGGGCTTCACATGAAGCAGAGGTTAAAATAACAACCTTTTTACAATCGGGAAATGCGGCAGCCGCACGGAAAGAGGCTTCAAATGGGATTATACCGTTTTCGAGTTTTTTAAACGAATATTCCGAAATATCATAGGCGGATAAAACAGCAAAAGACTTCATAGCTCCTATATCGGCAAAAAATGGCCATTATTTTAATTTTTTAGCTGCAGTCAATACTTTTTCTTTAGAAGAATAAAGCTGAACACTTGATCTTTGAATCCAGCCTTTTCCTAGGTTTACCCAAAGAACCTGTTCTCCATCTTCTTTTACGATCTCAAGTCCTTCAACGGGAAAGACATCAAATTTTCTGGCATGCGAGACGGTTATGCCGTCATCTCCCGGCTTATCTAAAAGAGAAACATAGGTTTCGATTATTAAGGCAAAGCGGTTCGCATCGTTCATAGCCGAATCCGACGGCAAATCCAATGTTTGTAAAGGATCTTCTTTTGAACAAGCCAAAAGACTTAAAGAAATAAGAAATAAGAAAAAAAGAGCAAACCGCTTCATAAATTAAAACTCTATTACCTGTAAATCCAAATACGGCAATATTAAAGAAAGATAGCCTTTGAAAATAATAGGTGTAAGACGGAAGAAGCCAAACATACATAACCGATTATTTCGTCATAATTTTTTACTAAGCCGAAAAAATCCGGTAAGGTAATATTTGAATTAGACTCCAAATATCGCCCTAAAAATACTATCGAACCTGCAAGTCCTGCAACTACGGGTAAAAAATCTCCCAATATTACTATATTGGTTCCGACAGGACTCAGCATTTTTGAAATTGCCGTAAAACCGGAAAATATTGTAAGCAACAGCAAAAAAGTTGAATCCCTTAAAACGGGATATCTATTTTCACGGTCAGCAGGCTCATCACCTCTAACAGTCTTGTCAAAAAATACAAGAATAAGCCCCATAATCAAATTTGTTGTGATTGAAAGAAAATAAAAAGGTAACATTTTGTCCTCCGGTACATTGTTGAATCCTGCAATAACTGCATTAGATTAAGTTTAAGTCATTTTATATAAAAAATCAAGGGGTAAGAAGCCCTTGACTTTGACACGGTAATCAAATTTGTAATTTATAGAAGCATAAACCAATTTCATTAGATATACGGAGATTTACTTTTTAAATATAGAAAATTACAGCTTTTCAATTTCGGATTCAGGTAGGCCTGTCATTAATAAAATTTCAGAAATTGGGTAGCCTCGCTGTTTCATAAGTTTAGCCGTTTCTCTTTTTACTCTGTACTCCGCTTTGTCTTTAATATCCATTTCAAAAGTAGATAATAATCTGTATTCTTGCCTTGCCTGTTCATTATTTTTTACTGTTTGTATCATTTTTTCAATCTCCATTGTAAATTCATTATTCGGCTTACCTGTTTTAAGGTATTCTAAAAATTCTTTTAATTCTTTCTCCTCAGTGTTATTAAAGCCCTCTGCATTTATTATAACCTTTCGTGTGCCGTCTTGTAAAGGGGTGTTTTTGTCCTCTATACAAAGATTTTCAAAGGTATAAACAGGCCTATTTTTGCCTATGGCATCAAAGGTACAGATAAAAATTATAAAGCTGTCGTTTAAGCTATTATAGGAATTGCCTTTGTCCAAAAAAGAAATATCTATGGCAGCTTGGTAAAACCGCATACGTTTAGGGATATTGAGTTCATTGCTTACCTGCATTTCTACATCGTATAATTTACCGTTTTCTGCCTGCACTAAAACATCAAATCTTACAGACTTAGCCTATTCGTAAGTGTTAATATTATGCTGTATTGAGATATAAGCAATTTTACCTATTGTATCTGATAATATCATTTCAATAAGTTTTTTGCATAGCCTCGGATTTTGCATACCGCTATGGATGGCGGTGGTTCCTGCTTCGAGAGTTTTGCACAGCAAAACTCTTAGATTAAAAATGTACAAGGAGGTACATTTTTAATCAATCGTCTTGTAAATGTTAAATCTTCAAATCTTTTTACCATTTGTGTCCTCCTAATTTTTTCACATTTCCCCCTCCTCATTATATTTATAGTTATTATTTGAAAAAAATAGTAAATTATAAAAAATTTGCTTGAATTTATACCACCGCAATCCGTGCCGGTAATTAAATTAACCACCCTCAATTTGAAAAAAACTCCGCCTTGAGGACAGTTTTTTTGTGTGCACTAACCGATAAAAATTTGATTTCCCCAAGGATTTGCGAGATTTCTTGCCGGATCTTCTCTTGATTTTTGTTTATAAAATATGTATTATCTTTATGATGAAAATAGAAAAAGATACAACAGTCAGTTTGGAATACACACTGAAAGATGCTAACGGCGAAGTCCTTGACTCGTCCGATGTAATGGGTCCATTGGAGTACATCCACGGATATAATATGATTATTTCAGGCTTGGAAAAAGCCCTTGAAGGCAAAGAAGAAGGGGCCGAGTTTAAGCAAGTTGTTCCTCCTGAAGAAGCCTATGGTGAAGTTTTTGACGATCTAATAGTCGAAACAACCAGAGAGCAATTTCCTGAGGGTGTAAAACTTGAAGTCGGTATGGACTTTGAAGCCGGAGAAGGTCATCACGCCCGAATTGTAAGAATTACAAAAATAGACGGCGATAAGATTACCATAGATGCAAATCATCCGCTGGCAGGAGAAACCCTCCATTTTGATGTAAAAGTCTTATCGGTAAAAAAGACCACCGAAGAAGAATTGCAGGCTTTGATTCAGCAAATGTCCGGAGGATGCGGAGGCGGCTGCGGATGCGGTCATGAACATGACGAAGATGCTTGCGGCTGCGGGTGCTCAGGTTGTCATTAAAAACCAAAAAGGCGGATACCCTTATTCCATTGTTCGGAGGATTTTGTTTTTTTCTTTCGGCAATCGAGATAATGATACCCAAGCCGGTTCCTTTTTTTAGAATCGGCTTGGCTAATCTGCCCGTAATTTTAGGCATAGACCTCTTCTCTTTTCCGGCCTTTGTACTTCTTTTAGTTATAAAAGTTTTAGGCCAAGCCCTTATTTCGGGAACGCTTTTTTCTTATATCGTTCTTTTTTCAGCAATCGGAACATTTTCTTCGGGTCTGTTAATGTATGCCATGAGAAAAATTCCGAGAAAAACAATTTCCTTTATGGGTATAAGTTTGGCAGGAGCCTTTGTTTCAAACAGCCTGCAATTTCTTTTAGCAGTCTTACTCATGTTCGGAAAATCGGCTGTCTACATAATTCCGCCCGTATTTTCTTTAGGCACCTTAACAGCCTTATTTTTAGGTTGGTTCGCATCCGAATTTGAAATACAATCCGTCTGGTACCAAAGAGTAAAGGCCGAAAGGTTCGATTTTGTCCCTGATAATTCACAAGCGGTAAGGCATTATAAGAGTGAAAACGAATCGGAAAAAACAAAAAGCCGGACTTTAAGGGACAGGTATCTTAGAATAGGTTCCGGTATAAGCCTTTTTTTAATCTTACTCTTTGTTCCTTTTTTGCCGGTACAAGCCCTTGTCTTGGGAGCAGCCCTGATTCTTTGTGCAGCCGACAAACAAAAACTTAATTTTTTAAATTTAATCTTTATGTTTACGGCAATTACCGTTTTCAACCTTTTCCCGCCCATGGGCAAGATAATTTTTAGCATAGGAAGTATAGATATAACTCATCAAGCCCTATTACGCGGATTTGAAAAAGCTATTGTGTTGTTAGGAATGATATATATATCGAAATGGATGCTGAAAGCAAAAATGAATTTTAAAAGCCGAATAGGAAAATCGATACAGGAAGCTTTCGATGTATTTTACAAATTATTATCGGTAAAACATGAAATCAAACCCAAAATGATAATTCCCACAATAGATTCGGTACTTTTAAGTATAAACAGACTTTAAGCAGCCAAGCTCAATAGATTTTCGCTGTAATAGCCGCCTTTGTGTGCCTGTAATTTTTATGTTTTTTTTAAAAAAAGTATTGACATAAATTTTAAAAATCTATATAATGCATGAGTCTTGCGGATGTCGTATAACGGCTATTACCCCAGCCTTCCAAGCTGGAGACGTGGGTTCGACTCCCATCATCCGCTTATCTTACAACTATATATCCAGTCTACACTTACATATTTTCAATCCGTAATAAGACTTCTCTCTTTTTGATGGACTGTCGCATAATTTTTTCGGTGAGTTTTTGTTTTATTAGCTGCAAGATTGCTGTTTTTAGAAAATATATCGATACTTGTATAAAGCCATAATTTATGGTATAATCCCTTCCAGTTTTTTAACTGCGGAGGATAAAATGCCTAAGATTGAAGTAAATGAATCTCTTTTTTTTAATATGCTAGGAGCAGAACTTGAAGCGAAGCTCGGCGCAAAGCAGAATTACGACAAACTTGAAGAAATTTTAACATCAGCCAAGGCAGAACTTGACGAAAAACCCGATACCTCGCTTCCCGAAAAAGAGCGCATAATTAAGATAGAATTAAACGATACAAATCGTCCCGACCTTTGGTCTACGGCAGGCCTTGCAAGGCTTTTACGCATCCATGCGGGAGGAAAATCAAATACAAAAAGCTATCAGAGCTTTCTTTCATCAAAAGAAAAAACTCAAGACTCTGCCGAGCGTATGGTTAAGGCCTCGCCCGAACTTAAAGAAATCCGCCCCTTTGCGGCAGGCTTTGTAATTTCGGGTAAGCCCATAGACGAGCTCATGCTTGCCGACATAATCCAAACACAGGAAAAACTTTGCCGCAACTTCGGAAGAAAAAGAAAAACGGTTTCTATGGGCGTTTACCGTTCAAAACTTATAAAATGGCCCATCGAATACACGGCCGTAGATCCCGACAAAACGGAATTCACTCCGCTCGATATGGAAAAGCCTCTTTCATGCCGCAAAATCCTAAAAGAACACCCCAAGGGAATCGAGTATGCCTCATTGCTTGAAGACAAAAAGCTCTTTCCTCTTTTGAAGGATGCAAACGGAGAAGTCCTTTCGATGCCTCCCGTTATAAACAGTGCTAAAATAGGAGCCGTCCAAGCAGGAGATACAGATCTTTTTGTAGAATTTACCGGCACTGATATGACGAGCATTTTGCTTTCGGCAAATATAGTCGCATGCGATTTTGCCGACTGCGGATATACGATTCTACCCGTTAAAATAGAGCATCCTTATGAAACGGGATACGGAAAAACCATTACTACCCCGTTTTATTTTCAAGAAAATGCAGAAACTTCAGTGGAAGCCGTCAACAAGCTCTTGGGCTCCTCTTTTAAGGCAGAAGAAATTGCAGATGCCCTAAAGCGCATGGACTCGGAAACCGAAATTTCGGGAAATAAGATTAGGCTGAAGCCATCTCCTTACCGCAACGATTTTCTTCATGAAGTGGACATAATCGAAGACGTAATGATGGGGAAAACCGTTAATTTCTTTACGCCAGAAAGGCCGAACGAATTTACAATCGGAAGACTTTTGCCTGCAACAATGTTGAGCCGAAAAATAAAGGGGCTTATGACGGGCATGGGCTATCAGGAAATGATTTTTAACTATTTGGGCTCCAAAAAAGACTATATTGAAAGAATGTGCATAGATGAAGCTTCGGTTATCGAGATTTCAAACCCGATGTCCGAAAACTATCAGTTTGTACGCAACTCTATTCTCCCCTCTCTTTTAAATGCCGAGATGGGTTCTGCAAATGCAGTCTATCCGCACAAAATATTTGAGACCGGAAAAATTGCCTTTTTTGACGACTCCAACTCCACAGGCACAAGTACAAGCCAAAGTTTAGGCTTTTTAACAGCAGAACAAAATGCCAACTTTAATACGGCAGCAAGCGAGGCGGCAAATCTCTTATACTACCTCGGAATAGAATACAAGGTTTGCGAAACCGACGACCCCCGATTTATTCCGGGAAGGCAGGCAGGTCTTCTTTACAATGGAGAACAAATAGGCATATTCGGGGAGGTTCATCCTCAGGTCTTGGAAAACTGGGATATAAACATTCCCTGCTTTGCAGGAGAATTAAATATCGAAAAAATTTTGAAGAGCCAAAATTAAAAACTTTTTATGAAAAACAAGCTGATTAAGGCCGTTAGGACAATCGCTGATTTTGATCTTAATCTTTTTAATGAGCTTAATTTAGGACTTGAACTTCAAGATTTTACCGAGCCCTGTTTAACCGACTCGGAGATATACTCTCTTTTAAACGAATACGAAAAAAAGCTGCCCTCTTTAAAAGGAATAAAATCCATGCACGGCAGCTTTATCGATTTAAATATAGCTTCTTTTAATAGGGACATAGCCGCTTACAGCAGAAAAATGTACAAGAGGGATTTATTTTTTGCAAAGCTCTTGAACCTTGATTTTATAATTTTTCATACTCAGATTATGCCTTGGTTTAAGGAAGATTTTAAATTCGATTTATTTTTAAAAAGCAATGCGGAATTTTTTAACGAGGCCGTAGAAAATTCCGGCTTTAAGGGCTGTGTGGTTTTAGAAAACGTCTGCGAAAAAGACAGCAGCCTCACTGCAAAACTTATAGAAGCCGTCGCCCTGCCTCAAGTAAAATTAAACCTCGATTGGGGACATGCCCTAATTTCAGGCGAAAAAATCGAAAGCTGGTTTTCCAATAATCAAAAACACATAGCCTACATGCATCTCCATTCCAATGACGGAAAAAACGATCTACACAACCCCGTTTCAAAAGAAGACTTTGCAAAGCTGTCCGACCTGTTAGAAAAATACGGACTCAACTGTCCCATCTGCTTGGAATATTGGGACATCGATATAAAAAAAGAAATGGAAAGGATATCCTTATTTTAAAATAACATGATTTTAAAAATTTATTCTACCTGAAAAATAAAAGAAGCCTTTTTTTGATTTCCGCTTTTGTCGAGGACGGTAATTATAAGCTCAATCTTTCCTGCAGGTAAATTTATTTTTCCCAAATGCATCGTACCTTCTTTTTCATATAAAAGAGATAAAGACGATTTTTTATTTTGCAAATAAAGGTCCTTACCGTCGGAACTCAAAACCTCAAAGGGAAGATCCGATATATTCATTCCGTTAATGGAAACCGTAATTCTAAAAGGAGCAAGCTGCGGACCTCCTTTTTCGGTTGAATCGGAGATTGAAGAATAAAGGTCATAGGACCCTTGCTTTATTTTTTTTACCGTTTCCAAACTGATTGTCTGCTTATCGCCGTTTATTAAAACGGTATTTTGAATTTGAGGCTCCGTTTTTTCTTCAATAGCCGGCATAAATAAAAGAGGATTGATTAAAACATTATTGCGTGTATCCGCAACCTGAAAGATTAAACTCTTTTCTTCGGTCCATGCCGATTTTCCTGCATATCCTAAAATAGAACCGGCTTCGGTTTCTTTTCTGGAGGTAAATAAATCCGTATCGGAAAGATTTGCATAAATGCTTTGAAGGCCCTCATCATCTATAAAAATCATAGCATTTCCCAAGGTGCTTGGAAAAAAGCGTGTACTGTTTTTTTCCTCTATACTTATTATATGTTTACCGTAGCCCGAAGCTCGAACCGTATCAACTTCTTTGAACACCAAGGAGCGGGAAACGAAAGCATCATTTCTTTGAGCAAACAAACGTAAAAGAGAAGGATTTTCTACAGGCCATTCAAAAGAATAAGAGTATAAAAAAGTCATAAAGAATAAAAATATATAAAGATTTTTTTTCATTTAAAGCCCCCGTATATCCAATGCAGTAATCTTTTCATCGGTACCTATGTAAATTTTATTTTCCTTTTGAATTAAAAAGGCATTTTCAGACTTAAATTTAGTTTTTCCAATCATCAAATCGGGAGGGTTTATCAACAAAAGAGAACATTCATCATCTTTTTTAAGAAGCACTGTAAGTAATGAGCTTTTATCTTGAAATCCCAACCCGGCAATAAAACCTTCTTCTTTTATAAGTGAAAGAGTTAAATTTCTACAATCGATAATACCTATTCCTTCAGCGGATTCAAAAACGGCAAAATGCCCCGCTTTATCAAATGAAGCAAAGGCCTGTCTTCTTAAATCCTCTTCAAAAGAAGAATGAAATACTATTTTATGCTGGCGGCCCGAAATATTTATAAGAGCCACCCTTTGCTTGTCAAGGCCGCATAAGCAGAGAACTTGTTTTCCGTCTTCCGAAATCGCAGCCCCCATGATTGCCTGATAGGTGCTGCCTCCGGGGTAAAAACTAAAAAGAGTGTTTCCATCAGAATCGAGGCATACTAAAAGTCCATCCGAATGACCTATAACGCAGCCGGCCTTAGATGACTGAAAGGCCGTTATAGGAAAGGTATGGGTGTAGTGCCATAATTTTTTACCGGCATTATCATATTTTGAAAGAGAAGAACCTTCCGGTTCAAACAAAAAAATTCTATCCTTATCGAGATAAACATAACCGGGCTTATCGATACGTAAAAAAGGCTTTTCCAAATCGAATTCCTCAGGCTTATAAATATCCGTAAAAAGAGGCTTTTGGGGATATCTTGTCCAAGCATAAAAAGAAGCGCTGAATCTTTCTTCCGCAGTTTCGACCCTTAAAATCTCGCCGTCTTCGGTAAAATACCCGAACAAATTACCCAAAGAAAAAGGAATCGGAGTTTTCCCGGCAAATTTTTGTTTAAGTTCATCTCCGGAGGCCTCCGCTTCTCCGAAATACATTTGTCCGGTTTGAACCTTCGGCATAGGTGAAGACCACTTAGGCATCAAGTACACATCCTTCCTCATGGGAACGGCAGCGGCAAAAATATATATAACAAGAATAATAATTACACCGATAAAAATAAATTTATTTTTTCCTTTAAATAACATAAAAAGTATGATATACTACTTTTATGGAAATTTCAAGTCAGTTAGAAAATTTATTCAAAACAGCCCTTGAGGCTGCAAAGAAAGCCTATGCCCCCTACTCCAATTTTCATGTGGGAGCGGCTATTTTGTTGGAAGACGGTTCAATTGTCACAGGAGTGAACATAGAAAACCGCTCGTATGGACTTACAAACTGTGCAGAGCGGACCGCAATATTTAAAGCGGTTTCTGAAGGAAAAACGGATTTTAAGGCCATCGCCATTGCAACGCCCGATGCGGACTATCCCGTAAGCCCCTGCGGAGCCTGCAGGCAGGTTATTTCGGAATTTATGGGCGGAGATACGCCGGTAATCTTCGGCTCCTCGCTTGATAATGTAGTGTTGACGGATGTTAAAGGAATCTATCCCTTTGATGCCCTGCATGAATTAAAAAAATGACCCGTAGACGATTCGAACGTCCGACCTGCTGCTTAGGAGGCAGCCGCTCTATCCAACTGAGCTAACGGATCAACAAGAAAGGATTATACTCAAAAAGCCCTAAAAGTTCAATACGGCAATTTAAAAATAATTATATTTTTTTAATTGGTAATGTACCCATTATCCGCCTGCCGGAACACTTGATTCAAAAGGACTATAAGGCGGCCGGATTTATTTTCTATGACCGAAGCACAGCGGACGGTTTTGGAGCCCGAGACGGCTAATACTCCTTGACCCGCATCTTTCGGGTCGAATTTTAAGCGGCTGCCGAGTATTTCCATGACCGAGTCTATTGTGATGGTGCCGTTCTGTTTGTCCGAAACGCCCATTATGCACGGGCCGATATTTGCCGTCTCGGTTTTTAGTGAATACTTCAACATAAAAGCTTCCTCATTTTTAATTGATAATAGGTTATCAATTCTCCATTAACAATTATTAATTATACTTTATTAATTATACATTATTAATTAAGCGGAGAGCAATTTATCAAAATTGCGAGCCGCTTTTTTTTTAATTTGTAATTGGCAATGTGTAATTTGTAATTATCCATTACCAATTGAACACATCCCCTTAGCTTTCCGTATTACTATTACCGGGGGCTTTTCTAAGATAGCGAGAGACATTGCCTCCAATTACCGCGCCGTTGCCTTCTTTGTTGTCCTTTATCTCGCCGTCTTCCCAATCAAAGTAGTGATCAAGCATCACTGCCTTGCCGTCAGTATTTGCTTTATTCTTGGTAATTATTCCGCCTGACATCGTAAAACTTCCATGTGTAAATACGCCGCCGCCATGGTCGGCTGTGTTGCCTTCAATCCTTCCGCCTGACATCGTAAAAGTTCCGTACATATAATAGTCGCTGTCAAAGTCCACAAATACGCCGCCGCCATTTCCAGCCGTATTTCCCTTAATGCTTCCGCCTTTCATCGTAAAACTTCTGTTGGGAGCTATATATACGCCGCCGCCTTTGTCGGCTTTGTTGCCGGTAATTGTTCCGCCTGTCATCGTAAGGTCTCCGTCTGCAAATACCGTACCTCTGCCGGCGTTTTTAAACCCGGTAATTGTTACGCCGTCTTTGATTTCTGCCTTACCGTTCTTTTCTACATAAAGCGCGTATTGAGAATTAATGCCGTAGTCCTTGCCTTGCAGTGTTATCGGCCCTTTTAATGTTAATGAGGCATTTTCGTATACCTGTAAGTGTTTAAGGTCGTTCCACTTCTGAGGACATGTTAAGGTTACCTCTCTATCAGCCTTGAGCATAATCTTTTTATTACCTGGTATTCCAACATTTGTAAGGTTGCTGATATTCCCCAGCTTTATAATAAAGGGCGTATTGTCGTGTCTACTACTAATTACTTCCTGCAACAGTGAAGGATCCTCAAATTCTGCTTTCAATCTACCGCCAGCGTCAACATACCAAAATACATTCCAGTTCTCCGAGTCCTCCGTAACTTTCTCCGGCGTTACGGCAAACTTGGCGTGTTCCGAACCGACTGCGCTTCCGTCAAGCACTTTGGTAGTCGACTGGTATTTGTTGTCCGGTACCGTAATGCGCGCGGCGGGGTTGTTTGACAATGTGCCGTCAACGGTTATCATCTTTCCGCTCTCCAAATACACATCGTTTTTACCCGCCGTATATTGCTCAGATCCGGTAGAGGGGGTAACGATTGCGGAATCTTGCATTTTAAAGATTCCGCCGCTTACATAAACGCCGCCGCCTTTACTTGCCGTGCAGCCGGTGATAGCGCTTGTGTCGTGCATTTCAAAGGTTCCGCCGCCTACATACACGCCACCGCCGGAATTCGCCGCCGAGCACTTGGTGATAACGCTTGAGCCTTTCATAATGAGTGTACCGGACGGGTTTACGTATACGCCGGCACCGCCTGAGTACTCGGAGGGCAGTGCACTATTTTTAAGCGTTATGTCTTGAAGGGTGAATGTTCTAAACACATCAAAGATGCCCTGCTTGCCGACTGCGTTCAAAATGGCGTTGTTTTCGCCTTTTATGGTAAGGTTTTTTTGGACCTTAATTCTGCTCGCATTGTTTGCGACATCTGTCGCCTGTATTTCACCGTTTATGGTGATGACAGCGTTATCGGGTGCGCTTTTAACCGCACGCGCAAGGTCTTTCCACGTTGCCGGATTCTTTAAGGTCGACTGGTAAAACTTCACCGTTACGGTTGTAGCAGCGGTTACAGAAATCGTATAGGTGCCATTCGTTCCGTTTTCTTCGGCATTGTCCCTTTTCCATTCCGCAACTTTCCAGTCTGTATTGGTTGGGTGCGCGGTAAAGGTTACACTTCCGCCGTATTCAACTGATGTGCTGCCGTTTTCTACAAAGTTACCTGAATCGGCTTTAATCTTTCCTCCCGCTTCTCCGTCTACGATTTCTACGCGGTAGGTTACGGTGTAAATCTTCTTTTTAAACTTTACCGTTACGGTTGCATTGTCGGTTATGTTGTAAAGCGTATACTCCGTACTTGTATGACCGGATACTTCGTTGTCGTCAAGCGTCCATTTTTCAACCTCATAACCGTTTACCGTATCGGGATTCGCAGTGAAGGTTACCGTCTTTCCGCGTCCAACCTCACTGCCCGACTGAATATTGCTACCATCAACTTTTGCTGTAAGCGTTCCTCCAGTTCCGTCTACAACGCTGAATGTTACGGTGTGAGTCTTACCGCTTGCTTCTATCGTTTTGACAGCCTCATCCGAAGTAACGCCTTCGTTGTCGATCAAGGTTATATGGTATGTTGTAGGCGGGTTGCCGTCTCCTATTCTTATGTTCGTTTTGTAGTATAAAACCCAATGGCTCGCTGTAGGCAGCGATTCACTGCCGACCGCCATAAGCCCTGTACCGTTTTCAAGAAATGAGGGTGCCGCCGGTTTTTTGCTAAAACCGTTATGGGCATCATTCATTTTTAAGTTGTATCGTATTCCGTTTACGGTAACGTATGCAATATCATCATGGATATATTTTCCGCCTACAAAGGCAGAAGTATCAACCAAATCTTTTGTATCTATGCAGAGCACGTAATACGAAGGCTCAGGAGAAGCATTAGTCTGTTTTGCAAGCACGACTGCCGGTTTTGGCGGCGGGGTGTTCGATTTTATGCCGAAGGTGTAGGTTTGCTTAAATACCCTGCCGTCTTTAGCTTTTAGGGTGATGGTCGGGTTTAAACTGCCTGAACCTTGTTCGTATTTTTGTAAAAGGGACGGTTTATATGTAAGCTTCAGCGCGCCGAAACCGGTTCGCTCCAGTGCATAGTCGGTTTCTGCCGTAGGCTGAGAAGAAAGTTCTTTAAATTCGACAATGCCTGCCGGTGCCGAAGAAGCAGGCATAACAAACGAAAAGCCTTTCGGGTTATGCACTGAGAGCGTAATATCTACGGGCTCCGAAGAGCCGACACACGGCACACCTGCATTATCCGGCCTATGTGCCGAACCTATGCTATGGTCTTTGACAAAAGCCTCGCTCGCCCAATAGCTTAAAAAATCTTCCGGATCTTCCAGAAATTGTTGACAAGCTGTAAAAAGTAAAATTACGGCAACAGCCGCTATTAAAATATTTAAAGGTCTTTTCATGAGGGCATAATACTACGGTTTTAATATTTTATCTATTTAAAACGGACTCATATTGCTAAAAAGAACCAAGGTTACCGAAAAAGAACTTTGGTTACTCGCTGAAAAATGTACATCCGTGTACATTTTTCAGCTTCGAGTTTTGCCTTACGGCAAAACATCGTGAGAATGGAACCACCGGACATCCTGTCCGGCTTATGATCGGACATCCGTGTACATTTTTCAGCTTCGAGTTTTGCCTTACGGCAAAACATCGCGAGAATGGAACCACCGGACATCCTGTCCGGCTTATGATCGGACATCCGTGTACATTTTTCAGCTTCGAGTTTGCGTTGCAAACTCGTAAGGAGTGGAACCAGCGGCATCCGTGCCGCTGAAGGATTGTACATCAGTGTCCGATTTTGAACTTCGAGTTTTGCCTTACGGCAAAACATCGTGAGAATGGAACCACTTGAAATTTACGGCATTGTTGTGTTTTTCTCCGTTGCAAATGTCCTATTTTTTGTGTATAATATAACCGATGATTAGTGGTTGTAGACGAAAAAAGCGGTAATCCGATTTTACTTTCTCAAAAAGCATATCGGGCTATTCGTAACTGCAGAACAACCCCTTGCGATGTAATTGTAAACGATGTATTAAACTTTGATGAGCGCATAAAAAGGCCCACACTGGAAAAAACGGTTTCAACCGAAGGAATATTAATATATGAAAAATGACCTTGAACATGATGTAAATGAATGGCTCCGGTTTGTTGAAATGGATATTGTTGTAGACTGGTGCAAAGAGCAAATTAAAACCTGCAGAAGTTAAAATTCGTATACCCGCTTATGAATGTACATCATTGTACATTTCTCGCCTCATCTTTTTTTTGGATTCATCGGTTCCGGCAGGGGATTTTACACTTGCAGTGCGATACGCTAATATCGGGATGTATGTAAGCATAAGGACAGTCTGTGTGACTTTTCCACTGACCATAAAGTTAATGGGTAATTGGCAATTACAAATTACCAATTAAAAATTGAAAAGCGGCTCTTTTAAAACTGCGGTAAGTATGGTATAATACAATCAATGAGGAATGGCTATGAGTATGTCAAACAGAAAATATAAAGACTCGGTTTTTGTAGACTTGTTCAGTGAGGACGAAAAAGCAAAAGAAAATTTCTTATCTCTTTACAACGCCTTGCACGGTACAAACCTTCCGCTTTCGTCTCCGGTCGAAAATATAAGGCTTGAAAATGTCATGTACATGAATATTATCAACGATGTTTCCTGCCTTGTAGATGGTAAAATCATCATTCTTGCAGAACATCAATCTACCATAAACGAAAATATGCCCCTGCGTTTTTTAGAATACATCGCTCGGCTTTATGAAAAACTGCAAGCTCCCACAGACAGATATTTAAGAAAGCTGTCAAAAATACCCACACCTGAATTCTACGTTTTCTATAACGGCAAGGAAGATTATCCTGAAACTACAACATTAAAGCTATCCGATGCGTTCATCACAAAACCAGAGTCAATTCCGCTGGAATTGACAGTGCAAGTCTTAAACATTAACACTGATAAGGCAAACAAAATCCTAACAGCGTGCAAACCGCTTGAAGAATACAGCCTCTTTGTTGAAGAGGTAAGAAATCAAACACAACTCGATCCGGAAAATGGCTTTACCAATGCTGTAAAGATATGTATAGAAAAAGGCATCTTAAAAGAATACTTACAGAGAAAATCACGGGAGGTAATAAACATGTTAGTAGCCGAATACGATTATGATACGGACATTGCAGTGCAGAGATCTGAAGAAAGACAAATAGCTTTTGCCCAAGGTGAAGAAAAAGGCACATACCAAACAAAGCTTGAAACGGCAAAACTAATGAAAGAGGAAAATTGTGAGATTTCCTTTATACAAAAGATGACCGGTCTTTCCAAAGAAGAAATCGAAAAACTTTAGAAAGTGCAGTAATCGATTGCCAATTACCCATTAACCATTAATTTACGTCTACTTGTATTTTATACCGTATTTTTTTATACTAGCTCTGTTATGAGAAAGTTTTTTACCGTAAACCGTATTATGTATGCATCCGCTTTTTTTGTGTTGTGTGTTGCACTCGTGATGAATATTACCACGCAAGTTCCGCTTGCCGGCTTTATTCCTGTTGTGCGATGGATTGATGTTGCCGTTAATGCGGTTGCCGCCGGTTTGTGTGTCTTTTTGTTTATAAAACCGGGCTGCAAAATGATTTCGTATCTATTGTTTTTTATTGAAGGCGGGATTACCGCTCATATGGGTTTTGTCGGTATAGGCACCCTCCTTTTTACTGCAGGCTGTGTTATAGTTTTTGTAAACGGAGATTTTAAAACCCGCTATAAAGAAAAGATTGCGGCACTATGTTTGTACTGGATACTCATTACGATAGGTCTTTATTTTTCGTTTAATATAAAAATGGCGATATTCGAAATTGCACTTACGCTTTTTCACTTCGGGCTTCTGGTCTGTCTTTATAAAAAGCTGGAATCAAAGCTATCCTTTCTTTTGCCTGTTGAAGAAATTATTAGTCCTGAAATTCCGCTCCCTGTTAAGGGCTCAGTCTTACGCTTGTCGGACTACGGCATTTCGGAGCGGCAAAAGTTTTTTATTCAAGGCACAGTCAACGGCGGAAAAACATACGAAGAGCTCGCTGCCGAATATCACGTAAGTACTTCGGTTGTAAAAAAAGATATGGCAGCAGCATGCCGTCTTTTAGGTGTAACAAACAAAGAAGATTTGAGGATTTTGCTGCTGCAGTATAAAATTGAGTAAAGATAATAGATGAACGCTCTGCGCCGGGGTTGTTGATTTTATCTCAAACCGTCGGCTTTTTTCAGCCATTCATAAAAATCAAGACCGGAAACATCTCCGTCAGGCACAAAGAGCCGGCCGTCAATCAGGGGTATTATATCTTCTTCTACCAAACCTATGATTGCATCAAAGAAAACACCGTCTATGGCGACATCCTGTATGGGGCTCGATTTTCCGCTATAAACATATTGGCGGCTGTATTGAGTGAGGGCTTCATTGTCATTACCTATAAGGAGGTGCCACAAAAAAAGAGCTGCATCCTTCCGTGTTGCCGTTCCCTTCGAAATGTTGACCGAATCGGCATACCATCCGGCAGCCTTTAGCCTGTCTGCAAGCATTGCAGGCCGCCAAAAAGCCGTACCCGTAATTGAATCAAGGGCATGGGTATTATCCTGAGTAAGGGTTGTCATATCTATAAGACTTATCTTACTTTGAGTTAAAATTTGAGCCGTAGAGTTTTTAACATCCGAATCCACCTTATAGAATTTACGGCAATACTCCCTCTTTTCACCGTAAAGAAGACCGTACTCTTCATTTAAAAAATCCAAAGAAGCATCAAAGGCAACAAGCGCCCTAGTATAATCTTCCAAGAGGTAATAGACAAAGCCCAGCTCCGATTGCAGCCTGTATGCCCTCGGATTCAATTTAATCATCGAAATCAAATAATCTTTTTTATCTTCAAGCTTGTCGGTTAGCCGCGATTTAACCAAATGCACATATTCTTCGTGAGGATTATAGCTTTCCGCAGTTTTAAGCATTTTTTTGGCGGAAACCTTATCCCTGTTTAGCAAAAAGTAATCGGCATAAAGGGCATACACCAAGGCAAGATAGGACCTATCCGATGAAGGAACTGCTAAAAGAGCATTTAAATCCTTTTTTATATCTTCAATCTTTTCCTGATTGTTTTCCCTGTACTGCCTGACAATGTTAATTTCAATATGCTCCACATTCCGAATATTATCTTGAGATAATGTAGTAGAATAAATCGAATCTTTTTGTATTGTTGAACAAGATACAAAAACCATCAAAACACAAAGCAGCAAAAGAATAAATTTATTTTTCATTTTGAAACTCCCGTATAAGAATGAATGCGGTTATCTATACCGCAGGTTATCAATTCAGGCCTTCCGTTTCCGTCTACATCGATTAGATAAGGAATTCCCGTTCCTGCAACAGGAAAACCGTTTATGGGTGAAAGGTTCGCACTATAAGCATATATGGAATTTCCTCCTCCCGAAACAAGCACATCATCATAACCGTCCGAATCAAGATCGATGAGGGTAATAAGATAATCGGATGCATTTTTTTGCTTTAAAGGAATTTTGTCTATTATATTACATTCGGTATCTATCTTATATAAAAAGCCGTTATCGGTAATCAAAAAGAACATTTTTAGCTTTTCGGAATAAACGGGTTGAGTTTTACAAGAGCTGTTAAGGTCTATGGAATAAACCGACTCCTCTTTTCCCTGTATAAGTGAAGGCTTAAGAGAGAACAAGCCCTGCTCCGTTAAAACGGCTTCATAAGTATTATTTTTATATAGAATAGGCTGAACTGCCGAAATACCGTCAAGCTCTTTCGGATAACCCGAAATAATTTTTCCCTTATCGTCAAAAACATACATGTAGCTGTCAAAAGAACGGGGAATAGCCGCAATAAAATTGCCGTACACTGCGGGAGCAGTCTTTAAACGCGTATTCATCTCATCCGAGTAATAAAAGGAAGCTGCACTGTCGACATATAAAAGAACGGGCTTATTGGCAACGGGAACAACTATCTTGTCCTGTATAATCGCCGGAGAAGAGCTTAACTTTTCTCCGGTTAGAATCGGAAAGCCTGAGGACACTTCCAGATTATAATCCGTTTTGTAAACGGTTCCTCGAGCAGATACTGCCCAAACGGAATCCACAACCCCCTTTTTAATATCGAGGTTTAAATAGGCCTTATCATCAAGTTTAATCGATTTTAATTGTCTATCGGCTAAATTTAGGGCATATAGGTTTGTTCCGCTTACCCAATAAGCAAATGGAACATTGTTTGTTCCCTTTCCGCAATAAAGGTTCGAGCTCAACCTTGAATTAAATTCGAATGGAAAGGCAGAAAGCTCTCCCAAGGAATGAGCTTCGGTTTTTTGAGTATAAACCTCAAATTTAACGGTTTTTTCTTTTTCAAACCGGATTGAGATCAGGCCCCGTCCGAAACCTTTTAAGACGGATTGTAAAACCTCATTTGTTCTTAAAAATGAGGGAACTTGATTTTCCAAACTATAATAAACAAAGACGGAGGTTTCGGGAGAAAAAGATTTTGTTATGTTTTTCCAGTTTTCGGTTTTTACAAGCAAGTCGCCTCTTTTTACGTCATTTAATGTAGAAGCTAGAGCTTCGGCACTCTGCGAAAGATAAAGATACCCGCCTTCAATAACATAAAAAGGAGTGGGAAGCTCAACCTTAAAGGCCCGTAAAAGCCCCGTTAAAATATCGGGAAATTCTATACGCGGTATTCTTATGCCGTCAACAAGAGCCGAGATATTTCTGTTTACAAAAAATGAGGAATAGATTAATTCGAGGGCTTGCCTGCATAGTTTTTCGTCTTTTAATGAAACAAAAAAGATAGGAACATCGGATTGTTTTACTTCAAAAACACCTATCTCTTCGCCCATCCATGAAAAAAGCAAGTCATCAATACCCTTATTAAAAACAAATTTGGCTGCCTTATTTGCCGAATTATATGATTGCAATATAGATGAACCTAAAATATCTTTTCCATTTTGGAATAAAAATTGGGGGTCCCCCATGTTTATCAAACTTATATAGTCGGCGGATTTAGGGAGCCTGTTCAATATTCCCGGAATAAAGGCTTGTCTTTGAAGAATAGTATTTAAGCCCTCGGATTCGGTTTCCCACTTACAAAGTCCTGAAAGACGTATATCTTTATAATCCAAGCTAAGATCTATCTTTGCATTTTCCGGAAATTTAAGGGCACGCACAACATTATTGCTTATAGAATCGTCTTTTGGCGTGTCTTTGGTAAAATAATTTACATCGCTTAATATGCTTAAAGTTCCGCCCTTCTTTTCTTTGATAAATTTACGCAAGGTTTTAATGTGCTCATCTTCATGCTTTTTAGATAGGGCCGAAAAAAATAAATCTTTGGATGTAGAAGCAATTACGGAATCCTTATAATTTAAGATATATATAGCTTGACCGCCGCCCAAATCATACTGCCAAAAACTTATACCGTTTTCGTCAAGAGGCTTAAGCTCTTTTAAATCAGCCAATAAGTCAGGCTTAAATTTTAAAATAAGGGGTAAAAGCCTTGTTCCTGCCGAACGAAAGCCCAGTTTAGCAAAAATCAAGAAACTACCGTTGGGATAGGCCGCAATGTCTAAGCTGATATTTGAGGCAGAACCGAACCACCATGAGGACAGCATTGGAGAGGCTCTAAAAGAACGGATAGTTCCCTGTAATTGAGCAGTTTCAGGCGAGCTTAAAACCGAATCAAGGGTCTGCATTGAAAGAGTCTTTTGTAAAAATTCCCCTGCAGAATCTATGTTTACATAGGCATAATGCCCTTCAGGTATATACTCGATAGGATTTATACCATCGATTGCAGAATAAATAAGAAAACCCGCAACAGGTAAAACCAATACAAGTACAATGACTAAAAAAGTCATTCCGATTTTAAAGAAAACACCGTGCTTTTTTTTGATTTTTACTTCTTTTGTTTCGGGTGTTTTCTTTTCTTCCAAGGAAGCTTCGTTATCATTTTCTAAAACATTATTTTCAACAACAACGGCTTCATCATTTTTTTGATCTAATACGGTCTCGGGATTATCGCTCATCTAAGTTCTCCAAATTTAATTGTGTTTACTATTATAGAACTAAAGAAGCAAAAAATCAAGCATGGTGAGAATAATAAAAAAACGGCTCATCCTTTGAATGAGCCGTTTTGTGCAAGAGCTTAAATCCAAGTTTAAGCTTAAAGCTAAGACTTAAGCATTTCTTGAATAGTATTCAACAACGTTCTGGATATTTCCTACGGGCTGAATATCCGTAGTAACAGGTAAAATATTTACCGTTGCAGAAAGTTTTTCGTCATCAATTGTGAGCCAAGAACCTCTCGCACTTTGAGAAGTGCTCATATTATGACGGATAAGGTTTTGAATACCTTTTTTATTTTTTGTTGTAATAACATCGTTTACACTTACGCACATCGAGGGAATGTTTACGGGCTTTCCGTTAATAAAGAAATAAGCATGCGTGACCATTTGTCTGGCCTGTGCACGGCTGATAGCAAAGCCCATTCGATAAATCGTATTATCCAAACGCTGTTCCATCAAGGAAATCATATTGTCACCGGTAACACCGGGCATTCGGCTTGCTTTTTTATATAGATTCCTAAACTGCCGTTCCGAAATTCCATAAGCAAATCTGAATTTTTGTTTTTCCTTTAATTGTTCACCATAAACAGAAGTCTTGCCCCGTTTTCTTGCGCCGCGTTCTTTTCCGGGACCATTCGGCTTGCGATCCAAAAGTTTGTCATATTTTGGGTTGCCGTAAATATTAACGCCGAGTCGTCTAACTGTTTTTCCCTTAGGCTGTTTAATCGCCATTCGTCACCTCTTATAACAATAAAATAGATTTTTAAGCCTATCAAAATCAGACTGTTTTGTCAAGTAATTAAAAATTATGGAAACAGTAAAATAGGCGGCAAATCTATGCGCCCGACACGATTCGAACGTGCGACCTGCGGATTCGAAGTCCGATGCTCTATCCAGCTGAGCTACAGGCGCAAAAAATGCGAAGCCTTGCAAGCTCCGCAGAGGGTGGGTAGTGGGATTTGAACCCACGACAACCAGAACCACAATCTGGCGCTCTACCCCTGAACTATACCCACCAAGGACAAGGGACATTATGCTAAAAAACACAAAAAATGTCAAGGTCTTTTTTTTACAAAAATAGACAAAGTTCGGTTTTTAAGCCTTGAAGACTTAAAAAAAATAGTGTATACTTTTACCTATAAATCAAAAGGAGATTTTTATGTCGAATTTAAAAGCAATTGACCTTTTTGAAGCTTATGCTCAAAACAAATTGCCTATGGATGAAGGATACATTGTTTCATCCTTTTTTAAGGAAGATTCGGCCTACAGTGTTTATGAAATAATTTCATATTCAACGGTAAAAGACATTTATATGACCGGTGACGGATTAACCTTCCAAACAAACGGAAAAAAACTTTTCTTATTGGTAGAACCGCCAAACTTCCCCCACAAGGCAGTCGAACCTGTATTTCGAGATAAAAATTTCCAAGTACCTTTAAGATTCAAAGAATCCAATATTTATACTGCAAAAAATCAATCCACCATTATTTATAGCAACGCTCCTCAAAAAGCTATTTCGACTTTTACGGTAGTAAAACCTGTAGGAATTAACTTTGCTTTCCTATTTTACCCTCTTCCCAATACTTTTAAATTGATTGAGCGTTTCTTTGAGAAAACCTTAAATCAAGAAGCCGTCATCCCGGTAGATGATGCAAAAAAAGTAGCTAAGGACTTTGCAGCTCTTTGTGAAAAAGTGCTGACATGGTCTAAAGAATAAGAAGCTTAAAATAACAAGATTTAAAGAGGTATCTATGATTAAAAATCTAGGTACCTCTTTATAATATTATTTCCAATTTATTCTATCGTATATTCGATAAAACCTTCAGCTTTCCGGCTTATGATTTCGCCTATTCCGGCCCTGACGGTTCTAATATTTTTATAATTTATATCGGGCATGTTTTGTCCTGTAAGAGCATTGTGGCATAGGGCTATGTCTAGTCCCGAATCCGTAAAATCGTTTTCAAGACTTTCAAAGTATTTTACAACATCACCGGCAAAAACAACCTCAATCTCGGCAGTATCGCCCAATTCTTCACAATATCTTTTGTAGTTTGTTATCTTATGCTTTAGCTTATCTATTAAGTTAAACTTTTCAATCCTAAACAAAACCTTATAATGCATAATTCCTTCCTTTTTTATAAGTCTTCAGTCGGTATAGACGGCTCAGGCGGAGGCCTTCGCTTTGCATTCTGTTTTTCGATTTCGGCATCCAAATCTTTAATATCGGATCTGATCAAAAATGGAGAGCCCATTGCAAAGACCTTCCCGTCATCCAGTATATAAAGAGGTAAATTTTCTAAAACCGAAAACTGTGCCTTGGGATAGGTATCGGGAGCGGCATGAGTGCCGGGTCCTGCACCAAGGGGCTTAAAACTTAAAAATAGGCCTTGGGTATTTTCAGCATTTGAATCCGAAGAAATTGTGTATTTTCCCGTTTCATAATTGCGTAAAATGCTGCCGGTATTGGTAAGGCATGAATAAACAAGGCTGCCTCTCTTTAAAAGGCGAGGGAATTCGTAACCGGTTCCGTCATTTCCTTTTACAATTACTTTTTTGTCATTATACTCAAGGTCATCAAGCCAATAGCGGAAACGGATATAATCGTCTCCGGTAAAAAAATAAGCGTCTATTGAAGACGGAGCTTCATTTGGATAAAGAAGGATGCCGTCAGGACTACCCTGCTCTATCCAAAAGCCGTCCAGGAGATTCTTT
This sequence comes from Treponema denticola ATCC 35405, assembly GCF_000008185.1. Classification (NCBI taxonomy): domain Bacteria; kingdom Pseudomonadati; phylum Spirochaetota; class Spirochaetia; order Treponematales; family Treponemataceae; genus Treponema; species Treponema denticola. Next base: position 1,962,127 of record NC_002967.9, read on the forward strand.
TTATCGTCAAAGGAACTTGAAGAATTTTCATCTTTTGTTTCTAAAAGATTATCCGAGCTTTCTTCTTTTACCTCATAAGGGATTTTTTTATAAAATGAAGTAAAAAAAAAGCCGTTTTCTATACATACGGGAAAAACAACGGCTTTTTTAGCATAGGGATAGTTTACCCTCAAATAAAATTGACTTTTAGAATTTTCAAGAGTTTCTATGGAGGAAGAAAAATTCCCCATTTTTTCGTATACAAAGCGATAATAAGGCTTTAGAACAACCCTCATATCGAGAGAATTTTTTTTACTATCTCTTGAAAATTCTATAAACCGGCCTCCATTCTCCCAGATTCCCTCTATACCAAGAACCTTTTCGGACAAGGCCGCTTCGGTATTTTCTTGCCCAAAAAGATTAAAGGCTATAAAAAGACTAAATATAAGACTGAACGGCCGAAAAAAGCGTTTTTTCATAGGCTCTCCCTTATTAAAAAACTTAATAGGGTTCCCCGTCAGCCTTGGGAGCCGCCGAATTTTTACTGAAAAGGACAAGGGCTATCAAGGTTACCATATAAGGGAACATTTTAAGCCAAACAGGCGGAATAAGGCTCAAGGAAGGGATAACCTGCGATACGTTTGCAACCGTACGGGCAAAACCGAAAAAGAAGGTTGCACCTAAGATGCCCAAAGGCTTCCATTGACCGAAGATTAGAGCTGCAAGGGCTAAAAAACCAAGGCCGTCAACACTGCCGTTAAATTCACCGGAATAGGTTACGAGAATAACGGCTCCGCCTAAACCGGCCAAGGCACCGCTCGCACATACGGCAAAGTATCGCATCTTATGAACATTTACACCCGCACTGGCTACGGCCGAAGGATGTTCTCCGCAGGCTCGGAGCCTGAGGCCGAATGAGGTCTTATAAAGTAAAAACCAAGAAAAAACCAAAATAGCCAAAACAAGCCATGTGCTCCAATAACTTTGAGAAAAGAATAAAGGCCCTAAAACGGGAATATTCGCCAAGCCGGGAATGTCTTTTCTGATTATGCTGTTTACACGGACATTTCCCGAACCTAAGATGGCTCTTGCGGTATATACCGTCAAAGCTGCAGCCAACATATTTATGGCAGTACCGCTTATAATCTGATCGGCCTTTAATGTAATTGAGGCAAAGGCATGTAAAAGAGAATATAAGATTCCCATAATTACGGCAGCTAAAAGACCGATGGGGATAAGAAGGCCTGAGGGTATCAAGCCTTCTAAAAGATGGATGGTAATAGCTGCGGCAAAACTGCCTACAAGCATGAGGCCTTCAAGCCCTAAATTTACTACACCGCTCCTCTCACTATAAAGACCGCCTAAAGAAGTAACTAAAAGCGGAATTGTATATGCTATATAACATAGGGAAATATTGAAGTTAAAGTATACCACATAATTAGTTCGCCTCCTTGACGGTTTTTTCCTTATTTTTTTGGATTTTAGACCAAAATTTCTTTAACAATAAACTTGTAGCCGTAAAATAAATGATAACTGCAATGATGGTATCGGCTATTTCGGGCGGAACATTTGTGTTGGCGCTCATAAAGCCCTTTCCCACATGGAGAATACCGAAAAAGATGGAGCTTAAAGCAACACCTATCGAATTTCCAGCGCCTAAAAGAGCAACGGCTATTCCGTCAAAACCTTGAGAGGGTAAAACACCGATCTGCATATTAAGGGAATAACCGGCATAATAGGTTAAACCGGCAAGACCTGAAAGAGCTCCGGCAATCATCATAGAAAAGATAATATTTCTGTTTACCTTGATGCCTGCATATTCCGCTCCGCTCTTATTATATCCTGCAGCCTTTAGCTCAAAACCCAGAGTCGTTTTATCCAATATTATTTTTACAAGGATAATTCCTAAAATACCTAAAAATATGCCGTAATTTATATACTCGCTTCCGAAGAGATTACTCAGCCACCCTGCCCTCAGGGTGTGTTCTACAGCGATGGAGCGGCTTTCGGTCTCGATAAATTCGGCCTTTAGATAGCCTTGAACCGAATAATAAACTATCCAATAGGCTATCCAGTTCATCATTATGGTAGAAACGACCTCATGTACATTGAATACGGCTTTTAAAAGACCGGGCAAAGCGGCCCAAAAGGCTCCTCCTATCATTGCGGCTATTATCAAAACAAGCAATAAAACCGGACGCGGCATTGAGCTGTTTAAGGCTATAAAGGTTGCAAAAAGGCCTCCAATGAGCATCTGTCCTGAGGCACCGATATTAAAAAGCCCCGTTTTAAAAGCAAAGCTGACCGAAAGTCCTACAAACAAAAGAATCGTAGCCGTTGCAAGGGTGTTTCCTATACGCTCTATATTCATTAGGCCGCCCCGGAAAAGGTAAGAAAAGGCCGAAAACGGATTTGTTCCCGAAACAGCTATAAAAACAGCACCGGCAATAAGGCCGAGTAAAACAGCGGAAAAACTGATAATAAAATTGTTTTCGGCTATGTTAAAGTCTTTAAATCGTATTTTAAGCTTACTCATTTTTTCCTCCCATACCGGCCATCATAAGCCCAACTTCTTCGGCAGTAGTTTCTTCAGGGCGTACAATTCCGCTTAAAGAGCCCCTGTGCATGACTGCTATCCTATCTGAAAGGTTAAATATTTCGTCAAGTTCAAAGGAAATTAAAAGAACAGCTCTTCCGTTATCCCTGTGTTTTACCAGTTCCTTGTGGATAGATTCTATAGCTCCTACATCAAGCCCGCGTGTCGGGTTTACCGCTATTAAAAGAGGCGGATCAAGGGTAATTTCTCTTCCTAAAATGGCCTTCTGCTGATTGCCACCGCTTAAATTCCCCGCCTTGGATTCTATCCCGGAACCGGAGCGGACATCGAAGATTTCGCTGATTTTTTGGGCAAAACTTTTTATTTTTTCCTTATTTAAAAAACCGTGTTTTTGGAAGTTTTGTGTGTAATAGGATTTTATGACCATGTTTTCGGCAATAGAATATTGCAAAATAAGACCGTGTTTTTGCCTGTCTTCAGGAACATGGCCTAAGCCCGATTCTGCTCTTTTTCTTACGGAAAAGTTTGTAATATCTTTTCCGTCTAAAAGTATACTGCCGGACTCGACAGGCATGAGTCCTGAAAGGGCATAAACAAGCTCGCTTTGACCGTTTCCGTCTACGCCGGCTATGCCTACGATTTCCCCTGCCCTAACCTCAAGAGAAAAATCTCTTACGGCAGGCAGTTTTTTTTCTTTTAATACGTTTAAGTTTTTAATTTCAAGAATCGGCTTTCCCGGATTTGAAGGCCCTTTCGGAACCTTAAAGTCTACGGGACGGCCAACCATCTTGGAGGCAAGTTCATTTTTGGTTGTAGAAGCTACATCGACAACATCTATTAATTTTCCACGCCGTATAATCGTACACTTGTCGGCTACATCCAAAATTTCCTGTAATTTATGGGTAATAAGAATTATGGCCTTACCTTCTGCGGCAAGGTTCCGCATAATCTGCATAAGTTCGTTTATTTCTTGAGGGGTTAAAACTGCCGTAGGTTCATCGAAGATTAGGATGTCGGCATTCCTGTAAAGCATTTTTAATATTTCAACCCTTTGCTGCATACCTACAGTGATATTGCTTATAAGAGCATCAGGTTCAATAAAAAGACCGTATTTATCGCTTAACTCTTTTATTCGCTTTTCGGCTTCTTTTTCGTTTAGGATAAAACCGCCTTCTTTACCCAAAATGATATTTTCTGTTACGGTAAAATTATGAATGAGCTTAAAATGCTGATGCACCATTCCTATCCCCAGATCGTTTGCATCGTTGGGGCTGTTTATTTTTACCTTGTTTCCCTTTACATAGATTTCTCCTCTATCGGCATGGTAAAGACCGAAGAGGATACTCATCAGGGTAGATTTCCCCGCTCCGTTTTCTCCCAAAATGGCGTGTATTTCTCCCTGTTTAACGCATAGGCTTATATCATCGTTTGCCACGATTCCGGGAAATTCCTTGCGGATATTTCTCATTTCAATCACATAATCACTATGGGACAATTTGAACTCCTCAAAAAATAAGAAACAGCCCCCTTTCTTTAGAAAGGCACTTTCTTTCGGAAGATATCTTTCTACAGAAAGAGTCTTTCTGTAGAAAGAGGGCTTTGTAAACTTCTTTAAGTTTTATTTAAATAAATCGCCTTGAGTTGCACTTACTACAATCTCACCGTTCTTTATTTTTTGATAAATTTCGTTTACCTTTTGCTGTACATCATCGGAAAGGTTAGGATTCTTAGCAGGAATTCCTACGCCGTTTTCTTTTACAGAGAACAATAATGAGCGTCCGCCGGCGAATGTTCCGTTCAATTCTTCTTTAATCATGTCATAAGAAGCCTTGTCAAGATACTTCATTGCAGATGTAAGAATTATAGAAGAACCGTCTGCTATGACTCCTTCTGCATATTGATCAACGTCAACACCTACTACCCAAACTTTTTTTCCTGCCTGAGTTCTGGTTTTTGCTTCATTTATAACGCCTACACCAACACCTCCGGCTGCAGCATGGATTACGGTAACGCCCCTGTCATACATAGAAGCAGCAATCTGCTGACCTGCTGCAATGTCGGAAAATCCGCCCTGATATATGAAGTTTTCAGGATAAATCTCAATTTGGGTACCGAGGTTTTCGTTTGCATACTTAATACCTTGCTGCCATCCCCAGTTAAATTTTTGTACTGCAGGGATTTCCATACCGCCGATAAAGCCGAAATTTCCGGTTTTTTGCTGCAAAGCAGCGGCAACACCGGCCAAGAAACCGGCTTCATTTTCTAAAAAGCTGATTCCGATTGTATTAGGTCCGTTTTGGGCATCATATGCATCGGCAGGATGAGCATTTCCGTCGATTATGATAAATTTTGCATCTTTGTACTTGGACTGGGCCTTAAATACGGCCGTCTCAAATTTAAATCCGGGACAAATAATAAATTTATATCCTGAATCATATAGGTTTGAGATTTCTTTGATGTAGTCGGCTTCGGTTGTTCCGACAGGTTTTAAATATTTAACCTTTACACCAAGATCACTTTCGGCTTTTTTAATACCTTCCCAAGTTCCTTGGTTAAAGGATTTATCGTCTATGGTTCCGGCATCCGTAACCATACCGACCATCAAAGCCTTTTTGCCTTCTTCTTTGCTGCAAGAAGTCAGCACTCCAAGAATTAGAAGACAACCGATGAAAATTTTAACAATATTCTTCATAGAAACTCCTTTTTTGTATGTTAATTGCCAAAAAATTAAGAATTAAGTTTCTTATAGACAATTAATCTAACAAATTTAATAAATTATACACTGTTTTCAGATTTATGTCAAATTATAAAATAGGCTTTACAAGAATTTTTAGTCTTCATATTCCAATTGAATATTCATTCTGTCTTTTGAAAGGATCGTTTCGGGGAAAACTTCTCTGGCATGGTCCAAAAGAACTTTAAGCTCGTTATCGGTGTACCTCGGACTGTAATGAATTAGGGCCATCTTTTTGACCTCGGCATCCTTAGCGATTTGAGCCGCCTGCGTACAGGTCATGTGTTTTTTTTCGGCAGCATCTTTTTCCATACCTTTTTCAAACATCCCCTCGCATACAAAAAAGTCGGAATATTTTACTTCTTGAGCAATGGAGGGTAAATATTTTGTGTCGGTTACAAAGCTGAATTTTCTGCCCTTTCTTTTAGGGCCCATAACATCTTGGGGGCGGATAGTTTTTCCATCAGCGGAGACTACTTCATTTCCGCCTTGGAGCTTTGACCAAAGGGGGCCGCATGGAACATTTAAGGCTCTTGCAGCTTCGGGATTAAATTCCCCCGGCCTTTCAAACTCTTCAAAGGTGTATCCCATGCAGGGCTTTGTATGATCCAGCCAAAAAGAACGTACCTGAAATTCCTCGGTAGAATAAACGACTCCCGGTTCCCTTATTTCTTTTACGATAATTTCATAATTAATATACATATCTAAAACTTTCCGGCTGGTTTCCACATATTCGGCAACCTTTGGAGGACCTATTATGTAAAGAGGTTCCTCCCTGTCAACTTGGGATGAAAGCATCAGAAGTCCCGGAAGACCCGTTATATGGTCGGCATGGGTATGGCTTATAAAAATAGCATTGATTCTTTTCCAGCGCAAGTTTAGGCGGCGCAGGGCAACCTGAGTACCCTCTCCGCAATCAAACAAAAACAAATCGCCCTCACGGCGAAGCAAAACCGATGTTAAATGTCTATATGGAAGCGGCATCATTCCGCCGCAGCCTAAAATAAAAGCTTCAAGATTCATTGGAAGCCGATTATAAGCGATTTTTTACAAAAAAGCAAGGCATTGAAAAAACTGCCGGAAAAAGATTTATTCGCCTTTGTTCTTTATCCAATAGTCGCAGTCTTCGTATCCGTCGGCAACGGTGTGTTCTCTGTAAAGAGTGCCGCCGAAATGTTCCATAACCGCCTTATCCGTTTCGCAAAAATACGGCATCAATTCACCGTATCCGTTCTTTTTTGCAAAATCGGCAATGGGGCATCCGATCAGGTGAATGCTGATTCCTTCTTTGTGATGCAGCGGGTTTATTTTCATTCCCCATGTATTGTTCCATGAGCCGTCTTCTTTGTGCTTGTTCAGCTTGCGTGCTCTCAGACCGAAAAGCCCGTGAAAGAGTTTTTGCACCAGCCTGTTGTTAAGGTTGAACCGCGAAAGCTGACCGCCTTTTTTATTGCCGATCATCATACCGTAACACATAGCCGTAATTTCATCGGGCAGCATACTGCGGTTCATACATTCATAATACGCAAAGGCCGAAAGGGCTCCGTAAAAGTTTTTAGACATCGGATTGTCTTTGCCGCCGATGCTCGGTGCATCATTTGCAAACTTTTCGTAGGTTTCAATAACCTCCCGATACTTTTTTTCAGCCTCATCAGGTTGAAATTTCTTATTCAGTTCATTCCTAATCCAATCCGCAGACATTTGCGGAATCTCAAAAATCTTTTCAGATGTCATTTTCATTCCCCCATTCCTTTTGTATAAGTGCGATAATTCCCGTTTCATATATTTTTCCTATCATTTCCATACACCGGATAATTGTTTCCCTGTCCTTGTCCGAAATGATGAGCCTAAACAGTGTTGCAATATAACCTTCCATCAAAACTTCTATCGTCTGTTCTTTAATAGGGCAAATGTTTTTTTCTTCAATATTTTTTACGGTTTTACTGATAGTCAAAGCGTTTCGTCCGGCTATGGTATCAAGAAAATTCTCGTACTTTGTCCCCTTTGCCCCGTTTACAATGAGTTTTACGGCATCTCTATCCGCAATCAAAATATCAACGATTTTAGGAATATTCGGGTAGTAGACCTTGCCCATACCGTAAAGCCGTTCTTTTTTGGGCAAAGCATCCATTTCGCTTCGGATACGGTCAAGTACCTCCATCAACTTATTTGCTACCGGATCGGTAATTGCATAAAAAAGCTCTTCTTTTGAGTTGAAATAGCCGTATAATGCTCCGGGCGTAAATCCTGCTTCCGATACAATCTTCCTAAGAGGAGCCGCCTGATAGCCGTATTCAAGAAAATATTTTTTTGCACTTTTAAGTATCAGATCTTTTGTATCTGCCGTACGCTTGCAGGCTTCCATCTTACCCTCCAATTATATTACTTAGTAATATTACTAAGTAATATAATACTCTTTCTCGGCACACTTGTCAAGCCGATATTGCATAATTTTTTATATAGACATATTGAATATTTTGATAAAATTATGATAAGATTATGATATGAGAGTTTTTATTGGAGGTGTCAATGATGCAAATAAGACCTGTTTCAGATTTACGAAATAAATTTTCAGAAATAGAGAATATTATTATTTCAAATAAAAGTCCTGTGTTTCTTACAAAAAACGGCCACGGTTCTATGGTACTAATGAGTCTTGATATGTACGAAAGTCTTACAGATAATGTGGAAAATAGACTTGATGAGGCTGATTTTCAGGCTGCTTCCACCAATGTTAGGCTTTCCCATAAAGATGTATTTTCAGATATCCGCTCTAAAATTTGATTTGATGGGCATACTAAAAAGCGCAATCAAAATTATTGTTTGGCTACACCCCAACCTTCAATTTTCTCTCCCAAAATCCTAAATTCAGGTCTTGACAAATCACTTATCACAAAAAATTAATATAACTTTAATTTTTTCAGATGTAAAAACATCAGGCATTTCTGTGCAGCCAGCCAATAAACAATCAGCATCTTCAACCATGTATTCGTCAAATGCTTCACAAATTTGCTCATAATCATGAGTTCCATCTTCAAAATCTTTATCTTTTGTCATTGCAGAAATCATAAATCTGTTGCATTTAGCTGAATTATTTTTAAACAAATAATTTGTTTTCGTTTTTAGTACACTAATTAGATTCTGTATAGTGTCTGCTTCTACAGAAATGACTTGTATTTTAGTATCAGGCCGATATTTCATGTCATGCGGACTCACAGACATGTAGTTACCTATTTCTGTTGAAATACAAAACTGTATGAGGTTTTCAAAATCAAAATCCGTAGCGGAATCCAGATGAAGATCAAACTTGCTTGTTAAGTTTTTAAATGAAGAATAAACTTTATCATCCGTATAATCAATTACCTCATCAAGACTTTTAATACAACCGATTATACAAGTTTCAAAACCATTACTTCTGTATTTGTCTATCAACTGCTCTACACTATTATGTGTCTGATTATTGTAACAGAAATACATAATTACGAAATCGAGGTTTTCATATTCATATATAGAAAATTCTATTTCAGCAATAAAAATGTCACCTTCATTCTTCCTTGTAATCTTATATCTCGATTCTTGATCTTTCTGATTCATAATTTGCATCTCCATGATACCGTTATATTTTATCAGAATACTCAATATTAGTCTACTGCCTCACAGAAATCAATTTTGTAATATTTTTTTTAATAAAAGAGGTATTCATAAGAGCTATCTTATTTGAGCATTTTATGTTGACGCCTATCGGGTTTTATGATATAGTGAAGAAGGGTCGAAGTAATCTGACTAAAGGCAGGTAGGTGCGGAACCGACCTATAACATTTATTTCGATCTAAAAATAAATTTATAGGAGGTCAAGTATGGCAAAAGAAATTGTTTATTATGAGGTTACAAATTCTTTCAATGGAATTCTCAAAGGAACAAGATTTAAAGTAACTAAAGATTCTTCAAAGCATATTGATGCTTGTATAAAAGAAGGTCTTGCTGAAGAAACAGGAGTTTCTACAAACAAAATCAATCTATCAATGCTTAAATGTGTTGAAATTTAACTCAATAATGAGTGGAGTTTTATTTTTAAAACTTCACTCATTGGAAATCCAAGAGAGAAGGATATATGTAAATCAGGTGTTATTCTGATACTATAAGAAACTATACTGTTAATCATAAGTCTATTTCAGTAGAGGAGTGAAATAAAATGGATTATGAAGAAGAAAGAAAACAAATTAACTGTACCGATGAGATTCATCAAATTAATTCTAAATATGAAGATGGAATTATTGATTTAAAGTTATTCCAAAAGGCAAAGTATAAAATACTTTGGATATTAAAAGAAACGAATGGTAAATTCTCCATAGAACATTTTAAAAATGCGGCTGAATTAGATAAAGGGAAATGGAAAACATGGAAAAATATTGCTAAGATTAATTCACTCATTTTAGATGGAAAACAGAGTTCTAAATCAGAACAAACAGATTATCTAAGACAGACCGCAATTATTAATTTAAATAAAACTTTTGGCAAATCTTCTACAAAAATGAAGATTTTTAGAAAGAATTATCTATGTCCTGAGAATGAAAAAACTCGATTAATTGTGCAGAAGCAAATAAAAAATATTAGACCTGATATTATTATATGTGGGAATACACTAAATCTTTTAAGTAAACAACTAAATTTCAGAGAAGCAATAAAAATAGAACCAATACCATATACCAAAAAGAACAATATGTATTGTTTTAGTAATGTTGTATTCATAAATGCTTATCATCCATGCTATCCAACTTACCGCCCTATAACGCTATCATCAGATAAATATTGTGAAGCAGTTGTAAATTCAGTAAACAAATGGATTGAATGGAAAAAAACAATGAGTCTTAGTGAATTTAACTTTGATAAATTGTAAAACGCAAAATTAACCTAATAGCCATAGCTGATTTGTTCTTGCATTATAATTAACTCCATTATAAGCTTACCAAAGAAGCCGATTCTCTATGAGCTGATCCTAATCTTATTCACAAACTTGTACGACCGTAATCTGCTCATCCCGTATACTGCTGTCGCTCTTTTTCAACAATGCTTTTACTTTATCGGTTTTCACGGTAAAATGCACATCGGCATGTACATTTTCAAAAGCATTATCTTCGATATCTGTTACAACAGCAGAGTCTATGATTACCGTTTTTAGCTTACTACAGTAGGAAAATGCATGATCACCAATCGTCGTCACGTTATTAGGTATTATAACATTAGTCAAAAAACTACAGTCAAAAAATGCCATATCACCAATCTCAGTAACAGTATCGGGAATCACAACATCGGTTAAATTGGAACAGGCGGAAAATCCCCATGAAGGAATCTCAGTAACACCGTCAGCTATAACAACAGACCTCAAACAGCTTGCTGCAGCTATCAGTTTTTTCTTATCTTTTGTGTAAATAATGTTGCCTTCACTACAATAAACAGGATTTTCACTATCAACACTAAGATGCGTTAAACGAGTGCAGTCGAAAAATCCCCATCCGCCAATATCGCTAACAGTATCAGGTATAACAATATGCTCCAAACCGCCTGCCACAGCTATCAGTTTTTTCTTATCTTTTGTATAAATAATATTATTCTCACTACAATAGACAGGATTTTCAATATCAACAATAAGCTTTGTTAAACGAGTACAGCCGTAAAATGCAGACTTAGCAATATCAGTAACAGTATTAGGTATGACGACATCGGTTAAAACGGAACAGGCGGAAAATGCATGCTCACCAATCTCAGTAACACCTTCAGGTATAACAACAGACTCCAAACCACTTGCTGCAGCTATCAGTTTTTTCTTATCTTTTGTGTAAATAATATTATTCTCACTATAATAGACAGTATTTTCACTACCAACAGTCAGATTTGCTAAACGAGTGCAGTCATAAAATGGTCCGCCAATATCGGTAACACTATCAGGTATCACAATATGCTCCAAACCGCTTGCTGCAGCTATCAGTTTTTTCTTATCTTTTGTGTAAATAATATTATTCTCAGTACAATAGACAGGATTTGCACTATCAACAGTAAGCTTTGTTAAGTTGATACAACCTGTAAAAACCATTGAACCTATCTCAGTAACACTCTTCGATATAGCAACACTTGTTAAGGCGGTACATGAGAAAAAAGACCACTTGTCAATCTTATGAACACTATCGGGTATCTTAACACTTGTTAAACCGGTGCAGCAGTAAAATGCCCCCATACCAATCTCAACAACACTATCCGGCAGCACAAGACTACCTATGAGCTTATTGGAATCAGTTACTCTTGTTAACATCCCGTCCGTTATTTCCAGCAACTGCAAATTTACTTTCTCTTCTGCTGTGAGCAGTGTTTTTATCTGTTTCATATTATAACACACCTTGTACAGCGGTATGTACACCGCTTAAAATAAATATTTTATTATTATACATCATTTCCTATATATTTACTACTCATTCGTAAAGTTAGCAGTATTACATTCTCTTACTACACCCCAACCTGTAATTTTGCTTTAAGGGCATTTTGCAATTCTTGCGAAAAATTAAGATTGGCAGTTTCGGCCTTGTAGTTTAACCATGCCGGAATGGTAACCGTCTTTTTCACCGATTTTTCTGAAAATTGCCTGCGCCATTTATCCGTATCAGCTATAACATAGTTTACAAATCCGTCTTTTATTTTTACGTCCGATATATTACTGGCTTTTGGTATTGCTTGATTGTTATCTTCATAATGGGCAAGCATCATAGCTATGGCATCCTCTGCCATTTCTATAGCTTCAGTTACTGTGTCTCCGAATGTAAAACAGCCGGAAATATCGGGAACTCTAACCCCTATTTTTCCATCATCATTTTCAAAAATAACAGGATATGTATATTTCATTTTTACCTACAAGAGCATTATAGCACGTATTAACACGTGTTGTCAATCGTTTTTTGTAGAGTTTATCTTGTTGGCGAAAGTGCAAAAAATATGCAGGTATTAAACAAAGTAGATTGACAAAGAAATAAGCATCATATATGATACCATACAATGGTAAAAGAAGTTTCCAAATTCGATAACATTTCTATCAATCAGTTTATAACGGCTGCAATAGGCGAAAAATTGACAGCACTACAAACCGAAAACTATCTTGAAAAACGATCAAAAAAAGGCTCTAAAGAAAAGTTTTTGTCCGTTTTGGATAAAGCACCGGACATCAGACCTGAAGAATATGATATGTAATTATAGGAGCTTATTTAAATCTCTTTTTAAATATATTTTCTATCTTTAATTTACCGTGCAGGCGATAGATATCAAAATCCGAATCTATGCTGATTATCCGATTGATTCCTCGCTCTTCTGCAGCGGCTACCAATGTTGCATCCGCAAAATCCATTGGCCTGTCGGAATATTTATTTATTAATTCGGAGATTCTCTTGATAGTGTTTTTATTAATATCATGAATAATAAGCCCTTTTTTCATTACCCATTCTAAAAAATTAATTTGAACTTTTATATTAAAATCAAGCATATACATTACTTCGGTTAATACTGCAATGGTTGATACAAATCTATAATTACCGTCTTTGATAAAGTCTATAACACTTAAATGATATTTATCGTCTTTATCAAACAAAGCAATAAGGGGACCTGTATCAATGAGGACGGTATTTAGCATTTATTTTCTCCTTGATTTTTTGCTTATAAGAAACCGATAGATTTGAGTTTCCGCTCCCGTATTTGCCGAAATATTCTTTTCCCAGCTCATACGAATCAATTTCCATTTCTTCATTGTGGAACAACATATCAAGAGCTTCTTTTATTAAATCGCTTTTATTCTTTTTCTTTACGGTAGATAGAAAATTAAGCCTTTGTTCATACTCTACCGGAAGTCTTACTGTTGTCATGGCAACCTCCGTATTACAAGTGTAATACAAAAAAAACGGCTTGTCAAGTACACGCACAAATCATCTCCCACTTCCCCTAATCCCTTAGTTATGCTAAAATGCTCTGAATACGATAATATTGATTGGGGGAAAGAATGCCGTATATTTTGGGAACAGCGGGACATGTAGACCACGGAAAGACTGCCTTGGTAAAAAGGCTTACAGGAATTGAAACCAGTCATCTGCCTGAAGAAAAAAAGCGGGGGATGACCATAGAGCTCGGCTTTGCTTCGCTTGAAGATCCTGTTCACGGTACTGTCGGCATAGTAGATGTTCCCGGCCATGAACGCTTTATCCGCAACATGGTTGCAGGCACATGGGGTTTGGATGCGGCTCTTTTAATAGTGGCAGCCGATGACGGCTGGATGCAGATGTCCTCCGATCATTTGCGTGTACTAAAGGCCATGAAGATAGAATCCATTCTTCTTGTAATCACAAAATCGGACCTTGCAGAAAAGGACATGCTTGAACTTCTAATCGAAGATGCCAATGCCCAATGCGAAAAAATAATCGGAAGGAAACTCCCTGCCGTTGCCGTTTCTTCCCTTACCGGAAGCGGCATCGAGGAACTCAAAGCCGAAATTACAAAACTTCTTTCTTCATCAAAAAAACAAAACCCGCCTACTCCCTTTTTATATGTAGACAGGGTCTTTGTCCTAAAAGGCATAGGAACCACCGTTACGGGAACATTAAGAGGAAAAGGTCTTCACACCGGAGACAGCCTACAGATATATCCTTCAAATGAAGAATGTAGAATTAAATCGATACAAAACCATCATAAGGATGTTGAAAAAATAGAGCCCGGCACGCGGACAGCCCTCAACTTAAAACTGGGAGAAAAAACAAATCTTGAAAGAGGAATGCTCTTAGCGGAAAAAGATTCAAATTTTGTTTTAAGCGGAAAAGAACTTTTAGTACGCATCGATGAAGTTTTTACAAACAAGGAAGGGGGCTTTAAGAATCATGCCGAAATAGAAATAGCCCTCGGAAGTGCCCATGCAATAGGCAGCATTCACTTAAACCAATTCGACAGGAGCTTGGGCCGTCTTTCTTTGGAAGAGCCCGTTGCCTCTGCCTGGAATCAAAGAGCCGTTTTAATAAGGCACGGCGGAAGCGAAATTCTAGCCTCGGCCAGAGTGCTCGCAAGTTTTCCAAGCTATAAAAGAATACAGTTTAAGGAAGCCTTTGAGGTTTACAGGGATAAGGAACTTCCTTCAATTCACAGCTACAAGTTTAATATTGAAGGCTTTGTCGAGGATACTAAAATCAAAACTCAAGAGCTCACATCGGATAAAAATGAAGTCATCGAGTATGGCTCTTGGCGTTTTTTAAAAAAGCGGCTTGAGTTTTGGGAAAATAAAATTTTAAAAACGGCTCAAGAAAGTCAGGCAGGTTTTACCCTTGAAGAAGTGGACTTACCTGTTCCGCAAAGGGTAAAAACTACAGTATTAAAAAAACTTTGCGATGAAAAAAAACTGGAAAAAGAAGCTCATGTTTATAAACTGAGCGGAAGAACGGGCGACGATATTTCTAAAAATGCAAAGGCCCTTTTGGATGCAGCCTTTAAGGCGGGTTTTGAAGGCATCGAAATAGACAAGATAAAGCTCCCTCAAGCCCGAAAAGAAGCCAGAGACCTGATAAAATTAGGTAAGCTGATCTGCCTTGAAAACTTTTTACACTACCATACGGATTTTTACAAAAAGGCCGTAAATTCATTATTTGCAAAATACAAAACAGGGGATAAGATTTCGATAGCCGATGCACGGGAGGTAACCGGCCTTTCCCGCAAATACATTCTTCCGATTCTTAACCTTCTCGAAAAAGAAGGCAAGCTAAAAAGGCAAGACAACGACAGAATTGTATTGTAAATAGTGGTGGTAAAAATTCTTATTCGGTTTCGGCAAGGGCACGCGAAATACTAAAAGCAAAATCTCCTATTTTTTCCAAGTTGCGGACCATGTCGATGTACAAAAGCTCGGCCTTTACGTTTGCACCTTTTTCCAAGCGGGTACGGGCAAGATGCTTTAGGTGTTGTCTCATCGCATCGATAGATTCTTCCATTTCGTGGGCCATTGCAAGCTGCTCCGCTGCAAGAGGTTTATTTAAGTGCTCGTGGACAAAATGAATAAACTGATTTACGATCCCCATATAGGGTAAAAGTTTATCCATATCGTCTTGGCTGATGGGCATTTTTAATTCTATACTTCGGTTTATAAAAAGCCCCAGCTCAAAAATCTGATCGGTCATATTTTCTATATCGTCTACAATACCGAGCATAAGGCGTACATTCTTTCTGTTTTTTTCGGATAAAGAAAGCTGAGAAGTTTTAATAAGGTATACAGAAAGCTCTTCCTGCATCTGATCGGTATAATCTTCTTTTTCGGTCAACTGCCTTATAACAAATTCTCTTGAAACATTTTCTTCCTTACTTAAAAGAGAACGCAAAAGGCTGAACATTTCCCGGACAATATTGGACATCTTAAGAATTTCAACCTCGGCCCTAAGCACGTAGGCCTCCGTGTTTTCTTTCATACCGGGTGCTTGAAAGGTAAGAACATAGCGGGCAGGCTCTTCATTTTCTCTGGGTTTAATAAGCCAGCACACAAATTTTGCAATCTGATTTACAAACGGAATGGCGACAAGAGTGTTGATTACATTGAACAAGGTATGGAACACTGCAATTTTAGTCATAAGACTGCTTGAAGGGCAAATCAAATCCACTAAGGATAAAAAAGGCGTAAAAAAAGCCAGTGTAAAAACGCTGCCTGCAACATTAAACAAAACGTGTACGGCCGCTGCCCTCCTCGCATTGAGCTTTGTTCCTATTGAGGCCAATACCGCATCTACTGTAGAACCTACGTTACTTCCCAAAATTACAGCCGCAGAAAATTCCCAGCCGACTACCCCGGTATGAGCCATCGTCAAAAGAACCGCAGTTGTCGCACTAGATGAATGGAGAAAAACGGTAAGCACCAAGCCGAGGATAACACCGATTATAATACTATGAATACCTGTCTGTCTAAAAAGAGAAAAAAGGGCAATATGTTCACCCGAAATATTCGGCACGGCTGAAGCCAAAAAGTCCAATCCGGTAAAAAGGAGGCCGAAGCCCATGATGGCCTCACCCAGATTATCTTTTTTAAGTTTTTTAAAAAATGTTAAAAAATAGCCTATTCCGAAGGCAGGAATGGCTATGCTTGCTATAGAAAATTTAAAACCGAGTAATGAAACTATCCATGCCGTAACGGTAGTACCTATGTTTGCACCGAAAATTACGCCTATAGCTTGTTGAAGACTCAACATTCCTGCATTGACAAATGAAACGGTCATAACGGTTGTAGCACCGGAAGATTGAACAATGCCGGTAACAACTATACCCGTCAAAACAGCTAAAAATCTGTTTCCCGTCATAAAATTGAGCGTACGGTGTAGACTTTCGCCGGCACTTTTTTGAATACCGTCACTCATCATTTTCATTCCGTATAAGATTAAACCTAAACTTCCAAGCATCTGGAATACAAGAGAAACTACAGACATGGGACTAGTATATCAAAAAACGGAAGAATTTTCAATCCACGCTTGGCAAATAGGGGAATTTAAAAATAAGAAATCAAAACTGCAATTAGATCAAGGCGGATTGAAGTCAAGATGCTACACCTGTTCTTTCATTGGAGGTTCAAAAGTCCTATCCGAAAATGCTTTTCCCAACAAAATAGGCACAATCATGGAGGAAACGATAATCAGCAAAATGACCGGTGCAAAGTATTCGGCTTTAACCATCCCTACCGCAAGTCCCTTTTGAGCTACGATGAGGGCTACTTCACCGCGCACCATCATTCCCAGCCCTATCTGGAGCGATTCCTTCCGCTTAAAGCCCAACGTCAATGCTGAACCGCCGCAGCCGATTATTTTGCTGATACAACCGACAAGCACAAAGGCTATCGAAAACCATAGTAAGCTCATATTCAGTCCGCTAAAGTCCGTTTTAAGTCCGATAGAGGTAAAAAAGATAGGACTAAAAAACATATACGAATTAATGTCTATTTTCTTTTCCATATAGGAAGCATCATGCAAGTTGCATAATACAACCCCTGCAACATAGGCACCGGTAATATCGGCAATACCGAAAAATCGTTCGGTACAATAGGCAAAAATCAACGCAACCCCTAGCCCGTAAATCGAAATACGGTGAGTATGAGGATGCCTCTTATCATACCATTTGAAGATTCGGTAAATCACATAGCCTACTACCAACGAAGCGGCAAAGAACGCTGCCGTTTTTATAATAAGTGCGAGGTAGTCGCCCTTACCGGAACTTGCACCGAGTACAACCGTTAATGCAATAATGCCTAAGACATCATCGATGATTGCAGCACTGATAATTGTTTGTCCGACTTCCGAATTTATCTTTCCCAGCTCTTTCAATGCGGCAACGGTAATGCTCACCGAAGTCGCCGTTAAAATAGTCCCGATAAATAGGGCTTGATAAAATACGGGTGTTCCAAAACCGTCGAAACCCCAAAACCCTAAGGCCATAGCCGTACCTAAAACCAATGGAACGATAACGCCGCAAGCAGCGATCACTGTGGATTTGATACCGGATGCAACAAGTGATTTTAAATTAGTACCCAATCCGGCAGAGAACATAATCAGGATAACGCCGATTTCCGACATATATCCGATAAACTGATTGGTTTCGGCATAGATAATGTTCGGTTCGACTCCGCCGAAATTACGAAAAAAAGGCAGGTAGCGTAATAAAAGCCCTGCAACAATTTCACCCGCAACTTGCGGAATATTCAGTTTTTTTGCAAGAAGGCCGAGGTACTTTGCAACAATAACGATAATTCCAACGGAAAGGACAATTTGCAAAGCAATTTCGCCAATAGGTATTTCACCAGCAGACATAAACAGCTCCTATTTTTAGTCCATTATATCACAGTATCATTTATTCGTATAGTGCCGGATTTGCCTCACCTTAAATCTAATATAAAATAGACACTGTGAGATTTTACGTCCACGCTTGACAAATAGGGGGTATTTTTAATAGACTATAATTATAGGAGAATTTTAGGCATTATGAAACTTTATAGTAGAAGACAGACCCTCGTATTTTCGCTCATTGCAGCGGTTATTTTTGCAAGTGCAGGTTTTTTTGCCGGTATAAAATATAGTACAGGAAACGCCGGCTCGACTGGAATTCAAAGCGGAACCTCAAGCAACCCTGCCGATTTTGAAGAAAGTGCAGAAAACGGATTTGCTCAGACGGAAAATTCGCACAATTTAAATATGCAGCAGCATGGAAATACGGCAGCTTTAAACACTGCAAATGAAGCAGGATACATGGGCTATACTCCTGCCGAATCACAGAATATTCGTGTATATGAATCGACCAATGAAGCTGTCGTAAACATAACCACCGAAACTATGGGAGCAAACTGGTTTTTTGAGCCTGTTCCGGTTGAAGGCAGTTCGGGTTCAGGCTCCATAATCGACGAAAGCGGATTGGTACTGACCAATGCACATGTAATTTCAGAAGCTTCAAAGATTTATATTTCTCTTTCTGACGGAAGTCAGTACGAGGCAAAAGTAGTAGGAACGGATGCCGAAAACGATTTGGCTGTTTTAAAATTTGATCCGCCTAAAAATATTAAACTTACGGTAATAAAATTAGGAGACTCAACCAATTTAAAAGTCGGCCAAAGAGTTTTAGCTATCGGAAACCCTTTCGGATTGGAAAGAACTCTTACAGACGGAATAGTCTCGGCACTGAAACGCCCGATTCAAAACGATAAAAACATTATCATCAAAAATATGATTCAAACCGATACGGCAATTAACCCCGGAAACTCAGGCGGTCCTCTTTTAGACACTCAAGGAAGAATGATAGGAATAAATACCATGATCTATTCCACATCGGGAAGCTCAGCCGGAGTAGGCTTTGCTGTTCCCGTAAATACGGCTAAAAGAGTTGTTGCAGATATCTTAAAATACGGAAAGGTTATCCGCGGTTCCATCGATGCCGATTTGGTTCAAGTTTCAGGAAGACTAGCCTCTTATGCAAAACTCCCCGTTTCTTACGGTCTCCTTGTTTCCGAAGTAAAAAAAGGAAGCAATGCGGCAAAGGCCGGCCTTCGCGGAGGAAATGAAGCTGTGCGGTCAGGAGTGGGCAGATACAGTTCCGTCTTTTACATAGGCGGCGATATCATTGTCGAAATAGCCGGACAAAAGATAAATAACATAACAGATTATTATTCGGTACTGGAGGATAAAAAACCCGGTGAAACGGTAAAGGTTAAAATTGTCAGAGGGAAAAAACTTGTCGATTTAAGCTTAACCTTATCGGAACGAAACTAAGAACCGATGATCGATTTTAAAAAAATTTTAAAAAAGATTTCATGGAAGATTAAAGGAGTCTCGGTTTATGCCCTTGTCGGTGAAAGCGGAACGGGAAAGAGCTTTAGGGCTCAACTGCTTGCCGAAAAATACGGCATTAAGCTCATCATCGATGATGGGCTTTTAATCTATAACGATAAGATAATTGCAGGCCAATCTGCAAAAAGAGAAAAAACTTTTTTGGCGGCCGTAAAGGTTGCCTTATTTGACGATAAAAAACATAGAGACGGGGTGGCAAAGGCTTTACAATCCCATAGCTTTAAAAAGATTTTAATATTGGGAACTTCCGAAAAGATGGTAAACAAGATTGCCGCCCGTCTTCAAATTCCTCAACCTCAAAAAATAATTAAAATTGAAGACATTGCAAGCAGAGAAGAAATTGAAACTGCAATGAGGTCAAGGCGGGTTGAAGGCAAACATGTTATACCTGTTCCTTCAATAGAAGTACAACGCACCTACCCTCAAATCTTTTACGACAAGATACGCCTATTTTTTAAAAACAAAAAGACACCCTTCGTAGGAACCGAACAATCAAAGCTTTTTGAAAAATCCGTAGTCCGCCCAGAATTCTCAAAAGTCGGTACGGTAGAAATATCCGAATCCGCTTTAACTCAAATGGTATTTAATTGTATTGAAGAATACGATAAAGAAGTAGTTATTAAAAAGCTCAATATCAAAAAAGAAGAAGGCGGATACAGACTAGATCTGACTGTTGATATTCCTTTTGGAACACAGCTGACCGGAAAGATCAATCAACTCCAAAAATATATAATCGAACAAATAGAGCGGTACACAGGTATATTGATTATTCAGATAAATGTTATAATCGATAAAATAATCAACAGGGAAGATTCTAACCCTTAAAATCCAAACCTATTAAATAGGTTTCAAAACTTGAACTGCGGCATGCTTCCGGCTTAAAGGCCCTTGCAGTCTTAAAACATTTTCGTAAATTGTTTAAATGGATCTGCTGATCTCCGCCTTGGAATATCTTTACGACAAATGAACCGCCTTGTTTAAGCTGCTCTTGAGCATAATAAAGCGCAAGCTCTACCAAACCTGAGGAACGGGCCGTATCAACGGTTTTGTTTCCTGTTGTTGCAGGAGCCGCATCGCAGATAACCGCATCATAAGGTCCCAATTCTTTTACCGATTTTATAATTCCCTTATCGAACATATCGCCTTGAAAAAAATTAAGCCTCTCATCATATACTGAAGAATCCAAGGGCTTTAAGTCGACGGCAGTTACCCTTCCCTCCTTATTTAAAAAGCGCAAGACATAGACGGTCCAGCTTCCGGGAGCCGCTCCCAAATCCAGAACCTTATCATTAGGAGAAAAAAGATTAAATTTTTTATTCATCTCTTCAAGTTTGTATACGGAACGAGCAGGATAATTTTCGGCAAAGGCTTTTTTTGACCAATAATCGGGTTCGCTGTATTTATTTTTTGCCATTTACTTTTTCCTTTTTGGATTGATTTTCTTTTCCTTCCAACATTCGCGAAGTATCATCTTTAATCTCCGCATCATATTCATCAAGTTTTCGATGGAGGGTTCTTCGGCCTATTCCTAAAATATCGGCTGTCTTGGATTTATTATTATTTTGGTTTGCAAGAGTCTGCAAAATAATTTGCTTTTCGGCTTCGGCCATATTTACTCCCATCGGTATACGGATTGAAGAAGCCTCGGCCTTTTCGCGCAATGTTTCCGGTAAGTCGTCAAAGTGAATTACATTATCGGAGCTCATTACAACGGCACTTTGAATACAGTTTTGAAGCTGCCTTATATTTCCCGGCCACTCATAATTATAAATTGCAGCTCTTGCACGAGGTTCCATAGAATCTATTTTTTTACCGTTCTCCTCTGCAAAGTCTTTGATAAAGGCAGCAACCAAAAGAGGAATGTCCTCCTTGCGTTCACGCAAGGGAGGCACGTGAATATGAACTACATTCAATCTAAAATAAAGATCTTCCCTAAAATTTCCTTTTTTTATTTCTTCTACCAAATCCCTGTTTGTTGCGGCGATTATCCTTGTATCTACGCTAATAGTTTCAGAACCTCCTACCCTCTCAAACTTTTTTTCTTGAAGAACCCGCAAAAGTTTTACCTGTATCATTTGATTGACTTCGCCTATTTCGTCCAAAAAAAGAGAACCGCCGTTTGCAATTTCAAAGCGGCCTCGGCTGCGTTGTACGGCCCCTGTAAAGGCTCCTTTTTCATGACCGAAAAGCTCGGACTCCAAAAGACTTTCGGCAAAGGACGCACAGTGGACTTGAACAAAGGGCTTATCTTTACGGTTTGAAAGATTATGAATGGCTCGAGCTATCAATTCTTTTCCGACTCCGGTTTCTCCGGTAATTAAGACGCTGGCCTTTGTCGGCGCAACTTTTTTTATATTCTCAAAAACCTTTTCCATAAGAGGGCTCTTGCCTATAATATTTTCAAAACTTTGTTTGGTTTCAATGTCATGTAAGAGTGCCCTATTTTGCAGAACAAGGGCCCTGTTTTGTAAGGCTCTTTTTACTAAAAGAAAAAGGCGTTCCAAATCCAAGGGCTTGGTTAAAAAATCATAGGCCCCCATCCTCATGGCTTCAACAGCCGTTTCTACCGTCCCGTGTCCGGTTAAAACAATTACGGGAACCCCCGGAGTTTTTGAAATAACTTCGCGTAAGACCTCTTCACCGCTTATTTCAGGCATTTTTAGATCGGTAATTACAAGATCGACTTCGTCTTTTAAGGCAATATCCAAACCTGTTTTTCCGTTATCGGCAGTAATTACTTCATAGCCTTCATCTTCCAAGGCCATCGCAAGGCCTTCACGAATATTTTTTTCGTCATCAATAACCAAAATACTGAATTTCATTTTATATCCTTTACCGAATCAAAATCGAAAGTTTTATCGGAGAGTAAAAGCATTGCACCCTTACGCTCTATCGGAAGAGAAAATTTAAAACTTGTTCCCATGCCGTAATCCGAATAAACGTTTATGTCTCCTCCATGTTCTTTTATAACCTTATATGTCATGGTCAGCCCCAAACCCGTTCCGTCATGTTTTGTCGTAAAATAAGGCTCAAATATTTTATGCATATCCTCGGGTAAGATACCCTGCCCTGAATCCGAAATAGTTACAATAATAAAATCGTTTACAGCCTTTGTCGATATATCCAAAAAGCCTCCATTAGGCATTGCGGATTTTGCATTTGTTAGGACATTCATAAATGCCTGCCGCAAAAATCTTTCATCGCCTTGAATCTTAGGAAGCTCCTTTGAAAAGCTAAGAGAAATAGCTATACCGCTGTCATTAAACTCGTCAAAAAAAGTATCGTACAAATTCTTTAAAAGGGCATTTATATCTACGGGAACAAATTCGAATTTTAAGGGACGCACGGCAAACAAAAAATCCACCACGATTTTATTGAGCCTTTCAATTTCTTCTTCGATAACGCCTATATGTTTTTGAGCCTTTTGGTTTATGGATAAATTACAAGCCGTAAAATTTTTCTTTAAAAGCTGTAAATGAATGCTGATTGCCGCAAGAGGATTTTTTATTTCGTGAGCAACGGCAGCTGCAACATTTGTAAGGCTTGCAAGATTTTCAAGGCGGCGGTTTTTAATTTCTTCAATTCTTTTTTCGGTAATATCCGCAATCATAATTATCGTACCTTGAATTTTCTTTTCGTTTACCAAGGGAAGAACCGAAACTTCAATATATTTATTTTTACCTTCAGGCTTATCGGCTTTGAGGTTAAACTCTTTTGAAGTTTGTCCGCTTTCATTTTGAATAACCGAAGAAACAAAGTCGGCAATATCCTGAATCTTTATATGTTCCCAGACATTTTTTTCATGGCCTTCTCCTAAAGCGGAACCGCCAAGTGAAGTGCTTCTAAGAGAGGTTCCTCTAAAAGAGGTGCCTAAAATTCTTTCTGCAGCCCTATTCGATTTTATAATCTTATTTTCGGAATCTGCAACTATAACACCGTCATTTAAAGAATCCATTACTGAATCCAATAGAGAATACTCGTTTGCAAGCAGCTTTACAAAGGTACGCAGTTGAGCTTCATTCATGTTTGGGGATTTTTGTATTCCCCTTCTCATAAACTCTCTCATATAAGTTTTTCCTTAATTTCTTCTGCCAAGTTTTCTAAAGCCGCTTGAGGCGAGATGTTAAAAATATCTACGGCAGCTTCGGCATTTTTTATTAAAGCCGTTATTTTAAAATAAGATTCAACTTCCAAAGCGGAACATTCTTCATTTTTTAAGCCGTCTTGTAAAAAAAATAAAAGGCTGTTTAAGAACAAAATATAAATCGTATGAGGTTTACATTTATTTAAAAGATTTACAATGTTTGAAACCGTGCAATTTGAATTGTCATACTTGTTTTTATTTTTGTAATTTGAGATCGAATTATAAAGAGCCGAGGGGAGAATTTTATTTTGCCTGTCTATGAGCAAAAAAACATACTCATAAAATAAGGCTGCCGCATTTTGAATCGCACGAAAACTTACCGGTAAAAAGCCGTAAAGGTAAGAGCTTAAAAGATTAAACTTACCGAAGGGCTCATGGCAAGGCTCTCCTTTAAAAACCCGTCTTATAACTTCTTCTTGGGATTTTTTATCTCTTTCTTTAAAAGTATAAGTGCGTACCCTTGACAGTATCGTCGGCATAATCGCTCCCCGATGAGCGGTGGTTAAAATAAAGACGGCATAAGAAGGCGGCTCTTCTAAAATTTTTAAAAAAGCATTTCTAGCACCTTCCTGCATCTTATCGGCATTTTCGACAATCAATACTTTTTTGATTCCAGAAGGCATTAGGCGTACCCATGATGAAGCCTTTCTAACCTGATTTATGGGAATAGTATCGTACATACATTCGTCTTGAAGTTTTGCGGCTTTTAAAACAAGAGCTTCCGCAGTTTTGTTAAGCACATTGTCATCTATAGTTTCGATAGGACCGGAACATAGATCGGCCAGAAGTTCTTCAATCTCTGCAATGACAGGGGCGGCTTTAACGAATCTTGTTTCATCCGTATCCCAAAGACGGGGATCGAATCGGGCGGTAAGTTTTCTAATAGCCCGCAAAAATAAATATCTCGAAGAAAGAGTTTTTGTTTTTAATAAGGTCTCGCAGGCAGCCTTGATTTCGGGGCTGTGGTCCCGTGCTCCCAAAATAAGAACGTCGGGAGCGATCATCTCTTTTTGCCTTAGGCATGAAGAACAGGTACATGTCCAGTTCCCCGATTCGGTACAAGAAACGGAGCGGGCAAGCTCAAGGGCTGCGGTCAGCTTCCCCGAACATTCAGGCCCCGAAAACAAAATCGAAGGCGGAAGTTTTTTTTGTTTTATATCTTGAATGAGCCTAAGCCCCGCTTCTTGATCTATGAGATTTTCAAACATCTACAACTCCTATAAAAACTTTTTGCAGGAAATATCAATTTCCGAAAAAAGTTTTTTCAAGTAGTTTTGCTTTATGCAAAACTACATACAATAATGCGATGTTTTGTACCGTATGTACAAAACTCGGCAGATAAACAGTGAGGCTGAATTTCTGCCGAACTGTTTATCATACCCCCTATAAAAACTTTTTGCAAGGTTTATCCAACTCCTAAAACTGCTTGGTAATATCTAAAATAAATGGAGAAAGGATTTTCGCAAAAATGCTTTCACTTAATATTTTATCGAATGAAACAAAGGTTTGGATATTGATAAGCATGAGGATAACTCCTATGACAATCAAGCCTTCTACAAGGCCCAGACAAAAACCTAATGACCTGTCCAAATTTTTTAATGACTCGCTTGAAAAAAGGGAGCCTAAAAAAACTTGAACCAATTTTATAATCAAATAAGTAGATAAAAATAAAATCAAAAAGGCTATCACGGCAGATAAGGATTTTCCTCCAAGAAGCTCGGTAATTACAGGGGTAAGCAATTTATAAAACAAAAAAGCTACAAGTCCGCCGACAATAACCGCAGCCTTTGAAAAAAACTCGTCTATAAAACCGGTTACGGTAACCTTAATAACAAAAAAACTTAATATAATCAAAAAAACTATATCGGCACTTCCTATCCGCATTTAATTATTCTCCATCACTTAATCCTGCTTAAAGATCTTCATTCTTAGATGTAAAAAAGCTTTTTAAAAAGTCAGCAATTACGAGGGCAGGTTTTTCACCTGCCAAGGCGGCAGAAGCCTGAGCCATATTTTTTAGCCTTTCGTTTCCGCTTATGTTTTCTTCAAAACCAAGATCCCGCAAAAGCCTTATAAAAATATCGGGCCTTACATCTTCGCCCAAAAGAATTTCTGCGGAACCTTTTTTCTTAAAGAATTCGGCATTTTCTATTTGATCGCCGCGGGAGCTTCCCTTTTCAAGAGGAACCAAAATCATAGGCTTACCGGCAGCTGCCGATTCCCAAACCGTATTGGCTCCTGCCCGCGACACCACAATCGAAGAAAGGCTTAAAACATCGGCCATCTCCTTTTTTATAAAGGGATAGGGTTTATAGTTTTCTGCAAATTCGGGGGAGGACTTTAAAAGGCCTTCTTTAATTTTTTGTCCCTGATCCATATTGGCTTCCCCAATCTGATGAACCACAACAAAATGCTTTACAAGATATTCGATTGAATCGGAAATCAAATCGTTTAACTGTCTTGCACCGAGACTTCCGCCTAAAACAAACAAAACAGGTAAGTTCGATTTTATGTTTAAAAAAGAACGCCCCTTTTCTGGCCTGCCCGAATAAAAACTTAAGCGGACGGGATTCCCCGTACATATAACCTTTGAACGGAGAGAAGCCGGCAAAAGCTCCGCTGTTTCTTGATATGAAACCAAAATACGGTTTGCAAATTTAGAATTAATCCTTGTTGCAAGGCCGGGCGAAAAATCACACTCGTGAGTGATAACCGGAATTTTTAAGAATTTTGCAGCGGCACATGGAGGCACCGAAACAAAGCCGCCCTTAGAAAAAACAAAAACAGGTTTTAACTTTAAAAGAATAAAAAAGGACTTTATAAAGCCTGCAGCAACCTTAAAAACATCTATAAAGTTTTGAAAACTAAAATACCGCCTCAATTTTCCGGCAGGAATACCTATGAATTCAAGAACTGAAGGAGAAGCCGAGTAAAGCTCGGAAGATTCAACTATTTTGCGGTCAACTCCCTTAGCAGAGCCGATCCAAACTATTCTGCATTCCAAAGAAGAGCTCAAGGCCTCGGCAACGGCAAGTCCGGGAAAAATATGCCCCCCCGTTCCGCCTCCTGTAAAAACAACACATTTCATAAATGTAAGTGTATCACAATGACACAATTTTGAAAAGGGCTGCAAAAGACTTCTACACATTCTTTTGGTTTATTTTCAGTTTTTACTTTAACAGCAAAAAACAAAAAGAATTTTAATTGAATATATGTAATTATTTGGTCATTCAACTACTTTATTTTTTCAAATTTTACTATCTAGTGCAAACTATTCATACAATAATTATGGAAGGAGAAAAAGCTTTCTTCTTTGAAAATAATTTTTATATGAGGTAGAAAATGAAAAAATTGTTTAAAGTAACTCTTCGAAATGACTACGCTTTTAAAAAAGTATTCGGAACTGAAGAAAATAAAGATGTTCTGCAGGATTTATTAGAATGTATCTTAGACATTCCACCTGAGAATATCGCAGGCTTGGAACTTCTTGATAAAGAGTTTCATAAAGATTCGATAAGCGATAAAACCGGTGTCTTAGACGTAAAATTACGCCTAAAGAACAATACCATTATCGACGTCGAAATTCAAAACAGATGGAATAGCGAGTTTGTCCAGCGAACCATCTTTTATTGGGCTAAAATGTATACGGAAAATTTAAAAACAGGTGAAGTATATACAAAATTGCCCAAATGTATTACAATAAACATAGTGGGTGAAGGTTTTAATTTGAACTCACTTTTACACAGCGAGTATAATGTGGTAGAAAAGCACATAAACGACAGGCTTTCCGATGAGTTTGAAATCCACTTTTTAAACTTAGCCAAAGTTAAAGACGATGAAAACATTGGGCAGGATGAAAAGAAAAAGAAACTTTATAACTGGCTGAGATTTATCGAAACCGATGATGAGGAGGTA
The DNA here is from genome assembly GCF_000008185.1 of Treponema denticola ATCC 35405. Taxonomy (NCBI): domain Bacteria; kingdom Pseudomonadati; phylum Spirochaetota; class Spirochaetia; order Treponematales; family Treponemataceae; genus Treponema; species Treponema denticola. The sequence continues at coordinate 1,989,828 of NC_002967.9, forward strand.
CGTAATATGCTGGCACAAGAATCACCTATAATGGCAAAAGCCAATGCAACAATAAACATAATGGAAATGAGCCCAAAAGAAAAATGGCTATATGAAAACCGTATGAAATACGAACATGACAAGGCCTCATGGAAACATGTGGGTTATCAAGAAGGTATTGAAAGAGGCTTTGCGGATGGAGCTTATCAGAAGTCAATTGAAACGGCCAGGATTATGAAACATGAAGCTTTTGATTTAAACATAATTTCAAAAATTACCGGCTTAAGCAAAGAAGAAATTGACAAACTATAATTAATTTAAGAAGGGAGACATATCGGTTTGCATGAAGTATTACGACCATAGTATCAAACCATAAACTTTCAATTCTTTCCCCCTCCGATTGACTTTATTTTGCAATTTATTCATAATGCCATTATGCTTAACGATGACGCTTTAATTTTAAAAACAGGAAATTGGGAGCCTCAAAATAAAAAGAGGCTTGAAAAACTGATAAGAGAAAAGGCCTTTAACGGAAATTATGCCGTTTTTGACTGGGATTTTACTTCAATTTTTTATGACACGCAGGATAATCTTTTTGTGTACCAAATTGAAAATCTTTGTTTTAATTTAAACCCCGAAGAATTTAATCAAACCATAAGGGCGGGAATTCCTCAAGATGAGATTTTGCCCCATACAATAAACCTTGAAGGCAGAGCCTTAACTGCCGGAGAACTTTCCGACGATCTAAACGAACGCTACGAGTTTCTATATAAAAATTATTTGGGTTTTAGCGGAAAAATGAGCCTTGCAGAAATTACATTGACCGAAGAGTTTATAGATTTTAGAGCTAAGATGCTTGTTTTAATGCGGGGAGCAGCCTCCCTTTGCGGTGTGGACATCGGCCAATCCGTAAGCACAGGCATGACGATAGAAGAACTTTCGGTCCTTACCGAAAAGGCAATAGATCAAGGCCTAAAAGACGAAATAAAAACTTATAGAGTAAGATCTTCATCAGTTTTAAAAGGAAGATCCGGAGAAGTAGAGGGCGGCTATAGAAAGGGCTTACGCGTTCAAGAAGAAATGCAAGACTTGTTTTCGGCTTTAAGGAAAAACGGAATCGAAGTCTATATTTGCTCAGCCTCCCAAGAAGACAATGTCCGCGTTTTTGCATCCAACCCAAAATATGGATATAGGCTGGACAGTAAAAACGTTTTCGGAAGAAGAAGGCTCCTTGATGAAAATAAAAAGCTTACCGTTATAGACAACACCTCGATTCCTGCAACAAGAAAAGAAGGAAAGGCCGAAGCAATAAAAAAAGTCCTTGCCCCGAAACACCAAAACAAGGCTCCCGTTTTAATAGCAGGCGACGGCGACGGCGATTTTTACATGATGGATGCTTTTAAAGACGAGGCCTTGATCCTAATCTTTAACAGAAGCCCCAAAAAAGAAGCTAAAATATATCCCCTTTTAATGAGCGGAATTAAAGAAAGAGAAAATCCTGATGCTCGGATAATTGTTCAGCACAGAAATAATCAAAAAGGATGTTTTATCTCAAAGGCCCCGGAAGAAGAAAAACCTCTGGACAGCCTGCCTGAAAAGTAAGCCGCCCTCTCTGCAGTTTATTTTTTATTTAACCGCAGCGAGCGCAAAGCGTTGAGCTCACGCTCAACTTCGCAAAGTATTTTTTTTATGAAACTAAGAAATAAACAGCTAAACTTATGAAAAATCGAGGCTGTCCACTGCCAATTAATTAATCGCTTCCACTTTTTCTTGGCTGAGACCGCTCATCGATACACCGTTGAGCGATGTCCGATTTCAATGACTGTAATAATCAATCTATCATCATGTATACGGCACAAAATACGGTAATTACCGACGCGGTATCTCCATAGTCCTGAAAGATTTGAAGTAAGTGCTTTTCCGCGGGAACGCGGATTATCAAGAAGTTCTATCTGTTCAAGGTAATCTAAAACACGCTTTGAGATTGCCGCGTCCAATTTTTTTAGTTGCTTTTTAAATGTTTCCGTCAAGATGACTTTCATAGTCCCAACTCACACCGCATTTCAGCAATGGTATATGTCCTTTCCCCGCTTTTCTCAAAGTCATTCCACGCTTTTTCGGCAAGCTGAGCATCTTCGGCATCTTCCTGCAATTCGGCAAGATAGCGGCTTAGGGCGTTTTCCAAGACGGTATCTTTAGCCGCTCCGGTAATTTTTACCGCCAGTTCCAATGCTTGATACACTTTATTTGTCATAGTCATTGTATGCATAAAAAGCCTCCTTAATTCTATTATACCACAACTTCGGTAATTTTGTAAGGGCATTATTTAACCGCAGCGAGCGCAAAGCGTTGAGCTCACGCTCAACTTCGCAAATGAATTTTTTTCTAATTTACTATTTTTTTCAAATATTTTCTATAAATATAATGGGGAGGTATGATAAACAGTTCGGCAGGAATTCAGCCTCACTGTTTATCTGCCGAGTTTGCCTTTCGGCAAACGTCGCATTATTATATATGCTTTTTCACTTTGTTGCAAAAGCACGGAAAAAACTTTTTTCGCAAATTTATTTGCTATCCGCTTTCGCGGATACGATGAAAAATTTCCTTACAGAACAAAGCCGAAAGGCTCTGATATTTGCTGCAAAAAGTTTTTATAGGGAAAATGTGAAAAAAATAGGAGAATACAAATGATTAAAAATGTTTGAAGATTTAACAATGCGGGATTCCAAAGGGCTGCAAGTCCTTTGGCAGCGCGAGTACAACCAGCGGAGCTTCAAGGTAAAAAGGGATGGGGTCAAAGGGGAAGTGGCACAACCAACGGAGTTTCGAGGTAAAACCACCGCCCTGACTTGAAAAGCCCGTAAGGGAACGGGGGGGTGCCCCTTCCCCTTTTAGAGGTTATAATAAACGCAGAGGCATTTAAGAACACCGAAAACAAAGAATTAAAGGAATTTTTAGAATATCTTAAAACAGGCAAAACAAAGAGTGAATTTACAAGGAGGATAGAAGAAATGATACAAACAGTAAAACAAAATGAACAAGCAAGACAAGAATATAGATTAATGTCTACTTTTGAAATGGACGCTAGGTATAAAGGTTTCTCGGAAGGCTTAAAGCAAAAGTCAATAGAAACAGCTACAATATTAAAATAGTTGGGAGACTCGATACAAAAAATTATGCAGGTTACAGGCCTTCCCGAAGAAGAGATTGAAAAACTGTAAATTAGGGGAAGTACAGCCAGCGAAGCTTCAAGGCGTACAGCTGGCAAAGCTTCGAGGCTAAGACCCTTTTTCGGAAGAAAGGTGTTTGACCTTGAAACTGCGTTGGTTGTTACCCTCCCCTATAACCCCTCCTTTCTCCAAAATTCCGCTTATGGGCTGCGCCTCTAAGAACCCGCATTGTTATCAAATTTTTAGTTTAATCCAATTTATAAAAATATTTTTCTAATTTACTATTTTTTTCAAATAATTCCTACAAATATTATGGTATAAAGGTTTTTATGAAACTAAGAAATAAACAGCTAAACTTATGAAGCTAAAAAACGTTGATATAGCTTTAATTAAAGAAATAACAGTCCTTTCCAAAAAGAGATTGAAAAATTTGTAATGCTTAACCAGGAACAGCTTCCTAATTAAGCATTACTACTACACCAGGTTTAATTAAGGTGTTATTGCAGAAAACTTATTAGCACTTGTTCCCATAGTGCCCGCATTATCCTTATAGTTTTGAAGATAAATTGAAGGAACCTTTATTCCCCCTGCATTCAAGCCAGAGCAGCCGTGAAAAGCATCGGCAAAATTGCAGCCATAATAATCACGATTAATTTTTACTCCTTTCAACTTTATACAGTTCAAAAAACAATTATTCATATTCGTAACGCTTGAGGGAATATCTGGACCGGTCGTTAATTCTTTACATCCTCTAAAACAGCTCTCCATATCCGTAACACTATTCGAAATACCAGGAATTGTGGTTAAACCGGTACAGTTCAAAAAACATTCTTTCATATTCTTAACACTATCAGGAATAGTAGGAGCTGTGATTAATTTGTTACATCCTCTAAAACAACCCTCCATATTCATAACACCATCAGGAATAGATGGAGCTGTGGTTAAACCGGTGCAGTTCAAAAAACAGTTCTTCATATTTGTAACGCCTGAAGGAATGTTCTCCAGAGAAACAAGGTTGCCACACCCTGCAAAACAATTTTCCATCGAAGTAACGTCTGAAATGCCGGCGGGCAGTTTAAGCGCAAGTTTTTTAGAGCCGGCTTTTTTTATCCTTTTGTTGAGTTCTCCGGAACCCGAGCTGCTGCCATCAAAGTGATTTTGCGGTATCTCACCTGTTATTTCGATACGGTTTATTGCGGTTGACGAAGCCTGAGGCGAAGTAAGGAAGGCTTCCAACTGATCATACCGTACTTTCGTATATCTTGTTAATTGCCCATTATCATCTATTGACCATGTCTGCGTATTGCCGCTGCCTGAATCTTCCGGGGTTACGGTGAACCTATCATTATAAGCCCCTACATCCGTACTGCCGCCCAACATCATTAGTACCGTTTCGCCGGCACTATAGGATTCAGGAGTAATACAGGCAGCTTTCGATTTCGTTATAGGCTTACCTTTGTCAATTTTTATGTGAGCAAGAGAACCACTACCCTCATCTAAATACACATCATTTCCGTCTTGCAGGGTACCGTTTCCCCATTCTCCGACACAGGCTTCGCCGCCCATGATAAACTCACCGTCGGAGATGAGATAGCCTGTAGAACCTTGTACATAAACGCCTTTTCCCAGAATGCTTGTATTATTCTTAATTGTGCCGCCATGCATCTTAAAAGTACCGTTTTCACCCACATACACACCGCCGCCGTCTGCCGCTGCGGTACAACCCTTTATTTCCGTATCTATCAAGATAATGTTACCATGGTTGTGTACATAAATACCGCCTCCATTCTTTGTTGCCGTACAGTCTTTGATAATAATATCATCTGTTGTCAATTCTCCGCCGGCACAGTAGATTGCACCGCCACCTCTGGAACTATCGGTATTCTTTCCTTTTTGCAGGGTCAGCTTTTCAAGAGTCAATACGCCTTGTAGCCCCATATTAAAAATAAAGGTTTCATTATCAGCATCCAATATATCGGTATTCTTATTAGAGCCCATTATTTTAACGGTTCGACTTACATTAATTTGGTTATTCGGTCCAGAAGGAGCTTTAATTTTGCCGGTGATTTTGATTATGTCGGGACCGCCGCTAGACCTTTCGACCTCGGTTTTAAGCGTGGTCCATGCACCGCTATCGGTGCTATTAATCTCTAAGACCGTACCTTTTCTTACTTTAACATAAAAAACTTTTGTATCGCTATCAGCAAAGCCTTCTTCTTTTACAGTAAGACTTATTTGATATTCTATCTCAGAACCGATACCAGATGGAGCTGTCAACATTATATCAACCTCGGTATTAGAGCTGCTGTCTATGTCGTTAAGAAATCGCCATGTGCTTGATTCTTTCTTGAAGAGTGTACCCCTTATTGTTGCACCGGTTGTTTCCGTTTTTGCCTTAACTGTAATCGACGATTCTGTACTTATTAGATACGGACTGCTTGGGTTACCGGCTTGTATAGATATGTCATTTGAATTATAGGAGAGCTTTGCAGCTTCCGCCTTCGTTGCAGGGGTTGATACGTGAATGTCAGAAGATTTTAAGCCTGCTTCATCTATGAGAGTGAATGTATAGTTTTTTCTTGCAGTCTTTACTTCCGTATCCGTTCTATAACGCAATGCCCAAGAATCGTTATTGAGAGCAGGATTCCATGAGGGAACTGCCGGCGAAGTCTCATCACCTGAAAGATGAACAACTTCGGTTGAAGCAAGCAGTCGGCCGCTTGGTTCAAAGGCTGTATTTCCCGATGTAAACGCTATCGCAGCCGAATCACCACCTGTTACGGACAGCTCTTCAATGTCCTTCTGTCGCTTTCCGGCAGAAGATCCGGTACCCGCCGTTTCGGCCATATCTTCGGCTTTCAGTATAATAACGTAATAATACTTACCGCCTATAGGGTTTGCCGTTTTACCGATTGTTATGGAAGAACTGAGTTTAGGCGCTGTGTCCGCCTTTAGGTTCAGACTGAACTTCTTATTGAATGGTCTACCGTCTGTGGAAGTGAGGGTAATTTCGGGGCTTATGTTACCCGTACCCCACTCGTGATTTTTTAAAAAGGCTGAATTGTACGTGAGCTTCAATGCCGTTTTGTCAGGTGTCTGCTCTAAAGTGTAGTCCGTGTTGTATGCCGGCTGTGTTAAAAGCCCGGGAAAATTTATAATCTTCTGCACGTCTGCTGCTGAGGACATTGATGTAGGCGTAATTAAGCTGAATTTTCTCGGGTTATGCAGTTTAATCGTAAGCGTCGTTACAGGCGAATCCGACGGTATGCACAGTGCTCCGTCATTACTTATTTGATAGGGCTTATCAATACTGAATCCTGTAGGAACGACTTCGCTCGACCAGTAACCTAAGAATTCTTCAGGATTGTCTATAAATTGTTTACAGCTTGTAAATACAATGGCCGTTGTCAGCAATACCGCTGAAATTATTAAAATCTCTAAAATTTTTTTCATAAAAAGCTCCAATACTAGAATTCCCACCCTACGGAAAGAGACGGCTGTACTATATATTTGGGGAAACCTGTTCTAAACGGAATTATATGATCGAGATTTACTTCGATATATAATTTTTTATAAACATAAACTTGTAAGGCTGTTCCTAAATTCATTGTCAAACCCCAATACCATGATTTTGGGCTTTTAAACTCGGGAAAAACAAATTGTGTATTTACTACAAATGCAGTGCCGAAACCCAGGTGAGCATCAAAATTGAGACGATGCCTTATTATAGGTTTCATGTAGACGGCCTGTATACCGGTTAAAAGGAGACCTGCAGACAGGGTATAATCCGAGTCTTTTTTTCTTAAGTACATTCCCGAACCGGTAAAGTTAAAGCCGAAATTTCCATAAGAACGCTTTATCGGCACAAAGCTGAACCTTAAAATACCGCTTAAGGCGGCAAAATTTTTTCCAAAGTATTCTTTAAAAAGCTTGTTCCCTGCAAAGCCGTTAAAGGCATAGCCGCCTGACAGATAAATATCAATAGGTTTTTGAAATTTAAATGTCATTTTCTGTTTTGAATCTTTTAAACCGCTTGGGTCGGTAACAACAAATTCATATTGCCCCGGATTGATTCTCAACATATTAAAACTTATTTTTGCCTTAGTTCCGTCAGGACTTATCTCTACAATTTTGCCGAAAATGGGAGCTCCACCTTCTTTTTGAAGAGCAAAGGTGGTTTCTTCCCTAAAATTCTTGCCTGAAAGACTTACAACATCACTATATTCTTCATCAAAATATATTGCAGCAGGAGAAACGGAAGAAGTTTCAGGCTGATAGGCCACAAGAATGTCAAAATAACGGTCTGCACTTACCGCATCCACCTGACCGAGAAGGTTTATAACCTTTATCCTGTATCGGTACTTTCCGGCAGGTAAGGAAACATCAAGAGAATTTTTCTTTAATTTCTTTTTATCTATAATAACCCACTTGCCGTTTTTTTCTTTTTTTTCAAGCTCGAATTCAAAATGCAAAATACCTTCTACATTTTCCCAAGAAAGCGTTTGATAAAAAACCGCTTTTTTCCCTTCCGTTTCAATAATATAATTTTTCTTTACTTCATTATTTTTTTCAGCATTTTGATTTTTATCTTCAACCTTTTGAGCAAAAGCTCCCAAAGGGAACAAAAGCAGCAAAAATAAAATCACTAAATTCCTGGTAAATATTCTTTTATCTTCCATAAAGGACTCCCGTTTCATCAGTTTCTACATTATCTTTTTTAGGTAAATCGATGTCAAAGCGTTTCCTTGAAGGGGTTCCGGTTTGAAAAACCAATCCGCTGTCCAAACGCCGTTCCGCAATAACTTCTATAAAAAATGCACCGCGCGATAATCTGCTTAAATCTTTAAATTCATAAACAAGATCCTCTGCTCCCGATTTCGCTTTAATTTCGGTGCTTGCAATTACTTTGTTTTTCTCATTATACAATTTCATAACATAATGAGTTGCCTTATCAACAGGCTTCCACTTAAAGACTATACTTCGATGTGAAGAAAAGAAGGGAATGCCTAAGACTTCTTTTTCTCCCGGGAATACAAACTTTGTCTTTGGAAGTGGCGGTATGGGCAAAACCGTAAATGCGGAATATTTTTCCGACGAAATATCGAAGCCGTCTTCGGTTTCGGCTATAACCTTCCAGCGGTATTTTCCTGATACTAAAGGCGGAAGCTGCACCTTATACCCCGCATCTTTTAAAGCAAAAACGGGAGCGCGTACGCCTACCTTTTCCAAAATAAATTCGACACCTAAAGGCGGATGAACGGAGGACCACTCTGCCTGAGAAGGATTAAGAGCGGCTTCTATACCGTCAATCTTTGCACCTTCGGTAGGTTTTAACAGCTCTACAGGCCTCAAATGTTTTGCACTAAAGCCGTGTGCCTGAGACTTTCCAAATTTTCGGCTTGAAGTCAATGTTGCATTTGCAAAGGCCTGTATATTCAATATGTAATCTCCGTCTTCAAAGTTACCCATAGCAATTTCTATTTCGGTTTTTGAAGCATAAAGGTCTTCATAAAAAGGTTTAGAGCCGGGAATTCTATCCGTTAGTTTTACCTGATAGTAATCCGCACCTTCTACCGGTTTCCAGTTAAATTTGCTTTTACGTCCGGGCACTATTACAATGCTTTTTTTTGCATTTTCCAGTTCAGGCTTATCGAGAAGAGGAATAACGTTTAATTTTTTTACGTCCGATACATACTGCTTTCCGTCCAGTTCGGTACATACGCGCCAATACCATTTTCCTTCGGGCAAAACAATTCCATCAATTCCTAAACCTTTGACAGACTTATTAACTGTAAGTTTTTTAAAATCTTCGGTATCCGAAACCTGAAAAATCTGCTCCGAATCGAAATTACTCTTCCATGTAAAGAAGGTGTCTCCTGTCAGAGGCTGAAGTAAGCAATAATCATTAGGCGGAAAAACGGCACGCAAAATAATCTCGGAGTCCATAGTTATAAAGGAAGCAACATCACTTATTCCGATTTCGTTCTCTTTTGCATCAAGAGAAGCAACGGTCATAAAATACTCTCCATTAGGCAAAATTTTTGAAGCTTCTTTTAAATCCAAATAACTCGTTATAACTATATCGTTTATAAGAACATCGGTCATCGCCTTATCTCTGGCTATTTTTACCCTGTATTTTTCCGCATCCAAATTGGGCTTCCATGAAAAGGTAAGGCCCTTTCCCTTCGAGGTATCCATAACCTTTTTCATATAAAGAAGTTTAGGTTTCTCGGCTTCTTCGGTCTTTTTTATACGAAAAACAGAAACTTCTGAGGCTTGAGCTTTAAATGAAGAATCGAATCCGTATTTTGGAAGAACACGCCAATACCAAGTTCCTTCCGTCAACTCCGAAAGCGAAAAAGATTCCGTACTCGAATTCTTTACCACTTTGGGATTTTCCATATTCTTATTGTCTGCAATTTCAACCGTGTAATATGAAGAAAGCTCATTACCTTCCCATAAAAATCTGATATGTGGAGGATTTGTATTATATGCAAAGGTTTTTTCGGCTTCAGGGAGAAGATTTACCGGGGCCGGAGCCTTTATAACCGTTACTTTTCCGGATACGGCATCTTCTTCAGACCCTGACTTAGCCGCCAATCTCCAGTGCAAGGCTCCGCTGTCATGCTTAACGGTAAATTCTTTTAAACCTCGGACATCATATCTTTTAGTATCTACGCTAAAGTTGCTCAAAGGGGAAGTTTCAAGGAATATTTCTTCATTATTGGGAAAGGAAGATTGCCACTTAAACTTAATATCGACACCTAAATCATCTCTCGATTGATTTAAGATTCTCGTATTTTTACCCGGGCTTATCATAACTAACTTGGCTGCCTGCCCCTGCTGTAAAACTGAACCGGCTTCAAGAACTTCGGTTTCTCCGGTTTTACTGCCTGTAACGGAAACGGAACCTTCTTCTACCGCAAGCTGAAGACTTTCAGCATCGCCTTTTTGTACGTGCAATACCGAACCTTTTTCGATGTTTATGTCAGCATTATTAGATTTTAAACGTAAATTATTGTTTGCCGTTTTTGCCGAAACCGAGCCCGAATTCAAATTAAGTTCCGATTCTTCATTTTTCGCAAAAATCTGAACCATCGTGTTTGAATCAACCTCGACTACATTGCTTGCATCCTCATTTCCCAAAAAATGAATTGTCGCCAAGGCTTCATTTGCGGTTCTTATCGTATCTCCGTTATATAAATAAGAATTTTGAACGGGACGATCCCATACGGCTCTATCGTTGAATTTACGCTGAACGGTTTTGTATTTGTATTCAATGGTCGCTATGGGAGTATCCGTACGTTCAAATGTTCTGTTTAGCTCCTTTACAAACAAAAACAAGTCAAAAAATATAACCGCCAGAGAAACAATGACCACAACAAGATCTAAAAAATTACTGTTTGTTTTGGGCTTGAATGTTGTATTTCTTTTCGTCTTCATTTACATCTACCTTATTCAAATTGGGAGTAGGAATTCCTAATTTTGCTCTAATTTGCGCCAAAGTCTTCGGGCCCTTTTCTCCGGCTCCGGGAATGTCAGTTTCTTCAGGCATATTTATAACCGCAAACATTCTTAAAGGAGCTGATTTTCCTTTAACCGTAACCGAGGGCATTTCTTCAACCAAGACCTTATCTTTTACAAGCCGATAAGTGTTTTCGGTAATAAGAATATCCGTTCCGAGAGGCTTATTTAAAGCTTCGGTTCGGGAGGCCAAGTTTACGGCATCGCCTATTACCGTGTACTCCATCCTCTTTTTGGAACCTATCTGACCTGCAACTACAGGGCCAGAGTTAATACCGCAGCCTATGCGGATTATGGGCTTTTTGTCGCCTCCTCTTCCTTGATTGAAGATAATTAAGGCGGCTCTCATCCTTAAAGCAGCCCTTATACAGTTAAGAGCATCCTCTCTCGGATTTCCCGCACTTGTAGGAGCACCCCAAACAGCCATAACGGCATCGCCTATAAATTTATCTACTACACCATGGGTATCGTTTACGCACTCTACCATCTGTGTCATGTATTCGTTGAGGAATTCTACAACCTCATTCGGTTCAAGTTTTTCAGAAATTGCCGTAAAGGAGCGTATATCCGAGAAGAAAATGGTTGTTTCCTTTGTTTCGCCTCCCAGTGCAAGCTCACCCTTCATAGCAAGCTCTGCAATTTCCTTGTTTATAAAGCGGCCGAACGAATCCTTGAGTCTTTCTCTTTCAGCCAAGCCCTTACCCATTCTTACAAAGCTGTTCGTTAAAAGGCCTATTTCATCCTTTGTCTTAGCCTTTAGATCAAGCTCATAATTGCCCTGCTCTATTTCTCCGGCAGCCGAGGCAAGAGCCTTAACCGGAGAACTGATCGATTTGGAGAAAAACCAGATAAACAAGACCGCAAGAGCCAAAACTGCAATGCCTAAAGTAACATTCTTAAAGGTTGACCTGACTACGGGTTCCAAAACCTTATCGGCCTCGGCTGTGGTAAGAACTGCAAGATCAGCTATCGAAATTTTTCTGTATGCACCGAACTGTTTTTTCCCTTCCTTGTCGGTAAAAAGGATTTGCCTGTTCATGTCGCCTTTTTCGCGCATTTCTATAAAAAGTTTTGAATCGCTTATGTTTATTCCGTTTTTGGTAAGCTCAAAATCGGGATGAATTAAAATATCACCTAAGTTATTTACAAGATAGGTTGTTTGAAGTTTCCCCGTACCTATATTTTCGGATAGGGTCTCGGCCGAAAAGAAGATTACCAACCCCTGATCCAAGCCCTTTTCCCTATATGGGTAAAAAAGAACAAGGATGGGCTCTCCAAAAAACGGAGAAGCATTTATAACCTGCTCGATGCCTTTTTCCGCCTGAATAGCCGTATCCATTTCGTTTTCGATAAATTCGTCGATGGCGGAATAATCCAATTCACGGGAAAGGAAAAAGTTGGTACTAACGAGTTTTCGATAAATACGCTTATTCATTCTTGCATCGGTAACCAAAACAGCCGCTACCTGAGGGTTTCTTTCAAAATAAAAATCGGCAGTCTGCTTTGCTATGCCTGACCCTGTTTCGGTCGAGTTAAGAACATCCAAAAACAAAAAAGCATTGGCCTTTATCGACAAAAGTTCCTTTTCTGCTGCAGCTCCGGCTTGAAAATTTACAGTCCTGTTGCTTTCTTCAGACATAGTTTGAATATCTTCACCTACAAACCATGTAACAAGGCCTGTTATAGTACCCAGAGAAAACACAACCAAAATCGAAATAATAGTTATCAGTTTAGCACCGATTGAGAATTTGACCTTCTCGTTTACACCCTCATTTTTTAACATAATTTCTCCAAAAAAATAAGCATTACAATTATAATTATAAGTACATTTTATCACAAAAGAACAAAATCTTCAATAAATTTAATGAAAAAATAAAATTTTATTCACTTAAAGGCAATTCTAAAAATTCCGATAATCTTTATAGAAATAAAAGTTTTTTTGGAGGAATAGATGGTTTCAAACACTTCGCCGCTTCAAGCTCTTTCTCAAATTGCAATGCCTAAGATTTCGGCAGGCGGAAGAGCCTTTGTGCCCGTCAAGGCAAGCCAAGTCCTCTACGCCCATTTTAAATATGTTTCAGGTTTTGCTCAAGCTCAGGGCCAATCGGGCATGAGTATCGACAAGCTCAGAATCTTAAACTCAATAATCGACCAACTTGTATCCATGAAAACCAATGAAGCTCAAAAAGCAAAACTTACGGAATCTGCAGCAGCTCAAATTGAATCGGAAATAAGCGAAAACCAAATAGACGGACTTTTGGATTACTACCACAATCAAATCAAAAACACGATGATACAAACCGAAAATATCGGCTATGGCGGAAATCCCCTTCCTGCAGCTGTACTCGACTTGACAGCCTAAGTTTTTTTACGCATAATTGCAGAATATGCAATGCAAAATAAAATTCGTCTTTTTTATTTCCTTTTTAACCTGTGCATTTATACAGCTAAATGCTCAAAATCTTTTTGTTCAAAAAACCAAGTATTTCGATATAATTTATTCTCCGGTATCGGAAAAGACGGCAGCCTTGATTTCGGAACATGCGGACAATTATGCCGAAGAAATTTCTCAAAAACTAAACCGTAAAATTCCAAAAAGAATGCCCATCTATATTGAAGGCGGAAAGGAAGCCTTAAACGGTTATTATACCTTTTTTCCGTACCGCCGGATTGTTCTTTTTGATACCTTGCCGGAAGAAGGTCAGCTAAGCAATTTAAGCGATATAATCTTAAAAGTCCTCTATCATGAATTAACCCATGCAATTTCACTCACATATTTTTTGCCCCTCCTCCCAATGTCCTTTACCGAGGGTGTTGCCGTTTCGTACGAAAGTGCGGAAGACGATCAGGGCAGACTAAACGATCCCCTGATAATGCACCACCTAATGCAGGGGCGGCTTGAAAATGCAAGTCCTTCATGGAAACAGGCGGCAGGAGCTAGAGATGTTTACCCCGGCGGACTTTGGCCTTATATTTACGGCGGAGCCTTTGCCCAATATCTTCAAAAAATTTACGGAATGGAAACCTATGTAAAATACTGGGCTAATCCTCTTTCCTCTTTTCCTCAGGGAAAAACAAAAAAGATTTTTGACAAGGAACTTGATAAACTTTGGAATAATTTTTTAGAATCGATTTACTTTCCCGAAAAGGCTCTCAGTCCTCAAAATCCGATTAAGGAAGCCGGAGGTTTTAGTCTTATTGCAAGCTCTAAAGACGGCTTTGCCTGTTTTGATTTTACAACAAAAAACGTAATATTTTTTGACGATTCGGGAAAAGAAGAAAAACTTTTTACTGCAAACCCTACCCTTTCTTTTTTAAGTTTTTCGCAAGACGGAAAATTTCTTTTGGTAAGCGATTTGGTGAATACCCCTCACGGCGAACACAATAGGGCAACCATCTTTGACATGCAGAAAAAAAAGTTTTTAAGTAAAGAATTTCTGTCTTTAAGGTATGCGTCCTTTTGCGGGGAAGCGCTTTGCGGAATCGAAATAAAAGGTCAGTTTTCCGAACTTGTTTTAATCGATCAAGAATCTTTTGAAAAAAAAGAAGGTCTTTCCAAGACCGGTCTTTTAAAGGCAGGGCCGGGACTCCCCTATTCGGCTATTTACAATCCCGTATTTGCAGGCAAAAACAAAATAGCCCTCATTGCCGCCAACGGAATAAACCGCGATATTCTGATACTCGATACGGCTTCAAAAAAAATACAAAAACTTGAATTCGAAAATCATCTTCCCGCAATAAGATATTTACAAAGCAACAATTCGGAAGAAGAACCTGTTTTAAGTTTTTCGTGGGCGGGTAAAGATAATCTTTACAGGTCGGCTTTTTTTAATTTAAAAACGAATGAGTTAAAGGTTTTGGAAAAAGACATTTCCGGCGGTACTTTTTTCCCTGTTGTAAAGCAAAAAAAAGATACTAAAGAATATGAAATTATCTATGCCGGAGTTTTTACAAAATACAACTCGCTTTATAAAATAGATTCTTCACTTTTTACTGAAAGGAAGGCATCTTTAAAACCGCTCGATATTTCGGCTCAAGAAATAAAAACAAAAATTCCTAATACAGATATTTTAACAAAGGATAAGTATAATTATTTTTCATGGATACATAAACCCTTTCCCCTGCCCATCATTGATTTTTCGGGACTTTTAGGAGAAAACAAAACCGTACCGATCGGTCTAAAATTATATTGGAATGATCCTACAAATCTTTTATATTTTGAAACTCTTTCTGTTTTTTATTTTAAGCCTTTTTTTTATGAAACGTCCATTTTACTCAAAGCAGCAACAAGGCCTGCCGATATCCGGATTAAATTTTATGATGAAAATAAATCCTTTAAATATAGAAAAATCGGAAGCAGCATAGAAAGCGAATTGCTCTTACCCTTAAATTCTTTTTATCATAATGTTTCGGGAAAAGCCGGTTTATCTATTGAAGGCTTCAGCTTTTTCGGCTCATCCTACAAAAGAGCAAAAACTCTTTACGAACAAAAATTAGGGAACCCCGTCCTATCCGAAGAATTATCCGCCGTTTATACTTATCAAAAATCTTCTCAAAAGTTAAACACGAATTTTTTTACAAAAGATTTTATAATGCTTCAAGCGGCAGCCGGATTAAAACACGGCGTCCATTTTCCTTCAAAAACAAATGCTCTTGCCGTTCAAGCTTACGCAGCTTTTAGACCTCCGATAATTCCGATTAAATTAAACTTAAGCTCATATTTCGGGTACAATGCCTTTGCTCTTCCGCACACCGGCAGCTACGGATTTTTTAACAGCACGGCTTTGATGGGTATGGCATCTTATCTTCCCAATATGAGCGAATATGAAAACGTAAAAAAACTTATCCGTCCGGGAAAATTAAATTACGGCTTCGGCTTTGAGGGAGAGGTCAATCTTTTAAGTTATGATATTCAAACAGGAAGTTCATGGCTTCCCATATTTTTTAACAGGCTCAATATTACAACAGGCTACAGAGCAATCTTTAACTTTTTAGACGCAGGAAAAAACACGGCCGATATTTATCAGTCGGTTTACGGCAAACTTTATATGACCATAAGCACAGCCGCAAATATCGGTATGGAATACGCTCATCCTCTTGAAAAAGTAAAGATAGGAAAATTTAAAGCTATTATACAAATAAAATTCTAGGTTAAAACTTAAAGCGGTTAAGTCCTATTTTTTATCGGCTTTACGCCACTCATCAAGCTGGGCCTGTATGAGGGCTTTTCCCTCTTCAAGAATCTTAATCTGTTCTTCCTTTGTCTTAGGAGCATCATAAATTTTTAAAAGTTTAATCCTGTATGCGCCGCCTTTTAGGTTTTTTGCCATACGGGTCAGCGAAGATATTTTCCAACCTCCGTCAACGGCACAGACTGCTACAGGCATTGGTGCCGCATTTAAAAATCGGCGGAACCCGGCCGCATGAAAAGTTTTTAAATTACCGTCCTTTGAGCGGGAACCTTCGGGGAAGATAACGGGAATAAGATTGTTTTTTACAACATGGTCTGCAAATTTATCGACTGCCTTCATAGCCTGCGTCGGGCTCCCCGTTCTTTTTACCAAACAATGTTTTCCGCTTTTAAGCATAGGAGAAACAAGGGGAACATTATGTCCGAGTTCTTCTTTTGCAACAAAGCGGAGACGCGTTCCGTTATAATAGTTCATGTGAACCACTATGTCTAAAATACTTTGATGATTGGATATAACCAAATACTGCTCAGGCAGCTGATCCGTAAGGCTATAGTCTCCTTCAAACCTAAAACCGATATATTGTTTAAAAATCGCAAACAATAAGCGCGGAGCAGGTCCTACAATTACTTCGCTATTAACCCAATCACAGCCGCGTCTGTAAACGGAATGACATACACCTATCAACGCAGCCCTCCATGACAAGGCTACCAAACAACATAAAATCGCAATAAGAGCACCCATCTTCTTCTCCTATGAAACTGAATCTAGTTATTATACAAAAAATCTTCTATTTTATTCAATACGGCTTTTGTTTCCGAAAAACATTGAATTGTTTGCGGAATGCTTTGAATAAATATTGAACCGTAACGCTTTACTAAAATTCTTTTATCCAAGACGGTAACTATACCCCTGTCGGTATTGGAACGCATGAGCCTTCCAAAACCCTGCCTAAATTGTACAACAGCTTCGGGAACGCTCAACTGCATAAATGAATTTCCGCCCGATTTTTCGATTAAGTCCGCCCTTGCTTTAAATATGGGTTCGGTCGGAACCGCAAAGGGAAGTTTTACCAAAATTACGTGGGAAAGGGATTCTCCCGGAACGTCCACCCCTGCCCAAAAAGACGAAGTCGCAAATAAGCAGCTTGTAACATCATCTTTAAATTCGTATAAAAGCTGCATTCTATCCGCCTCGCCCTGTTTTAAAATCTTTATTTTTTCATCAATATGCTCTCTTACATATTCGCAAGTTTTTTGAAGAGAATCATAAGACGTAAACAAAATAAGGGTCTTGCCTTGGGTTATTTCCAATAAGGCGAGGACGGTTTCGTTTACGGCATCTTGAAAATTGTTTTCATCAGGCATGGGCATATCTGTCGGAATATTAAAGACAACATTTTTTTCGTATGGAAAAGGAGAAGGGAAAAAATCTTTTATAATTTTCTTTTCGGTAAAATTATAAAGGCCGTTTCTATTAAGCCAAAAGTTAAAATCGTCTCCGATTTTTAAGGTAGCGGAAACACAGATGACCGTTGCCATGGGCATAAAAACCGAACGCCGCATTATCGGTGCCAAATTTAACGGTGTCTGAATAAAGCGGACAGCCTCCCCTTGAGAGGTTTTTATTTTTTCAAACCAAAAAACATCGTTTGGGAATTCGCTGCTGTTTAAAAAGTTTTCCATTACGGAAGCCATTTTTTTTAAGCGGCGCAAGACTACAAGACCCTCTCTTATATAGCCTTCTTCATCTTCTTCTCCATCAGCTGCATTAATAAGGTTTTCAAGTTTTATGTTTAGGTTGTTTATGTTTTTAAAAAAATTGTCTACACAAGATAAGAGCTTTTCCTTTTCATCGCTTGAAGTTTGTGCGAGGCTTTTTGACTGATAGGTTTGCAGAACCTGCAAGGCTTGTTCTTCAAGAATATTAAAAGAAGCTGCAGCAACTTCAAGAAGATTTATGATTTCGGTAAAAAGTTCCGCCTTTTTGGAGATTGAAACTATGCCGCTTAAAATGCCTGCCTGCTTTCCTCGCCTAAAGCGGTAAAGTAAGTTGATTTGCTTGTGCAAGGCAAAGCGGGAAATATCGCTTGAAAAAAAACTTTGTGCAGCGTCTTCAATTCCGTGAGCTTCATCGATTATTATATTATCGTAAGAAGGAAGAACTGCCGTTCCCTGATAGCCGAAGCCTTCTGCCCTAACTGAAAGGTCTGCAAATAAAATGTGATGATTAGCAACCAGTATGGAAGAGTTTTCCGCTTCGCGTTTTAGCTTCATCACAAAGCAGCCTGAAAAATAAGGGCACTTATTCATAGGGCAGTTATCGGGCTCGGAACAAACAGTAGACCAAACTTTTTCCGTCGGCATAAAATCAAGGTCCGAGCGGCTGCCGTCCTTTGTTTCGGTTGCCCATTCTTTTATCTTGTCAAGTTCTTCCTGTCCTTCAGTAAAAAAATCGTTCTCCCTTAATGCCTGAGTCATCCGGCGTAAGCATAAAAAATTATGCCGCCCCTTTACAAGGCAAGCCTTCATATCCTGAAAACCCTTTCCCAAAATTTTCTTTGCAGTAAGAACATCCTTTTCGATGAGCTGCTGCTGTAAATTTATAGTCCCTGTAGAAATTACAACGCGTTTTTTATTTTGTTTTGCCCACATCATTGCAGGCAAAAGATAAGCAAGGCTCTTCCCTACCCCGGTACCGGCCTCAAAGACGCCTATAGCCTCTTCATTAAAACAGCGGCAAATCGATTTTGTTAAAGCAAGCTGCGGCTCACGGGCTTCGTATCTTTCAAAAAAAGAAGCAAGGGGTCCATCCTCCTCCAAAAGAGAAGAAACCGTTTTAGGGTCCAGGGGGTATATTTTTTCGTCGTCAAAATAATCATCATCAAAGTATTCCATGCTTTAAGACCTATTGCTCAAGACGGCGATTTTATCATATTTTCCTGCCGATTTCAAGTGCAGAATTTTACTATCTATTACAAACAATTTCTATAAGATAAAGATTTGAGGAATTAATAATAAATATCTTGATAAACTTACAGTTTTTCTATTTCGGATTCGGAAAGACCGGTTATTTTTTTAATTAAAGATATATCCAGCTTTTCCATTTTCATATTTTTAGCCGTTTGCTTTAAGCCTTCTGAAAAACCTTTATACCTAGCGTCCATCTCAAAAGTAGACATTAATCTATATTCTTGTCTTGCTTGTTCGTTTTCTTTTATTGTTTGTATCACTTCTTCTATCCTCCTTGTAAATTCATTATTTGGCTTACCTGTTTTAAGATATTCTAAAAATTCTTTTAAATCTTTATCTTCGGTATTTTTAAAAGCCTCTGAATTTATTATAACCTTTTTTGTTCCGTCTTGTAAAGATATATTTTTATCTTCTATACAAATATTTTCAAAAGTATAAACAGGTCTATTTTTACCGATAACATCAAATAAACAGATAAAAATTATAAAGCTGTCATTTAAATCGTTATAGAAATTCCCTTTATCCAAGAACGAAATGTCTATAGCTGCTTGGTAAAACCTCATTCTTTTAGGTATATTCTTCTCGTTGCTTACCTGCATTTCAACATCGTATAAATTACCGTTTTCTGTCTGCACTAAAACATCAAATCTCACCGACTTTGCCTGTTCATAGTTTTTAAGATTATGCTGTATCGAAATATATGCAATTTTACCTATTGTATCGGCTAGTATCATTTCAATCAGTCCTTTACATAAGTCAGGATTTTGCATAGCTTTACAAAACATAAAGTCATCCGTAAATGTCAAATCTTCAAATCTTTTTACCATTTTTTTTCTCCTAAATTTTTTATATTCTCCCTCCTCATTATATTTATAGAAAATATTTAAAAAAAATAGTAAATTATTCCGATATTAACACAGACATAACTCCTGCATTCCTTAATTGAACAACGAAATCTCTTGTGGTATAATTATTAGTATGATAAATATTCAGACAGCTAAAAATTACTATAAACCAAAAAACCGCACCTTTGTAAAAAAACTTTTTTTAATCTGCTTTCTCTTTAGTTTTTGTTTAAATCTTCTTTTAGGGCAAGAAAATTTATCCCAAGGCAAAATACTCATTACGGAAAGAGCCGATTACTCCGTCTACATTGACGGGAAATATGTGGGGCTCACTTCCAGAGAAACCCGCCTTTATATGAGCGAAACAAGGCTCGGCAATGAGGAAGCCTATCTTTACGAGGGAGAAGCCTTTGTTCTTCAAAAAACCAGGAAAGACGGGCTTAAAGCCGCTTTACTGATAGATTCGATCTTACCCATTTCATTTAAATTTATTCCGGAACAAGATGAAGAAGATATTGAAAATCCTTACCAGCCTCAAATTTTCGATGAAGATTCGGGTTATCCTCTTTTAAGAAATTTTCCGATTTTGCCTGAAACAGAGTTTACTCCCGATGACATGGGAAAAACTTGGAAAGGAAAATGTACCGTAGTAGTAAGACCCAAGCCTGAAAAAACGGCTGTAAGGATTCCGGTAAATGCAGGTTTTAAATATAAGGGAAAAACTATTTTAAACGGCCAAAGCGTTCATCATGTAGAAGCAGCCTTTGGACTCCGCTACAAACACAGTGACACGCTGGGCGATGAGAAACTTATGAGCTCGGAAGGCGGAAGAAAGACGGACATCTATCTTGATGATATAAATAGGCCCGTTTTGATACGGGAAAAAATAGATGAAGAGTTTTTTTATGCGGACGGAAAAAAAATAAAACACCGAGGTTTTTTGCTTCATTTTTATTCTTATACGGGAAATGCCCTTGTACAAGGAGGCCTTGCACAAGGCACCCGCTCACAAGAAGCCGCCTCAAAAAAAACGTCCTCACAAGAAATTCCTTTGCAAAAAGAAAGGCCGGAAATCAAACCCAATAAAGATTTTGAGGTAACTAAAACAAAACGGGGCACAATGCTGAGGCTTAAAAATCTTCAATTTGAACCTGATAGGGCTGTTCTTTTAAAAGGAGAAGAAGCAAAGCTTGATGAGATAGCAAAGATTTTAAAAAAATCGGAGAGCGAATTCTTTTTTGTGGAAGGTCATACAGCCGATGTCGGTAAGCCGGAAGAAGAAAAAATTCTGTCCCAAGAAAGGGCTAAGACCGTCATCGAAAAACTTGTAAAAAGGGGCATACCGGCCGAAAAGTTTATCTATCAGGGTGCCGGCGGAACAAAGCCAATCTCCCCAAACGGCACCGAGGAAGGACGCTCTCAAAATAGACGCGTCGAGATTACTATTATAGGCTAAGGAAAACCTCTAAAAAGCTGAAGTTTTTAGAGGTTTTATATCAGCTAAAGCTTTCTGGGCTTTGTCATGTTTTCGGGTTTTAAAACCTCATCCAATTTTTCTTTTGAAAGAAGCCCTCTTTCCAAAACAAGGTCATAAACGCTGCGGTTATCGCGCAAGGCAGTCTTTGCAATATCGGAAGAAGCCTCATAACCGATGACGGGATTTAAGGCCGTAACCAAGCCGATACTTCGGTGAACGCTTTCCTTACAATGCTCATAGTTTCCTACAATGCCCGTAACGCATCGTTCCCTCAAAGTCTTCATTGCATTTATAAGAAGCTTAATCGACTCAAAGATAGAATAAATTATAACGGGTTCAAAAACGTTGAGTTCAAGCTGGCCTGATTCTGCAGCCAAGATAACGGCAGTATCATTTCCGATAACCCTGTAGCAAACCTGATTGACAACCTCAGGAATAACCGGGTTTACCTTTCCGGGCATGATAGAAGAACCGGGCTGCATCGGAGGAAGACTTATATCGTAAAGTCCTGTTCTGGGGCCCGAAGAAAGAAGGCGTAAATCGCTGCATATCTTTGAAAGCTTTGCAGAAAGGCGCTTTAATTGTGAAGAATATGTTACAAAGTCGGATGTATCGTTCGTGGCAGCTATCATGTTTTTTGCAGCCTTTAGATCAAGACCCGAAATTTTTGCCAGATGAGAGGTTACTTTCGGTGTATAGTTAGGATCCGAGTTGATACCTGTTCCGATAGCGGTAGCTCCCATGTTTATGGTGTGAAGATTTTCCCTTGCAAACTGAATCTGAGGAATTTCGTTTTCCAAAGAAGCGGCATAGGATTCAAACTCTTGGCCGAGGGTCATGGGTACGGCATCTTGAAGCTGGGTTCTTCCCATCTTGATATTTTCTCCAAGTTCTTGGGCCTTTTTTCTAAAAGAAGCAACAAGAGATTTGAGTTCATCTATAAGAGCCGGTGTATTTAACGAGATGCCGAGCTTTGCAGCTGTAGGATAAGCGTCGTTTGTAGATTGAGCAAAGTTTACGTGATTATTGGGATGGCAGGGCGAATAAGTTCCCTTGGCCTTTCCTAAGATTTCGTTTGCGCGGTTGGCGATAACTTCATTTGCATTCATATTGGTAGAAGTTCCTGCTCCGCCCTGAATCATATCGACTACAAATTCCTTATCGAATTTGCCTTCGGCAACTTCTTTACAAGCCTGAATCATAGCCTTGTAAACTTCATCGCTTAAATAGCCGAGTTCATGGTTGGCTTCGGCTGCAGCCTGCTTTGTATAAGCAAGACCCTTAATAAAATCGGGAAAATCACAGAGCCTTAATCCTGTAATTTGAAAATTTTCAACACTGCGGAATGTTTGAATTCCATAATAAGCATCTTCCGGAATATCCAATTCTCCGAGTAAGTCATGTTCCCTTCGCATAAAAAACTCCTATTTTATTGATAATTACAAGCATTATAGTACTAAAACAAAAAAGGGGCAAGGGGCAAAGAATATTTCAATTTTCTCCCAAAATTTTACTACATAAATCATTTTTTTCATAAAATAATAGTAGAAAGTCATCTTCTAAAAACTGAAGTTTTTAGAAGACTCACAAAAGTTTTATTATTGAAGACAGGAGTATATAATGGAAATTTTAAGTTTTTCGTCATTCGGGTATGAAGGAGAATTGATTAAGGTCGAGGCTGATTTAAGGCGGGGCTTGCCGGTTATCGACATAGTGGGGCTCCCGGGTTCTGCGGTAAAGGAAGCAAGGGATAGGATGAGGGCCGCCATCAGGAATTCGGGACTTGAATTTCCCGTAAGCAGGATACTGATAAATTTAAGCCCTGCCGATCAAAAAAAAGAAGGGAGCGGTTTTGATCTTCCTATTGCCATCGCCGTCCTAACGGCAAAAGAAGCGGAGAAAAATTCGGCAGAGGTTAAAGCAAAAGCTCAAACTATAATTCCTCAAGATGAAGGCAGGGCGGAAGAATCCGTGATGATAATGGGCGAGCTTGAGCTTTCAGGCAGGGTAAGGCCTGTGCGCGGACTCATAGGAGCTATCTCGGCAGCCCGTTCTCAGGGCATCAAATACTTTATAGTTCCAAAAGAAAACGAGGCCGAGGCCCTCATCGAAGACGGCATCAACGTATTCGGAGTATCCGATTTAATAGAAGCCCTCGAATTTTTCTACAAAATAGAAAACGGAAAATTCAATGCAAAGCCTCAGGGGGTAAAAAAAGAAAGCTTCCCCGCTAAGGAAGCAGCACATCTTTTTGTATGGAGCGATACGGAAGAAACGGAAAATTTCGATTTTCAAAAAGACTCAAAAAGCGGGCTCGGCTTGGTAAAAGGCTTTGAAGATATCCGCGGACAGGACGGCCTTATACGGGCTTTAGAAATAGCGGCGGCAGGAGGACATAACCTCATAGCCTACGGCCCTCCCGGCTGCGGAAAAACCCTTTCTTTAAGCCGCTTTCCCCTCCTCCTCCCCGACATGGACGAAAAAACGGCAATGGAAACCACCCGCATTTACAGCATCGCAGGCCTCTTGCCCCAATCTGCACCGAGTCCCCGCCTTTTAAAAAGGCCGCCCTTTAGGATGCCTTCTCAAAATGCAAGTATGGAGGGCATCATAGGAGGAGCCGGAAAATGTATGCCGGGCGAAGTTTCCCTCGCTCACGGGGGCGTTCTTTTTTTAGATGAAGCCGCTCAATTTAAGGCAAGCGTTTTACAAAGCCTCCGTGCGCCCTTGGAAACGGGAAGCGTAACATTGAGCCGTGCCGGAAGAAGCAGCACCTTCCCTGCCCGCTTTCAGCTTCTACTTGCGATTAACCCATGCCCCTGCGGAAACTTCGGGAGCCCCGGAAAGGTCTGCACCTGCCTCCCCTACGAAATCGAAAAATATTGGAAAAAACTTACGGCCCCCCTCTTGGACAGAATCGATATAAGAGTTCCGGTCATGCCGCCCAAACCTGAAAACATTTTGGCGGAGGCAAAATATTCTACCCAAACGATGAGAGAAAAAATAAAAAACGCAAGGCTCATTCAATGGGAAAGATTAAAATTTACAAATAAGGAGAAAAAAATGCAAAACATAATTTATGAAAACGCAAAACTTTTACCCCAAGAAACGGCAGAAGTTTGCAAAATGAGCGGCGAGGCGGAAAGATTTTTTTCCGTGATTGTTGACTCAAAAAAACTTTCGGGACGAGGAAGCCATGCCCTCTTAAAAATATCCCGCACAATCGCCGACATCGAGTCAAGCAAAAATATTTCCTTAGCCCATATCGAAGAAGCAGCAGCCTTGAGGCAGTGGATAAAGTATCTTCCCGATTTTTTGTAAGGTTTTTATATGGTAATAGTAAAAAAAGTATTGACAAAAAGCAGTCTAGGTGCTAGATTAAAACTAAGGGGGTATTTTATGAATATACATAAACTCATTGAAGTTGTAAATTATATGCTCAAAAAATATGAGTATCGGCTTAATTATACAAAACTTCTTAAAATGCTCTACCTTGCCGATCGTCAATCCTATGATGATACCGGCTCTCCTATTACGGGCGATACCTATACAGCCTTAAAAGCGGGGCCTATATTATCAAATACATATAATCTTATCCGTAATAAAGGCAATCAAAACGATCAGAATCTATGGAATAGCCGTTTTTTAAAAGACGCTTACGATCTTGTGGCTCTAACAGATAAGATACCCTGTAATACACTATCCGACTACGAAAAAGAAGTTTTAGACGGTATCGACTCTAAATTTCATAATTACACATTTACAGACCTTATCGAATATACTCATGCAAACTGCCCGGAATGGAAAGCCCCTAAAGATTCAGCCCTACCGATAAGTATTGAATCTATCCTACAAGCCCTAGGCAAAAGCCCCGATGAGATAGCTTTTATTATTGAAGAGGAAGAGTCTTTTGCTCAAGAAGAAGCTGCCCTTGCTCAACTATCCGAATTAAATGCCTAAAAAAACAACCTTTTTAAGCAAGCCTGAAAAATCTAAATCGGGCCAAGAATTTCGGCACTTGCGTATTATAGTCTCCGATTCCGATAAAAATAACGAGCAAATAGTGGTATCCGTTACCTCTCTAAAATTTGATAATCAGGATACAGGCTGTATAATACATCCGGGCGAGCATTCTTTTATAAAGCATAAATCTATTGTAGACTTTAAACGTACAAAGATTATGTCTACAATAGATATTATAAGCGGTATCAATAAAGGCTGGTTGATAAAAAAAGAGGATATATCCGATACGCTTCTAAAAAGAATACAAAGCGCCTTAAAGCAATCTAAATTTATCTCTGCCGAGGTTAAATCTCTTTTTCCGTATCTGTAACAATCCAAGTAATAAAGCAGATTTACTGAAGTACTTATTATAAGCTTGTCAAGAATTTTCGCACCCTTGCAGGAAACCTCTGAACTGTGATATAATTATAAAGTTATAAACGGAGGACTTTTTATGGATAAAAATGAAATATTAAATAGAGCAAAAAAATATGTTTCCGAAGAAAAGGAAGTAAAATTCGCAGAAGAGGTTAAGGCTTTAATCGAAAAAAATGATGAAAAGGAATTATATGACCGCTTTTATAGGGACTTGGAATTCGGAACGGCAGGTTTAAGGGGAATTATAGGGGGCGGCACAAACCGCATGAATCCTTTAGTAATAAAAAATGCAACCCAAGGACTTGCGGATTATCTGATTGAAGCAAAATCTGAGAAGGCTAAGGCCGGCTCTTTAAGTGCCGTAATTGCCTACGATTCAAGACGCTTTTCGGATGTTTTTGCAAAAACGGCTGCTCTTATTTTTGCGGCAAACAATATCCGCTGTTACCTTTTTTCGAGCCTTAGGCCTACGCCGGAACTTTCTTATGCCATAAGGGAACTCGGCTGCGATACGGGAATTGTAGTAACAGCCTCGCACAACCCTCCCGAATACAACGGCTACAAGGCCTACTGGTCGGACGGAGCCCAGATTACCCCGCCCCATGATTTAGGGATAATCAAAAAGGTAGGCGAGGTTTCTTCAATCAAAATGATGAGCGAAGAAGAAGCTCTTAAAAACGGAAAGCTCGTAATAATCGATAAAGAAATCGATGAAAAATACTGGGCTATGCTTAAAAAGAAAATCAGCCGTCAAGAAATTATTAAAAATATGGCTTCCAAGGTAAAGATAGTTTACACTCCCCTTCACGGAACGGGAGCTATGCATGTAGAAAAGGTACTGGGAGAAATGGGCTTTAATGTTATAAGCGTTCCCGAGCAGCGTGAACCTGACGGGAATTTCCCGACGGTAAGCTATCCCAATCCCGAAGACCCCAAAGCCTTAAAGATGGCCATGGATTTAGCTATAAAGGAAGGAGCCGATATTCTGATGGCCACAGATCCCGATGCCGACCGCTTTGCCTGTGCAGTAAAAAACGATGCAGGCGAAATGCAGCTTATAAGCGGCAATCAGATGGGAGCCCTCTTTGCGGATTATATCTGTCTTACATTAAAAGAACAAAATAAACTGCCTCAAAATGCCGCAATAGTACGCTCGATAGTAACCTCCCCCTTAAGCGATTTGATTGCGGCCTCTTACAATGTGCAAAGCGAAGAATGTCTTACCGGCTTTAAGTGGATATGCGGCGTTGCCGAAAGAATGGTAAGCACGGGCTCCCACTCCTATCTTTACGGTTATGAAGAAAGCTTCGGCTACAACTTCGGAACCGAGGTAAGAGATAAGGACGGTATTGCCTCTTCTGCAATTTGTGCCGAGATGACCCTCTATTGGAGGAGCAAGGGAAAGAGTCTTTTAGACAGGCTAAACGAAATCTTTTCTCAATTCGGTTTTTACGGAGAAAAGACCATCAATATGGTATACCCGGGAGCAGAAGGCTTAAAGATTATGCAGGACATGATGGTAAGAGTTCGGGAAAGAAATTTAAGCGAAATCGCCGGCGTGAAGGTAAAAACCATCAGGGATATTCAGGAAAGCACGGAATATTCTCCATTAGAGCCGGCCAAAAAAACTAAGGTTACTTTACCTAAGAGCAATGTTCTTCAATATTATTTGGAAGACGGCTCCATAATATGCATAAGGCCCAGCGGCACCGAACCCAAGATAAAGATCTACATAATCCATTCCGAAAAGGTTGTTTCATCGGTTGAAGAAGCTAAAAAACAATCGGATAAAAAGATTGCCGAATTCGAAAAAGAATTTAACGGTGTACTAAACGCATAATGAGCTCTTACGATTGGATCAGTGCCGTCTATGATAAGGCGGTTTTTACGGCCTTCGATACCGAAACAACGGGCACGGAGGCCAAGGCAGAAAGAGTTGTCGAAATCGGCTGTGTAAAATTCGACATTCGCGGAGTTATCGCCCGCTACAATGTTTTGATTGACCCTGAAAAACCAATGCCTCCCGAAGCGGGCAAGGTAAATCAGATAACCGATGAGATGCTTGCAGGTCAGCCTAAATTTGCAGAAGTTTTACCAGACTTTTTGGACTTTATCCGCAACACGGTTTTGGTAGCCCATAATGCAAGCTTCGACATAAACTTTATAAACTGCGAGCTTGAAAGATGCGGCAAAACAAAACTTACAAACAAAGTTTTTGACACCCTAACCTTTGCACGAGAAACCCTGCCGGGCTTGCAAAGTTATGCCCTGCAAAACCTTGCAACACAGTTCGGCGTTCAAGCCGTAAATGCCCACCGAGCCGAGGACGATGCCAGAGTCTGTATGGAATTCTTCAAAATAGCCGTAAGTCATTTCTTTGAAAAAAACAAGGACATGCTTGACTATTATAAAAAAGATGTCGATATTTCCGAATATTTAAGCACCAAGGACCCTGAAACTGACGGCGGAAAGTTAGTTCAAAATTTATTTTAATTAAACTAAGAGGATGGTATGAATAATTATTATCAAAGTTTTGCTGACATCGGCAGTCGCGAATTTTTACAGCGGTTTTGTGTTTTGCGTGATAATTATGATTAAAAACTTTTTTCGTCTTTATTTTAAGAGTTTATCGGTTGTGTTTAAAGCCGATAAGTTTCATTCCGTTTTGCTTTTGACGGTAATTCCACTTCAAGCACTTATGCCCTCGCTTCTTATTTATTCGGCAAACAAAATCATAAATGCCGTAGCGGAAAAAAACATAAATGGAGTTATCTTCATTTTAATTGTGTGGGCTGCCGCTTTTTTGTTATCAAATATTTTACAGCCCGTATATACCACCATACAGGGCTTTTTAACCGATAGGCTGACACTGTATTTAAATACTTCGCTTATGAATAAATCGAGAGCAATATCAGAACTTACGGTTTTTGAAGACAGCTCGTTTTACGATGACATTGATATTTTATGCCAAGAGGCAAGCTGGAGGCCTGTAAACCTACTTGTTTTCGGTGCAAGCATAATAAGCTGTATTATCACGGCGGTTTCTATGCTTGTTTTACTTGCCGATTTCAGTCTATTTATTTCACTTTTAATGTTTATCGCAATTATTCCTCAAAGCATTGTTTTTTATAAAATACAAAAAGAAGCCTTTGAAGTGTTAGTATCAAATACACCCGATTCAAGGAAATTAAGTTATTACTCAAGTTCATTACTTTCAAAAGAGAATATAAAAGATGTACAGTTATACGGTCTCTATGATTTTTTCATCGATAAATACAAAGACACATTTAAAAGAATAAATAAGGGAATAAAGTTAAACCGTGTTAAAAAACTCATAGCTTCCGTTTCATTTTTAATTGTGAGTACGGCAATCAGTGTATTCGTCTTTAATACGATTATAAAAGGCACATTTTCCGGAACCTTTTTGGTCGGAAGTATTTTAATTTTTTCGTCAAGTATCTTATATACAACGCAAAGCATTTCCCGTTTGGTAGAAGATTCAAGTTTATTGTACGACACGCTTTTATATATGCAAAAGTATTTTGATTTTATCAATTTACCGCCTAGCAGTAAAGGACAAAATAAAATAATTAATTCAAACTTTAATAAAATTATTTTTGATGATGTTTCATTTAAATATCAATCGAATGAAAATTTTGCTCTACAAAATATTTCTTTCTGTATCGCCAATGGCGAAAAAATTGCAATCGTGGGTGAAAATGGAAGCGGTAAAACCACGATGATGAAATTGCTTTGTAAATTCTATAAACCTTCTTCAGGTTCAATAAAATTCGATGAAACTTCAATTGAAGACTATGATGTTATTGAGTATAGAAAAATTATCGGTGCTGTTTTTCAAGACTATGCAAAGTTTGATTTAACGGTTCGTGAAAATACGGCTCTTTCCGATTTAAGAAAAATTACAGACGATGACGAAATTTTGCTTGCTTTAAAAAAATCAGGTTTTGATGAAACCGAAAATTTAGAACAGCTGTTAGGAACTCAATTTGAAGACGGGCGGGATTTATCGGGCGGTCAATGGCAAAAACTCGCAATAGCCCGTGCGTTTTTCGGCAATTTTGAAATTCTTATTTTGGATGAACCGACGGCTTCTCTTGACCCTCGCTCCGAATTTATCATTTATGAAAAATTCTTGGAGCTGACAAAGGGTAAAACCGTTTTCTTTGTTACGCACCGTTTATCGACTGTAAAAAAAGCTAATAAAGTTTTAGTTTTGCAAAACGGTAAAATTGTAGGCTTTGACAGCCACGAAAATTTAATGCAAACCAATAAGTATTATGCCGAACTTTATACTATGCAGGCAAGTGCATTTTGAAATTTTCTATAATAAAAAAAGACATAAAGACTTATGAAAACTCGTTATCAGCTTTACTGATAATGCACCTCTATTCCGAAGGATGCTAAGCAAATCCAACAAGGTTTTTAGAGGTGCACATAAATATAATTATAGGCTTATAAATATTTTATCAAAACAATAAGGCTATTTTTTCTTTGCTTTTTTTACGAGTTTTTCAAATTCGCTTATCTGATCCGTAAAAATCTTTATGCCTTCTTTCCAGAAGTCAGGCGTTTCGATATTAAAACCTGCACTCTTTGTTACCTTAACGGCATCCGTCATACCGGTCTTTCTTAAAATATCCTCATAAACGGAAGTAAATTTTTCTCCTTCCTTTTTATAGCGGTTATAAAGACCGAGAGCAAAAAGCTGGCCGAAAGCATAGGGGAAGTTATAAAAGCCCAGGTCGGCAGAATAATAATGCCCCTTAACAAGCCACATATATGGATGAAGCAATTTAGAATCAAGCCCGTTTCCATAGCTTTTCTTTTGAGCTTCAAGCATTAGGCGGCAGCAGTCTTCAGCAGTAAGTTCATGCTTTTCCCTTTCATCCATAAAGGAGCGCTCAAAATAAAAACGAGAAAGAATATCGATCAATACCTGACAACCGTCTTGAAGATGAATTTCCAATAGAGCCGTCTTTTGCTCTTCATTCATTTTTTTAATTTCGCTTTCAAACAAAATGGTTTCTGCAAAAATAGAAGCTGTCTCGGCAAGGGTCATAGGATAGCTTTGATTTATTACAGGCATATCCTTTACAACATTAAAGTGAAAGGCATGTCCCAGCTCGTGTGCTAAGGTACTGACCGAAGAAAAAGAGCCGTCAAAATTGCAAAGAACTCTGGGTTCCTTTGTTACGGGAAAATGAGTACAGTAGGCTCCGCCGACCTTGCCGTTTCGTACCTCACCGTCTATCCAGTTGGAGGCAAAGGCCTTTTTTGCAAAGTCTCCCATGTTCTTTGAAAATGAAGAAAAGTTTTCGATTACCAAGGCCTTTGCTTCTTCCCAAGTATATGTCGGAAATGATTTTGAAACCGGAGCAAAGAGGTCATAAAAGGGTAATTCCTTTTTGCCTAAGAGCATGGCCTTAGCCTTTAAATACTTTCTCCATGAAGGAAGAGAATCTTCGATGGCGGAAATTAAGGAGTCAAGAGTTTTTTGAGTTATATTTGCCTGCTTTACAGATTTTTCGATTGTGCCGCCCTTCCAGTTACGCCTTTTATTTAAGGTGATGGAAGTTCCCTTTACGCCGTTCAAGGCTGCGGCAACGGGTTTTTCGATGGACTTGCAAAGCTCAAGTTCTTTTTTAAAAGCCTTTTCGCGGACGGCCGCATCCTTATCGTAGGCCATCGCTCTAAGCTGAACCAAGGTTTTTTCTTCCTTAGTTTTTTCATCCCAAATACATGAAGCTGTTGAAGTCATTGTGCTCTGTAATTTGCTCCAAGCCGAAGCACCGGAGCGGGCTAGATCGGCAGCCAAGGATTCCTCTTCTTCGCTCATCTGTTTTTTTTGCCAAAACAAGGTATCTTCCAAATAGAAAGAAGCATATTTTAAATCCTTGTCGTTTTTAATCAAGGCCTTTACCTCTTTGGAAACGGAAGCCAAGATATTCGAAAAGCGCACTCCAAGGGGCGTAAACGGAACAAAGAGAGCCGATATCGAGTTAAGCTCAGATAAAGCTTCCTTGTTTTCGGTATCGGTTGTATACACGGCCGAAGCATAGGCATAAAGAGTTTCGGCTTCGGCATTAAACTCGTTTAAAATGTCCAAAGCTTTTACCAGCCATTTTTTTAAGTCCTTATCCGAAAAAGCCTTTAAGTGTTTTTCAAACTTGGAAGTCAATGCAGGAATTTTCTTTTTTGATTCCGCATATTCTTTTGATTTAAAATCGGGATAAATATTTTTTAAATCCCATCTCGGTGCAGTTTTGTTTTGCATTAGTATCTCCTTATATAATTTGTAGAAAAATTAAAGTTTAAAGAATATTGAAGCTTCTCCATAGTCTCCGTTCCTATCGGTTATGCTAAGTTCAAGTTTATTCTTATCGGAAAATTTTACCCCATCCATTGAAATCTGCATAAGAAAGGATGTCATTTGGGTATCCGGAAATTGTTCTTCAACACGGGAAAGAGTCAATATTTCGCAAAATTCACCGTTTACAGATACGGTTAAAGATTCTTTACCTATATCGGGAACAATATTTTTTTCGTTTGCCTTAAACTTGGTTAGGCTCATGGGCCGAAAGTAAACCATCAGATAGTTGCCAGCTCCCTTAACTTGAAAACAGTGTAAACCGTATATCTCAATCACATCTATTTTAGGATTAATTTCCAAATCCTCATCAAGGTCTATATTTTGACTCCAGTATTCAAGATAATTTTCTTTGTACTCTTTTACAGCAATAAAAAACGGATAATACTTCGGCTCAGCAGATAAATTGAATTTTCCTTCATTATTTGTTTCATCGGAATATTCAATTTCGAATTTATTGTTAAGGAGGGCTACGAGGGCTTTTTCAAGAGGTTTATTGTTTTTATCGTAGACCGTTCCGTATATTTCTTTCATAAGTCATTCTCCGGTTTAGCTATAAAAGCTGACATAATTGTATAATATAAGCACTCTTATGTCAATAATAACTACCCCCTATTTTTAAAGATAACCCTTTGACAATTTTCAAACTGAGGCCTATAATATAAATGATGGAAGAATCGAAAAAACTGTTTATAACAATACTGCTTGCAGCGGGATTGTTGACCGCTGTCGCTGCGACGGAAAACGCAGGCAGGGCGGTACTTGGTATAAGCCCGCATGAAAAAGAGATAACCGTGACGGCGGTAACGGCAGACGGCTCGCCCGTACAGGTAGAAGGCTGCACGGTTACGGAATTCCCGAGCGGCGAAGAAACGGTACTTACGGCAACGGGAACAAAGGTTGTCCTTAAAGGTGCTCTTATCGAGCTGTTCTGTTATGCTAACAAACTTACCGCGCTTGATGTCCGCGGTTTAACGGCTTTGCAGGAGCTGTATTGCCAAGACAATATGCTTACTTCGCTTGATATACGGGAATTAACCGGCTTACATACGCTGTATTGCGGCAATAATCGGCTTACCGCACTGGATATACGTGGGTTGACCGCTTTGCGGAAGCTGTACTGCAATAGTAACGAAATCGCATCCCTCGATGTACGGGGGCTTACCGCTTTACAGACACTGTACTGTGACAATAACCGGCTTTCCTCCCTTGATGTACGGCACCTTACCGCTTTACAGTGGCTGGACTGCCACTTCAATAAACTGACATCACTCGACGTGCAGGGCTTACCTGCTTTACAGGTACTGGAGTGCTCGGATAATCAGCTTACCTTGCTTGATGTACAGGGGTTGCCCGCTTTGCAGAAGCTGTACTGCCAAGACAATAAGATTACTTCGCTTGACGTGCGCGGTTTAACCTCTTTACAGGTACTGATGTGCTACGACAATCGGCTTACCGCACTGAATGTACGCCGTTTGACTGCTTTACAGGAGCTGAATTGCAGTTCCAATGCAATCGCTTCCATCGATGTACGGGGACTTACTGCGCTACAGGTGCTGTACTGTGACAATAACCGGCTAACATCCCTCGATGTACAGGGGCTGACAGCTTTACAGGAGCTGGCGTGCTCGGATAATCAGCTTACCGCACTCAATGTGCAGGGCTTACCCGCCTTACAGGCGCTGGGTTTTCAGGATAACCGCCTTGAAGAAGACGCCCTTATACGGATACTCAACAGTTTGCCCGACCGCAAAACGGACGAAGAAGGCCTCGCCGTACTGTACAGCGAAGGGGAGAAGCTCCCTAAAGAAAGCGGGTCAGCCGTTCCCGCCTCAGCCGAGTTTCGAGCGGCTTTCAAAGCTGCAAAACAAAAAAACTGGAAGCTGTACATGCAAACCGAAGATGGAGACGGTACGGAAATTCGGTTGCAGGAGGAATAAGCAATGTATAATTGGTAATGGGCAGTTTGCATGCGTAATTACTCATAAAACATTACCAATTACAAATTAAATGAACGCCGTTTATGCCCCCTTTGACAATTTTCAAACTGATGCCTATAATATAAATGATGGCAGAATCAATAAAAAAGAAAAGCGATACCTATACGGAAATTCTCAAAAATGCAAAAGCGGAGTTTTTGCAAAACGGTTTTGAAAAAGCATCGATGCGTTCCATTGCCGCAATGACCGGCATAACAGCCGGGGCTTTGTACAAACACTTTCCGTCAAAGGCGGCAATATTTGAAGCTCTCGTACAGCCGCTTATCGGACAAACCTTAAGTATCGGTTCCGATTTTTCCGAAATCGCAATACATTTATATGAAACTAAAGACTTTTTATCAACAAAAGAAGCAATACGCATATCTTTACAGAATTTATGTACGCTTGTCTACAGCCGCTTCGATGATTTTAGACTTTTGTTTAACCGCTCGGCGGGAACAAAATATGAAAACATCCGTCACGATTTCGTCATGGCTGATGTTACAGCCTGCAAAAAATTCATTGCCGACTTAAAAAAACGCGGCATAAATGTCCGGCCCTTAAACGACGACCAGCTTCACTTAATTTACAGCACCGCCTTAACACCTCTTTTTGAAATCATCACACATGAATATTCTTATAAAAAAGCCCTATCCTTTATAGATATCTTAACCGATGTAATGTATTTTTGCTGGAATAAAATTATGCAGCCGGAAACGGAAATAAACAAAAAAAATTGATTTCCCTCTTGACAAATTTTTACTGTAGGGCTATACTAACAATTAGTAAACACTGTTTACTAATTGTTAGTATTACAAGGGGTTTGTACCATGAAACTTGAAAGTTTGCATATATTTTTTAAAAAGATCGGCGAGTTTCAATTAAAATACCGCTGGTTGTTAGTTATCTTATTAGCAGCTCTAACCGTATTTGCCGCAATGGGCTTAAAAAAGTTTAGAGCCACGTCAATGACCGAAGAAGCCTTCGTAAACCTAACCGCTCAGATGAAAGAACATGAAGACAGGTTTAAAGAGCTTTTCGGAAGCAATGACACCATAGTTTTGCTTATAGAATCCGATGATGTTTTTAAGCCTGAGGTTTTAAAAATGATTAAAGAAATCGGAAACGAACTTTTGGAAAAAATTCCGTACGCCGATTCGATTACTTCTATCACCGATATCGATATAAGTATCGGAACGGAAGAAGGAATCGAAATAAAAAATCCCTTTAAAGACGGTATCCCTGAAGATCCTGCCGAACTTAAAAAAGCAAAGGATTTTATTTTATCCCGAAAATCCATTGTAAATAAACTTGTTTCAAGCGATGCAAAAGAAACCTGGCTTGTTCTTTCGCTTAAAGCAACCCCGAGTAGAGAAGAATGGATGAAAACTTCGGATAAGGAGCTTATGTACATCATGGGAGAAACAGCAATCGATATTGTAACAAATCCCAAATACAAAAGCTCTGCCTACACAATAAAACCTGCCGGTCTTCCCTACACTGAAACGGAAGAAAAAATTGTTATGAACGCAGACATAAAAAAATGCGTAAGTCTTAGTTTTATGTGTATGATAATTCTTCTCGTTATTTTTGCACGCTCGCTAAGAGGTACGATAGTACCTATCATAGCCACCACAGGCGCAATAGTTTCAGTTTTGGGCTTTATGGGGCATTTAAATATTGAAGGAAGTTCCGAAATGCTTTCCGTTCCAATAATTCTTGCAATGGCTCTTTCGGTAGGCTACTCAATTCACCTTGTAAATTCTTTTAGAAACAGTTTTTACGCAATAGGAAAACGTAAAGAAGCCGTTATCGATTCAATAGAAAATACGGGCTGGCCTTTATTTTTTACGGTTGTTACGACAGTTGCTTCCGTTTTATCGTTTTTAACGGTTGACCTCGAGCCGATGCATTGGATGGGGCTTGCAAGCGCCGCTATGGTTTTTGCGGTTTATCTCTATGTGAGCATCTTAATTCCTATTTTGATGAGTTTCGGAAAGGACTGTCCTCCTGAACAAAATAAGAGTGCAATAAGATATAAAAAGCTGGATTCTTTTTTTGAAAAGTTCGGAAGGTCCGTATTAAAAAAACGAAAACCGATTTTAATTGTTTTTGCACTTGTAACAGCCCTTTGTCTTCCCGGTATTTTTATGATAACCGTAAACATGGACAGCTTTAACTTTATGGGAACAAGAATTCCTTATGTAAAACGCATTTATGAAATTACACATTCTCAATTGGGAGCCTATTTTAACTACAATGTTATGCTGACATTTAAAGAAGAAGATGCCGTAAAAAAACCGGAAAACTTAAAAAAACTGGAAGAGTTAAGCCGCCTCATATCGGGCTTTAAATTGACAAAGCTGAATAACGGAGTGCCGAAAATATTTTCAATTTTAGATGTTGTAAAAGATATGAATCAAACCATGCATGCCGATGATCCGGCCTTTTATTCAATACCTGAAGATGAAGACCTCTTAGCACAGCTTTTGTTTTTATACGAAATATCGGGTGGAGAAACTTCCCGTTGGGTTGATGACGAATTCAGGACTCTCCGAATGACCGTCGATGTTGCCGCCTTTGACGGAAATGAACTTGCCGCCAATTTGGAAAGCGTGTATAAAAAATGTGCGGAACTTTTCCCCGATGCGGAAACCTTTTTAACAGGAGCTGCAGCCCATGCCGCAGAGATGAATAACAAAATAGTATATGGGGAAATAAATTCTTTTTTTACATCTCTTGCAGCAATCGGTGTTTTAATGATGATTGTATTCGGAAGTATTAAAATGGGGCTCATAGGTCTTATACCTAACATTATGCCGATTATTACAACAGGAGCTATTATGGGCTACTTCCATGTTCCTCTAGATATGGTAACAATGGCGCTTATGCCCATGGTTCTCGGTATAGCAGTAGATGATACAATCCATTTTACCAACCATACAAAGTACCTATTTGAAAAGGAAGGCTCTTATGATAAAGCGATTGTCGGTTCTTTTTATTCTATCGGAAAAACCTTGGCAATGACTACGATAATTTTGTCGGTTACTTTTTTAATGTACATGGCGAGCAAAATAGATGCATTCCTGCGATTGGGAATCTTGGCGGCAGTCGGTCTTTTTTCCGCTCTTATTGCCGACTATCTGATGACACCGGTATTGATTTATATAACCAAACCTTTCGGAAAAGAGAAAAAATAATTATGAACTACTTACACATGGAGTTATTATGGATATCTTAAAAAAACATATCGGCGCAATCATCGTTCCGGTGGTTTTCGCAATTATCGGTGTTGCCTGCGGCATTGTTCCATACTTTGCTGTTGCATCTATTGTGACACAGCTGATAAACGGTGTCACGGATTACCGCGTTTTCTTGCCTTATGCCGGACTTATCCTTGCCGGATTTGCAGGGGCGCTTATCGGGCATTCTATATCGACAATCGGTTCCCACAATCTTGCGTTCAGTGTCATCGAAGATACGCGGAAAAAGGTTGTGGAAAAACTAAGCCGCCTTTCGATGGGCACAATAGAAGAAAAAAGCAGCGGCAAGTGGTCTCAATTTGTGGTAGAAACACTTGATAAGATGGAAAAACCTATTGCACATGTAATCCCTGAAGTATTGGCGAATGTGCTCATTCCGGTTGTCATTGTCGTTATCATTTTTATATTAAATTGGAAGATCGGTCTTGCAAACCTTGTAACACTGCCGCTCGGTATACTTTTTTCGATGCTGATGATGAAAGATTACGAAGCAAAGTCCAAGCGGTACATTGAAGCGTCAAAAAAAATGAATGCTGCCGCCGTCGAATATATTCAGGGCATCAAAGTTATCAAGGCTTTTAATAAGTCTGCTTCATCCTATGATAAATTTCAAAAAGCAGTGGAGGACAATCGGGACTCTATGCTCGACTGGTATTTAAGCGTATGTTTTGCCATGATAGCTGCGATGGAGGTTCTGCCGTCTACGCTCCTTATCGTATTACCGGTAGGGCTTTACCTCTTTATGACCGGAGGGATTACAATTCCTACGCTGATTATGTGCATTTTGCTTTCGTATGCGTCGTACAAACCGCTTTTAAAAGCGATGGCCTATACGGATGCGATGGCAAATGTGCGTGTCGTATTCGGTGAAATAAAATCGGTACTGGATTTACCGGAACTGGTACGGAACGATACGGCTCCCGATCCGCAAGGCTTTGATGTGCGCTTTGAAAATGTGGTATTCGGCTACGGCGGAACACTGTGCGAAACGGACGGTGCAGCTGCCAAGAACGGTACAAATGTGTTCGATGGATTGAACTTTACGGCAAAGGAAGGCGAGCTCACCGCGATTGTCGGATCTTCCGGCAGCGGCAAGTCTACCATCGCAAAACTGCTGGCAGGCTTTTGGAATATCGACAGCGGACACATCAGCATCGGAGGCGCTGACATCGGCAGCATGAGTTTGGAACGGAACATGCAGCTGGTTACATATGTGTCGCAGGAGAATTTTTTATTCAACAAGAGCATTCGGGAGAACCTAAAGATGGCAAAAGAGAATGCAACGGATGAGGAAATCGAAACAGCCTGTACAAAAGCAAGCATCCATGATTTTATCAAAAGCCTGCCTAACGGGTATGACACCAATGCGGGAAACGCAGGCAGTAAGTTTTCAGGCGGTGAACGGCAGCGGCTTACCATTGCCCGTGCGCTTCTCAAGGATAGTCCCATTGTCGTACTCGACGAGGCAACCGCCTATTCCGATCCTGAAAACGAAGCCGTTATTCAACAGTCCATCGACAACCTCGTCAAAGATAAAACCGTTATTATGATTGCACACAGGCTTTCCACTATTGTCAACGCCGATAAAATCATCGTGCTGGATAAGGGCCGGATTGCTGCAGAGGGAACGCACACCGAACTGTTACAAGATTCGCCGCTCTACCAAAAAATGTGGCAGTCCCATATCAGCGGCAGGGATAACGGATAATTGGAGGAATGCTAAGATGTTTGATTTATTGAAAAAGATATACACGATTGCGGGAAAGCAATCAAAGCGCATAACAACGATGTTTATCTGCGATATGCTTAAAAGCATATTCGAAGGATTCACTCTAGGCGGACTCGGATATTTTTTGCTGACTCTGAGCCGTGCAGTGTTTCAGGCGCTGCCGGTTACAAAAAACAACAGCATTACGGTGTTCTGTATTATGCTTATCGGCATAATAGGAAAGATTATCTTTGGGTATATTTCCGACCGGAACAAAAATATCGCATCGTATACTATGGGAGCTGAAAATCGGCTCGTCATCGGAGATAAACTGAAAAACGTACACATGGGATATTTTTCCGAAAGCAGACTCGGCGATATTTCCGGCGCATTAACAACGGTTATCACAGATGTTGAAACAATCGACATGATGATTCTCGAAATGATGTTTGCAGGAAGCATTCAAACGGTTATCATGGCACTGTTCGTATTCCCCTTTGACATGGTAACAGGCTGCATCATTTTTGTTACCCTTGCAGTAGCGATTCTACTCACCAATATATTCCAAAAAAAGACGGATGCGGTAACGGCAAAACTGACTGAGCTTAAGCTGCAGCTGCGTACCGATATTTTGGAGTATGTGCAAGGAATCGGCGTGGTAAAGGCGTTCGGCAGAACAAGCGAAGCGCTCAAAAATGTGACGGAAAGTATTAAGAAAAGCAAGAAAGGTTTCTTTGCCGTAGAAAAGACTCTGACTCCTTCATTGCTGGTTTTTTCTTTGCTGCTAAAATTAGGAACAACCGCAATTATCGTAAACGCCTTATACCGCTATTCGATTGGGACTATAGATATTGAAAAAACGCTGATGCTGATTGTCGCGAGCTTTGTGGTATTCGGCGGTTTTGAAATAGCCGGTACAATGCAGAGAATGCGCGGTGTTGCGGTGCAGAACTTGGATACGCTTTTTAAGGTTAAAAATATTCAAGCCTTACCGGAAGGCTCACAGCTGCCCCAAGGTGATGACGATATTACCGTCAAGAATATCACCTTCGGATACGGTGGAAAAAATAGCACTGAGGAAAAGCTCTTCCGCAACTTGGATGTGTATATTCCGAAAAACAGCGTAACCGCATTGGTCGGCTATTCAGGTTCGGGGAAGACAAGCCTTTGCCAGCTGATTGCCCGTTTTTGGGATGTCGATGAAGGTGAAATAAGGCTCGGCGATACCAATATAAAAGATTTTGCATACGATACATTTTTATCGAACTTTACATTTGTATTTCAGGATGTCTATCTCTTTGAAGACACGATAAAGAACAACATCAAATTCGGAAAACCGGATGCAAGCGATGAAGAAATTATCGCTGCGGCAAAAGCAGCGCAATGCCACGATTTTATCATGGAGCTGCCGGGCGGTTACGATACCGTGCTGCAGGAAGGCGGAAGCAATCTTTCAGGCGGAGAGCGCCAGCGTATTTCCATTGCGAGGGCAATGCTCAAGCCGAGCTCCATTGTTATCCTCGATGAAGCAACTTCAAGTGTAGACCCCGAAAACGAAGAAAAATTAATGAGAGCCCTCGATGAACTTTTAAAAAACAAAACCGCAATCATCATTGCGCATAGACTTTCAACTATAAAAAACGCCGATCAAATATTTGTCATGGATAAGGGAAATATCGTACAGCACGGCAAACACTCCGAGCTGATGCAGCAGGACGGTATTTATGCGCACTTTGTCGGTATGCGCGAAAAAGCTGCATCGTGGCAGGTGTAGAAAAAAATATACAGAGGCAATAATTATAAATTATTTGGAGGCTGATATGAAAAGGATAAAACATTTGATTGTGCTGACCATATTTGCGGCAGCAGCAGTGAGCTTTGCGTTTGCACAGGAATTGACGGGAAGAGAAATAATGCAAAAAGCAAGTAACAGGGAAAAGGCCGTAACCGATTCTTTTAAGATGAGGATGACACTTATAAACTCAAGCGGAAAAAAAAGAGTTCGGGAAGTTACAGCCTATTCAAAAGATTATGGGAAAGAAGAAAAAACAGTCATGGTGTTTTTACTTCCTGCAGATGTAAAAGGAGTCGGCTATCTTTCGTTCTCGTATGACGATGAATCAAAAAGCGATGACCGCTGGCTTTATATGCCTGCATTAAAAAAAGCTAAGCGCATAAGCGGTTCATCAAGCCAAGACTACTTTATGGGAACGGATTTTACCTATGATGATATGAGCGGCCGCAAGGTGGACGATTATAAACATAGTCTTTTAGGCGAAGAAAAAATCGATTCAAAAGATTGCTGGAAAATTGAATCAATTCCGGTAAAAAAATCCATGTACTCGAAATATGTTTCATGGATAGACAAGGAATCCCTTTTAAACATAAAGGCAGAATTTTATGATGAGCAAGGTTCTATTTTAAAGGTACTTACCGTCAGCGGTATCGAAAAAAAAGAAGGTTTTTGGACAGGCAATAAAATGGAAATGAATAACCTGCAAAAAAAACATAAAACCTTAATTGAAATTTTAAAACATGAATTTAACAAAGAGATACCCGATTCTTATTTTAGAGTCAATTCGCTTGAGGAGGGAAAGATTAGGTAGAACTTTTGCAAATATGCGGGCATCTGCGTTGTCGCTTAACAAAAAACAGTCCTCGACGTACAATAAGTACGCCTGCGGGTGTTTTTTGTACGCTCCTAGCATCTACCTCGCCTATTTGCAAAAGGCTTCTTTTAAAAAGGATGTGTTAATATGGATATAATCAGGGCAATATTGGACGGCATAGCGATGGCGGCCATATTTAACGGTTCGGCGGCGGCTCTTGTAATAGCAAACCCAAGATATTTGATGGATTCATATCCTAAGGGAATTCAAAAAGCGGCACCTGAACCGATGAGCAAGAAAGAAAAACGAGCAAACAGAATCTTTACGGTTATAGTAGTGGGAGCGTGCTGGCTTTATGGAGTAAGCAGTACATTATATGGCGGGATTCATACATTTAAGGCACTGTTCTGTACCGCATATATTCATTGGATTATTGTTAATTTCGGAGATTTTTTCTTGTTGGATTGTCTTTTATTCCAAAAGTGGACTAAGCTGATTGTCATTCCGGGAACAGAAGATAACCCAATCTATCAAACAAAAAATTGGATGAAGGTTATAGGAATACCGGAGCATTTTTTGTTGTGGCCGTTTATAATAGTGCCGTTTTTTTCTCTGGTTCAAACAGGCATTGTAATGCTGATACAATTTCTGTTTTCCTTCTAAAAGTACACAGCAGAAAACGATTTCTTACGGTAAGCTGTATCGAAAAAACTTTTTTCAAAAAGTTTTTATGGGAATTTTTATGGGAGGTATAAAGATATGAAAACAATACGAAAATACAGACAAGCGTTCTTGTTAGGTACTATATTCTGTATGTTATTTTTTGCATTAACATTTCCGTGCGGTGCACAGGAAGCAGGAGGAACATTATCCGAATATCAAGCAGCCGATAATTCAGATGATGAAGAATTTACTGATGATTTGGAAGATGACAACGGAAAACCGGTATTTACGGTAAGCGGAAAACTGGAAACAGCCCACGGTCTTAGATGGAACAAAGGAGCCGAGTATAGTCTGTCCCGTTCTATTGCTCAAATAAAAGGAGAAGTCCTTGCAGGTTCGGCCTATGCCTTTCTTTCAGCCTCGGCAGAATACAATTACCGCAATCCCGCACGCACGGGCTTTAAACTTAATGAAGCCTATTTCCGCTATTCGGGCGAGATTTGGGATTTAAGTTTCGGAAGGCAGCTCATCAACTGGGGACAGGCAGACGGCTTTTCCCTTACCAATGTGCTGAGTGCAAAAGATTCTTCCGCCTTTTTAGCTCTTTCTTCCGATGATACAAAACTCGCGTCGGACAGTATCCGCTTGCGCTTTTTCCACGATATTTTTACATTTGAAGCGGTCGCCGTACCGTTTTTTACACCGAACAAACTTCCGCGATTCGGCTTTGAAAACGGTGCAAAGAACGACCTATACCATATCGATACGCCGGACACTTTTGATATGCAAACACCGTTAGGTACCATTACCGCCCCGATTGAGTATACTAAGACGGAAAGCACAAAACCGAAAATGTTTACCGACACGGAAGCTGCCGCCCGCCTTTCTTTCTTTTTACCCGGCATAGATTTTTCGGTTTCAGGTTTTTATGGCTGGGATAAAAACCCTCGTTTTACAAAAAGCGGCTACGTAAAATTGAATGCAATGAACTTACCGGAAAAGGCTTTTATTACGCTAAATCAAGAATATTACCGTATAGGAATGGCGGGCATTGATGCCGCGATTCCTACAGACGATGTAACTATAAGATTGGAAAGTGCATGGATTGGGGGGCGTTATTTTGAACCTAAAAACCAAAACCCTAGTTTTGGAATTCCGAACATAAACGGTGTACCGCTTACCTTTGATCCGGCTGTATGTAAACACCAGCTATTGGCACTCGCAGGACTCGATTGGATTAAAAATTCTTGGACACTTAGTGCACAGTATTTTGAAGACCTAATTTTGAACCATAAGAACGATATAGAGCGTCCCATACACAAGGGTTTTGTCAGCCTCAATATAAGCAAAACGTTTTTGCGGGACACGCTCAAACTTTCTGCAAGCGGAGCAGTCGATATAAATTACGGCAGTACATTCAGCACTTATGCGGTTGACTATTCCCTTACCGACAACATGCATGTAATTTTGGGCGGAGACCTTTACACCAAAGGCTATGACGGCAAAGGAGACTTTGCACAATTAAACAAGATAAGTTCTATATGGGTTAAGGGACGATTTAACTGGTAACCTCTTTTGAAAATATACACGCTGTCTGCTGCGTCGCTTCAAAAAAATTAATCCTCAACGTACATAAAGTACGCCTGCGGTTAATTTTTTCTCGCTCCTTGCATCCAACATGTCTATTTTCAAAAGTCCTGTCAGTGAGGATTTCAGATAGTGATAGCTTTTTGCTTAAGTAGCTTTGAGCGGCGGACTGCTGACACTTGTTTATCATTATAATATAAAAGTAAACAAGTATCGGCTCCGTGCTTTTCAAGGTTCCGCTATCGCTGTCCGAGGGAGATAAATATAAAACTGTTTATATTTATAATCTAGCATAATTTTTCTTTAGCACTCCAACTATTCATAATAATTTAAAATAAAGATAATAATAAATAAACACCTCCAAGAAAG
Organism: Treponema denticola ATCC 35405; assembly: GCF_000008185.1. Classification (NCBI taxonomy): domain Bacteria; kingdom Pseudomonadati; phylum Spirochaetota; class Spirochaetia; order Treponematales; family Treponemataceae; genus Treponema; species Treponema denticola. The sequence goes on from NC_002967.9 coordinate 2,033,930, forward strand.
TCAACATAAAGAGGCAAAGCACATAATATAAAAACAAATTTTCCTAAAATTAACTGCAAATATGGATGATTATAGTTATCCGAATGGAAATCAAAAACAGCTTCCGTTATAATATTTTGCACAATACCCACAATTAAAAATAAAATATGAATAACAAAAAAAATAAATTTTGGTTTAGGATCAAAAATAGAAATATATGTTTTTGATAAAAGAAAAGAAGTTATATAAAGCAATATTTTAAAGACCGCCAGTAAAAATTTTATAAGTTTAGGATATATATTCTCAATTTTTGTTCTTAAAAGTTTAAAACTGAACTTATAAAAAGAAACTCCCAAACCAAATAAACATAAGTAAAGAATTTTTAAAGCATGAACTAATTCCCAAAAATCAATATTCTTATATTTCATATTTTCTTTTGCGGAAGGGAAAAAATAAAAAATCAAAACATAAACTATTCCAAGGAAAACGGAGGCAATAAGACAAGCCTTCGCATTAACTTTTTCGTAATTCATAATCCTCCTATGAAAATGCTCTTATGAACGTATATAACAAAGTAATACTACCGCCTATAAAACACGGTACAACATATATTCTGCGGTATATTTTTAACATTTTTATATAGTCTTCCAATTCATATTTTTCGGTATCGAAAATTGAAAGCCCTTCATATATCGGTTTTAATACCGACAAAGGGACGAATTCAGGTATAAACAATAAAATTTTATCGATGCCTAAGGATTCCAAACAATTTAATCTTTTTGAGATCAACCGTCCTCCTTTTATCTGCAAATAAAGTCTCATTATCGCGCCCGATATGAAATATATAAATATTGAAATTCCAAGAAACGGATTAACTCGTATAAACATATATCATTCTCCTAACATTTTATCAAAAAAACTATGTAACAGTTTATCTGTAAAAATTTTACCTGCATTACCAAGTACATTAGAAAGCATTTTTTTTACATCAATATCTGCACCTGCACCAAGTCCTAGCTCTCCTTTAATATATAACGCAATATGGTTATTACTATCCTTTGCAAATCCAATACTGCCACGTGCCGCTAATAAAATAGCTAAAGAACCAGAAACAATTGGAGATTCTTCTATATCCCTCCCATCTGGATCCACATACTTAATCGAATTATATAGCTCGAAGCTGCGCTGCGAATACCCCGCATAATGATACACATGCAAGTTTACCGTATTGTATACGACTCCCATGCCCGGTAAGTTTTCGTTATCTTTCTTCGCTTTATCATCTATCGGAGCTGTGGTTAGGGGAGGAAAGACACTTTTGTCAGATAAAAGTTTCTTTACCTCGAAACATTGTTGGTTGTTACCCTTCCTCATAACCCTTCCTATCTTCAAAACTGCTGTTTAAAGGGCCGGTGCAAGCACCTTGCCCTTAAGAATTCTGAAGCTTTCTTATAGTTTTTATTATTGCACAAAATATAAAAATAAACAAGTGTCAGCACAGCGCATTCCGCTTCAATCGCTGTCCGAGAAAAGAGATAGTTGGGTTGCCTATGATTATAATTATTCTTCATCAAATATCCTCGGTGTACACATTTTCTTAATAAGTATGTTTATATTTAAAATTTTTCAAGCATTTCCTCATAATTATCAGGATAGGTATATTTTATATGATACTTCGTTCTATCAGAAATAGGCGTTGCATAATAATCGACACCCTGTCTTTTAAATTCGGCGATTATATCCTGCTTTAATTTATATTCTTTACTATCTAACGGAAACACCCAAGAATAATCACGTAAGATATTTACAGGATATATTTTTTCTTTTCGTGATATATACAAATTCTTATCTATCATAGGGTCATAACATGCTTCAGTTATATCAGCATGGCATTCTACTATAAGATAATGAGCAATGGTATATCTCTTCAAACGTAAAGCGAGGCTTGCAGCAGTAGTACCTGCATTTCGCCGTGCATCGATATCGGCGCCGTTATTAATCAGAAGCTCTACCAATAACTTACTATCTCCTGTAAATATTGCATTCATCAATACGGTTCTGTCACCATAAGATTCTTCAAAATATGGAATATTCGGATCTGCACCATATTTTAATAATAGTTTCGTATATTTAATATTTTCATTCATATCAATACTTTTGCCTTTCCACCGCTTGCCAACTGCTAAATGCAGAGGCGTGTTATTTGATGCACGCTGCATAAGATCAGGATCAGCTCCGTTTTTAAGTAATATTTCTGCTGAATTATACTTACTGTTTACAATTGCCCAATACAACAGAGGTGTACCATAAAGAGGCTCACGGTAATTTATCAATTCTTTGTTCTCAGAACAAATTTGATTTATTTTTTTTATATTTTGCGAATTAACTGCTTTTGCCAAATCCCATGCAGGAGTATTCTTAAAAATATTAATTGATATGGACGGATCAGCAGAATTAAATAAATTTCCCATCGAACCCATTATTTTTACACTTAGCCAGCCTACCGTATATAGCGTTACAGGGTTAAAAATAATAATGAGACATATAAATGAACATAATAAAATAAAAATAATTTTTGAAGTATTAGATTTCCTAATTTTCATAATATTCTATCTCTCTAATTGCAGTATATGAAGCTTCAGTATCATCATCATAAAATATTTTAGCTTCGATCCAATTATCATTTTTATCATGTTTAGTATAAACATATTTAAAATAAGCATCCGATTTTTCATCGAATTTTAATTTCCCCTCCAATAGTTTATTTCCATCATATTCTACATCATAGAATTTCCACCCCATTGAAGTAGGAAGATGCTCTATTTTACTAAGCCTCCCCATTTCATCATAATAAAATAATGCATAAGAATGAGTTTCTTTTAAATAATACTTTAAACTTTTATTAGCTCTTGCAATAAAAAAATTATTATCCATAGTATTTTTCATGTTAAGAGTTTTACTTATTCGGCCGCTTTCCAAAAGCTTTTTTCCCTTAGAATGATAAAAATAGTGATTATATTTCAAAATATTCGGATTATCTTTAATATCAATGTATTCATAAGAATACATTAATTTATCATCAATATTTTTTAATTCATTATAAAATTCTTCACTAAATAAGATAATTTCATTATCCAATCTAAAATCATATATATTTGTTTGAAGACCAAGATCATTATATTCATTCAACTTTACTATTTTACCATCATAATATGGAGAATCTTCTACTTCAATAATTTTCTTTTGATCTTCGTCAAATAAAATTGCAGATTCTAATTGCATCAAACCTATATCTGCAGAACTATATTTATGACCGATAAAATTTTCACCTTCCGAGGTTTCAGCATAACTTTTTAACTTTCGTTTTATTGCAGGCTCATCCCACCGGCGCCAAGAAATTATTTTCTTATATCTAAAATTTTCATTCAAATAACGGGCATCAGTTGGAAATAAAGATATATCACCAAAATTAATATCTGACGGATAATTTGTATTATTTACAATATTAGCTCCATATGGAAAACAACTTTTTTTACCACTTCCTGAAGTATCAAATTCAATTTTCTCTTCTTTAGGAGTTTTGTCAATATTCTTAGAACTTTCAGTTATGGTATTCTGCTGAACATCATTTACAATCATCTTGCTTTCTCTTTTTGTACATGAAACCAAAAGAACCAACATAAAAATAAAAATCATATTCCTTAAAATTTTCATTATTTAGCCTCCCTTAATAAGTTATTCGGATAAAAATGGAACAGTTTTTACCTTTTCTATAAATCAATTTTTGAAATTAAATTAAAAATTGCGTTTTCATTAAATAAAATTATATTTTTAGGTTTCTCTAACATAAAAATAGATCTTTCTAAACACAATTTATCACCAATATGAACTGAAAAACAATATTTATCAAAAGATTTATAATTATAGATTTTGAAAATATACCTATAAAATATTCTATGATAATCTTAAAGCCTCCTTAGAAATAAAATATAAGTTAATCAACTGTCATTCATAATACTCAAAATCACGGAAAATAGTAAACGAACAATTTTCATCGTTGTTATAATGAATGTCCGCCTCAAGCCAGTTTCCGAAGCTATCATATTTTTTATAAACGGTTTTTATTACAGAATTTCCATCATCATATTTACTTTCAATTAATTTGCCGTTTTTATATTTTGCATCAAAAAATTTTTCCTTTACTTTATTATTTGCAGTTTGCACTGCTTCAAGTATTTGTTCATTCTCATTATATAAAAACTTCCATACACCATTCTCATCTTTTATTTCTTCAAGCCGATTATTTATTAAAAAAACTTTTTGATTATTATAAAAAAAATAATCTTCAGTTTTTCCTTCTTTTATTGTAGAAATTAAATCTTTTTTTCCGTCAGAGTGAACATAATAAGATTTACATTCTAATACATCGTTTGTTTTATTTATGGGAGTATACTCCTTTGAACCTTCCTGCGTTATAATACAGTTTTCAGCCTTTTGATCATACTCAGCGCTGTAAGGAATTAAATCAATTTCAGGAATATACCTGCTATATGAAGCAGTACATCTATGATATGAGTCATACTTATATAGAGTTTCCATTTGCCCGCCTTCACCGTAAAGGATAGGTTCTATACTTGATACAAGGCATCCGTTTTCATCATACTTGTAGCCTGCAACAAGCAGCTTTTTTCCTGTATTATCTTTTGTATAAGACTGACCGCCCATCTCTCCTCCTTCAGCATAACTTTGAAGCAATTTATCCATTCCGTATTCGGTATATACCTTCCATATAATCAAGGTTTTATACTTTACCCCATGTTTAGTATAACTGTATGATGAAGGGAGAAAATTACTGTTACGTCCCTTAGGTATAAAAGAATTCCAATCAAGTAAAAAGCTTCTTTCATAAAATTTGTCTTTATCAAAATCGGCAACCTGCTTTGAAATTTCTTTTTCAGTATTACTTATAATTACTTCAGTTTTTTTAGAAACTGTACCTGAAAGTTTTTTTTCATCACTTTTTTTGCATGAAAAAAACAAAGCAAAAACCATTAATAAAATATATAGTTTTTTCATAATCAATCCTCACTCCGACTAATCATAAGATACGGCTATTCTATCAAAAATTAATGAGATAGTACAGCCTTTTACTTCTTTTTCTGAAAAACTTCTTCATTTTATTAATAGTATTTATAAATAACTCATCATTCCTCTATTATTCGTAAATAAAAAAATGTACAAAAGGCAGCTGAAACTATTCCTAAACCGACAAAACTCCACATATATCTATTAAAACCGGTCGTATTAAAAATAATAAATAAATATACAAGTAAATATATAAACCCTAAAACAAGCATAAAAATTTGGAGCCCAAAAGTATTTTTTATATAATTAAACAAAGTCTTTTTACCGAAAATAAGCATTCCAAAATGTATCAACAGCATCCATGAATATATGCGTAACATAAATAACATATCATCCATTTTATATTTATTTATTATTGCATAAATAATTAAATAAATATAAGTAACTGATAAATAAATAAACAGCATATAAATATATTTTTTTGAGCGAGTCATTTACATTATCTCCTTAATCGTTTTTAACATTTCTTGTTTGATATCATCAGGAATTGTATCAATATTTTTAATACTATCAATAAGCAGTTAAATAATTTACATCAATAAATTTTCTATTCAAGAAAATTTTTTTTCATTTATTTATCTATTCTAAAATACTTAATATTGTTTTTTAGATAATATTAGGTATTTATTTATAATATTTTATTTCACGGATAATAGTATCTGTAAAATCAGTATTATCTCCATGAAATATTTGCATCTCTATCCAATTTCCAAATTTGTCGTATCTGATAAATTTATACCGTGATTTTGATTTTCCAAATACATTTATGCATCGCACCAACTCACCTTTTTCATATTCCATTTTTATAGATTCATATCCTACTCCTGCATGAGAAATTCCTATCTCGGATAAAAAAGTATTATTAGCATATTTAAATATCCATTTTTTATCAGGAGTATTAATTTTTGTGATTTGATTATTTTCAAAATAAAATTCATTGTCATTAAAAAAATAAATATTTTCTTTTTTACCTGATCTAACTATATTTATTTCTCTCTTATCTCCATTTTTATCAGCTTTATATATTTTTGCTTCTAATATATTATCTGATTGTTTTACCGGAGCGTACTCAATAACTATCATACTCGTAAGTTTCTTAACATAAGAGTCTTCATAGATTTCTATCTTTTCTATAGGACGATTATATTTATCATATTTGATACTCTCATATATATATCCGGCAACCGTCTTTCTTTTTTCATATATATAATTACCGTAATAATCATAATGTCTTTCAAAAATAAATTCTCGCTTACCTAAATTTTCCAATTTAGGTATTTCCCCTGAACTCTCACCATATTTTTCATAATCAGATATAGCCTCTCTCAGTGCCCATTCACTTTTTATAACATATACAAAAATAGACTCAGGTTTTTTTGTAAGATAAGCTAAATCATACGGAATTAAATCATTATTTTTTAATTCTTTTATTAGAAAGCCACGGTCATAAATATCATCATCCTTTTTTGAATCTAGGTTTATATTATTTAAAATCTTACTATTATCTAATTCATTGTTTTCTCTTTTTGTACATGAAACCAAAAGAACCAACATAAAAATAAAAATCATATTCCTTAACATTTTCATTATTTAGTCTCCCATAAAAACTTTTTGCAGGAAGCCTCAGCTTCCGAAAAAAGTTTTTTCCGTGCTTTTGCAACGAAGTGAAAAAGCACATATAATAATGCGACGTTTGCCGAAAGGCAAACTCGGCAGATAAATAGAGAGGCACCATTTGTGCCGAACTGTTTATCATACCTCCTTAATAAGTTATTCGGGTAAAAATGGAACAGTTTTTACCTTTTCTATCTTAAATATATCAATACGGATTATAGCTGAAGAATCCGTTATGATATCATTAACAACCGTTGACGGTAAATATCCTTTTTCTGAGGTGTTATTAATTTTGATGGTATAATTATCTTCAGTATCCACAATAATTCCATCAGAATTCATGTTGACAGTATGGCCTCCATACTTATTTGAAACTCTAATGGTAATAGCATATAAGTCTTCTGATTTGCTTAGTTTTTCCAATTCGCTACCATATTCATTTAAGCTAATATTATTTAATGATTTATAAAATGACATTTTATATTCACTTAGAATAGATATGGAATTTACTAATTTGGAAGCAGTAGGAGAGTTAAATATTAAATTTTTGTTATTTCCATCATAAATATCCTTCTTAAGAGCCAATGAATTAGCGTTTTGTAATGTACGTTCACCAATAGCACTTATCGCATTTGCAATTCTAGTATATGCTGTTAAAACACAGCCATGTGAAGCAATTGTAGTATTACCCTTACCTAAGGGATCTTCTTCTCCGTTTTCTTGAACCAAAGTCGTACTAACATCCAGTATTTTTTCTCCATTCGGATCCACATACTTCACCGGGTTATTCCCCGCATAATGATAAACATGTAAATTTACCGTGTTGTATATACCTCCCATTCCGGGCAGGTTCTCGTTGTGTTTTTTAGCTTCGTCATTTACCGGAGCTTGCGGAATATACTCACCTAACGCAGGATCTCCACTCAACCATCTCGAATATTTCGGGTCTAAATACCTCGCACCATAATAGTACAGTCCAGTCTCTTCATCCAGTTCCTTGCCGGTAAACCTAAACGGTAACTTATCTATCCCCGGTGCAGTCTCTTCAATCCAGAGTTCTCCGTAAGGCGTGTATTCTATGTGTTCATACTGCTCTCCTTTAGCATTTGTTATAAACTGTGCACTTTGCAGATGATCTGCATGATAATAATATCTTTTTTCTGTCTGCTCGGTTGTGTCGCCGTGGTTGTCTGCGTGCGTCATTGCAGTTACTAATCTTGAGTTTCCGACAAAGATGTGTTTGCTTACTCGTAATCCATGTTCGTGATTAGGTTCATGGGCAACTTGGTGTACGGAGTAAAAGTTATTGAAATAAAGAGTTTCGCTATTACTCTGTTGAGTAAACTTTAAGGCTCTCTGTCCGTCATCTCCGTAGCGGTATATTACGGTGTTTAACTTATCGTCTGATTTTATCAATAGGTTGCGTTCATTCCATGTATAATCTCTTCTGTAGCCTCCTGTAGGTGTAGTACTTGTTGTGCCTCCGCTTTCTAGGTTTGCAGGGTCATCTTCAGGGGGTTCTAGGTCAAAGCCGTAATCTACTCCGTATACGTCATGTTCTGCAAAGTAGGAATAGGTAAAGGTAAGCTCTTCTTTGTCGCTGAACTTTCCGTCTTTTTCTGCAGTGATGTTGCCGTTGGCGTCGTAGCGATAGTATCGGGTTCCGGCTCTTATTAAGCGGTGTGCATATTTACTGTCATACTCATAATCCAGTTCATAGTTTAGTTTTGTGTCATCCGTAGTTCCTATTGAGCCTCCGGGAAGGTTTGTGGTGCTGCTCTTATTCGTCATGTTCCCTATTATGTCGAAGGCAAAGGTTTGTCTGTATTTATTTGTGTATAAGGGATTTGAAGGATGCGGGTTATCGGGGTTAGGGTTTATTCCTCCGTATTGTTTGTGCGTGCCTTCGGCTTTTATAAGTTGGTACAAATTGTCATAACTGTAGCTTTGACTTGTTTCATATTTGCTTGAAGTATTTATATAGCCTTCTACATTCCCTACTGCATCAAAGTTATAGTTTATTTTTTGGAATACCAAATTCTTATCTTTGTTTTCTGTCTTTATGTCTTTTAGCCAACGCCGTGCAGGGTCGTAAGTATATCTTGTTTCTACTCCGTTTCCGTATTTGATGTAGACTCTCTGACCGTGTTCATCGTATAAGATATTGTCTACATACCTATAGGTTTCTATTCCTTTTTTACCTATAACTCCTTTTAATTGTCCGCCCTTGTCGTAGTTGTAAGTCAGCACTTCTCCGTCAGGGTAGCTTATGCTTTGCATTCGGCCTAAGTAATCGGCTTCATAGTTAAACACGGCAGTTACGGGTTTTTGAAATTCTCTGCCCCTCTTTATTGTCCGTGTTTCTACCTTTACCTCGTTTAGTAGGCCGTAGCTGTACATTGTCTCTCCCGTTTCATCTTTTTTGCGGATTACCTCTCCCGCTCCTTTTTCTCCCGCTGCTCCGTATTCATATTCTACATCTTCACTAAAAGGATAGTCTATTTTTATTATTCTGTCCAGTCCGTCGTATTCATATTTTATTGACGCTAATTTTGATCTTAATACGGAGTCGTTTTCATACTCAAGTCTTCCTTTATCGTCATAGTTCCATTCTTTTCTTCCCATATCAAGGCTTTCTAAACTTATGCGCCTTCCGAGCATGTCATAGTTTACTGCCAATAAGTTGTCTTTAGCGTCGTAGGCTTTTAACATTTCTCCTAATACCGAATATTCGTATCGGGCTTTGGTTAGTAAGGTATTGTTTTTATCACGTCTTTCTACTTCTTTTATGTTTCCTCTTATATCTTTTTTACTGATGTTTATGTTTTCTTTAGGGTCGGTTGTTTTTGTTATTTGTAAGGAAGAATCTATCAAGTATTCATTACGCTGTATGTTTCCGTCGGGAAGGGTTGTTTTTATTACGCGGCCTAGTCCGTCATATTCATAACTTGTAGGATGTTTTAATTCGTTTAATTTTTCATATAAAAGGATTTGGCTTGAGCTTCCGCTTAATTCATTTTGTATATCTCCTCCATAGAACACAGGCTGTCCTTCTCCTTTTTTTCTTCCGTCTTCATCATAATAAACCGCTCCCGAAACATTCCAGCCTGTTTGGGTTTGGTAATCGGTTCCGTCTATGTATACTTCTCCTTCTTTGGCTGTGTAGTTTATGCGTCCTAGACCGTCGTGGATTACCTCTTTTGAAAATATGCGGGCATCTCCTGCGTCGCTACGCAAAAATAAATGCTCGACGTATACCCGATACGCCTCCGCTTTATTTTTACTAGGCTCCTTGTATCTGCTCCACCTATTTTCAAAAGTCCTGTCAGTGGGACTGTTTAATAATAACTTTCTTTTGGCGGACTGCCAGTATTTGTGTACCATCAATACACTATAAAAGTACACAAATACCGACACCGCGCTTTTCAGGGCTACGCTATCGCTTCGGTATCTTTCCGCAGAAATTACTGCGGAAAGATGTACAGCAAAAGCAATTTTTATAAATTGCTTTTGCTCCCTTGCAATCGCTGTCCGAGAAAAGAGATAGTTTGGTTGTATACGACAATAACTAATCTTCATTTATTCTCTTAATTTATTTAAATCTATATATCCTGATTCGTCAAATAATTGCTCAGAACAATATTCATTTTTCCAATAAACATTACGCAAATCATATACAGTAATATCGCATTTTTTTTCCGTTTTTAAAATTTCATATTTTTCATAATCGATATTGTAAAAGAATACAACTTTCACAGATGTTATTTTTCTATATTCGGTCTCATTATTGTAACATCGTGGAATATGGATAATAATATTTTTACACCCTGAAAATTCTACGAGGTTATATTTAATGCCGTTTCTAGGAATTACAATATAATATTTTAAATATTCATATATCTCATCATAAAACCAATTTGTCAGTATCAGTTGGTAGCTATTATCTTCATTCTTTTTATATATACAGATGTAGTTTCTTTGACTTGCACCGAAAGGGGTGATGTATTGATCATTTTCCATCTGTATATCGTATTCTGAAACTTTAATTTTTTTATCAGTCTCAAGATATATATCGATAAAAACATCTTTCTGTGTCTGATATATTTTCTCAATAGATATTGATTGAGAAAATAAAACCTGCAAACCAGCTGAACAAAAAATAAATATAAACAATCTTTTCATTTTCTTATCCTAAAAAATAAACCTGTTAAATCCGCTTCTTCAGATTTAAGAGATCTAGATACACCTTTCCAACCAAGTTCTTCTCTAATTTTTCTTTCTATTTTCATAATATCAGTTTTACTATTATATCCAGGAATACCCATATCACAAATTGCATGTCCCAACACTTCGTGAATAAACCCTAATTCATCAGCTTCAGAAGGAGTACAATTAAATGTATTATTTAAATAATCGATAGCAGCTTGTGTAGTAGGTACATCAATCATATACACCCCTACTGTATTACCAGGTTCACCCGAAACACGTCTGGCAAATCCAAGTTCTCCATAAGCATCAGGAAGCAATTCTTGAATTTTTTCAGGACTTGCAGGCAAAACATAGGTAGTCTTACTAGAGGCTATCCCTGCTATTAAAATATCACGTGCAGTTTGTGAATATTTACCGGAGGCTTTACTTGAAGAATCAAATTTTAGTTTATTATTTTCAAAATAAAATCCTGTACCAGCAACATTGATAATATTCTCTAAAAGTTTTGCTTCTTGAGATGGATCAAGATTTTCAATTTCTCTTCCATCTGGATCGGTATACTTCACCGGATTATTCCCGGCATAATGATACACATGTAAGTTTATCGTGTTGTATATGCCTCCCATACCTGGCAAATTTTCATTATGCTTTTTCGCCTCATCGTCAATGGGTGCTTTAGGTATGTAATCGTTTAGTGCCGGATCCCCACTAAGCCATCTACTATACTTTGGGTCAAGATACCGTGCACCGTAATAATATAATCCCGTTTCCTCATCCATCTCTTTCCCCGTAAACCTGAACGGTAATTTATCAATACCCGGTGCAGTCTCTTCAATCCAGAGTTCTCCGTAAGGCGTGTATTCTATGTGTTCATACTGCTCTCCTTTAGCATTTGTTATAAACTGTGCACTCTGCAAATGGTCTGCGTGGTAGTAGTAACGCTTTTCAGTTTGTTCCGTTGTGTCTCCATTATTATCCGCGTGCGTCATAGCGGTTACTAATCTTGAGTTTCCGACAAAAATGTGTTTGCTCACTCGTAATCCATGTTCGTGATTAGGTTCATGGGCAACTTGGTGTACCGAATAAAAGTTATTAAAATACAATGTCTCGCTATTACTCTGTTGAGTAAACTTTAAGGCTCTCTGTCCGTCATCGCCGTAGCGGTATATTACGGTGTTTAACTTATCGTCTGATTTTATCAATAGGTTGCGTTCATTCCATGTATAATCTCTTCTGTAGCCTCCTGTAGGTGTAGTACTTGTTGTGCCTCCGCTTTCTAGGTTTGCAGGGTCATCTTCAGGGGGTTCTAGGTCAAAGCCGTAGTCTACGCCGTATACGTCATGTTCTGCAAAGTAGGAGTAGGTAAAGGTAAGCTCTTCTTTGTCGCTGAACTTTCCGTCTTTTTCTGCAGTGATGTTGCCGTTGGCGTCGTAGCGATAGTATCGGGTTCCGGCTCTTATTAAGCGGTGGGCGTATTTACTGTCATACTCATAATCCAGTTCATAGTTTAGTTTTGTGTCATCCGTAGTTCCTATTGAGCCTCCGGGAAGGTTTGTGGTGCTGCTCTTATTCGTCATGTTCCCTATTATGTCGAAGGCAAAGGTTTGTCTGTATTTATTTGTGTATAAGGGATTTGAAGGATGCGGGTTATCGGGGTTAGGGTTTATTCCTCCGTATTGTTTGTGCGTGCCTTCGGCTTTTATAAGTTGGTACAAATTGTCATAACTGTAGCTTTGACTTGTTTCATATTTGCTTGAAGTATTTATATAGCCTTCTACATTCCCTACTGCATCAAAGTTATAGTTTATTTTTTGGAATACCAAATTCTTATCTTTGTTTTCTGTCTTTATGTCTTTTAGCCAACGCCGTGCAGGGTCGTAAGTATATCTTGTTTCTACTCCGTTTCCGTATTTGATGTAGACTCTCTGACCGTGTTCATCGTATAAGATATTGTCTACATACCTATAGGTTTCTATTCCTTTTTTACCTATAACTCCTTTTAATTGTCCGCCCTTGTCGTAGTTGTAAGTCAGCACTTCTCCGTCAGGGTAGCTTATGCTTTGCATTCGGCCTAAGTAATCGGCTTCATAGTTAAACACGGCAGTTACGGGTTTTTGAAATTCTCTTCCCCTCTTTATTGTCCGTGTTTCTACCTTTACCTCGTTTAGTAGGCCGTAGCTGTACATTGTCTCTCCCGTTTCATCTTTTTTGCGGATTACTTCTCCCGCTCCTTTTTCTCCCGCTGCTCCGTATTCATATTCTACATCTTCACTAAAAGGATAGTCTATTTTTATTATTCTGTCCAGTCCGTCGTATTCATATTTTATTGAAGCTAATTTTGAGCGCAGGACTGAATCCGTCTCATATTCCAATCGGCCTTTATCGTCATAGTTCCATTCTTTTCTTCCCATATCAAGGCTTTCTAAGCTTATACGCCGTCCAAGCATGTCATAGTTTACTGCCAATAAGTTGTCTTTAGCATCATAGGCTTTTAACATTTCTCCTAATACCGAATATTCGTATCGGGCTTTGGTTAGTAAGGTATTGTTTTTATCACGTCTTTCTACTTCTTTTATGTTTCCTCTTATATCTTTTTTACTGATGTTTATGTTTTCTTTAGGGTCTATTGTTTTTGTTATTTGTAAGGAAGCGTCTATCGAGTATTCCGTTTTTTGACTGTTTCCGTCGGGAAGGGTTGTTTTTATTACGCGGCCTAGTCCGTCATATTCATAGCTTGTAGGGTGTTTTAATTCGTTTAATTTTTCATATAAAAGGATTTGACTTGAGCTTCCGCTTAATTCATTTTGTATATCTCCTCCATAGAACACGGGCTGTCCTTCTCCTTTTTTTCTTCCGTCTTCATCATAATAAACCGCTCCCGAAACATTCCAGCCTGTTTGGGTTTGGTAATCGGTTCCGTCTATGTATACTTCTCCTTCTTTGGCTGTGTAGTTTATTCTTCCCAGACCGTCGTGGGTTACGATTGTACGCATTACTGCTTTATCTTCTTTTCTTGTGCTTATTTTGTTTTCAGTTACGGTGTACCAAAAGGAGTCTTTTGGAGTAAAATATGTATATTTTGCGTAAGGGGTTTTGTCTGTGTCGTAGGGACTTCGTACCTCTGTTACTCTTCCAAAGCCGTCATATTTATAAGTCATGGTGTTGTTTGCACTGTCCGTTTCCTTTAACTTTACGCCTAAGACGCTGTCCCATTCTATAGTGCTTGTGTAAGTTTGATCTCCTTTTGCGCTTACTTCTTTTATTTCAATCGGGTATATGCCGTCTAAGTATTTGTACTCAATTCTTTTTCCGGTGGGGGCGGTTATGACTCTTATTGCTCCTTCTTTTGTCCATTCGATTTCGGTTTTTAAGTATTTGCCTCCTTCATAAAACTCGTTTAATTGAGTTAAGGCTCCCGTCTTACTGTCATAGCTTCCTTCTCTTTTGCGTAGGAGTTTATTATTTGTATCTTTTACTTCTATTTTTTCAGGGTGTGCTTTAAAGTAGGTTTCTTCACTTCCTCCCTTCCAGTAAGTTATTTCTGCCGTTATGTCGTCATTTGCCTTTGTTACGTCTCCTTCATCATAGAGCTTTGTAACGTTGCCGTATTTATCGTATACATAGCGTTTTGAAGTTTTTAGGTAACTATAGGGGCTATCTTTTTCTCTTTGAATTACTTCTTCTTTTATTATTCTCGCATGGGGAGATGTATCTACTTCTATTTCTTTTTCGTTATAGGTAAATCCTCCGTATATGGTTTTACTTTTTTTTACCATGCCTTTTCTATAATACTTGTCGTTGTAATATTCGGTTTCTTGTACGGTTCCGCCCTCGCTTCTTTTTGTTACCTTGGCAAAGCCGTAGAATTCCTTTGTTTCTCTATCATAGTAGCCGTCTTCGTAAGAGTAATAGGTGGTATACTCTTGTTCTTTTGAAAATATGCGGGCATCTCCTGCGTCGCACGGCAAAAAAGTGTCCTCGACGTATACCCGATACGCCTGCGGTACTTTTTTGCCTAACTCCTTGTATCTGCTCCACCTATTTTCAAAAGTCCTGTCAGTAAGGTTTTTCAGTAATGAGTTTCTTTTGGCGGACTGCTCAATTTTGTTTTTTAGCATTACGAAGAAAACAAAATTGAGCACCGCGCTTTTCGCTCCAATCTTTTTGCTGTATTTGTTTTCACGGGCAAGGCTCTTCCCTCCGGTCAGAGCTTGCTTTTTGATTACACAAACCGCAAAAAGGATTTCTGCTTCAATCGCTGTCCGAGAAGTTAAACTATCTTGTTGTTTTAATAAATTCCTATTTTTCATTTTTTCCATTTCTTTACTGGTTACCTTAAAGTTTTTTTTACCACCCACCATATGAATATAAATTAACAAAATACATACCAAAAATACAAATACAATCAAAAAAAGAAGGTAAATTTTCCATTTCATCTCTCATTCTTGTTTTTTAAATCTTAAAATATCCATAACAAAATCATTAGCAATAGCTCGGGGTTATACCACATTGTCTAAAAAAGTTTTATTTCTACATATATACACCGTTTCTTTTTCCTTTATTTTATTATATACCAATAATTTATTATCTTTGAGCCTTATTACATAAAATTTATTTTCTATATTTTATTTGCACAAATTCATTGTTTATCTATCCAACCTTCTGCACATAATTAGACAATAAGTATAAATCATTTACAAAAAACATATTAACCTCAATTATTTTTTTTTACTATTATAAACTACTTCACAGTCATTTGCAAGCTTTAAAAACATACCTTTTTGATATTCATCCTTCGTCTGTTCAGACAGACTTCGATAAATTTTTGCTTTTACTTGATAAAAATCATAATAATCAGGAAATAAATTTATACCTTCTTCTAAACAATCAATGGCCTCATTCAATTCATTTTTTGAGTATAAAGCGACGGCTTTATTATAAAATACTACTTCATTACTGCCGCCTAAATTTATAGCCATATCCAAATCTTTTATCGAATTATCATAATTTTTCAATATAAAATAAATACTACCTCTCCATGTATAAGCCTCAGCATCAGTATTATTAATCTTAATATATTTATTAAAAGCATTTATTGCATTATCATATTCTTTTAAAGCATAACAAGAAAGGCCTATATGAAAATAAATATCGTTGGAACGATATTTTAACTTCAAGGCTTTATAATAATCGGATAATGCACTATTATAATCTTTTATCGTTTCATAAAACAAACCTCGTGAAAAATAAGCATCGGAATCCCTCGGGTTTAATTTTAATGCTTGTGTATAATTTAAAATAGCATTGTCATAATCTTTCAGACGATAAAATATCTCTCCTCTATTTTTAAAATGCAAAGAATCCTTCGGGTCTAATTTTATTGCACTATTAATATCACAAAGTGCTTTCTCGAAATCACCAAATTCTAAATAACAAGACGATCTATTGTTATAAGCTCTAGGATCATTGGGAATTAATTCTATCACTCTAGAAAAATCTACAATAGCTTCATTATATTTCATCATTGCATAAAAAATAAGACCTCGCAGTAAAATAGATTCTTCATAATTAGGATTTATTTTTAATGATCTGTTTATATCATGTATTGCTAAATCATAATAGCCGGATAAGCTGTAATAATAACCTCGCACATAATAGAGTTTATAATTATTGGGGTCTTTCTCAATTTGTCTTTCATATTTACTAAGATTCATTTGATATATAATAAAACTATCTTTCTCCGTTATTTCACTATTTGGAATAGAATTACAAGAAATAAACTCATACAAAACAATTGGCACTAAAATAACAAAAATTATTTTTTTCATTGCATATTCTCCTTATCATTATTTTCAAATATTTTAAATTCAGGTATGTTCATCTCAGTTTCTTTTATATCCGGTGTTTTTACACCGATTCTTTTCTTTTCCCAATCAATAAAAAATTTTAATTTATTATTAATTGGAATTTTCAACACTTTATATTTTTCATAAATAAATTTTACAAATTTAATAAATGCTTTTCCATAATCAATAGGATGCATCCATGATGCTTTAAAATACATCCACATTCCTTGAAATATTCCTTCATCTTGCAAGCCTTCTAACTTTGCAAAAATTGAAACAAGTAAATCATCAATAAAAAACCATTTTCCATCCGGATCGGTATACTTAATCGGGTTATTCCCCGCATAATGATAAACATGTAAATTTACCGTGTTGTATATACCTCCCATACCCGGCAAGTTCTCGTTGTGTTTCTTCGCTTCATCATTTATCGGAGCTGTGGTTAGGGAAGGAAAGACACTTTTGTCAGATAAAAGTTTCTTCCCTCCCCTACAACCCTCCTATCTTCAAAACTGCTGCTTAAGGGCTCTGCCCTTAAGAATCCCGAAGGTTCCTTATAACTTTTATTATTGCATAAGATATAAAAATAAACAAGTATCGGCACCGCGCTTGCTTCGAAGCTGCGCCTATCGGCTTGCTGCACCAATACCGCTCCAATCTTTTTACTGCATCTCTCTTCACAGGCAAGGCTCTTTCCTCCGGTCAGAGCTTGCTTTTTGCTTAAACGCACCGCAAAAAGGATTTCCGCTTCAATCGCTGTCCGAGAGAGATAGTTAGGTTGTGAATAAATACAAAGTTTTGTTTTCATATTCTAAACCAATCTGATAGAAATTCAAGTTTAATTAAACACATAAAATTTTTAAAATCCACTCAATAAAGTTCTAGTAAACATTAGTACAGCTGCTATAAATATAAGGGATAAAACGAATAATTTCACAAAAAACCAAGTCGACTTTTTCCCCAGATAATAAGCATATCTCCAGTCTAAGTAAACTTTTGGAAGCATACACCCTATACCAAGAGTTTCGATAAAAATAGTATATAAAAAAACATCTTCTTTGCCTATTTTTACTATCATAGGTGAAACACAAAGAAGAACACAACCAATGTAAAAAAAGACATCTGTTATTTTCATATTCATGTATTTTTTTTCTTTGTTTAAGTTAATGACATATCCCATATATATAATTAAAAGAATTGTATATATGTAATTATATATATAAAACCTTTTTAAAAATATTAAAACAATTTCTTTCACGCGTATTAACTTAATTGCAATATAATATTCAGCACCTGAAATCGTTTGTGCTAATTGTGAATTGTACCAGCCTCTTTCAGTGATCTCAGTAGGAACTGAATCTATAACAACTGCTTCTTTCTTCAATGGTACAAAACTTATCGAGTTTTTTGGCTTATTAAAATACGAATCTATCCACAAGAAAAGTATAATATTCATTATGACATAAATAGTTATAATAAAAATAATTTTTATTTTTTGCTTTCGAGTAAAATCTTTTATTTTATTTATATAAGTATATAGTAAAAAAACAAAAAAAGTAAAATTCGGGATAAAAAACACTATTAAAGTTGCCATAAGAATTTTTCTTACTTTTTTCATATTCAAACCAAATTCAAATTCTGAACCATTAATACTTAAAGTATAATTTTTATCATACTTTCCAAGCATTTGAAGAACAGGCTCTATTTTCAATATGGATATATCACTGTCATTTACAGGAATATATAACTTACTTGAGTATCCTGGTAAAATACGTAAAAACACTATAAGCATAATAACAAAATTAAACACTAAATAAACTGTAATTAAAAAAATATATTTTTTTCTCTCTTTAAATTTTTCATAGATCATATTATTCCAACCTCTCTACTTTTATTGGC
Organism: Treponema denticola ATCC 35405; assembly: GCF_000008185.1. Classification (NCBI taxonomy): domain Bacteria; kingdom Pseudomonadati; phylum Spirochaetota; class Spirochaetia; order Treponematales; family Treponemataceae; genus Treponema; species Treponema denticola. The sequence continues at coordinate 2,052,622 of NC_002967.9, forward strand.
AGCCCACCATATATATCAATATTATACCATAATTATTTACTTAGGTATATACTTAAAATTACAGCAACTAAAAAACCACTAAGCATAACAACAAAATTTTTCCAACCATCCATAATTTTCTCTCCTATATGCGGTACAACATATTCCCTTAATTATTATAACAGTTTTTGACTCATATATCCATAAAAAAAATAAGTTTTTGCCGATATATAAGAGATAAAGGGACCTCGAAAAACTTCAGCTTTTCTAGGTCTTTCTTGATTTTAATTTGCTTAAAAGGTAATTTAAGTAACACTTTACCTATAAAAATGTTTTACTGGGCAGTTATAGTTGCTTTTAAAGGAGCTCAATATGATTTTTTTAAAATTCGGTTTAAAAGCGAAAGTTTTTTTTGTTTTATGTTTTTTTATGATAGGATCGGCGGTTTTTGCCTATGATCCCATGCCCGGAGGGGAAGAAAAGCCCGCGCTGCAATCCCCCTCGGTTGCCGGAGGACAAGTCTCTGTTACGGGAGGGCCTTTCGGGGACACGGTGCCTGGCAGCCTTGCCGTAAACCCTGCTTTAGGCGGGGCAGAACAAAGGCCTATTCTCGATGTTTCCTATTTTTTAATTGCGGGCCTCAGCGAAGAAAAAGGCTTGGGTCATGCAGTCAATGCAGGCCTCCTCTACCCCTTTAGATGGGGAAACCTTGCAGGAAGCCTTCACTTTTTAAATTCGGAATTTAATTCCTTAAAACTTGGAACGATGGGAGGCTTACGCTTTTCATATTCAAAGGATTTAACCGATAAATTTTTAATAGGTGTCGGAGCCTACGCCGATATCGGAAAGGACTGGGGACTCGGGCTCGATATCGGAGCTCTTTATATGTTCGGAGACCTCGGATTTTTAAAAAACTCCAAGCTGGGCGTTTCGATAACGGGACTCGGCAAAACCTATAACCCAAAAGCGACAGGCATAAAGGGCGGAGCTTCAAGCGGCAGTCCTGCAATACTCACTCCGAGGCTAGGCTTTGCTTCAACCTTGGTAGATATTGACGGCTTTCAACTCGGAATGCACGCAGATCTCTCGGCTCCCTTTTTCCAAAATCTTATTTTTAATACGGGACTTCACATGCTCATGGCCGATATGATATCCTTTAAAACGGGCTTTGTCATCAACACGCTTGAAGCAATTAATAAAAAACAAACATTTATCCCCTCCTTCAACATAGGAGTAAATATAAAGATTAAATCTAAAGGGGCAGATGATTCCTTTTTAAAGAAAAACGGCTGGGAAGAAAACGAAATCCGCCCCGAGTTTGCAGCAAAACCATTCCATAACGGAATTTGGGCATTCGGCGGAGGTGTAAATGTTCACTTCGGTCTAAAGGACAACGAAGGGCCTAAGATACAAGCCGAAATGCCCGAAAACGGCACACTGTACTTTTCTCCCAATAATGACGGAGAAAACGATGCAATGGAAATCCCCTTAAAAATTACCGACAAAAGATATATAACGGCTTGGAGCTGCGAAATAAAGGATGAAAAAGGAAACACTGTCCGCACAATTTCGAACAAAACTCCTTTACGCGAAATGAAAGACGCAGCCTCATTTTTTAAACTCTTAGGAAAATCCAAAGAAGGCGTTGAAGTGCCGGATACCCTTCGTTGGGACGGACGCACCGATTCGGGAGAAATAGCCCCCGACGGAAAATACAGCTTTGTAATAAGAGCCGAAGACGATAATAAAAATAAATCGGAATCTCAAGTTTACACAGCCTATGTGGATAAAACTCCTCCCGCTCTTACATTTAATAAACCTCAAAACCAAGAAGCCCTCATCTTCAGTCCTGACGGGGACGGAAACAAGGATGTCTTTGTTTTCGACAATAAGGGTTCAAATGAAGACCTTTGGACGGCAAGCATAAGCGATGCCCAAGGCAAGGTCGTAAAAAAAATAGAGGTTAAAAATAATGAACTTACTCCTTTAAGCTGGGACGGAAAAGACGATTCGGGAATTTTTGTGCCCGACGGAGTTTACAGCTATAAAATCGAATCTACCGACAGGGCAAAAAATAAAACCGTATCAAGCCTTTCAAACATCATTGTAGATACCTACAAGCCCTCGATCAACATAAGTATAGATAAAAATGCCTTTTCGCCGGTAAGCAGCTCAAACAATAAGATAAGCTTTATTCCTTCTATTCCGATTACCAAGGGACTTGAAGAATGGAAGATTGAAGTAAAAAATCAAACAGGTGCAACCGTAAAAACATATATGGGAAGCCCCTCAAAGATAGAAACCAAAAGTTTTGACGGAAAGGACGAAACTGGGAAGCTCTTGCCTGAGGGTACATACAAGGCCTTTATTTCCGCAAGGTATATAAACGGGCATAAGCCTTCAACTCAAACGCCCTCTTTTAACTTGGACATTACACCGCCCAAGGCTGAAGCAAGTACAAACCAAAAACTATTTTCTCCCGACGGCGACGGAGAACTGGACAGCATTATCTTTACTCACAAGGAAGAAAAACCCGGCAGATGGACGGCGGAAATCTATAAAGCCTCAAGCGGAAATGCAATCAGCGGTACGCCTATTTTTACAAGCAGCCTTGGGGACAAGCTGCCTCCTCAATTTGAATGGAACGGAAGAAAGACCGACGGCAGCTTTGCCGAAGACGGTAAGTACATCTATGTATTAAGAGGAATTGATGAGGCTCAAAACGAAGCCCTCTCCAATCCCGTGCTTGTAGAGCTCAATACCGAAAAAGCGGATATAATTCTCCAATCAAATTATACGGCCTTTTCTCCCAATAATGACGGGGTAAAGGACAGCATGGAATTCTATCCTGTAGTAAAATCAAAAACAGCTGTCAGCTCATTTACTCTTAACATTAAGGACTCAAAGGGCAAACTTGTTAAAGCCTACAAGGGCAATACTCCTCCAAAGAAAATAACTTGGAACGGAGAACTTGATAAAATTTCCTCTTCAGAAAAAAATGGAACAGCCTCTGAAGGCGTTCCTGACGGAATATACTCTGCGGAATTTGAAGTAGAGCTTGCAAACAAAAACAAGGCAAAATCAATTATTTCATCGATAACGATAGACACCGTTTATCCTGAAATTCAAATTTCCGCTCCCTATTTGGCCTTTTCTCCCGTTGAAGGAAACAACAAGCCAAACCTTCCCATAGGTCAAATTTCTTCTTCCGAAAAAGAATGGGTAGGACGCTTTGTCGATTCTAAAAATAAAACTGTAAAAACCCTAAAATGGAAAAACAAGGCAGATAATTTTATATGGGAAGCAGATGACGATAAGGGCAATAAGGCCCCCGATGAAAAGTATACCTATGTCGTAGAGGCTGAAGACGAGGCAGGAAACAAGACCGTTCAAAAACTTGAAGGAATCATCGTGGACCGCCGTCAAGCCAAGGGTTATATAACCGCCGAACACAAGGTATTTTCTCCTACAGGTAACGGAATAAAAGATGTTCAAAATATTTCGGTGCTTACAAATATTGATGCCGAAATAGACAACTGGAATATTCAGATTTCGGATGTGGAAAGCGGTAAGGTTTTTGCCGAATGGACTTCCAAAAAGGACGGAAAACTTCTTAAAAAACTTGTATGGGACGGCAAGAGCGGAAACTCAAAGGCTCCCGACGGCAGGTATATGGCAACTATGTACATAGAGTACAAAAAAGGCGATATCGTAACAGCCTTTACCGAAGACTTTATCCTTTCAACTCAGGCGCCTAAGATCGGCGTAAGCACAAAGCCTAAATATTTCAGCCCCGATAATGACGGAACCGATGATGACCTCTACATAAGCCTAAAAGCCGATTCAAAGGCCGGCATCGAAAACTGGAAGTTTGAAATCACCGAACCGGAAGAAAACGGCGGAAAGCTTTTCTGGAAAACCGGCGGAAAAGAAAAGATAACTAATGAACTTATCTGGGACGGCCGCTCTCTTTCAGGAGAAACTGTACAGTCTGCAACGGATTATCCTTTTACCTTTACGGTAACCGACAAGGTAGGCCTCACCTCGGTTTACAGGGGTTACATTCCGGTAGATATTCTTGTTATCAGGGACGGGGATAAACTTAAAATAGCCGTACCTTCGATTATATTTAGGGCAAATGCAGCCGACTTTGAAGGCCTCGATAAGGCCATCGTCGATAAGAATAAAAGTATTTTAAAACGTATTGCCGTTATCCTCAATAAATTCCCGGAATATCAAGTTCAGGTTGAAGGACATGCCAATACTACGACAGGTACTGAAAAAGAAGAAACAACAGCCCTCCTCCCCCTATCAAAACAAAGGGCAGAGGCTGTCCGTCAATTCCTTATAAAGGAAGGCCTTAAAAGCTCCCGTCTTTCTTCTATAGGAATGGGAAGCTCCAAACCCGTTGCCTCTCTTAATGACAGGGACAATTGGTGGAAAAACCGCCGAGTCGAATTTATTTTGATTAAGCAGTAAAACTTAAGACTTTTTAAGTAAAACAAAAGGCTGTTCCCCATAAGGGACCTCCCACAAGGGGCTCCCATACGGGCGGACAGCCTTTTTACTGTAAAGAACCTTTTTTTAAACTATACGGAACCTCTAAAAACCAATCGAGTTTTTAGAGATTCCCTATCCTACTTTACCAAAAAACAAGAACAGCAGTTTTGATAAATTTGTTCTGCCAAAGCTTCCATGGATTTATCTAAAATTTCGGAAACGGCGGCATAGGTGTATTCTATTAAAAGAGGAGTATTTATCTTTCCCCTAAAAGGAACGGGAGCTAAATACGGGGCATCCGTTTCAAGCAAGAGCTTATCGGCATGAATCGCCCTTACAAGCTCTGCAATCCTATCCCTATCGGCCTGCTTTTTAGCGTAGGTTATGTTTCCGGGAAAGGAAATATACCAACCCCTTTCCAAAAAGGAATATGCCTCTTTAAGCCCGTAAGAATAGCAGTGGATTATTCCCTTGTGATAGCCTACCTCATCAATACATTTTAGGGTATCTTCATAAGCATCCCTTGAATGAACTATCACTGAAAGATTTTTTTCTTTTGCAATTTTTAACTGCTCTTTAAAAAGAAACTCCTCCCCTTCTATATCGCTTGTGCCTTTTTCATCATCAGCTTGGCTACCCGCTCCCCTTTTTTCGGCAGCAGGGCCGTTCCAATAACGGTCAAGTCCGCATTCTCCAAGGCCGCAATAAAAGGGCTTACCCGGATTAGTCTTTTCCGCTTCGGCTTTTTGTAAAAAAAGAGTATCGATATCGGTTTTTAAGGCCGCAAGAGCCTTTTCAGGCTCGGCAATGCTTTCGGCATGGGGCCAAAGTCCCGCCGCAAAATGCATAAAATCGGGGAAACGCTCAGGCAAATGCACGGTCTCTTGCCCTTGTATTTTACCTTCAAAAATATCCGAAATAAATTTTTGTCTTTCTTTTAAATCTGCCGGTTGAGTACCTATATCCATGGCAAACCTGAATTTGCGTTCCATCATTGTATGTAAAAATGAAGCATCGCCTTCATTTCGTTTAAAAATCATAAAAAAATGTGCATGAGAATCGGAAAACATCTTGACCACCTTTAAAATTTATGATAGTATACCACATCCGCTGAAGTGGTGGAATAGGTAGACACTAGGGACTTAAAATCCCTTGGCAGTAATGCCGTACGGGTTCAATTCCCGTCTTCAGCACAAAAGCCTTAAACTTAATCGGTTTAAGGCTTTTTTTTCTAATCTTCTTTTTTTTTATTCCGATACTGAATATATAAGATTTTAATTCGGGAGGAATTAAATGAAAAAAACAATCCTTATGTTAATTTTGTTCTTATCCTTTATGCTTTTTTTAACTGCACAGGGAGAAATTATAAGCGAGGAAACTTATGCTTCGTACTACGGAGAAGCCTTTAACGGAAGGCCGACTGCAAACGGGGAAATATTCGATATGAATGCTTACACTGCGGCTCATAAAACTCTTCCGTTCGGAACTCTTGTTGAAGTTACCAACCTAGAGAACGGAAGAAAGGTCATCGTAAGAATAAATGATAGAGGCCCCTTTGTTGGTAACCGTGAAATAGATGTTTCGAAGGCTGCCGCCGCTGCCTTGGATATGCTATCCTATGGAGTTGTAAGGGTAAGCCTAAGAAGAATAGATCCTAACAATATGGGTTCTTTTACAAGTACCGAAACGTCAGAAAAGCCTGTCAATCAGGAAAAGACTCCCGTAAAAACGGAAGAAACAAGCAGCAGAGCAAAGGACTTGGTAAAAACAAAAGAACAGGACTTTCAAGCTTTAACCGACAGCACAAAAAATAAAAACCTTGTTTATATGCCTGCCAAGGCTTCGGAAACAGAGGGTGTTTTATGGAGAATTCAGCTGGGGTCATTTAAGCGTGAAGAAAATGCCCTAAGGCTTGTCATAAAATTAAGAAAAATAGGTTTTGAACCCGCCTATGAAAAAACGGAAACCACTACAAGGGTTGTTTTGTACGGCATTAGGCCTCATGAACTTGAAAAAGTAAAAAGAGTGCTTGAGTTAAACTCTTTTAATGATTATGTCTTACGCCAAGAAAGTTGGTAAAACATAGAACCTCCTAAAATAATTTTTCCCAAGCTTCCATAAAGGGAGCTTGGGTTTTTTATTTAAAATCATCTGAAAAATCTATTTTACTATATGAAATATAAAGCCTAAATTGATACGGGTAGAATATAAGGCAGCGCCAACCGAACCGGTAGATGAGCTGCTTTTCAATATTCCTGATTTTAAATAATAAGTAAAAAGCTTTCCATGGTAGGCTGTAATCGAGGTGTAATCAATGGAAGAAAAAAAAGAAAAATGCTTTGAAAGTCTTTTTTCTGCCGAAAGGTATAAATAAAAAGACAGATTTTTCTTTGTAAAAACATCTACAAATTTTAAGCCGCCATCCTCTCTTTTATAATGGAAATCCTCTGCAAACCCAATAGCACTCGGGCAAAGCTGAGTAGATAAATCAATCTTCCACTCCCTTGGAAGCTCAAATCTAAATAGAACTCCTACACTTGGTAAAATAAAGCTTTGTTTATAACTTATTCCGAGTCCTGCAACGGAAATGGTAGGAGTATCAGGTAAAACAGGACTTGGAGGATTTGTATCGGGAGGATACTTGGTGTAACCGTCCATGGCATCCCACGCATTTAAAATATACCTTATTCCTATGGATGGAGCACAAGAGACTCTTATTTTTTTATTCGAAGAGGTTTTATACTCAACAAGAAGTTTCATAAAGCCGATATTCAGATTTAAATCCAAGCCCTTTTTAACATAGGCCTTATGCTCCGAAAAATGGGTCAGCATTGAAGAATCATAGGGATTAAGATAGTCATAATCAAAAATTTGTCCCGAATATGCGGGGATTATAAATGAAGAAATAAAAGAAAAGTACAATCCGTTTTTAAGCTTAAACTCGGTATCGGCAGTAAGGCCTCCGGCAGGCAAAAGAGGCCAATCAAGCTTGCTTCTAATATGTGAGTCAGTGCTAAAGACATACTCGAATCCCGAACCTGCTATAAGCGACGGAGAAACAGAAAAACTAAATGAAGTTTTTCCTTCTTCGGATGAGATAGAGTGAGCACTTAGAAAAAGAAAAATAAGGATAATGATCCGCCTATCAAAACCGCTCATACTTTAGATTAGTTTAGTTGGTCTTAAAGTTTATGTCAAGTATTGCTAAAGCTGTTTGTCAATACACCATAGAAATGTCCCCTGTTTTAGCACCATAGAAATGTCCCCTTTTGTTATGCCGGTTATGATAATTTTACCTCCTTAAGATACTCTTTAGTTATTTCTAAGAAATCAAGCTCTTTGTTGTTCCATATTAGTTTTATGGTTCCATCCAAGAGTTCTCTTAACAATATGTTTGTTTTAGGTCTCGGTATATTACGGTTCGATTTTGTTATTTGAAAAAGTCTGTTTTCATACCTGATAACAAAATCATTACTTACAACCCTTTGTTCTTCATAGCAGAAAATATTAGCAAGCTGTTCTTTACTTGGACAAGGAGCATGCCCATCTTGTGAGTCTAAAGGTGCAATGGCGAACTTTTTATTTATTTTCGGTAAATACTCTTTTTGTAAAAAAGCATTAGCCTTTTCAATAGTATTTATTTTTGCAAGGCGTAATTCTTTTACAAATCTGTCTTGATAAACACTATGATTCCTTTCTACACGGCCTTTAGATTGAGCCGAATGAGCCACTATTATTTGTATTCCAAGTTTTTCACAAGCTTTTTGAAACGGGGTTTTAGGCCTTACATTTTTTATTATTTCTGACATAGTTGGCTCCCGTGTAATAACATAAGCATTTTTTTTATCACAACATACCGCTTGAGGTATCCCATGACAGTCTATCCAGCCCCATAAAAGCCTCATAGCAGCTTCCGTTGTCTCTTGTTCCGTCAAAAACGACTGTGTCATTCCTGTTGCATCATCGACTATATTCATTAAACAGCATTTAGGTCCTCTTTGCTCAAACCATTTATGATGACTTCCGTCAAATTGAAGCATCTGTCCAAAACATTCTCTTCTTTCTCTTCTACTTCGATGAATGTTCCTTCGCCGTTTTCTACTCCAAAGACCTGCTTTGATTAGTAATCGCCTAAGCGTTTCATGATTTATTTTTATCCCATCAAGTTCTTCAAGTTTTTCTGCTGCCAGAGTAGGACCAAAATCATGATATTTTTCAGCGTACAGTTCCAAGCATTTTTTCTTTATATTTTCATCGACTCTTTTTGAGGAAGGTTTTCCTAGACTTTTATGCAAAAGACCTTTATCTCCTTGTTCCAAATACCTTTTGTAAATACGCTTTGCTTGTCTGTAACATACCTGCATTTTTATGGCTGCTTGTTTTAAGGTTATTTGACGCTCTACTACCATTGCCAGTATTTTTCCCCTTGTTCTTTCCTTTTTTCCCATATTTAATTTTTCTTCCATCACCGTCATCTCCACAATTTATTATGGGGACATTTTAACGGTGCTTACAAGGGGACTTTATCACTGTGTTTCAACAGTATTGCTAAAGCTGTTGGCAAAGAAAAATATTTGTGATAAAATAAAACCGCATATGATAAATTTTGATTGGAGCTATATAAAATGAAAATTGGAATTTTTACCGATTGTTATTATCCTCAAATAAACGGAGTTGTAACCTCTACGATGAACTTACAAAAAGAGCTGGAAAAGCTTAACCATGAAGTTTATATAATCACAACCACATTTCCCAATTTTAAGGATGAGGATGAAAAACATATTATCCGTATTCCTTCAATCCCTTTCTTTAAATGGTCCGAATTCAGAATAGGATTATTTTTAAAACATACAAAGGCATACAATAAAGTAAAGGCTTTAAATTTCGATATAGTACATACTCAAACGGAATTTTCTATGGGCAACTTCGGTACTTTCATTGCAAAAGATCTAAATATTCCCTGCATACACACATATCATACTGTCTATGAAGAATATACCCACTATATTTCCAATTTCGGCAAAAGCCCTTTAAAAAAAGTAGTAAGAAAGCTCTCAAAACGTTATATTGCCCATTTTTCAGGAGTTATAGCACCCACAGAAAAAACAAGGGACCTTCTCATAAGTTATGGAGTAAAAAATAAAATTTATGTAGTACCTACAGGAATAAATCTTGAGAAATTTAAAAAAGATATTCCCGATGCCGAAACGAATAGCTTACTAAAATCTTTTAACATAAAAAAAGATTCATTTAAACTTATATTTTTAGGAAGAATATCAAAAGAAAAAAATATTGAAACTTTAATTAATATAATGCCGAAAATAGTAAGCGAAAATAACAATATCCAACTTATCATTGTAGGTGACGGGCCTGATAGGTTAGAGCTTGAAGAAAGGGTAAGATACTTAGATTTACAAGATAATGTAATATTTACAAATAGAATCCCAAACGACAAGGTTCCTATATATTACAAAGCTGCCGATTTATTTATAAGCCCATCAAAAACTGAAACACAGGGCCTAACAATTCTAGAAGCAATGGCCGCAGGAGTTCCCGTTTTGGTATATGACGACACAAATATCAAAGGACTCGTCTTGCACAAAAAGACAGGCTTATTATTTAAGGAAAACGATGAACTTTTGGACAACATTAAATTCGCATTAAACAACAAAGAAGAAATTCAAAGTTATGCAAAAGAAGCATTTAAGATAGCCGAGGACTTTTCGTCTGCCAATTTTGCAAAAAAAGTAGAAAGAATTTATAAAGAATTAATAAATCAATAGATTAGTCTGGTAAAATTTTAAAAAGCATTATATAATATTAGGCAAGGAGGGATGCCTATGTCAAAAGTTCTTTCCATAATATTGGGAGGCGGAAAAGGAACACGTCTTTATCCGCTTACCATGCATAGATCTAAACCGGCTGTACCTTTTGGAGGCAAGCATCGAATTATCGATATACCTCTTTCCAATTGTATAAATTCCGGCTTTAGGAATATTTATATTGTAACACAATTTAACTCGGCTTCTTTGCATATTCACATTGCAAAAGCCTACACTTTTGATACGTTTTCAAACGGATTTGTAGAAATTCTTGCAGCCGAGCAAACTTTCGACAATACGGGCTGGTATGAAGGAACGGCCGACTCCATAAGAAAAAACCTTCATCATTTTCGGCATCAAAATCCATCCCATTATTTAATCCTTGCAGGCGATCAACTCTACCGCATGGATTTAAAAAAGTTTTTAAATTTTCATAAAGAATCGGAATCCGATATTACCGTAGCCTGTACTCCGGTCACACGAGAGGATGCATCAGGTTTCGGTATTATGAAGGTTAATTCGGATTCTTTAATTACCGAGTTTATGGAAAAACCGGGAGCCGACAAAAACATAGATGATTGGAAAATTCCCGAAAAGTCTCTTATCAAACCGAATGATCCCAATAAACAATATCTGGCTTCCATGGGTATTTATATTTTCAGTGCGAAGATTATGGAAGAATGTTTAGACAGTGATCATACCGATTTCGGAAAAGAAGTAATTCCTGCCGCCATAAACGGAAAATATAAGGTTTCTGCCTTCCCTCATAACGGATATTGGTCCGACATAGGAACCATCAAGTCTTTTTATGATGCAACGCTTGACCTGACGGAAATAACACCTAAATTCGACTTTTATGATGCTGAAAGGCCAATATACACCCATAACAGAAATCTACCTCCATCAAAGGTAAACTATGCACACTTGAGCAGATCTATCTGCAGCGAAGGCTGTGTCATAACGAATTCCACAATAAATCATTCCGTAATAGGGGTCAGGTCAATCATAGAAACAGGCAGCTTTGTAGAAGATTCTATCTGCATGGGGGCGGACTATTACGAAACACATGAAGAAAAGGAAACCCGACTAAAAGAAGGAAGCCCCGGCTTAGGTATAGGAAATCATTGCCGCATACGTTCTGCAATAATAGACAAAAATGTGCGTATAGGAAATAACGTATCCATAGGTATGGACCAAACACCTCCCGACGGCGACTACGGTTTCTATCATGTTGTCGGCGGAATATACGTTATAGTAAAAAATTCCGTAATACCTGATAATACTTCAATATAAAAAGTATCGGCGCATCAGTTGGATTCGACCTCACATTTAACTGGTGCGCTGTAAGCACCTTCATAATTCGGATTTTCTTTAATGCCGATTATTATATCATTCTCTGAAGCCGAAAAATCTACAAGGGCAGTCTTACCCTTTGAAAATTCTCCGCTTATTATTTTAACGGACAATACATCTTCGATTTTATTTTGAAGAAGTCTTCTCATAGGGCGTGCACCGTAGGCAGGGTCATATCCTTTATCTGCAAAGAAATCTTCGGCTTCTTTTGAAAGCTCAATATATAAATCCAGCTTTGCAATTCTATCTTCAAATTTTTTAAGCTCAAGCTTTAATATCCGTTTGATGTCATCCTTATCCAAGGGCTTAAAAACAAGCAACTCATCAATTCTATTTATAAATTCCGGTGATAAGAATTTTTTTATTTCGTTAAGAGCGCTTGCTCTTATCTCGGAATAGGCCATTACACCATCTCCCGAAAGATTAAAGCCTAACTGATTTTCTTTTATGATGGACTTGGAGCCTGCATTACTGGTCATAATAATAACCGTATTTTTAAAATTGACGATGCGTCCGCTGCTGTCTCTAAGCTCACCCTCTTCTAAAATTTGTAACAAAATATTAAAGACATCGGGATGAGCTTTTTCTACCTCATCCAAAAGCAAAACGGAATACGGATTTCGTCTTATTTTTTCGGTTAAAAATCCGCCGGAATCAAAACCGACATATCCGGGAGGAGCTCCGATAAGTTTTGCAGCATTATGTTTTTCCATATAGTCGCTCATATCAACCCTGATTAAAGCTTCTTTTGTGCCGAATAAAAATTCGGCGAGAGTTTTTGCAAGAAGGGTTTTTCCGACACCGGTAGGGCCTAAAAACAAAAATGAACCTATGGGTCTGTCTGGAGACGAAATACCTGCACGGGACCTTCTAATTGAATTGGATAAAATCGATATGGGTTCATCTTGCCCTATCACCGATTTTTTTAATTCATCTTCAATATGAAGCATCCTTTCGGCCTCATCTTGGCTCAATTTATTTACGGGGATATCCGTCATCATTGCAACAACTTCTGCTATATCGTTTTCATCAACATAGGAAATAGGATGCTGATAAGAAGTCATCCACTTATTTTTAATTTGATATATATCGTTTTTTAGCTCAAGGACTTCGTCTCTGATTAAGGCTGCTTTTTCATAATTTTGCATCTCAACCATCTCGGCTTTTTCAAGCATCAAAACCTTTATCTTGTCTTCAATTTCAAAAAGTTCGCCGGGTTTTTTGTCAAGGATAGTTTTTTTCATTGCCCCTGCTTCATCCAATACATCAATAGCCTTGTCAGGAAAAAATCTATCCGTGATATACCGTTTTGAATATTCAATTATCTTGGTTACAGTCTGGGGTTCATAGATGACGTTGTGATGTTCTTCATACTTATGTTTTATACCGCATAGTATATCAAAGGTCTCTTCAGGATTCGGTTCTTTAACTTGAATCAACTGAAAGCGCCGCTCAAGGGCTAAATCGTTTTTAAAATATCTTCTGTATTCGTCAACTGTAGTAGCTCCAATACATTGTATTTCGCCTCTGGCTAGGGCAGGCTTTAAAATATTGGCAGCGTCCATCGCTCCCTGAGAGCCGCCGGTACCTATGAGGGTATGAATTTCATCTATAAACAAAATTATATTTTTATTCTCTTTTATTTCATTTATAATTTGCTTCAGTCTTTCTTCAAACTGGCCTCTATACTTTGTTCCTGCAATTACGGAACCTAAATCCAAAGAAACAATACTTTTATTCAATAAATCGTGAGGCACGTTTTCATTTATTATGGAAAAGGCCAAGCCTTCAACGATGGAGGTCTTTCCTATTCCGGGCTCTCCTACAAGGATGGGATTATTTTTTGTTCTGCGGGAAAGAATTTGGATAAGTCTTCTAATCTCTTTTTCGCGGCCTATAATTGGGTCAAGGCTGCCGGAACTTACAATATCGGTCAGGTTACGTCCAAATTCGGAAAGAGCCGATGATTTTGACTTCGACACGTCGGCTGCTTTAGCGGTTCGGACAGAATCCATCTGATCGGTTATTTTTAATATTATCATCCTTATGTCTTCAGTCACGATATTATACCGCATAAAAAAATCGGATATTATGGAATTTTCTTCTCTGACGAGGGCTACAAGAAGATGCTCGGTACCGACAACACTTTGCCTCATAGTCCTTGCTTCTATTGTTGCAATATCGACCAAAGTCTTTATTCTTCGAGAAGGAGGAATTTCACCTATGATTCTATCCCCTGTACGGATAGGAGTGTTCTGTTCTATAAATAACTGTAAATTGAGAATATCAATATTTAATTTTTGAAGAATTATATAACCCCTGCCTACCTTATTGCGGATCAAAGCAGATAAAATATGCTCGGGTTGAAACAGATCCGCATTAACCCGCCTGGCTTCCTGCTGACCAAAAAGAGTAAGCAGCTTATGAGCATCTTGTGAAAGACCTTGACACATATAACACCTCACATTATAATTCGGACTTTTGAACAAAGTTCTTGAATGGTACGAGCCCTATATTCTTCTATAGAAAAATCGTTTAAATTTCTATCGGATAAGCCTGTATGACTGTTTAACAATAAAAAAGCAAGATGACCCATTTGGGACTTAAAAATCATCGAGTTGCATTCTTCATTGGTAATACCGGTAATTAAGCCCATATTTAAGCCGAACTTTATTTTAAAAACTATATCGGCAGCTTCCTTAAAATCCATAAGTTTTGCACTTTGAGCTACAGCGAGAACTCTTCTAAGCATATCTTCAACCTTCAATGTATTTTCATTTAGAAAAGTTTTTCTCTTCTCTCTTTCAATTTCAATTATGGAATTTACACAGGAAATAAAATCCTCAGTCTGAATCTCTTCATTATCGCCTGCAGATACGGCATTTGAAATCAAAAAAAGAGCCCCTATGGAACTTTTGGAATTCGGCGAGTAGTAACCGGCAACATTAAGATTGTTTTGTTTTGTTAATTCCAAGACTGAACCTAAACAGTTGGAATAAAGGATTCCCGGAAAAGAGCATAAAACCGAGAATTTCAGTCCCGTACCGATTTTCATAAGATTGGAAGTTAAAAAACCCAAGTCTCTATCTTCTGCAAATTTAATTTTTTCTCTCATTTTAAGTTCCACAAATGATGCCCTTGCATAGACCTCTTCCGGATCCATTCCGGCAGCAAAAGAAGTTATGTTTATATGGTCTTCAAGGTTCAAGCCTATATAAAGAGAGCCGTTTTCGTGCACCAAAACGGCCTTTTCTATTTTTTCAGGCATATCGGGGAGAATAATCCCTCTTTCTTCAAGCAGCTTAATTGAAAGCGGATCCATTGCTCTAAGTTTTAACTTTTTAAAATAAGAGGAATCGCCCAAAGAGCAAAAAAAAGAAAAAACAAGCGAAACAACGTCAGCAGAGTCGGAAAGATTAATTTTATTTGGAAACAAAAAACCCGATATATTGCGGGCTATATCACAACGGCTGTATAGGACTACGTCGGTATCGGGACCGCTTTCCATATACCAGCCGTCAAATTTTGATATCATGGTTTTTCTCCAAAGCTTTTATCTCATCCCTTAAAGCAGCAGCTCTTTCATAATCTTCTGTTTCGACAGCTTTTTTTAGTTCTTCATGTAATTCTTCCGAAGTATGAGTTTCAAAAAATGTTTCGGGAGACTGATCATCCGTGATAGAGCCCGAATACTTTAGATTTTTTTTCTTTTTTCCCAATATTTCCATAATTTCGGTTTTAAAAAACGAAAAACAGTCTGAGCATCCTATCATTTTTTTAGATTCGATTTCTCTAAAACTTAATCCGCATACAGGACATTGATCCGATTTTCTGCCGCCATCATTATCATTAGATCCAAGTATTTTTGTTATGGAAATATCGATAGTTTCGGAAAACATACCAAATCCGAGTCTTTGCGAGCAAGCCGGACACAGATAAATATTTTTAGTCACACCGTCTGCAACTTGTTCCACAGAAATTTTAGCCTCGTTTAACTTACACATATCACAAATCATAATTTCCTCATAATTTCTATCGGCTTTTCTTTTCCTGCCCGTACTGCAGGAATCAAACACACTACTACCGATAATATTAACATAGAAACGGCTATCGTGTAAAGGTCAAAAAGATTTAATTTTACGGGAATATACTCCAAATAATATGCAGGGTCTAAAAGATGAATTTCAAGAGGTTTTCCGGTACCGCCGGTACCATAAACGAAGGTATAAAAAAAGTTTTGAATGTGGTTTAAAATCTTTTCTGCATAGGCAAAGATTTCGTTTATATGTATGGCGGCTAAAATTCCTAAGGGCATTCCCAAAATAATTCCGCCTAAGCTCGTTAAAAGACCTGCAAGCAAAAAAGCAAGGCTTATAGACGAGGGATGGGCGCCGGCAGCCTTTAGTATGGCAATTTCCCGCCTTCGCTCCATTACAAGCATAACAATAGCCGAGGAAATATTGGCAGAAGCAACCAAGACTATCAAAAACATGATAAAAAGTAAAATATTCTTTGTAGTCTTAAAAGAAGTAAAGGCAGAGCGGTTTAAGTCGGCCCAAGAATAGATGGAAAAACTTTCGGGTAGTATTGAGTTCAATTTTAATTGAAGAGCCTGCATCTTATCTTCATCAAAGGGATCATTGGTCGAAACCACTATTGAGGTTAAAGAAGAACTCATCGGCATAATCTTCAAGCCCTCCTCCAAAGGAATAAAAACCCACAAGGCATCCAGCTCTTGATAGCCTGAAGATACAAGGCCTGAAATTTTAAATGAACTTACGCGGGGAATTGTTTTGCCTTTTTCGTTTTTAGATATGGTTATGATTCTGCATGTATCCCCTACTTTTAAGCCGAGCTTTTCGGCTATGGCTGTTCCCAAAATTGCAGACTTATTATTTTCAAATTCAAGAGAGCCGGATATGACTTTTATAAGATTAAGAGCCCTAATATTTTGAGTAAAGAATTCGGGCTCGACTGCACGGATTGCACCGCCGCTTCTTCCGTTTTTACCTATAACCAAACCGTTCCCCTGCCTTTCAATCCAAGCGTTTTCAACAAAGTTTCCCTCATCAAACTCAAGAATTAATGAACGCACATTTTTTTCGGTTTCGGCATTTTTATAGCTTGATATTGACCGCATATTTATAACTTGCAGATGTCCCGTTCCAAGCTCGATTGTACGGGAGGTTATTCCTTGAATCATACCGTCAGAGACAACCAAAACAACAATGAGGGGAATTATACTTATGCCTATACCTAAAACGGCACCGAATAAACTTTTGCGGGCATTGGAAACCGTCTTTCCCGAACCTATACCTAAAAATCTAAATGCCATTTTTATAAAGACTAAATTTTTCATACTTCTTCCAAATTGCCCTTATAAAGTTTATAAGAAATATCCGTCATTGATGCGATGTTTTGATCATGGGTAACAAGAACCAAGGTCTTTTTGTGTTTATCGACTACAGAAAATAAAAGATTTTGAACAGTCTCGGCATTGGCAGGGTCTAAGTTTCCCGTAGGCTCATCAGCAAGAATGAGTGAGGGGCTGTTTATCAAAGAGCGGGCAACAGCAACCCTCTGTCTTTCGCCTCCCGACAGCTGAGAAGGAAAATGATTTTTACGTTCGGCTAATTTTACATCCTCCAAAAGGGAGAGAGCCTTTTCTTTTATTTCTTTTTTTGATCTTCCTGCAATAAGGGCGGGAAGCATTACGTTTTCAAGAGCGGTAAAATCTTTTAACAAATAATGAAATTGAAAAACCAAACCCAAAAAGGAGCTTCGATATTCCGTGAGAGATTTTTCATCAAGCGAATGAACCTTATAAGAACCTGCAATAATCTCGCCGCTGTCTGCCGATTCAAGACCGCCCAATATATTTAAAAAGGTACTTTTACCCGAACCGGATTCTCCGGTAATCGAAATCTTTTTCCCTTCTTCAATGGAAAAATTCAGTTTATCGAATATTACAAGTTTTTCACTTGCCGAAGAAAATGTTTTGGTTAAACCGGAAATTAAAACTATATCCTTACTCATAGCGTAATACCTCCGCCGGCTTTAATTTTAATATCCGTCTCGCAGCTATCATGGCCGCAGCGGATGAGGAAAAAATGCCGAACAAAAAAATCAATAAAATTTCATTAAAAAATATTCTAACCGGAACGGTTTCCATATAAAAATAAACCGGACTAAAAACGGAAAAATCAGCATCGGATGAATTTTGAAACAATATGGATACAAAACTTAAAACCGAATTTACTATATTTTCTATTAAATTAAAAATAGAATTTATTTGAACCGATAGCAAAAGCCCCAATAAAAGGCCGGCACTTGCACCTATCAAACCTATCGTAAAACCGTTTGCAATAAAAAGAGCCTGTATATGTTTGGAGTAAGCCCCAAGAGAAGCAAGAACGGAAATTTCTTCCCGTCTCTCATAAATTGAACGCCGCATTCCGTTATAAATATTAACCGACACAACCAAAAAAATTAAAATAACCAAAAGCATCATCATATTTTTTTCTATTCTGAGAGCTCCGAAAAAAGCATGATTATAAGTACGCCATGATTCCGCTTTTAAATTAAGGGATGAAGCATTTAGGGAAGATATATAGGCAGCATCATTGTTTTGGTTTTGTAGTTTTACGGAGGCATAGAGCTTCGATTCTTTTCCGAATAAGTTTTCTCCGTTTTCCAAAGACATAAAGGCAAAGGAAGAATCAACCTCATAATATCCCGTTTTAAAAATACCCGTAACAATTAAGTCTTGATTTTCAGGAAAAAGACTTGTTTCGGATGAACCTGACACGGCTATAATATTTACATTATCCCCTACTTTTACACCGAGCTGGCGGGCCAACTCGTAACCCAAAATTACAGAATCTTTTTCCAAGATATTAAAAGAACCGGAAGTTATTTTTAAGGCAGAGGCAAGCCCTTTGTCTTTTTGCATTATATCTTCTTCCACCGAACGGATTAAAACGCCGTGCTGCTTGCCGTAATTTCCCTGCATCAATGTTTGAGATTCCTGAAAAATAAAAAAAGCCTTATGGAGGTTTAAATTTTCGGCTTCTTTTAGATCTTCTTTTTCGCCGTACAACCTTATATGACCCGAACTAACTTGCAGGATTGTATCTATGTATCCCATTTGAAGACCGTTCATTATCGAGAGAATCACGGTCAAGACCATTACACCGAAGGCAATTCCCAATATGGAAAAAAGAGTCGAGATTGAAGAACGCCCCTTTGTATCTGCGGAATTAAATCTATTTAAAACAAAAAAAATCCATCTATAATTATTCTTTTTCATTTTATGTTTCTTCCTCTATCACACCGACTTCTTTTCCATATTCGAATAAATGAACTATCTTTTTATCCGTCATATATTCCGTGTAAGAAATTTTATTTCCGTTTACAAAGTCGGTTTTGGATTTTATTTTATTTTCAGGCCCGTATTCATACTTTGAAATATATTCGGTTCCTTCTTTTTTTAAAAACGATTCTATCAATAAATTATTTTCATTATAAGTATAAATATTTTTTTCGAGCTCGTTTTTGCCTTCCGCATCGTAAACGATTTTTTCGGTTTCCATTTTTTTTTGATTATATTTTATTTTGATAAGTTTATCCGATAAAACGACTTCACAAGATTCAGGATAACCGTCTTTGTAGGTATATGTTTTTTTTTCTATAAGTTTATCTTTTTCATATAGAACGGAAATAAGAGGTCTGCCCTTATCATCCAGTTGTTCAAAAAACCACCTGTCGCCAAAACAGGCCGTAAGCCCGGAGCTTTGAATGGAATAAAACCCCTTATCGGATTCTTCCGGATCTTTTTCGTTTTCGGATAAATTTTTATTTTCGGTTGCAGGCAAATTTTGATCTTCGGTTTCTTTAACAGGAGGGGATTGAACATCAGAATTTTCCGATCCGTCTGCAAAAATAAAAAGAGAGTATAAAATAAAAACAAAACATAATATTTTTTTTAAACTCATTTATATTTTTCCGATAAATTCCTTTACATAGTTTTCAGCCGAAAAAGGAGATATGTTTTCATATTTTTCTCCGGTTCCGACAAAAAGCATGGGAAGGTTAAGCTCTTTTCCTGCCGTAACGGCAACGCCGCCCTTCGCCGTAGAATCATACTTTGTTAAAAAGACCGCATCGACTCCTATAGCTTCATGGAAAACTTCGGCCTGCCTTAAACCGTTTTGACCAGTAGTTGCATCCAATACCAATATCTTTTTATAGCAGCCTTCAGAAGCCTTTGTCTTTGCAATCCTGTCGATTTTTTGAAGCTCCCTTACCAAATTGTCTTTATTGTGAAGTCTTCCCGCCGTATCTGCAAGAACGAGGCCTCCGCCTGATGAAGCCATTGCATCGCCGGCATCAAAGATGACTGCACCAGGGTCTCCCCCATGCTGATGAGCGACAACCCTCACATCATTTTTTTCACCGTGAAATTTCAACTGTTCAATTGCAGCGGCTCTAAAAGTATCTCCGGCGGCCAAAATGATGGGCGTACCGTATTTTTCTTTATAATAATGAGCCATCTTTCCTATTGAAGTTGTTTTTCCTACACCGTTTACACCTAGAACAAGATAAATAGAAACCTTGTCTTTCTCCGGAATTAAAGAAGTTACCTTTACATAGGGTAATAAAATATTATAAAGACCGTTTAAAACATCATCTTCAGAAACGAGTTTTTCCTTTTTACATAACTCTCTTAAAGAAGCTTCTATTTCAAGGGCCGTCTTTGCACCTATATCTCCTTCTATCAGAGTATCGGTTAAATCTTCAAAAAAAGATTCTTCCGGTCCCTTATATAAACCGAATAGTTTTTTTAATCCGGCAGCAAAACTTTTATTCTTCATTTTTATTCTCCTCATCTTTAATAACCGTATCTTTATCATTAACTACAGTATCTTTATCAGTCTTAACTTCCTCATAAACAGGAACTGAATAATTAGGTTTTATCTTTCGCGGTAAGGCCCTATCAGCCTTTACCAGATAGATTATCAACTGTACAAAATAATTAATACCCAAAGCAATCGTAATCCCCTGGAAAACATTTTGAGTTATTCCCAGTCTGTTTATACGGTCAATCTCGGATTGTGTATAAGGAAGTTTTCCGCTTTTAAAAGCGTATACTTGATCATCTACTTTAGAATTTAAAATCATCGTTATAGGCAGGCTTATGTACAAAGCTCCTAAAGACCAATATAAAATTTTTCGTTGAGTTTCTATCGAATCTTTTACATTTTTTTTGTTTAACTTTATAATCATGTTTTGAACATTTTGAGGAGAAAAAGTGTTATTCTTCGGCTCAAGAACACCGAAGGTATGAATACCATTTTCTTCAAATTCAAAAATAGACTTCATCTTAGGTATAGTTATAATTCCGGGAATACGAATAGAGTATTGGGATTTAAAAAATAAATTGGGAGAAGCACTTTTAAGATTAAAACCGATTGTCGCAGATTCCTCTTTTTTTAAATTGATTTTTAAGGTATAGGCATCCTTATTTTTTAATTCCAGTTTTTTTGTTTCTTCAACATAATCTTGAGCAGATGCACCTATTTGATAAAACCCTTCACGCAGCATTATGGGTTTTGAAAAATCCCGTATCAACTCACCGTCAATATAAACCTTTGCATTTTTAGGAGTAACATCAAAAAACACCTTTACCTCTTTTGTATTTTGAATAATCGTGTATATTTGACGCACCATCATTTCTACGACTTTTTCAACATCATCATATCTTCCGGCCCCCGAAAATTCGTGAACCTTCATTCCGGGAATCCCCATATCCAAATAAGCGGTTATAACCATATAGCCCGAAATATCTTTTACCGAGCCGTAAATAAGAGCCGAGATATTTTCTTTTTTTAAGTTTTCACCTAGGTCGGCATTTTCAGACATCGTATATAAAGATTCTCCGTACTTCCATAAGTTTATATTTTTAGGATGACTCGAGCTAAAAAAACGGGTTTCTTCAATTTTGATATCTATATCGGCCTCATAAATACTTTTTTCTTTTTTTAAAATTTCTTCCGTAAGTTTTTTCTCTTTTTCGTCTTTTATTTTTTTGTCTTCAACCGACAAAAAAAGCTCATCCCTTTCTTTTATAAGTTTTGCCCTGTCTTTTATAAGCCTCAGCTTTTTATTTGAAGCTTCCATCACAGCCCTCATTTTTTTTTCTTCAAAGGGGACTATTCTTTTTGCTCCGGTATCCATGTAGATTAAAAACATTTCAGGCACTATCGTTTTATAACTTTGATAAGAAGAGGGAAGACCGTCCGTTTTAAATTCCGAAACGGCAATAGTCCAATAGGAATTTTCATCTTCGTTCTTTTGTGAAAATAAAAAACAAGCTATAAAAAAAAATACGGATAAAAAAATAAGTTTTTTCAATTTAAAGGAGAACCTCATAAGCAGATTGTAACTCCTTTTTCCGTAAATGGGCATAATAAAAAATCCGAGGCGCCGCAGATAAGAGCTTTTTCTGCAAGACCTTCATCCCCGATAGAAGAAATAACAACAAATTGAGTATGAGGGCTTTTTTTTCTAAAAGAAGCCGTATCCGTAAAAAGGCTTGAATCAAAAAAAACGAGGCGGACATCTTCATTTGTTAATGTATGCAAAAGCAAAGATTGAGGCAAAATCTTAATTGTTTCGTTTACATGAGAAAGACATATTGCTCTTATATCGGCTGCCAAAAATTCGGATTTGCATACAATACATATCATAGAGAATCGTCCTCATCAATACTCATATCTTCAATCTTTGTATTTAAAAAGCTGTTTATAAACTCGTCTATGTCTCCATCCATTACAGCCTGAATGTTTCCCGTTTCATACTTTGTCCTGTGATCTTTTACCATTGTGTAAGGCTGAAAAACATAGGACCTTATCTGATTGCCCCAAGAAATACCTTTTTTTTCGGCTGCAAACTTCATGTTCTCTTTTTCTTTTTGTTCTTCATAATAATTATAAAGCCTTGATTTTAGAACATTCATAGCCGTAGCCCTATTGCTGATTTGGCTCCTTTGAGTTTGGCAGGCAACAACTATTCCGGTTGGAATATGGGTAATACGTACGGCTGAGTCGGTTTTGTTTACGTGTTGGCCTCCGGCCCCTCCGGCTCGGTATGTGTCGATACGCAAGTCTTCAGGGCGTATATCGACTTCTATCGTATCATCAAGGACAGGAAAAGCAAAGACCGATGTAAAAGATGTATGCCTCCTTCCGTTGGAATCAAAAGGGCTGATACGCACCAGCCTATGAATCCCCGTTTCGCTTTTTAAAAGGCCGAAGGCAAATTCGCCTGAAATCTGAAATGTTGCAGACTTTATTCCGCCCTCGGCTTCAACCACATCTATGGTTTCCGTTTTAAAGCCTCTGGACTCGCACCAGCGCAAATACATGCGCACCAGCATACCGGCCCAATCGCAGGCCTCAGTTCCCCCTGCCCCTGCATGAACCGTAAGGTAGGCATCGTTTTTATCGACCTCACCTGAAAGGAGGCTCAATATACTTAATTTTTTATATTTTTCGTAAACCGAGTTATAATTTGAGCCGATTTCTTCAGACAGTTCTTCATTGCCGGATTCTTCCGAAAGCTCCATCAAAACTTCCAAATCGGAAACCTCATCCATTAGCTCCTGCCAAGGATAAATTCTGTTTTTAAGGGCCTTTATCTCGCCCATAATTTTTTCGGCTTTTTTACTGTCATTCCAAAAATCGGGAGCTAAGGTTATAGCTTCTTTTTCGGCTATTTTTGCTTTAACCGCCTCGGGGTCAAAGACGCCCCCAAATATTAGAGATATCGTTTTTTAAGGCTTCTAAATTTGATCTATAGTCTTCCATAAGGTTTAATTCTCCAACTTTTTTGCAGGCGGGCGTACAAGCACCCTCCTCCACTTTTTTTTATAAAGCGTAGTTACGGCAAACACATCCTGAATAGGATATTGATAAAGGCGGACTATATCATAATAGTCGGTAACTCGGTCTATATCCTGCTTTAATGTAACAAGGCCTTCATCGTTTATTGTTACCGATTCCCAACAGGCATGCTGAACCCGTTCAAAGCCGTTGGCCGTTAGAACTTCTGCGAGATGAGAAGCCGATTCCCTTCCACCCGGATCTATAACAACTGAAACAAACATGTATAACAGAATACGATAAAAGAAGAACTTTGTCAAACCCCTAAGGCCGGTAAAAATCTTTACTTATTATATACTTATACAAAAAGGGAAAAATGCCGATAAGTGGGGTATGGAAAATAGAAAAAACTTTGTTGAGGAACTTTCGGTAATACTTGAAACAAAAAGGAATGAGTTTAACTCTCAAATTCTTCCCAAGGTGAGGGAAAACTACAATATTCAAAGCAGTGCCCTTCACGCAGTCAGAAGCACTCTTTTAAAAAAACGGGTCATCCATGATGATCCTTATAAATATGACAGTAAAATGACTGAGGTTGAAATTCCCAGCAAGGAAAACTTTGCAGACTCGGAAAAAGCAAGCGTTATAGGCACCCGTTTGGCCCACTATGAAACAATGCTGGAATTTGTAAACAATTATTATCAGTTTAATACCGAGTTTTTAACTCCCAAAAGAATTGCCATCCTTCTTGACCTAAACAGTACCTTTATTTGGTCGGATTTTACAAATACATCAAATCATACAAATACGCGGGCTATAGCCGATATAATAAATAACCTTTTCAAAGGCCCCGACCAATTATCAAGCAGTCTTTTACGGGATTCCGTAGCCCATCTTGCAAAAAGCGAGACCTATATCAATACCCAGCTTAAAAGCCTTTCCATCTTTCACCGTGAAGAATACAAGCTTTTAATACGCAGAGAGATTATACCTTCAGTAAAGATAACAAAAGAGGATTGTGCAAATCCTTCAAACATTCTAAGGGAAATAAAAAAAATTTTCACATTAAAGCTCAAAAAAAAGCCTTTTTACACGGATCTTATAGTCGAAATAATCAGAGAAGATTACGGGGATGATTCGGCCATATTACAGCAGGAGGTTCTATCCCGCCTTGAAGTTAAACCAAAGGAAAGCTCTTTTGAAAATAAAGAAGTCAACCACAGACCTATTTTAATATCGGGCTTACGGGTTCTTTCAAATTCCGCTCCTCACTTAAAAGCAGCACTGGATAAAATAAAATCAAATCAGGAGCTGGTTTATAAATCGGAAAATACGGTATTTAGAAAAATTGCTGAAATTTTCAGGCAAATTTTAAAATTGGAACCGCCTGAAAAGCATATAACAATCATAATTACCGATAATATCAATCAAAATACAAAAAAACAAACAATTAACTATTCCGTTTTTGAAAAAGAAGTGCTTCAAAAAATAGCCTTATTCCAAAGTATTTTGATGCCGAATTCGGTTGTCAATCAAAAAATAAAAACAATGCCTAATGAGCTTCTTTTTAACAGCCTTACAAAATACATAAGCGACAGCAATGAGATGCTGAAACAGCTTGGTGGGCTTGACGAATTTTATAAAAGCGTAAAGCCTGAGCTTAGAAGCAAAATAAGAGGAATTAAGATAGAAATTACAACAATCACAAATTCGATTATAAAGGCAAACCAATACAGGGCCGAATATCAGGCTCTCAGCGAAGAAGTAAGCCAAATGAAAAAACTTGGAGTTATCTAAAGTATAATCCGATTGAATAATAATAAAAAAAACAATATAATGTCGCTTATATGAAGAATAAACTATTAGCATTATTTTTGTTTTTACTATCCTTTTGTCTGTTTTCACAAGAAGACCAAAAAAAAGAACTGAATATTTCCATAACTTCAGGAATACCAATGCTTCACCCTCATACGGCCTTCGATGCCGGGGAAGCCCAAATCTTAACGGCCCTTTGTGAAGGCCTTTTTGTATATGATCCTTATACATTGCAGCCGGTTCCGGCTCTTGCCGAAAAGTACAGTGTTTCAGGCGGAAGAACATGGCGTTTTACAATCAGAAAAGATGCAAAATTTGAAAACGGAAAACCCATAACGGCTCAAACCTTTGTCGATTCATGGCTGAATCTTTTAAACCCCGCAGGCAATCATCCATATGCTTCACTTTTAGACTGCATAGACGGAGCTGCCGATTACCGTAACGGAAAACTAAAAAATAAAAATCAGGTCGGAATAAAAGCCGAAAGCGAGCAAGTTCTTTTAGTAACCACAAATACCGAAATTGAACACCTTCCCAACATTCTATGTCATCATGCCTTTTCAGCCGTTGAAGCCTCCCAGCTTGAAGCGGCCTTAAAATTTTCTAACATCGAAAGAATAGAAAAATTAAGGGACAGCTTTAAACCCATATCAAGCGGTGCCTATAAGATAAAAAAATTTTCCGAAAAAGAGCTGATTTTGGTAAAAAATGAAAATTATTGGGATAAGGATAATGTCCAGATTCCTCAAATAAACCTCTTCCTCGATTTAAGCAAGGAAGACGCTATAGAAAAATTCAATATAGGGAAGATTCATTGGCTTTCAAGAAGCGATGTGATTTCTAAAATAGGCGATCAGCGTTGTGTAAATATCGACCCTCTTTTTGCAACTGATTATTTTTTCTTTAAGACTTCATCTCCGAATATTAAGGATGCGGAGTTTAGAAAGGCCCTTCTTTTAGCTGTTCCCTATGAGGAATTACGCAATGGCTATCCCATAAAGGCTGAAACTTTGATTTTTCCCCTTGCAGGCTACCCCAAAATTCAGGGTGTAAATGAATATAACCTGCAAAAAGCCCAAGAAATCATAAATAAACTTAATTTAAACGAAGAACAAAAAAAGGTGGTAATTAAAATACCCGAAAATACATATTATCAAGAATTAGCCGAAATTCTATCGGCCGCATGGGCAAAAATCGGGGTAAAAACCGAAGTTAAGCTTATTTCTTTGAATGCTTATTATAACAGCCTAAAAACAAATGATTACGATTTGGGAACAATCACTTGGATAGGGGACTTCGCAGACCCTCTGGCCTTTTTGGAGATGTTCCGGCCGAATTCCAACCTCAATGACTCGGACTGGAAAAATCAGGAATTTGAAAGAATAATCCTCAAGTCCCATGCCGAAAAAGACTTTAAAAAACGATACGAAATGTTGAGCAAGGCAGAAGAGCTCTTGCTGGGAGAGAGCGTGATTATTCCGATATCCTATAGGCTAAGCGTAAATATTATCGATATTTATTCCATAGGCGGCTGGTATTCAAATGCAATAGATATACACCCCTTTAAGTTTATAAAATTTATTAAGCCTCAGCCGGTGCCGGGGCTCGTAAAATTAAGTAAATAGCTCAAAAAGAAGCGATAAGACTGCGGCAAAAAAACTTCATTTTTTTACAAAATATGTATTGACATTTTTTGTGATTTGTAATATCATCCATGTCATTGGGCGCTTAGCTCAGCTGGTACGAGCGTCTGGTTTACACCCAGAATGTCGGCGGTTCGATCCCGTCAGCGCCCAATCCTTCCTTTAATCATTCATTGCCACTTTATAAACATTTTTGCAGGAGTTCGGGGTTTCGAAAGGCCTCATCAATGATACGGCTTAACACAGAGCTGTAGCCTTTACCTAGGGCTTTGACTTTTTCAGCGGTTTCGGGTGAAAGCCTGATTGCTACTACCTGTTTTTTTCGAAGCTTTCGCTGTTCTTTGGCTATACGTGCAAATTCCTTTATTTGCTCCTTGGTTAAGGGTGGGCAATCTTCATCGTATACAATAGGCATCTTTGCGGCACGCCTAATCTCTTCAATTTGTTCTTTGGTCGGTTTTTCGTTACCATGTAAAACCGATGTAACTATTGCCATAAAGTCTCCTTTCCGCTTTTGTTGCGGCTCTTGCGGATATGATCCGTGTTTTTTCTCCTCGTTCGGTGTAAACAACGAAAAGTACTTTGTCTACTTTTCCTATTGTGATAATACGGTCTTCTGCCCCGCTGTGGTTTATATCGAATAATTCAATTCGGTTGTTATCATTGAAAACGAGTCTTGCGGTTTCAAATGAGATTTTATGTATTTTCATATTACGCTGTTCTTTCTCGTAATCCCATTCAAAAAGACGCTGTGTTGTATTTCCGTTTTCCATATTTTCATTATACAATATGTATTACTTTTTGTCAACTTATATAGTTCGATTTTATAATTCAGTTGCCCTGATCCCCACTCCCCCATTGCTGGACAAAAGGCTTATTTTTATGTAAAATAAAGAGAAATGCGGCTTTAAGGAGCATAGAAATAGATGTACAAAAACGATTTTCCATTGCTTATGCAAAATCCTAACATTCATTATTTGGATTCGGCGGCAACGGCACAAAGGCCTATGCCGGTTATAGAAGGCATAAAAGAATATTTTTTACAGTCAAACGGAAATGCGGGCCGAGGCTCTCATTCCCTTGCAATAGCCTCTTCCATATTGGTTGAAGAAACACGAAAAAAAACAGCCGAGTTTATCGGAGCCGATAAAATTGAAAGCATTATCTTTACAAAAAATTCTACCGAGGCTCTCAATATAATTGCCTATTGTTACGGCTTATCGAATCTTAAAACCGGAGATGAAATTCTATTGGCGGTATCAAACCATCATGCAAACCTCGTACCTTGGCAGTTTGTTGCAAAACAAACGGGGGCTGCCGTAAAATTTATCTATCTTAACAAAAACGGCACCTTGGATATAAATGACTTTAAGGCTAAACTTTCCTCTAAAACAAAGGTGGTCGCCATCTCAAGCGTGGTAAATGCTACAGGAATTATAAACCCTGTAGAAGAGGTAATAAAACTAAGCCATGAGAGCGGAGCCGTTGTTGTAGTCGATGCAGCCCAAGCCATTGCTCACTACAAGCAGGACGTATCAGCCCTTGACTGCGACTTTTTAGTTTTTTCGGGACACAAGATTTTTTCGGACTTCGGTGTCGGGGTTCTTTACGGAAAAAAAGAGCTCTTGGACAAGATGCCGCCTTTTTTATACGGCGGAGATATGATCAACTTTGTTACAGAAGAATCAAGCGAGTTTAAGGAAGCTCCCTATAAATACGAAGGCGGAACCCACGATACAGCTGCCATAGTTTCTCTTAAACACGCAATAGAATATATCGAAAAAATCGGTTATGCCAATATAGAAAAAACCGTAAAAGAATTGGACTCTTATGCTCTTTCCGAATTAAAAAAACTTGACTTTGTAGAAACCTACGGCACCGATGCTGAAAAGAGAGCGGGTATAATCGCCTTCAATGTAAAAGACGTGCACTCGCATGACACATCCTACATCTTAAACGAATACGGTGTTATGGTTCGAAGCGGACATCATTGTACTCAGCCTCTGATGGCTTACCTAAATATAAATTCCTGCTGCCGTGCAAGTTTTTCTATTTTTAACACCAAGGAAGACATAGACGTCATGATCACAGCCTTAAAAAAAGTAAAAAGCGTTTTTTTAAAGGATTAAAAAAACTTAAAAATAATATCGATAAGGAAGATAAATGGACATAGATACGATTTATCAGGAAATGATTCTAGAATACTCCCGAAAAAAAGAAAACTGCCGCGAACTTTCCGGCGAAGGAGTAAAGATAGAAAGAGGCCATAACCCCTCATGCGGTGATGACCTTACCCTGCTTATCCGGGAAAAAGACGGAATCATAGAAGATGCTTCTTTTTTAGGAAGGGGCTGCGCCATTTCTACGGCTTCTACAAATATGCTGATTGAACTTATAAAAGGAAAAAATGCCGAAGAAGGAAAACGCAAGGTAGAAATATTTTTTAAGATGATGAACGGAAAAGAAATTTCGGAAGAAGAAAAGGAAGAATTGGAAGATGCTCAAATCTTGGAATATTTTGCCGAAATGCCGGCACGTATAAAATGTGCAACTTTAAGCTGGCACAGTGCCGATGTTCTTTTAAACGAAAAAAAATGAGGTTTATTGTAAGGGACAGTGTAAAAAACAAAGTCCCTTTTTTAAAAAAAATCAAGTAAATCTTATTTTTCGATATCGCTTGATTTTACTTTTACCACATGGCCGGGGCCTGCATCAAAGATAATTAAAAAGTCTTTTACCTTGATATCGGCGTACTTAATTGTTATCTCGCCATTTTTATCAAGCTTGGTCTTAATTATAACCTTCTTTTTTGCATCTTTTTCCTTAGGATTTTCGATTCGAATTTCTACACCTTCAGCAGATGAGCCGTCGGTAAAACCGCCCTCACAGGTAAAAGTTCCGTCACCGTTATCATAACAGTGCAATATCGGGGCATGAGCAAACAAAAGAGCTGCTCCCAATACTAAAAAACAAATAAAGATAGCTGTTCTTTTTTTCATTTTTATTCTCTCCTATAAAAAGTCTCAATACAATTATTTTTCAACAATACCTTTTAAAATCTTGCGGCAAGATTTTTCAACTCTCTCTGCAATCATTTTGTTTGGTGTATTTGCAGGTATACATGTAGGCTTCTCTTTAATTTTGGAAAAATCGGCATCATTCATACCATACCAAAAATGGAAATGTAAAGGATTTCCTCCTGCACTCGTAAGAGAAATTGTCTTAAACATTCCTGCATCTTTTTTATCAGTTACCACAGCAAGCAATCCGGGCTTGGAGGCATTTTCAGCAGTTCTCTTATAAGCAGCTCGATGAATTTCTTTTCCGTCCTTATAGACTACAAATTCGTTCTTACCGTCTTCGGTAACAAATTCGATATGAGTATAAAGATCTGTCGTGCCGTATACTTTTTTCATTTCGGCAATAATTTCAGCTTTTGTAAAATCTCCGCCCTTAGGATTTTTACCGGCAAATTCTTTAATGATTTTGTTATAAGCGGCATTAACCTCAGCACTTGTGTTGTCATAAATTAAAGAGCTATTCATCCATTTTCCTTCTTTTGCATAAGGCTCAAAGGGAGATTTTGGGAACATGCCCGCAACAGCTCCTATGGTATCTTTAAAATTCTTTACAAGTTCTTCTTTTGTCATTGAAGCAGACACATAGGTAGGCCACCACATAGTATCTGCTTTTACCAATGCGTCAATACCGGATCCGCCTGTTCTTACATGCCAATGGAGCAGTCCCCCTTCGGAATCTTGATGCGGGGGAAAACAGATAATATATTTTGCCATAGTAAGGCCGCGTACATTTTTTACGGCTTCAAAAGTTTCCCAGTAATATCCGTCATAACCTATAACAGGCACCTTTCCCTTGTAAACATACTCGGAAGAAATTTCTTTTTCTTTTCCATCAGCATCTTTTACGGTAAACACAACAGTGTTTGTTCCGTCAAATTTTATCTTTGAAAATGATGTTCTATACATTCCTTCAACAGCCAATTTGAAACCTTCAACGGTATAGTTTTCCATTTTGGCGGCCGCTTCTTTGTATACAGGATTTAAAGAAGGATCATTTTTTGCGGAATCCAGCGAAACCCATTCACCTTTCCATGCGGCAAGTTCTTTACCGGGTTCAATTTTCATGCCTCCGATTGTGTTAGGCATCGACTTACATGCAGTAAAAGTAACCGCAAGAACCATCAAAACTAATACAAGTTTTGCACCGAAATTTTTCGTAGACATAGTAACCTCCTTATGTCAAAATAAGGTATTATCAAATATTGATAAACTTAATAAAAATTGGGAACCTAAAAATAGGTTCCCAAAAAAAATTATTTTTTAGCCTTTGTTAATCTTTCTAAAAGAGTTCTTGCAGATTTCTCTACAGCTGCTGCAATTTCAGCGTCTGTAAGAGCTGTCCTGTAACAAGTAGGTGTTCCTTCAAACTCTTCAATTTCTTTTTCGTTATTACCGTACCACAAGTGGAAATGCAGCATCGGAGCTTTACCGTGTACAACTACAAATGAAATCAAAGAAAACATACCGGCATCTTTTCTTTCAGCCTTCATCGTCATATACGGCTTTGAAGGACTTGCACCAACACGAACATAGCTTGATCTAAAGATCTCTTTATTTCCTTTATAGAAAACAAGTTCATTTTTTCCGTCTTTTACAATAAACTCCATGTGGGAATAATCTTTAACGGATTTATTTCCTTTTTGTAATTCGGCAATAATTTCAGCCTTTGTAAAATCTCCGCCCTTGGGATTTTTGCCTGCAAATTCTTTTATAACCTTTGCATAGGCAGCTTCAACTTCTTTACTTGTATTTTCAAAAATAGATAAAGAGTTGATCCATTTGCCGTACTTGGCATAGGATTCAAAGGGAGAAGCAGGATTCCATTTAGGCATATTTGGGATTGAAGATTCAAACATCTTAACAAGCTCAGCTTCAGGTGTAGATGAAGAATAGTACGTAGGCCATCTTCCTGCACCGGTTACAAGGTTGTCAATACCGTATTTTCCAAAACGGGCATGCCAGTGCTTTGGTCCGTCACCATGAGCATGAGGAGGCATTGATATAAAATACTTAAAGTTTGCATTATCAAGCTTATCTTCTACAGCCTCAAAAGTCTCCCACATAGAATCGGGATACTCACCATCAGCTTTTTGTCCCAAGTACTTGTATTTGACTGAAATTTGTATTTCTTTACCGTCTTTATCCAAATATGTAAAAAGAACAGTGTTTGTACCGTCAAATTTTGCCTTTACCGCCGGTGTTTTGTACATGTCCAAGGCAGCAGCTTCAAGGCCTTCAGGTGTATAAAAGCGCATATCTGCAGCTGTTTTTTTATAAGCTGCTTTTAAAGACGGGTTGTTTTTTATGATATCTGCTGAAACCCACTCGCCCTTCCAGGCGGCCAACTCCATTCCGGCTGCAAGCTTATTATCTTTTGCAGCAGGCATTGTTTTACAGGCAGTAAAAATAACTGCGAGTGTAACCAGTATAAGTGCAATCTTTGCACCCATTCTTTTATTAACCATAATTAAACTCCTTTAAGTTAATATAAGTTATATTAGCTAACTTTTTATTTAAACAAGAAACAATTCTTGACTTAAAGTAAAAAGAAACTAGCCTTTTTTATGTTCCGCGGAACAGCCGCAGCATCCGCAACCGCAGCCGCTCTTAGGATTGATATTTTTTTCTCCGCAGCTGCAGGCCGAAGCCTTACCCTTAAATATCCTGTAATATTTACGGATGAGTAAGAGAATCACACCTGCAACTATCGAAATAGTCAAAACCATTCCCAATGTCATAAGGCAATCCTTATTTTACAGGCACTGCTTCAATCCAAAGTACGGCATCCTGTGAAAGTTCTTTACCGGCAAATTCTTTTACATTACCTGCACCGAGGGCAGCAAAGCCCCAGTATCCGGCCTTATGAGGGACAAAGGAGAAGTTTCCGTTTTCATCTGCTAAAATAACGGCAGCGGCATTTTTTGTTTTTGCCTTCTTCTCAAATTTGCTTTTTTTCATGTTTACATCAAAGTTGATATATTCAACTTCAATTTCCGCATTGGGAACAGGCTTGCCTTTTGAGTCTACAACAGTACCTCTGAAAAGTCCGCCTACCCAAACATCGTAAGGCTTTACCAATGGCATGATTTCGGGATAACCTTCGGCACATCTTGCACTCCAGTCCGTATCAAGACCTGCCTTATTGATAAAGACCTTGGTAATCTGCTGGATATACTTATCTTCAGCACCTTCATAGTAAGGATGAGGAACAGCGATAAGAGCCCAGTCTCCGCCTCCTCTAAAACCGTTATCCTTATTTAAGGTAAGGTCATAGGCTGAAGCCGTATTTTCTGAAGTTGTAAACTCTGTTTTCTTTAATGAGGGAAGAAGATCCTGAATCTTTGCCTTGTGCACGGAAAAGAATTTTTCAAAACCTTTGATTTCTCCGGCCTCGTTTTTACCGACATCCATTGCGTGTCCTGATTCTGCAGGATGTGTAAAAACAATCTTAAAATCAACAGAGTTGCCTTCAACTCTTGAGGTCGGGGTATAAATCATTTGGAAGTGTGCAAATGAAGCCATAGATACCAAGAATAAAAATAAAACTATTCCTGTACGCTTTTTCATAAAAAACTCTCCTACAAATATTTTAGTCTAAAGACTCATAATCTTAAGTTCAAAAAAAGATAGGACCAAAAGTCTTGCTTTAAACTCACGGAAAAATCTTTTTTTTCAAATCCAAATGTAAATCAGCACTTACAATCTATCTTATTCTTAAAAAAAAAGCAAGCCCCCAAAGACGGAACAGCAAACTTTTAATTAAAAATAAATCGGAGATTAAATAAAGAAAACACGAAAAACGCAAGGCATCAGCTCCGCTTATAGAAAAAGCTGACAATAAAATAGAGTTGTACAATAATGAGTTTTCCGATTTTCCTTCCCTCCGAAGGATTTCGTAATACAAATAGGCAGGTCTCCTGACTTATGATTTAAAGTTTATCGCCTTCCCATATTAACAGTGGCTTATGCTTCCAATACATAGATGCATTATGATAAACAAACTCAATTACAGTAGCGGGGGCTGTGCCGGTTTTTCACCGGTTTCCCTTTTAATCTTAAAAATTAATTTAAGAACCTTATTTGTCTATAACCTTCGGGTAATTATAAATATTTCCAAAAAAAAAGCAAGCCCCCAACGGGACACCAATGGGGATTTGTTATCTATTTACTATCCTACTTATTTTCAGCCTTATCCGAAATCTTTTTAAAGATAGGCGGCCAAGCGAACATAACCACAAAAAGCAAGATTACTATTATCAGGGCCGCAGGCGAAAATCCTTCCTTGGGTTTTGCTCTTTCAGAAGGCTCTCCGTCAGAAGAAGATATATCGGCTTGTTTTGTGCTATCAGCCTGTTCGGCCGCATCTTCAATCTTGCTGACCTCAAACCAAATAACGGCATCTTGAGAAAGTTCTTTTCCTCCGAATTCCTTTTCCTTCCCTACTCTAAGGGCGGCAAAGCCCCAGTATCCCGGACAAGGAGGAATAAACTCGAAAACGCCGGTATTATCGGCCATTATCATTCCGGCACCCGCTTTTTGCAGCTTAGGTTCTCCGGTAAATTTCTTGTTTGTCATATCCACATCGTAGTTCATGTTTTCAAATTCAACCTGAGCATAAGGCACGGGTTTTCCATCGGAGTCCAAAACAAGGGCACGGATCACACCGCCCTCCCAAATATCGTAGGGCTTTACCAAAGGCAAAATTTCGGGATAACCTTCGGCAACCCTTGACTGCCAATCGGTCGAAAGTCCGGCCTTGTTGATAAAGACCTTAGTTATCTGCTGAATATATCCGTCATCGGCTGCTTCAAAATAAGGATGAGGAACGGCAACCAAGACCCAGTCTCCGCCTCCCTTAAAACCGGCCTCTTTATCAAATTCAAAGGTATATGCAAAGGCCTTGTTTTCCGCAGATTCAAATTCTCCCTTTTTTAAAAAGGGCATTAAGTCGGTCTTGTTTTCTTTATGGACGGAATAGAATTCCTTTAAGCCTTTTATTTCGCCTGCTTCATTTTTACCGATGTCCATAGTAAGGCCGGAATCAAAGGGATGAGTAAAAGAAATTATAAAATCAACCTTGTTATTTGAAGCTTCGATTATTGAAGCCGGAGTATAAATAATTTGAAAGTGAGCAAAAAGGCCCAAAGCCGTCCAGCATAGCAATACGGAAAAAAATAGCTTTTTCACTTTTTACACCTACCTTTTTTGTTTTTTAAAGAGGAAGACAATCAGTATCGAATTTATTACGGCAAGTACAAGGGCCAAGATTGCCGTAAACGAAGGACCGACACTAGGCATTGCCGAAACGGTATCCATAGGAACCCAACCTGCGGAACCGGAGACAGCAACGGGTTTTTGAGCCTGAGCAACATCTCCGGCTGACTCGTTTTCTCCTGCGGCTTCAGAAGAAGCAGCCTGACTGCCGAAACCGCCTTCGGGTTCGGGACCGTCTTTTACGATAATATGGCCCGGCCCTGCATCAAAGGTTACAGTATAAGGAACATTCGGGATAGGCAGGTTGAGTTCGCCTACATCGGGGAATTCTCCTTCCCAGATTTTTTGCCCTGAAGCCTTATCGGTAAGATAAAGTTTAACACCGGCAGCCGAAGCTCCATTTGAAAATCCGCCTTGAACATAGATAGTTCCGTCTCCGTTATCTTCAACGGTCAATAGGGGCGAATGTGCAAAAAGCATAATAGAACACATCATTAAAACAAATACGATAAATATTTTTTTCATCTATAAACTCCCATAAATTTATAATCCTAAATGTGAACCTCTAAAAGCCGCAGCTTTAGAGGCTTTCCTTAAATTTCTTTTACAATCAAAAGCCGAACAATCTTCCCAGCTGGAAAACAAGGACGGCAACTAGTGAGCTCAAGACCACGGGATACATAACACTGAATAGCGTCCAGCCAACACTCTGAGTCTCGGTCTTTGTTGCCATAACGGTAGCAATACAGGGCGGGAAAAGGGCTATCAAAATCATAATAGTAAGACCGTCTAATGGGGTCAATCCCGTTTCCTTATCCTGAATGCGGGCTTCCAAAACTTTACCCGAATCCTCGCTTGAAGACTCAACACTGTAAATAGTGCCCAAGGTCGAAACAAGAGCTTCCTTTGCGGCAAAGGAACCTAGAATTGCGATATTTACCTTCCAATCAAAGCCCGCATATTTTGTAACGGGTTCCATTGCCTTTCCCAGGTATCCCAAAACGGAGTTCTCCAAAGTTTCTTTACGCAATTGTACGGAGATAAGCTTTAGGTCCGCACTTGCAGGGCGTATAGCCTTTGCAGCGGCAGCGGCCTCGGAATCTATTACAGCTGTGCCTGAAATTTTTACTTTTCCGGTTCTGACAAGGGCAAAGAAGTAAGGATTCAGCTTTTGCCAATAAGCATAAAATGAAGCCTTTAAAATAGGCTTTTGAAATTCTTGAGCATCATTGTATGCCTTATCAAAATCTTTTTTTGCGGAAGAATACATATCAAAATAATTTTTAAAAGCACCTATATTACTGCCGAGTTCAATTTTTCCTTTTAAGGCAATTTTTGTCATTTCGGGATTTTGTAAAAACAATCTGTTTATATTCTTTTCCATGCCCTTAGCTCCGCCGAACAGATTTATGGCATCATACAAATAAAGCTTTTCGGTTAAACGCTGATATTCTATAAAGCCCTTTTCGGAAGCAAAATATTGGGAATAGGAATTGTTTAATTTTCCTGCAAAGTCCTGAATGTAAGCTGCTTTTCTTGCTTCATATTGAGCAGTTTTTTCAGAGCTCAAAGAAGGAAAATTTACACCTGCCCAGATTATAACTGAAACGGCAACTACAGTCGTTGCAACTTTTTTTATAAAGCTCCATAAGCGTTCAAAGGTGCGTGTTAAAACACCTCTAAGGGTCGGCATATTATAAGCCGGAAGCTCAAGTACAAAGGGTTCAGGCTTGCCGTGAACAACATAGAGGCTGAAATATTTTGCAACAATCAGGGCGACTATCAATGTAAAAAAGGAAATTCCGCCTAGAACTATCCATTGGTAGCTTGTAAAAAATATTCCCGTAATTAAAACATAAAAAGGAATCTTTGCCATACAGTTAAGAAGGGGCAAGATAAGAATCGTTACCAATCTTGACTTATCATCTCTGATTGTCCTTGTGGACATAACACCTGGAACAACGCAGCCTCCCATTATAACACCCGAGAGAATCATAGGAAGGGTTGACTGTCCGTGTAAACCGAACTTGCGTAAAATCCTATCCATGATAAAGGCAAGGCGGGCCATGTAGCCGACATCTTCCAAAAAGGCAATGAGGGCAAACAAGCAGAAAAAGATTGGGACATAGTTTAAAATCATTATTGCCCCATCAATTATCCCGCTTAAAAACAAACCTCTTAATGGGCCCTCGTTTATAAGTCCTTCAGGATAAATAAGTTGAGAAACTATTGCTCTGACAAATTTAAATATCGGGAAAACCTTGTCGGTCATCTTATAACCCAAAACTACCGTTATCCAATAGAAAACCAAAACAAGCTCAACCAAAATCAAAAGACCGTAAACCTTGTGACAAAGCACCTTGTCGATTCTGTCGGTTGAATTTATACTGCCTGAACCGCCTTTAGTATAGATAAGAGCAGCTCCTCCCGTAAAGGCAAAAGCTCCGGCTAAGCTAAGAATCAAGCGTAGAATGTTATTTGCAACGATAGGAATCGGCAAAAGCAAAAAGAGGGAATCCAAAATCTCATAGGTTACAAAACAAAGAATAAGGGCGGCAATGGTCTCGGTAACCTTTCTTTTAATATTTAAGGACTCGACGGCTTTTTGTTCAAGCTCTTTTTTTGAAACCGCTGCTTCAACAATTTTTTTTGCCGCAGCGGAGCGGGCAAGAGCTATTTCTATTTCAAAGCTGTGCTTATGTTTTTCTTTGTGCTCGGCTTCAATTTCTTTTATAAAAGTTAAAATGGAATCAAAGTTTGTAAAATTTTTACCCTCTTCTTCGATAACTGCGGAGTCCTTTTCGCAAAGCTTGATTGCAAGCCATCTTAAGGGAATAGAAAAAAATTCGTCCTTTGCAGAAGCCTTTAATTTTTCGACAATTTTTTCCAAATAGGATTCCATATCCTTACCGTAGGTAAGCATAAAGGGTTTTTGCGGTTCGGAGCTTTCAGCCGTTTTTGAAATAAGCTCTTTTAATTCGTTTATCTTTTCTTTTTTCTTGGCCGAGCCGGCTATTATCGGAATACCCAAGAGAGAAGAAACTTTATCAACATCGATTTGCAAGCCTGCATTTTTTGCAGAATCCATCTTGTTTAAGTACATAACAATAGGACAGTTCATTTCCAAAAG
This sequence comes from Treponema denticola ATCC 35405, assembly GCF_000008185.1. Lineage (NCBI taxonomy): Bacteria > Pseudomonadati > Spirochaetota > Spirochaetia > Treponematales > Treponemataceae > Treponema > Treponema denticola. The sequence continues at coordinate 2,091,040 of NC_002967.9, forward strand.
CTGGAATGTCAGATAAAGATGTCTTTCCAAATTTGAGGCATCGGCAATGTTTACCAAAAGTTCGGGCTTTTCACGGAGGATAAAATTACGGGTTACTCTCTCTTCCGGTGAATAGGAAGTAAGGCTGTAAGTGCCGGGCAAGTCGGTAATAAAAACCGATTGGTCAAGAGCAAAATACTCTCCCGTTTTTTTCTCAACAGTGATACCCGGATAGTTTGCAACATGCTGATGAGCTCCCGTCATCATGTTAAATAGGGTTGACTTACCGGAGTTAGGCTGACCGGCAAAAGCAATATTTATTTTTTCTTTTTTCATATTCTAAACTTCTTTTACAATGATTTTTTTAGCTTCATCCTTGCGGACAGCTACAAGCGAACCGCAGATGGAAATGTCAAAGGGATCTAAAAGCGGGGCCTTTCTTACAACCGAAAGTTCAGCTCCGGGAGTAAACCCAAGACTTATAAGTCTTTGCAAAGTCATTCCGCTTATCTCAAGATCTTCTATGATTCCTTTTTTTCCTTGTTCCAATTCATCAAGAGTCATTTAAATCTCCAATCTCCTCAATACTATAAACGCACCAAAATTTTAGAAGCAAGATTATAATCTACTGCATATTTTGAACCGTTTACCAAAAGCAAAATAGGCCCTTTTTTATCGGCCTGAGAAGTAACAACGGTTATTTCCGTATTTATATCTATTCCAAGACTGCGAAGGCGGGAAAATTCGGCCCCCGTTCCGTCAAATTTAAGCACGGAAGCCTTATCGCCTTCCTTTAAAATAATTAAGGGTACCAATGTCAGCAACCTCTCACAAAATGTTGTAACGACCATACATCATTTTTTTATTTTAATCAAGGCATAAATGAAAAAAGTTACAACATTAATATGTAACACCGAATATCAAAATGCATAAACAATTTCAATTAGATTGTGTTGCTTACATCCGCCGCTATCGGAATTCATAAAGAAGACTTGACCCTCATCAAAAAAAAGGATAGTATTTGTCTATGAAAAAATTTGAAGAAAGACTGGAAAAACTCGAAAAGATAAGCGATGACATACGCTCTTCCGATATTCCTTTGGAAAAAGCTCTTTCCCTCTTTGAAGAAGGCATAAAGCTTGCCAAGGGGCTCGAAAAAGATATAGAAAAAATGGAAGGAAAGATTGAAGTCTTATTAAACCAGCCCGTACTGCCTGAAGAAGAGCCGGAACTCGACCTGTTTACGGTAACGGAAACCGTTTAAAGGAAGCCGGCATGAGAGAATACAAGCCCGTAAAGCTCTTATCAAAAGAAACCGCAAGCAAAATAGCCGCCGGAGAAGTTATCGAGCGGCCGGCCTCTGTTGTGCGGGAACTATTGGATAACTCGATAGATGCGGGTGCCTCTCAAATCATAGTAGAAATCGAAGAAGGCGGAATAAGTACAATAAGGGTAAGCGATGACGGCTGCGGAATGACTAGGGAAGATTTGGAACTTTGTACCCATACCCATTCCACAAGCAAAATAGAAGAGGCTGAAGACCTCCTTCACTTACGGAGCTTGGGCTTTAGAGGTGAAGCCCTTTCATCGGTGCAGGCTGTAAGCTCCCTCGAAATTACCTCCACCAGAGAAGGCCCTGCAGCTTGGAAACTTTCCTTAGGAAAGATTTCTCCTGCCCGCCTAAATAAGGGCACAACAGTCGAAGTTAAAAATCTTTTTGAAAACTTCCCTGCCCGAAAAAAATTTTTAAAACGTCCTCAATATGAGGCAGCCCAATGCCGTCAGACCTTTGTCGAAAAAGCCCTGCCCCACTACAATATCGAAATGCGTTATATAGCAGACGGAATAAATAAGCTAATTCTTCCGGCTCATTCTTCCTTAAAAGAAAGATGCCTTGCAGCTATGAGCCTTAAGGAGCCTGAAGAGCTTTTTTACGAGATAAACCAAGAAGGAGACGGCTTTTCTTTTAAAGCTGTTTTAGGAAGCCCCGCTGTAGTCCGATCCGACAAGCGGAATATCTACATCTTTGTAAACGGAAGGCGGATAAACGAATACGGTCTTGTTCAAGCCGTTTGCTATGCCTCGGAAGGCTATTTTCCCAACGGAGGATTTCCCTCAGCCTTTGTGTTTTTAAATATAGATCCTGAAAGAGTCGACTTCAATATTCATCCTGCAAAAAGGGAAGCAAAATTTGAAGACTATAAAGAAATTCATCACAGCTAAGCTCAACCATAAGCTCCTTTTATAAACAAAAAACGGTTTCCGATCTTTTAAAGGAAAGCTATCAACCGGAATATACGCAAGGCTTTGATTTTGAAAAAACTGAATATGAAGCAGCCGATTTAAACCAAAGCTATAATCCGGCCGGCACAAAAACCTATTGGCCGTCATCTCCGATAAAGCAGATTGAAACTTCGACCGCTTTTCAGGAAATATCGCAAGCCGATTATGGAGCCTCGGCCGCACAGCATAGACTGTCGGCTGTCGCTCATGAGACCTCAGCTGTGCCGCAAGACCTACCCAAATCCGATTTTAAATTTTTAGGCCAATTTTGCGGCACCTTTATCGCTGTCGAAAAAAACAAAGCCCTCTATATAATAGACCAGCATGCCGCCCACGAGCGTATCCTCTTTGAAGGCTTAAAAAAAAGCCTCGGCCCATCGCAGGAGCTTTTAATTCCTTACCGCATTGAAACGGAATCCGAAAAAGACGATGAAATCATAAGACTAAACCTCCATGAGCTTCAAAAAGCGGGCTTTAATATAAGTGAAGACAAAAAAGGGCTTTGGATTATAAGGGCGGTTCCCATAAGATGGCAGGGCACGGAAAAGGACTTAAAAGAAGACCTTGCAGGTGCAGGTAAGGATCCTTCAGGACTCATGCACCACATCCTTGCAAGATCAGCCTGCCGTGCCGCCTGCAAAGACGGCGACATCATAGATCCCGTTTCTGCATATAATATAGCGGTTAAAACCTTCGCCCTCCCGGAACCGCTCTGCCCCCACGGCCGCCCCCTCTATTTTATAATCGACCGCACGGAACTTTTTAAACGGATAAAGCGAACTTAACCTCGGCTTGTTTTTTATTACATTTTAATGTAAAATGAATCTATAAATTTTTACGAAATATTGATTTTTTAACTTTATAGAGGGGCATATGAAAAAACTACCGTCTTTAATCCTGTTTATTTTTTTATGTTTTAGTTCTTGTAATTTTTTTATGCAAGAAGAATATGGAGAGCTTGTAATCGATCTTGAAGGATCGTCTTCAAGGGCTATAGGAAGCAACGGCCTTCCAGAAATTGCATCCTCGGAACTTTATTTGCAAATAATAGGGGAAACAAGCGGAATAATCGAAAGAAAATTTGAAGCAGGAACCCCTAAGTTTTTTTCTGAAAACTTTCCTATAGGAGAAAAACTAAAAATAAGGGTTCGTTTATCGGTGGTCTCAGCCTCATGGGAGACTTCCGTAAATCATACCGTTACTCAAGGCACAAATAATATCATGTTGAAGCTAAACAAAATAGCTTCCGGTAATAAAAAAATAGCATTTTCAATAGGACACTCAGGAAGCTCAGTAAGCCATAAACTCAGATTTGAAAATGGTACCGATATCGGCATAAATGCTTCGACGCCGATAAGCGGCACTCCCGGCTTTGCCCGAGACTCTAAGGGGAGGCTATACTTTATTTATAAAGATTCTTCTCAATGGAAAATAAAACGCTTTACAAGTGAAGGAGCAGAAGATACAGCCTACAATCATAGTTCGCTCACATCAAGCCTGACAGGAGATGAGGTCGAAATATTTTCCGATAGGTCAACCGGAGATATCTATGTTTTGGATAAACGAAGCACAGGAAATAAGCTTTACAAAACTGACGGCACAACCAAGACAAATATAGACCTTCCTTCAAATTTTCAAAATCCGGCAGGCGATAAGATCAGCCGGATGGCTATTTATGATAAATTCAGCTTTATCATCGATAATAACAATAAATTACATTCTTATAATTTTAACGGCACACAAATATCGGGGACTTCAATACCAAGTTTAGATTTATTTGCGAATCTGGTTAAAATAAATTCAAGTTATATTCCTGCCGGCAACTTTAAATCCGGAGATATTTTTGTAAACGAGAACAAGCTCTATGTGCTTTTTTCTGCATTTTCAAATGATTTAATAAATGGAGCCTATTCCTTGGGCGGAATTTTAGAATATACATACAACGATGAGGGAAATTTAGAACCGGCAAGAAAATTAGGCTTTTCGCAATCCCTTACAGCAGGAACGGACAAGATTGCCCATATTGACGAAGCTTCAAACTTTTACGGTGCAGCAAAAATAATAGGCTTTGAAGACGAAACAATCTACATAGCCGATGACGGATATAAATTACAAACCGGAACCCCACATGCAGAAGTAGAAAAAAACAAAAACAGGATTGCAAGCCTTAACACAGTCTCAGGTGCTTTAAGCTTCGAGCCTACAGACCACACTTGGTTTGAAGAAAAACAGGAAGCAGCTCCGCCGACACCTCCTTCACCTCCCTCACCGGGAAAGATGATAGTATGGACCAAAAACGGAACAACCGGTTATAATTTTTATGAAGTTACAGAGGAAGATCAAAATACATCGGGCAAAACACCTCTGATAACAGGTTCCGGAACTACTTATCCCCTTGATGTATTTTCCTTTGACAAGGACGGCAACTTATATGTGGTATGGAAAGTAGGGTCAACCTATAAGGTAAGGCAATACACAAAAAATTCTGACGGCAGTTTTAATACAAGCTCACCTCACGAACAGCAGTTATATTATAACTCAAGTACTCCGCTCAATCAAAATCAAACGCCAATAGCTATAGCAGTCGATACATCCAATAATACCACAGGGTATTTGATTTATAGCTATAATAACAATAATAGTAATACCCCAATGGAAAAAAATTCATGGACAAAGACAGCGGGTTTTAATTCTGGCTCATACAATGGCAGCTACGCAATATTGTCTGCAGGATACTCTGTAATGGCAATGGCTGTAAGCCCTGATGGCTTATTTGCAGCAATAGAAAACACTCATGGAACAAATGCAGCTCTCTCGATATGGAAATATGTAGATACATCTTCACCACCCAATAATCAAAAATATGCTCTTACAGACTTAGGATATCATACAAATCCGGGTAATGCCGATGACCTTGCTCCAAATTTTATTAACGACATGTATATTAAAGACGGAGCTTTATATATTTTAACAGCCCAATATAAGGGAAGATTGGATAGTCCATATACAACAAAGGTATCGGTAGGAGGAAGCTTATTAAAGCTGGAAAATTTAAGCGGTAATATACAAGACTCAACCCTGACAAATCTATGGCCATCAGGGGCTATAAATGCATTGCAGGAGAACTACGCCCCCTACCGCTTTATCAAGACAAGCGATAATCAGATGGTAATAGCCTCCGACGGCTATAAGGGTAATAAAACTGAAACCCAAAAATGTACCCAGCTAAACAAACTGGTGTTTTTCAAAAAAACCGGCGGCTCAGCCCAATGGCAATACGAAACAGTTAAGGATACGGACGCAAAATTTTCAAAAGAGCTTAACTACACAGGCGGACTGTTCAAATGGAAATAGTTATCAGCCTATTTTAACTTTATGCAGCTTGCAGCAGCAGGCTGCTAACCTCGGCTTGACTATGAGGCCTTAAACGATTAAAATAAACGCATACAATTTGTTTTAAGGAGTTTTAAATGAAAGAAATTATCGCAACAAACAAGGCACCTTCAGCCATCGGACCCTATTCTCAGGGAATTAAGGCAAACGGTTTTGTTTTTACATCGGGACAGATCCCCTTGGATCCTGCCACGGGAGCCTTCCCCGAAGGGATTAAAGCTCAGACACGCCAGTCATTACTTAACGTAAAGGCAATTTTGGAACAGGCCGGGACAAGCATCGACAAGGTAATCAAAACCACCGTTTTTTTAAGCGATATGAATAACTTTGCTGCAATGAACGAGGTATATGCAGAAATCTTCGGTTCATCAAACCATCCTTCAAGATCTGCAGTACAGGTTGCCCGCCTTCCTAAAGACGCCCTCGTCGAAATAGAAGTAATCGCTCTTGCATAATTTATTTAAAGTACGGGTTTTTCCTGTGCTTCTGGCTTCGGTCCTCTTATTTGCCGCTTGTGCAAACAAAGAGGCCGAACCTGAAACCGTCTCTTCAGAAGAAAAAACCGAAGAGGAAACCAAACCGATAAGCACAGTCTGGTATTATTTTACTCAAGATGAAGAATCGGAAAGTCCATGTTTAAAGCAAACGGATTCTCCCGAAAAAGTTCCCGAGCAAGGCTTTAGGCCGTGGACAGAGGCTGTAAGAGTTTCAGGACTAGGGCTGATGTATGATCCCCCCCTCTTTCTTGTAAATAAGGCAGGGATTTTACCTGCATTTTCCATTGAAGAAGAGCCTAAAATAGAAATCAAAAACGAATTTTATACAAAAACGGCTGAAGGCTTTTATAAGACCGACCTTGGAAGCCTTATAAGGTTATATACAAACACCATCTTTTCCTCCATTCTTCAGGATGAAAGCCCTTCAAGCCTCTTACGTTATAATAGCGTAAACGGAGACCTTTTAAGCCTTATCCGTCCCGAACACTTTAAACTTAAAAATATTTCACAGCTTTCAGCCCTGGAATTCAATAAAAAATGGTTTGCGGCTTTTAAAACGGAACAAGACGGCCGTGTAGAATTTGATTATTTTTCCTTTCCTTCTTTTGAAGACTTATTAAAAGAAAACTTTTCCGTAATAAGTCAAGAAGAATTTATTAATGCGTCTTCTCCTGTTACCCTCTTTCAAGATGAGAGCGGCATAGATAAAATTTTCAAAATGACTGAAAAAAACGTAAAAGCGGAGATGTTTTCGGAAGATTTAAAAACAAAGCAGGTAATTTTTTACCGAAATTCAAATACCTCATATGCAGGAGACTTTGAAATTACGGCCTCGGTATGCGAATTTACACCTGAAAACGATCAAAAAACCCTTAAAGCCGTTCTTTTAGAAACCGGCCGGCTTTTTTACACAGATCCGGAAACTCAAGAATGGGTGGAAACCGCCCTGCCGGTACTCCCCGAAGGATTTATTTATACATACTTCGTAATAAGAAAAGATATTATAATTTCGGCCTGGGAAGAACAAAGATTTTTTGAAACAGGCCGCTCCGGCCTAATAGTATACAAAATCCGGCAATAAATTATATAAAAAAGACAAGAATTTGATATTATCTAGTTGACAAAAATACGAGCTCTCATCTATTATAATAATATAGATGTAAACCAATAGTAGTACAAGGGGTTGTTTATGCTTGAAAATCTTGAATTGGAAAAATTCGATAATGTCTTAATTTTTAGTGATTCTTACAATGATGACTTCGATGACGACGATTTCGATGATGACTTTGATGATGATTTTGACGATTTCGACGACGACGATGATTTTGACGATGACTTTGACGATTTTGATGATGACGACGACTTTGACGATGATGATGATTTCGACGACGACTTTGATGACGAAGACTTTGAATATGATGATGACGATGATGACTTGGATTATGATGATTTTGATGAATAATATTTAAAAATAAATTTTCCGAATAACCAAAGAGCAGACCCAATTCTACTCTTTGGTTATACTTTTCTTCCATTAGTTATTGGATTAAATCAAAAATTAGTGTATAATATCCTAGGGTCGATTATACAAGTAAGATCGGCTTTATATTGATTTGTTATGCTTTGCCTTCCCACTGGAATAGGCTTTTGATGTAACATTTTGCAATTAATGCTGTTTAAGATTTATTAATGCTTACTATTTTTATAGTCGTACAATAAGAAATTTAAATATTTATATAAGTATATTTAAAGGGAAGAATATTGCAAGAAATTAAAGAAGGCTTTATAAAAACAAGCGAATTGCCCGTTAAAACCTTGACTGCAGAACAAAAGGCAAAACTAAACCTTCGAGGTAATGAACTTTATAATAAAAAGGACATAGCTGCTGCAGAAAGGATTTTTATTACAACCGGCTATTCGGACGGCCTTGTAAGAATAGGCGACTACTACGCAAACCGAAATGAACACCTAAAAGCATTAAAATTTTATCATCTGGCTCATAATACCAACAAAGAAGGTATTTTGCTGGATAAGTTGGCAGAAATTATACGTATGCTTATTTAAAATTTGCATCGTTTAATTAATTTTAGATGTACGTACACGTATTTATGGAGGATTAATGTCAGACATCAAACATGAAAAAAAGTTAGCCAATATGGACACTCCCGGTGAGACTACAAAAAGTTTCGAAAACAAATTAGATGAAGAGATTCCTGACATTGAGGAATCTGATTTTATAAATAGTCCGCCCTTTAGCGATGAGATATTCAGCCCGGAGGATTCAAAACAGGTAGAAATATCCGAACTTTCAAAGCAGGCCTACTCCCTTTTAAAAGGCAACAGTATTACTGAAGCGATCAATGTTTTTAAAAAAATATTGGAACTGGATCCCACAAATAATTATGCGCTGGTAGGCTTAGGTGATGCAGAGCGCAAAAACAATAAATTCAATGAAGCAATAAAATTTTACAAACAATGCCTTGAACATCATCCCAGCAATAACTATGCTCTTTTCGGTCTTGCAGACTGCTACAAGTCAATGAACCAATTTCCAAGGGCCATAGCTATCTGGGAAGAATACCTTAAGTTTGATGATAAAAATATTACCGTATTAACCCGAGTAGCCGACGCTTACCGAAAGACCAAGGAATTTGAAAAGGCAGAAAAGCTTTATCAAAAAGTGTTGGAAAAATCCCCGAAAAACGCTTACGCCTTAATAGGCTTGGGTCACCTAAATTACGACTTTAAAAAATATCGGGAAGCCCTCGTATACTGGGAAAAGGTAATGGAATCGAGCGGAGAATTGGTAGATATACGTATCTTGACATCTATTGGAAACTGTTACCGAAAAATGAAGCTCTTTGACCGAGGTGTATATTATTTTGAAAGAGCCCTTGAACGCTCACCCGATAATTTTTACGGCCTCTTCGGTTTGGCTGACTGTTACAGAGGTTTAAACCAGCAATATAACTCCATAGTATACTGGAAAAAAATACTTGAACTTGATCCTAACAACAAGGTCATTTTAACGCGAATAGGCGATGCCTACCGCAGCATGAATGACTTTGAAAAAGCAAAGGAAAGCTATCAAAAGGCTCTTGATATAGACTTTGATTCGTACGCAATGCTAGGCCTTGCAATATTGTGCAAGCTGCAGCAAAAATACGATCAGGCTATTACTACCCTAACCCATCTTAAAGATACCGGAGATACAAATTATAATTATAGGGTATATCTTGAACTTGCCCAGTGCTATATAGAAAAAAAGGAAAAGCAAAAAGCTATAGAAACTTTAATAGATTTCCAAAAACTTGGAATTAAAAATCAAACGGTTTCAGATCTCCTGTTTGAGCTGACAAAAAATGACCATTAAAAAGTATAAAACAGCTCTTTCGGGAATGTTTCCTGAAGAAATTCAAAGCTTTTGCGGTCTAAAAGAAAAATTCAGAGCCCAACAAATTTTTCATTGGATAGCTTCGGGAGTAAACAGCTTTGATGAAATGACAAATCTGTCATTCGATATGCGCTCTAAACTAAAAAACGATTTTTCTCTGTTTTCGACAAAAATAAAAGAAGCATTAAAGGACAAAGACGGTACAATTAAACTGGCTGTAGAGCTTTATGACGGCTCAGTCATAGAAACCGTATTACTGACAGATAAAGCAAAAAGAAAAACAGCCTGTGTTTCATGTCAGGCAGGCTGCCCGATGAAATGCGCTTTTTGTAAGACCGGACAGATAGGCTTTTTAAGAAATCTTTCGGCTTCAGAAATCGTAGAACAATTTTTACATTTGGAAAGAGAAGCAGGCAGTTTGGATAATATAGTCTTTATGGGGATGGGAGAGCCCATGTTGAATTTACCGGAAATAGATAAGGCAATAAACATTCTTGCCCATCCTAAAGGAAGAAATCTTTCCAAAAGGCGCATAACAATTTCAACCTCAGGTCTATGCAAGGGAATCTATGAGATGGCAGATAAGGGGCCTGAAGTACGCCTTGCCGTATCATTGACAACTGCTGACGAAACATTAAGATCAGAGCTTATGCCTATCACTAAAACAAACAGCCTTGACGAATTAAAGCAAGCAATAAAATACTTTAATTCAAAATCAAATAAGAGAGTAACCTTAGAGCTCGCCCTTATGAAGGGACTTAATACCGATAAAAAGGCAGCTCAAGAGGTCATAGAATTTGCAAAAGGTCTTGAGTGCTTTATAAATTTAATACCTTGGAATCCTGTAGAAGGCTTGAATTTTAAAACTCCATCTGAAACGGAAGTCCGTACTTTTGAGACTTATCTAAAGAAGGCCGGCTTAAATATAAGCACACGGCAAAAAAGAGGTCAAAGCATAGGAGGAGCCTGCGGTCAACTAGGATCCACAGCAGCAAGATCCAATCGGTTCTAATACAAAGAGAAAACCCTGTTTAACTCCTGTATTCTTTCTTCGGGTATGGGAGTAATATCAAAAGACGGCTTTGCAAAAAAGTAACCTTGGAACAAGTCTACACCGAACCGCAGCAATACGTCTATCTCATCTATTGTTTCAACACCTTCGGCCAATATTATTATATCTCTTTTCTTTGCATATGAAACAAGGTTTTCCAATACATTTTGCTTATCAAGACTCTTATGGACATCCCTTACTATGGACATATCTATCTTTACCAAATTAGGCGATAAGAATAAAAGAGATGACTCGTTACTATAACCGCTTCCGAAGTCGTCAATTGCAACCATTGCATTCCAATTACGGATTCTTTCGTTTTTTAGATCATAAAAGTTTGTGTTAAGAGGCTCGGATTCCGTAATTTCCAAAACAATATTTGAAAGATAAGGCTTAAATTTTTCCTCAAATTCGAAGAATTTGGCATCCGATAAAACTTGAGAGCTTATAGTATTTAAAAATATTTTCGTATCTTTAGATATTTCTCCTCTTTCTATCTTTTTAACAAAGGTATCCATTGCTCCAAAAAAAGTAAGCTCTTCAAGTTTATGCAGCTTTGACTGGGCCTTAGCAAGACGCAATATATCCTCAGGGCTTTTAAATTCAGGAGCAGACGAACGCATCAGCATTTCATATCCGTAAATATCTCCGGTACCGGAAGTAACAATCGGCTGCAAAGCATATTCTATAAGATTTCTGTCAAGCATCTGATTAAGAGCTTCCGTACCATGGATCATTATATAATTCTTTTTATAAACATCCAAATTGAATTCATGTAAAGAGCCCTTAAACGAATGTTTTACGTCATACATTGCAAAATCGGCATATCGGACCAAATCGGCCTGATTATCTGCATCGTAAGGATACCAAGCTAAGCCGGCCGAGACTCGGAGCTTTGACGTCTCTCCATTAGGGAGAGTGATGGGAGTCTCCTGTATATCCTTCCAAAAAGCGGTCAAAATAAGCTTAATTTCATCAGGCGTCGAAAAGGTGTAAAAGAAGCTATAAAACTCATCCCCTGAGCGCCTGCAAACAAGACAGCGCTCTTGTTGCAGCATGGCAAGCTTTTTTCCAAACGCCATAAGATGAGTATCTCCATAAGCATGTCCGAAAGAATCGTTTAAATATTTTAGGTTATCAAGATCCCACATAACAAGGGCACAGATACCTAAATGTTTTTGCTTAAATACTTCGGTTATCTTTCTGTCAAAAGCCGCTCTATTGTAGAGGCCGGTAAGTTCATCATAATTCATTTGAAGTTCAAGCTTTTTGCGGTCTTCAACTTCCTTTGTAATATCGAGTGCTATACCTAAGATTTTGTCGTTTTCCTTCGTCTGCATAAACCTAATCCAGCGGACCTTTCCATGTTCCCCTGTAGGTATAGCATAGATGGTTTTTGTATCATCCTTTGAATTTATATAATACTCATAATGATCCAACAATTTATAAAACTCGTCCGTATTCAAAACGGAATCGCCTGAATATTTTTGAATATTAAATAATTTAAACCAAATCGAGTTGCAAAAAACGGTCCCCATCAAGATATTGTGCTCAAAAACGCCTATAGGAACCTGAAGCTTTTCTATAATCGTAGAAACCCGTGAAGCCGCATTAAAAACACTGGCACTTAATTTTTCTATTGCAACAATCAGAGTATCTATTTCCGCTATATTCATTTTTTCGATACTCAGCATCTTTTTGGGATCACTGTTTTGCAGCTTTAGTACAACCTTTGTAAACATACTGGAAATATGTTGACTCGACAAGTAAGAACCGGCTAAAAACAAAAAACCCGAAACAAGGACAGACTGCCAAAATATTTTCTTTAATGTTACCGAAAATGAAAGTACACTTGCCTCGGGAGCCAGACCTATCAACACCCATTCTTGATTTTCGTACATTCCGTTACGTTGATAAAGATGAAAGGGTTCTATGGCCAAACAATATCTCTCCGTAAATATTGAACCCTTATCGATACTATAAACATTTTTATAGTCGGTTTGTTCAACCTCAAAGGCAGGAATATGGCCGGCATTCAAATTACTTGCAATGCTGTTAAAAACTATAGGCAAAAAAGTTCCGGCATTCTTATCTACATCATGGACGGCTATACAATACATTCCCTTTTTATAAATATCAAGCTCATCGAAGTCTAAAAAGCTCTGAATATATCTTGCCGAAAGATCTATACCTAGGACCCCGTAAATTTTCCCTTTTTCATCCTTTATCGGAATGGAGTATGTAATCACCTCATCACTTAAAGTATCCGGTCTAAATAAAGTATTCCAAAAAGCAAGATTTTTAGCAGGTTCATTAGGATATTCTAGAGCGGCAGCAATAGGCGCATTAAAATACCTATAAAAAATATCCCGGCTGTTAGGCGAAATAGTAAAGAAAGGAGACCAATCAACTCCTAAGGCAATATTATGATTTTGCACAACCTCTGACGGACCTCTCGATATAACGATGTCCTCATTGCTTAAAGAATAGGAAGAAGGGTCTTCATTTCTTACATATAAGCCGGGATAAAAAAATTCGTCTTTTTTTGCAATAGGACTTGGCGCATCAATAACCAAAAAGACACCCGTAACATAGTTCCGTCTTATGGTATATATAAGCTGAGGCAGAAGTGTATCGAGAATACTGTTTTGCAAGTCATGATTATCTGCAAGCTGATAAAGCTCAATATTATTACGGGACAATTCTGCCCGGATTACCTTCAAAACTTTTTCATGCAAATCCGTAATTCTTGTCCACCTATTGGACATTTCATTTTCGATAAGCATTTTGCGGTTTAAAACCTTTTCACTTAAAACTCCATAAGCATTATCGCCGGATTTTTTAAGGATATCGGAGCTTAAAAACATCGTCATCATTACCGCAGCCTGAAGAACAAATACAAAAAGCATGGGAACCAAAAGGCGTGACAAAATGGAAGTAGAATATCTTCGAGTATCTTTACTTTTTTTCATTATAACTCCAACTATTTTAAATCAAATAACCGTTTTTCAAGTTCTTTTAACCACTCCTCAAAAACATTATCGTTAAGAAATTCATCTACGGCTTCTTTATGAGTTTTTCCGGCCTGAATCTTTTCAAGTACCTTAGCCCTATCTCTTTTTGCCCTTTCTTGAAGTAGGTCTGCAAGAATATTCCTCGCCTTATCCGAATTCTTAAAAGCCGGCTGAAAATAAAGGTCTAAGGATTTCATTGTTTCCATACTTATCTTAAGAGCATCCTGCATTACAGGCAAAATACAGGTATCGTCAGTGCAAAAAGCCGCTGTCAGGGATTCGGTTTCAAGTTCTTTTTTCTTGACAGGCAGATAACCCGTAGAAACTGCAAATTCGGAATATTTTTGCATCTCGGTAAACCATTTTAAAAATAGAACAGCGGCGGTCTCCCGTTTTATATCGCTTTTTAGTACGGCCATACCGGCTCCCTGCTGAACAATGGTTTTACGCTTTGCATTTCTAAAATGAGGAATGGGTAAGACATCTAAGTCAATAAAAGTAGAATTACCCGCAGAATCCATAACCTTAGCCGGCAAATATATTGCGGATGAAGTTGAAGTTACACAGGAAATGATGTCTCCGGTTTTTAAATCATCAGCCCTAAACCTGCCCTTTGCAGTAAAAAAACCTTTGACAAACGGAACATAATAATTATCCCAACAGGTACGCAAGGTTTTCTTATCCAAGACAAACTCAACATCACCGTTTTCCAATACATTGAAAATACTGTTGCCGAGTTCATAAGTACCGACTAAAATATAGTTACTCAAGGCATCCCGCCCAAAAAAAGGCTTACCGTCATTAGGTTCTGCAGTTAATGAGTCGGTCCACTTATAATATAATTCTGCAACCTTTACCAGGCCCTCCCATGTAACTAAATCGCGGTAAGAAACACCCATAGCTTCGGCAAAAGGGGTCCATGCAGTCTTATTTAAAACAAAAACCTCGGTAGCCTTTGCAACGGGAAAAAGTTTTATTTCGTCTTTTACTCCAAAACCGGAGGAATATAAAAAACTTTTTACATATTCGTCTTTTTCTTTTTCGGTAAAAAAATCCGCTAAATCCAACAAAAGATCTTGTTGGTTGAAATCATAGGCCGTATCGGGATAGGCCGAAAAAATATCGGGGATTTCATCTGCTCCAAGTTTTTGAGAAAGTGCATCTGCTAAGAATGAAGATATTTCGCTTGCATTTCCTGCTCTTCTGATACTCCTGACATAAACCCCGTATTTTGCCCCCTCGGAAGCATTAAAATTATCTATAAGATTGTCAAATTTTTCTTTTTGAGTGGCACCATAATAATGCCAAATATTTATAGTAATAGGCTCACTTTTATTTAAAACTTTATCGATATCATACTTACCGGAATTACCTTCAGATACACTTCGATTACATGAACTTATAAGCAAATAAACAATACAAAAAACGAAAAGCTTCAATATTTTCATCAAGTGCCTCGTATGCTATATTTTACCATATCATGTTTAGAATTGCAAGCATTTACAAAAACTATGTATTCTTTTTTATTTTAACATAACCCAAAGAAACCAATTCACTGTAAATAGGTTTGAAACTTATATCATATCCGTAAGTTGCTGCAAAAACAGCAACATAAAACGAATCTGCAGAAGGATTACTCGAGGATTGAACATCATAATCTCCGTGTTTTGCAGCAGTGAACTCTTCACCAAATTGACGTAAAACCTTACCTTGTGTTGTTCCGGCTATATCAAAATCATTAGAAAGGGAGTTAACAGTCTCAAGACGGAATTTTACAAGGCGATCATTAGCGGGGCTGGCAACCGGAGCTAAAACAATAGGTCTATCTTGATAGGAATGCCCCTGATATGTTAACAGCTTATAATTATAAGACGACAAAAGATAATTAACGGAGTTGGCAGGATTTGACTCATTATATTGCACTATATTTTTTATCAGATTTTTACAATCGGTTTCCGATTCATAAATACGGTAATACACTTCAAAGCCCAAAAACTCACCAATACCCCAATTTTTTTTATCTGAGGTTTCAAACTCAAAATACATCAGAGCAGGATCAGTGTGTCCTGTAGGACTATGAGTTAATTTTGGAGGCTCCAAATAAACAATATCGTCTATACCGCAGGAGAAAAAAATAAAAATACTTAATAAACATAATAGTTTTTTCCCAAGCATATGACCTCTGTTAAGGACAAACCGGCACATACCGAATTTATCCTTAAATAACTTACTGTTTATCGTTTCCTTTAAGAACAATTATACGGGATTTTGCAAGAAGAGCCCATTCATTTTGAGGGTATTTTTCCAAAAGCCTATTATAAGAAAGGATGGCGTCTTCTTTTTTTGACAAGGCTTCATACAGACGGCCCGTATTAAAAAGCGCCCTGGGAATCAGCGGAAAATTTTCAACCTTTGAGGCTCGTTCGTAATAAGCGAGGGCTTTCTCTTTATCTCCTAACTCATCGGCACAAGCTGCGGCATTAAAAGAGGCAACTCCTTCTACATAAGAATTTTTTACGGCTTTTGCTGCAAGTTCATAGAATTTTAAAGCATCTTCATACATTTTTCGCTGAAAATAAATTTCGGCTATCGTCGTATTTGCCCTAAAGCCCGCATAGGAAGAAGAATATTTAGAACCAAGGGTTTTTAATTCTTCAATAGCCTTGTCCTCAGCTTCTTTTACAGCTGCAGAAACAGTTTTTTCGTTATTCTCGGCGTCATCTTCAGATGAAGGATTTTTAGCCCGATCTTCCCGTTTAAAGTCTTCAAGCTCATAAATAACTTTCTCAACGCTTGTTACCGAAGTTTTCTTGGAATTTTCACCGATTACAAACCAAACAATAATACCGGCAACGGCAACCAGAATACAAACCACAATGCCAAGCACTATTTTTCTATATTGGGCTAAAAAATCGTTGATTTTCTGTGCCAAATCTTTATTTTCTTCCAAAACCATTTTATATCTCCTTAATTTCGAGCTCTTTTATCAATCTCGATAAATATGTACGCTGTATTCCGAGTTTTTCGGCAGCAGCTGTTTGATTCCATTTATGTTCATTTAAAATTTTGACAATAAAAGATTTTTTAAAATCATTTACGGCCGATTTTAAATCCGGATTCGAATAATTAACCTCAGGTTCAAAAGAGGAGGATTCAAATTTTAAAAGCAAATCCTTTTCCTCGATATACGGCGGCTTACCCAAAACACAGGCCCTCTCAACGGCATTTTCAAGCTCCCGAATATTTCCCGGCCAAGAATAAGCATTTATAAGTTTTTCCGCATCAGGCGAAAAACCTAAAAACGGCTTTTTTACCTCTTTGCTGAACTTCTTTAAAAAGAAATGGGCCAGCTCCTGAATATCATCCTTCCTATTTCTAAGAGGCGGAATATATATCGGCAAGACGTTTAAGCGGTAATAAAGATCCGATCTGAATTTGCCCTGCCTTACAAGCTCCTCTATATTTTTATTTGTAGCGGCAATAATTCTGGTATCAACCGTAAGAGTTTTATTTGAACCTACCCTTTCAAAGGCCATTTCCTGCAAAACCCTCAAAAGCTTTGTCTGCAAGGTTAAAGGGATATCGCCTATTTCGTCCAAAAAAATAGTTCCCTTATCAGCCAGTTCAAACCGGCCCTTTCTATCCGAAATTGCATCCGTAAAGGCCCCTCTTACATGGCCGAAAAGCTCGCTTTCAAGCAAGCCTTCGGGTAAGGCAGCACAGTTCACCCTGATAAAGGGATTATTAACACGCCTCGAATTCAAGTGAAGCTGTTCTGCAATAAGCTCTTTTCCAACGCCGCTCTCGCCCAATATGAGTACGGAGGCATCGGAAGCCGCTATATTACGGCATAGCTCAAGCTTTTCATTCATTACCTTGCTTTTTGCAATAAAAGTATGATAGCCTCTATCCTGCTCCAGCTGATCTTGAAGGCAAATAATTTCTTCCCGGGATTTCTCATAATGCTTTGCATTTTGATAGGCTATAGCCGTCTGTGTAGCAAAAAGTTCCAATACGTTTAAATCGTCTGAATCAAAATCTTTTTCTTCTCTCTTGTTTAAGACTTCAATCACCCCGATACATTCGTCTTTAATGCGCATGGGGACTGCAATCATATTACGATTTTTGTAACCTGTAACCTTCTGCACTGTAGGATCAAAGCGGGGATCGCTTAATACATCGTTTATTATGGCACTGCGGTTATATTTTATAACCCAGCCGGCAATACCGTCCAAGTCAAGTACCATCTTTTTTGCTTCAATCCCCTTAGGCCCTATTGCAATTTCAAACCTAAGTCTTTCACCATCCGGCTCAAGCATCAAAAGAGATGCTGCATCCCCTTCTACAACATCCATTGCCGATTCTACAATCTTTTCCAAAAGAACACTCAAATCGGAATAATTTGAGTTTATCAGCAAGCTTGTGTTTATAAGAGTATTAAGCTTATCTCTTTTAATGCTCTCAACCGTGCTCATAAGACGAACGGATTTACTCCGGTTTATTCTTTAAAAGGTCTCCAAGAGTATAAGATGAATCATCATCTTCTTGTTCGGTTGACATGTACTGAGAAATTTCTTCCTGCTGTTGTTTTCGCTTAAAATCTTTAATTGAGAAAGCGGTTTTTTTGTTTCTCGGATTTATTTCGATTACTACAGCCTTGATCTTATCTCCTACGGCATATTTTGCAAGAGCTTCTTCAGGTGTTTCATCCCTGGACTCAACCAAATTTTGTTTGTGGATTAAGCCTTCGATATCTCCGGGAACCTTTACAAATACACCGAAGTCGGTGATTGAGGAAACTTCGCCTTCAACAATAGAACCGACCTTATAAGCGGCTCCGAATTTTTCCCAAGGATCATCGGTAAGCTGTTTAATACCCAAACGGATTCTTCTTGATTCGGCATCGCACTCGATAACGATAACTTCGATTTCTTTACCTACTTCAAGCTCGCTTCCCGGATGTTTTACGCGTTTAATCCACGAAATATCGTCTGCATGTAAAAATCCGTCGATACCTTCTTCAAGAGAAATAAAGGCGCCTGCATTTGTAATTTTAACGACCTTTCGGGTTAAGCGGGTTCCTACAGGGTAACGCTCTTCAATCGTATCCCACGGGTTGTCCGTAACCTGTTTTAGACCCAAAGAAACTCTTCCGGCCTGAATATCGTAGCCGAGAATCATACATGTTACCTTATCTCCGGGCTTTAATATATCCTCAGGCTTATTAATCTTCTTAACCCAGCTGAATTCGCTGATATGGGCCAAACCTTCGATTCCTTCATCCAATTCAATAAAGGCGCCGAAATCCGTTGTCTTTGTAACCGTTCCGGTAACGATGTCTTCAACATGGAACTTGTCTTCAAACTGAAGCCAAGGATCCTGAGTAAAATGCTTTAATGAGAGGTTTATTCTCTTGTTTTCCGGATCAAGACGGATTACCTTAAGCTCTATTTCTTCACCCTTCTTTACGAAGTCCTTAGGACGGGTTACATGACCCCAGCTCATATCATTGATATGTAAGAGGCCGTCAAAACCGCCCAAATCGATAAAGGCGCCGAAACTGGTAAAGCTCTTAACCGTTCCCTTTACGGTGTCGCCTATCTTTGTATTTTGAAAAAAGGCGTCTCTTTCTTTTTCGGTACGCCCTTCCATGTACTTACGTCTGTTTACAACAATATTTTCACCTGAGCGTGAATTAAAGCTTAATTTTTCAATGTAGAATTTAGACTTTACGCCTACCAAGGTTTCAGGCTTTTCAACTCTGGATACATCTGCCTGACTCAAAGGTAAAAAAGCAGTCAATCCGCCGCCAAGCTTTACCTCATAGCCGGCCCTAACCTGCTTTGCGATAGTACCATCAATCGGAGTCTTATCGGCATAAGCCTGTTTAAACTCTTTTTGAAGAATAAGCCTATCGGCCTTGAGTTTTGATACGGATAAATGACCGTTTGAGCTTTCGGTTTTTTCGATAAGTACAGTTACCTTATCGTTTACCTTAGGTTCTTCATCAAACTCATCCAAAGGAATATGTCCCTCGGATTTACCGCCTACATCGACAAAAACGGTTCCGTTGTTTACAGCAACAACATAACCTTCTTTAATTGTCCCCGCCTCAGGAGCCTCAAAATTATTTAAGTACTCCTCTTGTAATTGTGCTTGGATGTTTCCGTTGGAGTCTTTTTCAACATCCTTTACCACTTCCATCTTTTCCATAGATAACCCTTTATTATTGATATTTTCCGACTTTGATGCCGATATTATTGCAGACACCTCTGCCAGCATTTTTTCATAAACTTCATTTATATTTAAGTCCGATGTATCCAAATACACGGCATCAGGAGCCACTTTTAAGCTCCCTTCTTTTTTGTTTTTATCCACCTCATCTCTTTCGAGAATCGTTTTTTTTATTTCTTCCGGCGAAAGATTGCTTGTTCCCTGATCAAAGCGCCTTTTTGCCCTGGCCTCTACAGAAGCATCAAGATAAAACTTAATATCGGCATCAGGAAAAACAACGGTTGTCATATCCCTGCCTTCGCAAACAGCTCCGGTTTTAGCGGCTTCTTCACGAATTTTCTTATTTAATATGTGCCTTATAGGAACTATAGCTGAAAGAGGTGCGACAATGGATTCTACAGCATCGCTTCGAAGATAAGCCTCAACATTTTCATTACCTAAAAACATGGAGCCGTTTATATAAAAAAGTTCCGTCTTTTCTGCAAATGAGGTCCATTTTTTTTCATCCGAAAGATCGGGAGTTTGTCCGCCGCTTCCGTCATTTCCGCCTCCGAAAGAACGCAGTACAGCCAGAGCCAAGGCCCTATAAAAACTACCCGTATTCATAAATGTAATGTTCAAGTGTTCAGCAAGCATCTTTGCAAGAGTACTTTTGCCTGAGCCTGCAGGTCCATCAATCGCTATTATCATATTCTACGATTATACAATTTTTTTAACATTATGTATATACTTTTTTATAAAAAGTGTAGTATTTTTTTCTAAAATATATTATTATATGGTGATTATGGGAAAGAAAAATACATCTTTAGGCTGTTTTTTTTGGCTTGCTTTTATTTTATTGATAGCCCTGCTCTTTTTTATCAACAAAGACAATATTGCCCGTGTTTTTGAAAAAACAAATGCAATAAGCATATTTCAAAAAAAAGAAACGCAAGAAGAAAAGCAAAATGAAGTAGACCTTGAAGGCATTCAAAACGAAATAGAAAAAATCAGAGCGGCAGAAAAAGATGAGGAAAATTCTTCCGAAGGAAAAGCCGAAGCTGAGCCGGAAAAACCGGCTGAACAAGTTCAAAAAACGGTCAAAAAAAATTCGGAACCGCAAAAAACTACAGCTGAGGATAAACCTAAAGAAGAAAAAAAGACAAGTTCTCAAAACTCAACCGAAAAAAAGACAAAAACGGAAACTCAAACCGTCAAAAAAAACTCTGAAAGCAAAAATAAAGATGAATCTAAAAAAGATGTGGCTAAACTTGAGCAAAAAAACGAAAAAGCATCCGAAAAACGGAGCTCTAAAATTTATCTGGTTAAAATAGATTCGGACGGTAAATTGGTAAGAAAGCCGGTTATGAGACAGCTTGAAAAAACGGACTCGCCTTTAACCGATGCCATAAACAGCCTTCTTCAAGGCCCCACAACGGAAGAAGCAAAACAAGGCTTCCGCTCCTTTATTCCTCCCGATACGAAGCTTTTATCGATTGAGGTAAAAAACGGGGTTGCAGAAGTAAATATAAGCGAAGACTTTCAATTTAACAGATACGGTATTGAAGCCTATCAAGCTCAGCTTGAACAAATAGTTTTTACGGCATGCGAATTTTCCACGGTAAGTTCCGTTCAATTTTTGATCAAAGGCAAGAAAAAGGAGTACCTCGGAGCCGAAGGCATATGGATAGGCTCACCCCTCTCGGTTAATTCGTTTATAAGATAAAAATAGCTTTGGAAATATAAAGATAAGCTTGAAAACATCTATTGCAGTTTATAAGCTTTGTTAAGGAAAACAGGCCTATAAACTGCAATTACTTTTTAAGTAGGAATAAAATTTAGCCCAAAAAGACTTGAGCATTATTATCGATAGCCAATATAGTTTTACATTCCGAACATCTAAAACGTCCGGCCTTAGTAGCCTTGAGTTTCTTTGAACATATGGGACAGGCAAATATTTTGGGAAATACTTTGGTATTTGCAGTAGTACTTGAACTTTGAAAAAACGACACTGCATCAGACAAAGCATCCTTAATATTAAAAAATTGTGAAAAGCCTAAAAGCTGAAATATTTCATATACCTTAGGCTGAATATCCAATAAAACTATATCTCCGCCTCTTGGTTTTACGGTTTTTAAAAAAGCTGTAAATGAACCTATACCGGTAGATGAAACGTAATTTAAAGCGGCACAGTTAAATACAATCTGAATAAAACCGCTGTCTATAATTTTTGCAATACGTTTTTGAAAAAACGCAGAGTTATAGGTATCAATGTAGCCGTTCAAAAAAACAACTACGCATTTATCAAGTCCATCTACTCTTTGAAGCCGGATCTTTAAGCTGTCATCTTTTTCATCATCAAAGCCGGCTATAACACTGTTATTACTCATAATTCTCCCAATTTATTTTCAAAATAAAGAAATAATCCAGTATATCCAAACTTGATTATACTCTTTATTTAAAAAAAAGTCAAATATAAAAACAAAAAAAATTTATTTTTCTGTAACTTGTACTTTTAATAAATCAAAAAACACTAAACAAGAACAAAAAAATCCTTTTACAGTTACAATATCGGCTAATATTTATAGGTTTGTAGCGTATTTTTGCAAATTTTAAGATTTTTTTTTAATTTCTCTTGACATAAGGGCTGAATGACGGCAATATACAAAAATGAACTTTGAAAAAACAATTATTCTTTGCCGGCCGGAAACAAGTGCAAACATAGGAGCCGTATGCAGAGTTATGGCAAATACCGGTTTTAGCGATTTAAGAATTACGGGAACCAAGGAGGATTACGATGAAACGGAAGTCTTAAAACTGGCCCTTCACGCCTCCCATGTGTGGAAAAAAGCTCGTTTTTACCCTCCTACCATTGAAGGCCTAAAAGAAGCCGCGTCGGATTGTTCTGTTTTAATAGGAACCAGCAGACGTACAGGCCATAAACGTAAAGATCTGGGCATGAGCCCCGAAGACCTCTGTCTTGATTTAAAAAAATTCTACGGAGGCAGATTAGGCCTCGTTTTTGGCAATGAACGCACCGGTCTTATAGATGAAGAGCTTAATATATGCTCTTTTTCCGTTAATATTCCTGCTGAAGAAGACTTCGGCTCCTATAATCTTTCCCATGCCGTGCTTATTCTTTGCTACTCCCTGTATATAGCGGAAAAAAATAATCCGCTGACAGAAAAGGATAATCCAAGCATAGAAAAAAACATTTACCTACAAAAAGCTTCAATGAAAATGATTCAAGAAAACTCGGAACAGATATGCAACTACCTTTCGGGCTTAGGACTATTTAAAAAAGGAGGAAAAAAAACAAACGAGACATTTTTTATTGAACTTTTATCCTCCGCAGGAGCCTCGGAATTCGATATAATGCATTTAACTGAAATTTTTAAGAAACTTTTTTTTATGTATAGTTGTTAATACACTGATAATTATCCTTGAGGAGGGATAGTATGGTAACTGTTTTGTCGGTAGGAGGCTCTATAGTAGCCCCGGATAAACCGGATTTCGATTTTTTAGATAAATTTTCAAAAACTATCAGAAATTGGCTTTTGCAAGATTCATCGCGAAAAATTATTATGGTAATCGGGGGCGGTGCTCCTGCCAGAGATTATCAAAATGCATATAGGAAAGTTTGTGACCTAAGAAAGGCGCCTGCCAAAAATGATGAAGCGGATTGGATAGGAATAATGGCAACAAGGCTCAACGCCCAGCTTGTAAAGGCTGTGTTTGAAGATCTTTGCCCCAACCCTGTCGTTTACGACCCGACAACAGTAGATATGTTCGGCGGGCAAATACTGGTTGCTGCAGGCTGGAAACCCGGCTTTTCTACGGATAATGATGCCGTAGTCCTTGCAGAAAGATTTTCGGGAAATTTGGTAGTAAATCTTTCAAACATTGCCAAAGTCTATACCGACGATCCTAAAAAGAATCCTGAAGCAAGGCCCATCGATTCAATATCTTGGGAAGATTTTATAAAAATAGTCGGAACGGAATGGGTACCCGGAAAAAACACCCCCTTTGACCCCATAGCCAGCCAAAGAGCTCAAAAAGCAGGCATAAAAGTAATATGCGCTGCCGGAAAAGATATTGAGAATTTGGAAAATATTCTCAACGGTAAAGATTTTAAAGGAACGGTAATCGGCTAATGGAAAATTATTACAGTATACTGAATATATCTAATAATGCTGATGAAGACCAAATTAAACAGGCATATAGGGCCTTGGCCATGAAGTATCATCCCGACAAAAATCCGGATAGCAAGACAGCCGAAGAAAAATTTAAGCGTATAAGCGAGGCTTATTCCGTGCTCTCCGATCCGCAAAAAAGAAGAGACTACGATCTCAGCATGTCAAGCCCATTTAGCTCATCAGGCAGGACCTATACTCACGATCAAAACACAAATCCCTTTGGAGACGACATTTTCAGCTCTAATTGGTGGAAAAATTGGAGAAATATCCGAAGTGAAAATGCAAAAAAAAGAGAAAAGATTAGCAGAAGTGAGGCCTTCAGGATACTTATACGCGGCATAATACTGACCATAGTAGGTCTCCTGCTGTTTAAGAGTATTATCTTTTTAGGAATTTTTGGGTTTCTCCTAGCCTTATCCATTGTTACGGAGGGAGTCCTCCGCATAAGGAAAGGCTATATGGCGATATTCGATTAGAGCTTATCTTTAAGATAAGCGTTTATCTTTCTCTGAAGATAATTCGGCCCCTTGTCAAGTCATAGGGGGATAGGGCAACTTTTACCGTATCTCCCGGTACAATTTTGATGTAGTGTTTGCGCATCTTTCCGGACAAATGAGCCAAAATAACATGACCGTTTTTTAACTCAACCCTAAACATAGTATTGGGAAGAGACTCCTTAACAATACCTTCAACTTCAATTGCTTCTTCCTTAGCCACAGGACCTCCAAAAAAATAAATAAATTCAAGAAAAACGTTTGCTTTTTGCTTGATTTAGTCGTATAATTCTAAAGTCTATTAAAAAAATTGTCAACTAGGAGATGTGTATGAAAAAGAAGTTTATTGAGGAAATGAAAGAATATTTGCTAAAAGAGAGGGAAGAAATACTCGCTTCATTGCAGAAAAACGATGAAGAGTATGCAGAAACCTTAGCAAACAGCATTCCCAAAGACTTTGCAGATCTGGCATCATATAGTACCGATAGAGACATGCTCGAATTTATCGGAGAAAATAATGTAAAAAAGCTGCAAAAGATTGATTCTGCATTGGAAAGGATAAGAGAGGGAAAGTACGGAAAATGTATTACCTGCAAAGAGCAGATACCCGAAGACAGACTAAAGGCCCTGCCCTATGCTTTAAAATGTATCCACTGCCAGGCAAAATCCGAAAAAAAGATGCATCCTTAAAACACAAAAACAAACTGTGAGCATCTAAAAAGGCCTTGAGCTTAACGCTTCAAGGCCTTTTAATTTTAATACGGAAAATTATCCGAAAAGTCCGCCGGACATCATTTTTGCCTGCAATCCCTTGTTTTTTGACACCTTCCTCATCATTTGACGGGTCTTTTCAAATTGCTTTAAAAGCTTGTTTACATCGCCCACAGAGGTTCCTGAGCCCTTTGCAATACGTTTACGGCGAGGCGGTCCGATAATACGGAAATTATCCCTCTCCTTTAAGGTCATCGATTGAATTATGGCCTTTTGGCGTTTTAAAAGAGAAAGGTCCAGCTTATCTTTATCTATTTGGCCTGAAAGCCCGGGAATCATATCGAGCATTGACTCTAAAGGCCCCATCTTTTCGGCCTGCTCCAACTGCATGAGCATATCGGCAAGGCTGAAACTTTCGCTTTGCATCTTTTTTTGAAGCTTTTCCGCCTCTTCTTCGTCATAAAGAGCTTGGGCCTTTTCGACAAGAGAAACAATGTCTCCCATGCCCAAGATACGGCTTGCAATGCGGTCGGGATAAAAGGGCTCAAGGTCTTCAAGCTTTTCGCCTGTTCCTATGTAAAAAATGGGCTTACCTGTTATGGTCTTTAAGGAAAGAGCCGCACCGCCTCTGGTGTCGGAGTCGAATTTTGTAAGGATTAAGCCTGAAAGCCCTACCTGCTCGTCAAATTCCTTTGCAACATCAACGGCACTTTGACCCGTCATTGAATCTGCAACAAGAATGGTTTCCATAGGTTTTACGGCAGATTTAATATTGACGATTTCCTTCATCATGTCTTCATCGATTTGGAGACGTCCCGCCGTATCGACTATTACCGTGTCATAAAAGTTCTTTTTTGCAAAGGCCAAAGCATTTTTTGCGACCTTTACCGCATCTTTCGTTTCTTCTTTGTAAACGGGCACGCTGATGTTTCCGCCTAAAACGGAAAGCTGCTCTACGGCGGCAGGGCGGATAAGGTCGCAGGCAACCAGCAAGGGCTTTCTGCCTTCGTTTTTAAGCTTTAAGGCCAATTTTGCGGCACTGGTTGTCTTTCCCGAACCTTGGAGACCTAAAAAGAGGATTACAGATTGGGTGTCAGGCCCCCTTAGATCGAGGGCTTTTTTTTCGTCCCCCAAAAAGGAGGTCATCTTATCGTATACAATTTTTGTAAACTGCTGCCCGGGATCGACAGATTTTAAAACCCTTTCTCCCTTGGCCTCTTCTGCCGTAGCATTTATAAAACGGCGTACAACACGCAAGTTTACGTCGGCATCCAAAAGGGCCGTTTTTATTTCTTCGATTGTGTCTTCAATATTTTTTTCGGTAATTTTAGACTTACCGCTCAAAGAGCGCATTATCCCGCTGAATTTTTCGGTAATATTTTCGAGCATTATTTTGTATCTCCCTGTAATAAGTTTTCTATCAAGTCAAGAGGTTTTAATTCCTTGTTTAAGATTTTATAAAGGCCGGAACAGATAGGCAGCTTCAAATTACGCTTTTCTGCCAGAATGTTCAGGTATTTACAGGCCACGACTCCTTCAGGCAAGTAGCCTATTTTATCGATATTTTTAATAAGATCGTCCAAATTTTCAAAAGAAAGGAGAATCTTTTTTGTGATAATCTCGTTACCGAAACGGCGGTTTCTTCCGTATTTACTTCGGCAGGTTACGTCAAGGTCGCCTACTCCGGAAATCGATGTAAAGGTTTCGGGATGAGTCGCCCCCATAGCCCTGCCTATAGTCTGAATCTCGTTTAGGCCGGCAGCCAAAAGGAGGGATTCGGTATTGTCACCGAAAATATCCGAGGTTACGGTTAAAGCATCCAAGACACCGAAGGCAACGGCTACAACGTTTTTAGCGGCCGCACAAACCTGCACTCCGATTATATCCAAGCTGGAATAAACAAGCAAACTTCTAGACCTTAAAATCTCTCGGCAGCGGATAGAACACATAGGGTTTTGAGATGCAGCTATAAGACCGGTTAGCTTACCTTCGGCCACCTCCTCCCCATGGCTGGGCCCGGCTACATAAACCAAGTGATTTTTATAAAAATCGGGCAGCATTTTTTCCAAAACGTCTATTATAAACTGAGGCTCTCCGTTTTCATCGGGGATAAAACCCTTTGTCAGCACCGCTATTGTAGGATAAGGCATTTCGCCGTCATCATGGCTAAAAGGAGCAAATTTAAGAAGTTCTTCAACTGCTGAGGTCAAATAGAGCGAAGGACTTGCCAAAAATATAAAAGAAGCATCCTTACAGACCTCTTCCATATCCGTAGAAGCGGAAACGGTTTTAGGCAATTTATGCTTAGGCAAATATTTTACATTTATGTGTTCCGTATTTATCGAATCGGCAACGCCTGCAGTATGGCTCCAAAGCACAACCCTGTGTCCGTTTTTTCCTAGAGAACAGGCCACGGCCGTTCCCCAAGAGCCTGCTCCGATAATGGCAATCTTATCGTTCACAAATTTCTCCTGTTTATCATATCTCCTAACTTATACTCTATCATTTTTTGATAAAAGTTTCAATAATGAAAAAACAAGCTTTTTTCCGTTCTTTACAATTTACGGATACTGTGATATATTAGTTCTATGCGTAATAAATTAAACTCAAAGGCAGTTTTTTTTGCGGTAATTTTGCTGTTCAGCTTGATATTTTCATGCAAAAAAAATGAAATCAATGAAATATCTTCGAATGACGTTTCATTAGCCGAAGTTCTTGTAAGATCTAAAATCATTGTAGGGGTAAATGCATATAATCCGCCTATATGCTTTTATAATAACAAAAACGAAATAATAGGCTTTGATATTGATGTCTTCGAAGAAATAGCAGACATAATGAATATCAAGGCAGAATTCCGCACTATAGTTCCCACCGAAGTAAATGAGTTGATAAATACCGGAGCCATCGACTGTATTGCATCAGGATTCTCTTATTCGGATGAGAGGAATGAGGCCTATGAGCTTTCACAAGCATATTTACGCAATTCCGTAGTTATTTTAACTCTGAGATCAAGGAATATTCGAACTATGGCAGATCTAAAGGGTAAGAAGATAGGGGGACAAAAAGGAAGTTTAGGGGCAGACCTGATTAAAAATAATCCCGATCTGATGAGTCAAATCCATTCACTAAATGATTCATATGAGAATATTCCTCAAATTTTGGAAGACTTAAAAACCCTTGGAATAGATGCCTGTGTCGGAGATATTTCACTAATGGCAGAATACTTAAATAAAGAGTCTGGTGTGTACAGTCTTGTTGAGCAGGCTATAGCCTTAGACTCCTATGTATATGCATTTAAAAAAGGAAATAAGGCTTTAAAAGCGGAAATAGAAAGAGTTTTATACATCTTAGAAAAAAAAGGCGTTCTTGAAAAGATTTCAAGGAAATGGTTCGGCGTAGATTTACTGATTTTTGGAAAGTAAATAAGGAAGATTTATTATGAAAAAAAATCCCAATCATATTTTTAAACTTAGTTTTCTCTTTTTATTTACGGTATTAGTTATGATATCTTGTAAACCCAAGGCCGTCCGTATCCAAAAAAAAGAAAACGATATTTCTCTTGCAAAAATTCTTGTAAAAAAAGAATTAATAATAGGTATAAGAGATGACCATCCTCCTTTTTCCGTTCTAAACCTTTTTACGACAAAAATGGAGGGCTATGACATTGAAGTAGCTCAAGAGCTGTGTAATCGGATGAAGATAAAGCCGATTTTTAAAGTAATTAAGTGGAATCAAAGAGAAAGTTTACTTAAGGATGGAGAAATCGACTGTATATGGAGTGCCTTTGTATACAGTAAGGAAAGTGATGTAGTTTATTCTCTTACCTCACCTTATATAAAGAGTGCTATAATATTGGTTGTAAAGGATAAGTCGCCTTATTATTCCATTCAAGACATAAGGGAAAAGAAAATAGGTATTACCTCCTCATCATTTATACAGGAAAGTTTAAAAAAAGCCGAATCTAGTCTCGGAGTATTTACGAATACGGTTGTGTTTCAGAATGCTCAAGAAGCTATAAATGCTCTTGAAAAGGATGAGGTAGAATGTGTAGTATACGACCTTCTTTCAATTAACAACCTAATACAAACAAGAAAAGGCTCTTACCGAGTGCTGGATGAAGCCATAGCTTATGAAGAATATGTTATAGCCTTTCGAAAAGAAGACATTGCCCTGAAGAATGCAGTCGAATCGACTCTGGAAGAGATGGCTAAAACCGATTTTTTAGAAAAAACTAGTAAAAAATGGTTCGGTGCAAATATATCCATTATAGGCCGTTAAACCTGCACCGAATAACTTTATTTTGTATAAACGGAAACTATCTCGCAAATATAAACATAATGAAAATCTTTTTTTGGATATGAATCTATAATAATCTGCGGGTCCACAAATAAATCCATATCGAATTCGCTTCGGTATAACTTGCGGCATGAAAGCACAACCTTAGCCTGCTCAAAAGCTATAACACCGTCATCAAGCATCACGGGCTTTAAGCCGGTTTCCCTTGCCTTATCTACATTTCGTCCCGAAACGGAGCCGCAAAAAGCCAACGCATTCCGAGCCCATGGATCATTTTTGTCAAAAAAAGAAAGAGTTATATAATCTTCTTTATCGATAAATTCGGAAGTATATCTGGTAGGTCTTACATAAACGGTAGCAGTCAGTTTATTCCATAAAAAGCCTATAGATCCCCAACCTGCAGTCATTGTATTCCATTGTTCACGCTCAGTTCCGCATCCTGCAGTCAGTAAAAAGCCCTCATGATGGGAGCCGGTAATCGATGAAACAGGCTTTATCAATTTATCCAGAATTTCGGCACTTGCTTTTTGCATTTTAAATTTTGACATAATTTTATCTCCCATAAAAACTTTTTGCAAGGATTATCAAATCCTGAAAAAAGTTTTTTCAAGCGGTTTGTTTACAAAACCGCATACAATAATGCGATGTTTGCCGAAAGGCAAACTCGGCAGATAAACAGTGAGGCTGAATTCCTGCCGAACTGTTTATCAAACCTCCGAATTCATTATATACGATAATCCCTTGATGTGCAAGAAGAAATTTCTCTTCTTTTCTATTTTTAAATTTTATGATACAATAACCGAATGAAAAAGTTTTTGTGCATTTTTTTAGCAGGTTTAATATTGTCATGCCGCTCGGCTCAAATATCAAAGATAAAGACCGATCCGGCAGACGCAGACATTTATAAATCGGAAGAAACCGAAGGCGGCTTTTCAGGCTTTCAGACGGATGTAAGCTTTCCTCCGGAAAAAGAAAAATATGATCCTTCAATTTTACCAAACGGTTTTATCCCTTTTAAGGCTTATACGGGACAGGGCTATGTTTATTTTTATACCGAAAATGTAAAGAATTTTTTCTTATACTTAAACGGAAAAAGAATCGATACAAAAAAAATCTGTAAAAATAAATACACTCAAATTTATATCGGAGATGAGGTAATAAACGGTACCAATAACTTACTTATTACAAACATTGAAGCAGAAAAAGATGATAATGGCTTTTCGAAAACCTATACCTTATCGGTAAAAATCCCCTACCCTTCCATTATCGAAAAAACGGAAAAATTAAATAACGTAAATTATAGAGCCTTTCAAATAATAGATGACATTATGAAGGCGCAAACAGCAAACGGTTTTCCATCGGTTCAGCTTGTAGTGGTAAAGAACGGAAGGATGATAAAAAACTCGGCCTACGGCTATATCAGCACCGTAGATGATTTTGGAGAACCTCTGATGCAAAAAAACAAAAAGCCTATCACAAAAGAAACTCTTTTTGATCTAGCCAGCAATACCAAAATGTATACGGTAAATTTCGCCTTACAAAAACTTATATCGGAAGAAAAGATTTCAATCTATGATAAGGTACAAGATTTTTTTCCTGATTTTAAGGACAAAAAAAAAGCTCTTTTTAAGGGAAAGAGCGATATTACGGTTGAAGACTTATTAAAGCATCAGGCGGGTTTCCCGGCAGGGGCACAATATTATGTGAACAAAAAAATAACACAAAAAAAGAAAACCGATAAAAGACAAAATAAAGAAATTGTTTTAGAGCTGATTTGCAACACACCTTTAATATATTCTCCGCGTACCGAGGTTTTATATTCAGATATAGATTATATGCTCTTAGGTTTGATTATAGAAAAAGTAACAGGCCTTCCCTTAGATAAGTATACGGAAGAAAATCTTTATAAGCCCTTAAATCTATCTTCGATTTGCTATGAACCATTAAAAAAAGGATTTACAAAAGAGGATATTACCGCAACCGAAATACGGGCCGTCAAAAGAACAAAGGACGAAAAATTCAAAGACATAAAATACATGCCGGTTCACGGGACGGTACATGACCCTGAGGCCTACAATGCAATGGATCAGGTAAGCGGTCATGCGGGGCTTTTTGCAAATGCCGAAAGTATAGCAGTCTTGGCTCAGGTCATGCTGAACGGAGGCGGCTATGGAAATATCAAACTATTCGATTCAAGCGTTTTGAATTTATTTACCAGTCAGGGGAATTTTTTTTCGCAGGCAGGCTTAGGCTGGAGAAGGCAGGGGCTCAATAACAGCTACGCTTGGGCTTTCTCGCAGCTTGCAAGTGCGGACACTATAGGACACACGGGCTGGACGGGAACACTGACACTAATTGACCCTAAAGAAGATTTAATAATCATAATCTTTACAAGTGCAAAAAACACCCCTGCCCTTTTCGGAAGAAACTTACGCGGAAAATATGAGGGCGATTTTTATCTTGCAAAAAACTATGGAGCCGTTACAACGCTTATTTATTCCGCATTTAAAAACTATGATAATGCTATGCTGGACCAAATGCTTATAGAACTTGCGGTAGGCAGAAACGAACTTATAAATATGATTCCTGAAATTTATGACAACGAAGGATCCCGCAAGGACTTGACAGCCATAATGGAAAGCATAAAAGAACAATCAAAGCAATCTGCAATATTGAGGAAGTTTTTAAAAAGCGAAAAAGCTGCGGCAATACTTGCGGAAATTCAATCAAGGAACTCAAAGAAAAGCTTGGCAAAAAAACAAGCTGAAGGTCAATCAAAATGAAAAAGATGTTTTTTCTATTTTGCTTTTTTAGTCTTGCAATCATTAGCTTTGCCAATGGAAAGCCGGACGAGTCTGATTTTAAGACGGGAATTGAACGCGCAGACGAATTTTTTAATCTTTTTAAAGGAAAAAGAATTGGATTGATTACCAATCAAACAGGTATAGACTCTTCAGGAAGATCAAGCATCGAAATCTTATACGAAAAGACGAATCTTAAAGCTCTTTTTTCTCCGGAACACGGAATAAGGGGAAATGCGAGGGAGGGAGCCGGTATTTCCAATACGGTAGATAAAAAAACAGGCCTTACCGTTTACAGCCTT
Organism: Treponema denticola ATCC 35405; assembly: GCF_000008185.1. Classification (NCBI taxonomy): domain Bacteria; kingdom Pseudomonadati; phylum Spirochaetota; class Spirochaetia; order Treponematales; family Treponemataceae; genus Treponema; species Treponema denticola. Next base: position 2,123,664 of record NC_002967.9, read on the forward strand.
TACGGAAAAACAAAGCGGCCCACAAAAGAGATGCTTCAACAAATAGATGTTTTATGCTTCGATATTCAGGATGTAGGAGCAAGGTTTTACACATATATTTACACAATGGCCTATGCCATGGAAGCATGTGCCCGTGACGGAAAAACATTTGTTGTGTTTGACAGGCCCAATCCCATAAACGGCATAAATGTTGAAGGTAATATTCTGGAAGAGGAGTTTAAATCCTTTACGGGCTATTTTCCGATTGTCCAAAGGCACGGAATGACTGTCGGAGAATTAGCCTTAATGTTCAATAAAGAATTTAAGATAGGCTGTAATTTAAAAATAGTCCCCATGCAGGGCTGGAAGCGTGAAGACTATTTTGAAGACCTTAATTTAATGTGGGTGCCGCCCTCGCCGAATATTTCTACGGCCGATACGGCCTTAGTTTATTCCGGCTTTTGTATCTTTGAAGGAGTAAACATTTCGGTAGGAAGAGGAACAACCATGCCCTTTAAATACATAGGAGCCCCCTATATAGATGCCGAGGCTCTAGCAGAAGCTTTAAATGCCCTCAAACTTGAGGGAGTCTTTTTTAAGCCCGCCTATTTTACACCGGCTCTTTCGGTTTATAAGGAGGAGCTATGCGAAGGGGTTCAAATTATCGTAAGGGATAAAAACAAATTCTTGCCCGTAAAAAGTGCAATTGCGGTGCTGTACACAATAAGGGAAATGTATCCCAATAATTTTAAGATAAATAACTACCCTGCCGAACTCTGCGGCCTTAATTTATTAACCGGAACAAACAAGCTAAGCTCGAAGAGCCTTTCCTTAGATGACTACTTTAAATTTATCGAAAAAGACGAAAAGAAGTTTTTAAAGATGAGGGAAAAGTATTTGATGTATTGAAAAGGACGGATGCCAATTAATTAATCGCTTCTACTTCTTCTTTGGAAAGACCGGTCATTGTACAAATTTCGGCAATGGGGTAATTATGCATACGCATCAGCCTTGCCGTTTCGAGAGCTTTTTGGTATGCACCTTTATCAAGACCACGCTCAAGACCTTGCCGATAACCCTCGCTTATACATGAAGCCCTGTCATGTTCATATTTCATACGGGAATCATATAGCCATTTATCTCTAGGACTCATTTCCATTACAGAAATAGCGGTATTTGCTTTTTTCATTATCTCTGAATTTTCTGCTAACACTTCTCTCACCTCCTGATTAATTAGGGGAGGAAAGACACTTTTTCGGATAAAAGATTTCTTTCCTCCCCTATAACCCCTCCTATCTTCAAAAGAACCGCTTAGGGCTCTGCCCTAAGAACCCGTCTTATTTTGTAAATTTTTAGCATTATCTTTATTAAAGATATTACCATATAAATATCAATTTTTCAATAGTTAAAAAACATATTACTATCCAATATACATTCTAACAAGTCCTGTAGTACGTCCTTGTTTTCCTCAGTGCCGAAAACACGCTTAAAGGCATAGTCGTTGCGGAGGGTTATTTTAAATAATTGCTTCATATCAAACTCCATGACAAATTATTTAAAAGAGAAAACTTTTTCCCCTTTCATAATTATTGTATGAAAAGTTTGCAACAGATAGTAAAAATTTTAAAAAAAATTAAATTTTATTGATTATTTAACCGCAGTGAGCGCAAAGCGTTGAGCACACGCTCAACTTTGCGAAGATTTTTTTATATCGATTACAAAAATCTTTTTATAATTTACTATTTCTTTTCAAAAATTTACTGCACCACACCACACATTTTGCCTGTTCGGTTTCACCGCTTTACCGCCATGGACGGCAGTGGTTCCAAACTTCCAGGAGTTTTAGACGCAAGTCTAAAACTCTAAGATGAAAAATGTACAGGACGTACATTCTTCAACCGGCACGGATGCCGGTGGTTCAATGCTTACGAGTTTTTTGCGAAGCAAAAACACTCGAAGCTTAAAAATGTACAAGGATGTACATTTTTAAGCGGCTCTATGGCCGACAAGCCAGGCGGAAGCCAAGATTGTCGCTCCTGCTGCCAGGAGTGACGCAGTACCGTACGCCTACAGTGCAGCCGTACGCGTAGTTGAGCCAGCTGCCGCCGCGTTCAACACGGGCAGAGCCCGACGCGGCACCTTGAGGATCGGTAACATTTTCTGCTGCTATGGTGTCATCCCAATCAAAACACCATTCGGTGACATTCCCCGACATGTCGTATAAACCTAGAGCATTTGCCCGCTTTTTTCCTACCGGATGAGTTTTATTTCCTGAATTACCTTTATACCATGCAACCTCTCCTGTTTCAGCCGTATCCCATTTATCTTTGGCTCCGCTTGCACTGTTTAATTTGGTCAGCCATACATCGCCGTATTGTGCCGCATTTTCAGTATTGCTTCCCTGCCTGCGGGCAGCATATTCCCACTCGGCTTCCGTCGGAAGTCTAAAGCCTTTTTTATTCATATCGGCATAGGCTGAATCACAAGCAGCTGTTGCCGTCGCATCTTTTAATACAACCGTATGATTGTCCTTTTTGCGGTAGACGCATTCGCCTATTCCTTTTTCTTTTTCAGTATACGCATTACACCACACTATGCAGTCTCGCCAGCTTATCATTGTTACAGGCTCTTTTTTTGCACCTGTGGGGGCTACTCCTTCACCTCCATTACTGCCTTCTCTTCCCTGATTGGCAAAGATGTATCCCCTACCATTATCAGTATTCCATTTTAGTACACTATACCATAGCTCATAGGTTACCTCCATTTTGCCGATCTTATAGGGGCTCAGTTTTACCGTGCGCCCTGCAATAAATACACCTTTCCAATAATCATGATTTCCGGGTAAGGCGTAGTTAGGAGCAACGCCTACGATGCCGTTTGCAGGAGGTATTATTTTTACAAAGTCCCCTGCGTCTTCAAAGGAACCTACATCGGAACTTTGAGAATTCCAATCTCCGGTCCCTTCACTCCCCGAATCCTTATCCAGCATGTTTTTAAAAAACGGGTTTTTACAAGCCGAAACCGATACAAAAAGTATCGCCAAAAATAAAACAAAAAATTTTTTCATATTCTAAATCCTCCGCTGATTCCTATTGCCCAGATTACGGGATAGCCGCCTCTTAGATAGGGTTCGATAAAAAAGTTGTTTATTGTAAAGCGGTAACCGAATGCGGCTTCGCCGAGGGCATACATAAAAAGTTTTGAAGGCTCTCTTTCTTTTAGGCCGAAAACGGCACCGCCTTCCAATTGGATAAAAAAGCCCGAATCCCGTTCTTTTATCTTTGAAAAATCATAAAAATTCCAACGGAATAAGAGGGCGGCATCAAAAATATGATGTTTTTTAAAGTCATTGGAATAAAGAGCCTTTGCTCCCAAGGATAGGTGCCCTATTTTGAGGTTTAAAGGAAGCATAAAAAGGGTGTAAAGCCCTGTGCCCATTGCACAAGCTTCAGGCGAATTCATATTTGCCTCGGCTAAGAGGCCTAAGGACCAGTTAAAAGTTTTTTTATCCTTATCGGCAAGGGAGATTCCCATTGAGGGCTTTTCAGCCGGTTGAACATGGTCAGCCGGAACCGTGCTCTCTTTTGCCTCAGATACTTTTTTAAGTTCTATCGTTTTGGGTTCCGCCTTTTTAGGTACTTCCTTCCCGGGCGTTTTTGTAGGTACAACCCTTTTAGGCTCTTCCTTTTTAAGTTCTTTTTTAGGTTCCGTGTTTTCGCTCTCTTGTTTAGGCTTTTCAAGCTCGGCAGTTTCCGTTTTAGAAAGCTCCGCCTGTACTTTGGCAGGATGTTCCAAAGGGAGTCCCGCCGGGAGTTTTTGATAAACAACGAGCGTCCCCGCTCCTACCAGCCCTAAAAAAATGATAATCAATACACCTATCTTCCAATAATTTTTCTCCATAAAGTATATTATAGCACATAAATGAAAAAATTGTCAAAGGACAAGTGTCAAACGGTGAGCTCATTCCATAATTTTTAATTATGCATTCCCCACCATTCTTCCAGCATCGCCCGAGCTTCTTCCTGTAATGAAGGAACTACGCAGATTTCCAGCTGCTTGAGGTTATCGGCATAGTGAGAGCGGCCTAAATCCCGTACCGCTTCGCGTATATCGCTGCCAAGATCAGGGTGTTCATCCAAATAAGAAAAAATGACAGTAAACACCGAAGCGGCTGAGCACACTTTTTGCAATCCTGCAAGGTCTGTGATTTGGCGGCGGGAAGTAAGGCCTGTATTGATACGGTACTTGTACACGGTATCGGGTATGCCTAGGTATTTACCGGCATATAAGGAGATAAAAAAGTAAAGAAGCATATCTTCCGCCATCGTACAATATGTAAACGGAATTTCGCCATACGCTTTTTGAACGAGGGCTGTTTGAAAAAGCTTGCCGCATACAAAGGCCGCATAGAGATGCTCGATAAAAAAACCGCGGAGAATCTCATCCCCGGTAAGCGTCCCATGATATACTTGTGCGGCTTTTTGTGCAAAGGAGGTAACACGCTTTTCGGGTTCGTTTTCCGTACCGAATACGGCAATGCTGCCATGTACAATATCCGCGCCGGATGCACAGGCTGCATCGTATAAGATGCGGAGAGCGTCAGGCGGCAGCTCATCGTCGGGGTCGGCAAAGGTGAGGTATTCGCCCGATGCCGCATTGGTTGCCGTACGCCGCGCTTCAAGCGTCCCGAGGTTTTTACTATGTTCCAAAAACACGAGCGGCAGCCCCCGCTCTTTAAACCGCTTAGCGTACGTTTTAATGATGCGCCTGAGTTCTTTTGTGCCGGGACTGCCGTCGTTTACAATGATGGTTTCAAAAAGCAGTGCAGAGTCCTGCTGCAACACACTGTCTAAAAACCGCCCGACAAGCCCCTCCGTCCCGTAAAGGGGAACGCAGAGGCTTACGAGCGGCTTTTGCTCGGCCGCACATCCGAAGCGCGCGGCGCGGCGTTGGAGAAAATTCATCGTACGGTTTAGTACCAGGCAAAACCGGAACTGTTAAAAGTCTTAGAGAATCCACCGCCCGATTGCTTATCCTCTTTGAATAGCATGTCCTTTAAACTGAATTCCACAATATTGTCGCTATTGTCCCCATTCCAGCTGCTGACTCCATCACCCCATGCGCTATCCGAAGCGATGATGAACTTGATCCGTTCGGCTTCATCGTATTTTACGGCAATAAAGCGGTAAAATCCATAACCGACTCCCGGATTTGAACCCTGCGGAGGTACGGCACTCTTTTCAGCGAGCTTCTCTGCGTTGCCGGAGAATCCATCCGCCGTCTTACCGATTTTGTACAGTATACTGCTGTGTTTAAAGACATCCGTAAAATACCTACTATTATATAATATCCATTTCCGATGCAGCTTTGATGAAATACCGTACAACCTACCGTTACCTATCTGCAAACCGTTAATTGTCTCTTGATATTGATGACAAGCTTGATTAGGATCATCCCCTGGATTGGGGTCGGCGATCGGATTCGGCGGATCTGATACATCGGTATACGAAACGGCATTATCAACAAGGGTAATTTCACTGTCCAAATGTGCGGGATTGCCGGTTTTGGTGTATTTTTTTACCTTCAGACGATATTTATCGATATTGACGCCACTGACGACTTCTTTATAAGTTTCTTTTACGGCAGCAAACACGCCGTCCTTGTTTGCGGCAAGAGCGGTAACCGGAGCCTTATCCGCATCATCAAATTTCCCAAGATACGGTCCATCCGGCGTCGCATGGTCAAACGTATCTCCTAAATTCCAGCGAAATCTTTGTATGAATCCATTAGGACCATTATTATACGCATAATACAGAAAATTCTGTCCGTCGGAAATATCGACAGCAATCGCAAAAATAGGAAAGCTTGTTATAGGATAATAGTTAAGTCCGGACTTCTCATACGAGCCGTCTTCTTTCAACGCAAAACGTCTGACACCTTTATTAGAACCTGCATCTTGATACATTATATACAGGTTACCGTCCTGGTCATAGCAGAACTTATCGGTAGGTCGTACCCCAGGGCTGTCTTCAAAAAGCTTGTTCTCTTCACTAAAAGCATCTGTTCCGTCCGTACTTGTCCAATAGAGCATACCGTAGTTACCCTTTTTCCACAGCAGCACTTTCGTCTCGGGCTTTTTATATTCCGGTTTTTGCTCATACCACGTTGCCGCCGTGTCTTCGAAGGTTATCGCATTTGTGTTCCGTTTAAATGCAGCGATGCGGTTTTTGTTGCTCTTGATATGCCAGTTTTCGTTTACATACTGAATATCCAGTCCATCGTCTGCAATGTAGATATTCTCTTCGTCATAGCCGATAAAACCGACCGGATTGGAAAAATACTGTGCGTCAAAGGCGATGGGGTCTGCGGTTGAAGCAGCAGGATTAAGCCCTGTTTCTGCTTTTTTTGTAAACGTACTGCCGGAGTAGGTATAACATACGAGCTGACCAAGTGCGTATAGTTTTCCGTGACGCAATTCCTGCTCTTTAAGCAAGCAGTACACACCGCTTTCGTCTGCAAATAGTCCGGTACACTCAGTAAGATTATTACCGAAGATAGGCTCTGTGCGAAGCTTATTTAAGGGATTTCTCGATGCTTGCGATTCAAATTTTAAACGCTTATTACCTGGAGTGAGGAGATCTTCAAATTCAAACCCACAGGCAAACAATGTATCATTATACACAGCAAACAGTACATCATCATATACTGCAACGGCACTAGAACTCGGCACTGGTGCCGGCACAGTTGGGAATGAATCATAGCTAAAAGATTGAAAAGAATGATCTTCTTTTTCCTTGAAGCAATAGACGGTATTCTGTTTAAACAAAAAGATATAATTATCGTCTATATCAATCGCGATATTATCAATATAACTGATAGTAACGCCGGACGGTAGTGCATCAGTAAGCTTTGTTTCAAAGTCAGTATCTTCATTACCTTCCACATCAAAGCGTTTAAGATGAGTAGATGAGGTATCTTCATACAGCACATATATTCTACCGACTTTATCCCGTGCGGCAATCGGTTTTGTGCTGCCGATAAGAATTCCATCGAGCAGTTTTTTACCGTTTTGCGTGCTTAAGGATACGATATTGCTCCCTGAAGGGTCTTTTCCTGTAATGGAGAACAGCAGATTGGCAACACCTTTCGACTTTTTAGACAGCTCTACGGCAACCTTATTGGGTCCTGCCGTAACGATGTGCTCGGCATAGCCGGCCCATTCGGCAAGATCACTGATTAAAATGACTTTTATGCCGATTTTTTCGCCGACAGGAACAAGCTCAATCAGAGACTTGGGTTCTTCAGCTCCTAATTCTCTTGTTATTGTATAGCCATTCTCTCTGATTATATTGATTTTCATAGGCGAAGACAAAAGACTGGGAAGCCCGTTTGAATCCAAGGCTCTGGCTCCGTCGGGAAGGCTTCCGTCAAAGCTTAAAATAAGCTCGCCATATTCTTCTTTTAAAAACAAATTACAGGATGACACCATCAAAACAAGTATCACCAAAATAAAAAATAACGTCTTCTTCATAAAAAACCTCCTATAATAAAGGCCGAATCCTAAATATAACTGCTCTTCCATTATACATCAAAAAATTTAAAATACCAAGTAAAATTGAGAAAGAATATGGGGAAAATTGTAAAACTTCGAATTTAACCGAACGCATAAGAGCGTAAAACAGAATTGATTTTTGTTTTATAGCCTTTACCTTGAGCTTTAAACCATTCCAATACATCAGCATCTATTTTAATACTAGTTTCACTTTTTTGATGTACTTCATACCATGGCCTGAATTTAGCAAGCTCCTCTTTAGATTGTTTGGGGCAGTCATCAGTAGGTATAGACTTTGCCTTTCGGATAGTTTGTTTTTCTTCTTCGGTAAGCGGAGTTTTCTTTAAATCATCTAATGTCATAGTTACTATAGTATTCATTTATTTCCTCCTGATTTGCTTTCCGTGCTGATATAAGCCTAATTATATCATTTTTTCTTTCCGTAAACACAACAAAAAGCACATCTTCAACAAGCCCAATCGCATTCCAACGCTGTTCTTCAAGGGTTGAATGCTGCTCATCATATTTTTCTCTACGCTTACTATCAAGAAACACGCGAGCAGCTATTTTGAATGAAATACCGTCATGCTTTTTTATATTATTTTCATTTTTGATCTCATCCCATTCAAAAATCATTTCTAACTACCTTGTAATTTATAGTATATATGCTATTGTACATATAGTCAAGGTAACAATAAAATTTAAAAAAGAAAATTTGGAAATACCAAAAAATTCAAAGGCATCGAAGGGGTAGCCGGATCTTAAACTTGGGAGGGAGGCATCGATTTCGGTATTTGAGGGGACTTTATAAGACAAATCAAGTTTAAAAATATGGTTTACGGCCTTACCGCAAAGTTCGTCCAGTCTTTTTTCGGAGCAGCCTGCCTTGCGCAGTTCTTTTAAAAGAATCAGAGAACCGGCAAAGCCCGGAATACCGGAAGCGCCTTTTTTCTTATCTTCATATGTGTGCGGAGCGTGGTCGCTTTCAATCCAGTCAATTCCGCCTGAAATGAGGGCATTAAAAACGGCTTCCTGTTCCTCTTTTTCACGTAAGGGAGGGTTCATTTTTACAAAGATACCGGACTTTTTATAAGAATCAATATTTAAGAGGGCATGATGAGCCGTAGCCCCGCACGAAATACTAAGCCCGCTTTTTTTTGCCTCGGCAACAAGCCTTATTCCTTCTTTTGTGCTTATGTGACAGAC